>NZ_JARVTC010000013.1:0-658696 GCF_030208875.1 Pseudarthrobacter sp. MEB009
AAAACCACCCACCCGGCTGGCTCTCACCCACCGGCCGCTACTACCCCGCCGAACAACCCGACCACGAACCACCCACCTGGCCGTCCGAGTGGACCCAACAACACCCCACACCCAACACGCCCCAACACCAGGAACCAGAACACCAGGAACCAGAACACCAGGACCAAAACAAGGACCAGGACCAGGACCAGGACCAGGACCAGGAAACCCAACACCAAGAACTCCAGCAACAAGAGCCCGAACACGAGGTCCAACCCCGGCGCCCGGAACACAACCACGAGCACCGGCAACCACAACACGGACAGCGCGATCGCCTCGAACCCGGTCCAGCGCCGGGCGCCAGTACACGACCATGCCGAGACCAGTCAGGCGCCAGTGCACGGAGAAGACTCAAACGGCACAAGCTCCGTAAAAACCAGCACCGCCGAAGTTTCTCCCTCGCGGATTCATTCCTGGAGAAGTACCTTCACGGCTTGACTACCTAGGAAATGCGGACCGGGGACGTCGGGAATGGAGTTCTGGACCCGCCGGGTGAATCCCCGCGCCGATGCCTGACACGGCGCCGGTCAAGATCTACTGCCGTCCGGTTCAGCTCGCAGGCCGCCCGGGCACAGCGGGGCGACGCCGGCCAAAACTTCAGCAGCACAGCTGATGGCATCCGAGCCGGGCTTCAGGGGGACACCCTGATGAGGCGCACGAGTTCATCCGCAAGTTCAGAGACCGGCCGACGGCCGTCGAGTTCTAAGGTAGCGCCACCCCGAAGCAAAGGCTCGACGTCAAGAATGAACTGAAGAATCTCAGCTTGGTCGGCTGTGGATCGTCCATAGGAGTTGTTGGCCCGCAAAGAGACCCGCTCGATGAGGATCTCCGCCGGTGCACTCAGCAGGACAACAGCGGAAAACCGATCGTAGAAGGCGCCTTGGTTCTCAACAGTCCCCGAAACAAACAGCGGCATATGCGTCTCGAGCAATGCGGACATCCGGGTCTCGTCCCACGTCCTGTCGGGAAGGACCCAGCCGTCGTAATCCGTGTCGATGGTTCTGTAGCCCCGCCGGGACAACTCGCGCAGCACAGTTGTCTTTCCCGCCCCGGACATTCCGGTAATCAGAATTCGAGTCATGGCAGCCGGAGCCGATTCGACCGGAACCTGACGGCCTAGGCGAACGCCTCCAGCTCCACGCCGGCAGCCTCAAGGCCGGCCCGCACGCCGGATGCCATTTCGACGGCTCCGGGGGTGTCGCCGTGGATGCACAGCGAGTCGGGCCGGACTTTGACGACCGTCCCGTCCACGGCAACAACTTCACCCTTGGTGGCCAGCCGGACGGCGCGCTCAACGATTGCGTCGACGTCGTGCAGCACCGCGCCTTCCTGCGCCCGCGGAACCAGCGTCCCGTCGCCCCGGTAGGCACGGTCCACAAAGGCCTCGACGTAAACCGGGTGGCCCGCTTCCTTGGCCTGTTTGAGCAGCTCCGAGCCGGGGAGGCCCAGGATGGGAAGGCCGGGATCGTAGGCATTGACTGCAGCCACAACGGCTGACGCCTGCTCCGCATCGTTGACGAGCCGGTTGTACAGGGCGCCGTGCGGCTTGACGTAGTCCACGGAGGCACCAACGGCGTGCGCAACACCGTCGAGCGCGCCAAGCTGGTACAGCACGTCGCCGAACAACTCATCGAAGCTGACGTCCAGTGCGCGCCGGCCAAAGCCTGCGAGGTCCCGGTACCCCACGTGTGCACCGACTGTCACATCCAGTTCATAGGCGGAGCGGCAACTGTCCAGCATGGTGATGGGATCCCCGGCGTGGAACCCGCAGGCCACATTCGCGCTGGTAACCAGCTGGAACATCGAAGCGTCGTCTCCCATCTTCCAGGAGCCGAATGATTCGCCTAGGTCAGCGTTGAGATCCAAGTGTGTTGCCTTCCAGCGTTTGGTGGTCGGGAGCTGCAGCGTTCAGCGTGAGCTCACCGGGGATGGTGTCCGGCATCGGTCCGAACGCCTCCTTGGCGTTCGAAACCACCGCGCGTCCCATCATGAGGTTACCGGCTCCCCCCACCACCGCGCCGATTCCAAACGGCAGGGCCCGCCCCAACAGCGCCGTTCCCTGGCGCTTCAGGAGATTCTTGAGGAAGGCTTTCTGGATCTTGTTCCGCACGGCGCCAAAGCCGGAGATCGGCATGGCCTTGGAAAAAACGCTGCCCAGTGTCTTGGTGGTGTTGATGCCGGCACCGCCTGCTGCTTGGCTGCTGAGCGTGCTCAGCAGCGACGTGCCCTCCTCGCCCAGCATGATGGCCATCACCATGGTGCTGGCCTTCTCGGGGTTGGTCAGGCGGATGCCGTGCAGTTCGGCCAGCGACGTCGCGTACAGCGCCGTTGCCTCCAGGAAGCCAACGGTTGCCGCGGCGGACAGGCCCAGCGACGCAATGGTTCCCACCCCGGGGACGACGGCAGTTGCGCCCACCACTGCCCCTCCGCCGGTTACCGCCCGGATGTAGTCCCGTTCCAGGATGGCTGCGAGCTGGGCCGCGGTGGCTTTGGGATGCTTTTTCTGCAGCCGTCGGATGTAGGCGAGCACCAGCGGCCGCTGGATCTCCACTGCCTTCAGGAGCATGTTGTGGACGCCCGGCTTGGGCTTGCCGTCGGCATCGAACACGGCGTTGTGGGCCGTCTCCTGTGCGATTCGGACTGCGGGATTGCTGCGCTTGGCCATGGTCACCTCTGTTAGTCTCGCCGCGGCGGATGCGGCCTTCCCCAATACTAAGGCTGCTTGGGGTTGAACCACCCAGCCGCCGCCCCCGTTCAAGCCCACAACCGGGTACTTGGTGCCCACCCCGGAAACCGGATGCCGGACCTAGTATTGGGGATATGCCCACCCCCAAAGCCCTGCGACCGTTTGCCCATCGCGAGTACCGGGTCCTGATCGCAGCCCTGGCCATTTCGATTTTTGGTTCGGGAATGTGGGCCGTGGGCATGGTCTACCAGGTCATCCACCTGGGCGGCGGCCCCCTGGACCTGTCCCTCGTCGCAGCCGCCGGCAGCGTGGGCCTGGTGGCGTTTGTCCTGGCCGGCGGCATCGCCGCCGACCGGTTCCCGCAGCGTCGGCTGATCATTGCCGTGGAGGGTGCCAACCTGGCCGTCATCGCCACTATCACCGCCCTGGCGATGACCGGATTGCTCCAGATCTGGCACCTGGCCATCGGTGCGTTTGTGCTCGGTATGGGCGCCGCCTTCTTCTTCCCCGCCTACTCGGCCATCCTCCCGCGCATCCTGCCGGCGGAAGACCTGCTGGCCGCCAACGGCATGGAGGGTTCAATGCGCCCTGTCCTCCAGCAGGCGGCCGGGCCAGCTGTGGCAGGCATCGTGGTGGCGGCGCTGTCGCCGTCGCACGCCGTCGCTGCGGTGGCCGCCTGCCATCTGCTGGCGTTTGCCGTCCTGAATTTCCTCAGCCGCACCGCGCTGGCAACACCGGATCCCGGCCAGGACCACGGCGTCCTCCGGAAAAACACGCTGCTGCAGGACCTCCGCGAAGGCGTGAGCTACACGGTCCGGACTCCGTGGCTCCTCTGGACGCTCCTGTGGGCCTGCATCTCGGTGCTGTTCCTGATCGGGCCCATCGAGGTCCTACTGCCCTTCGTGGTCCGCGACCAGCTCGCCGGGGATTCCAGCATGTTCGGCTTCCTCCTCGCCGTGATGGGCGTGGGGGCCGCGCTGGGCTCCCTCCTGACCGCCTCCTTCAGGCTGCCGCGCCGCTACCTGACGGTGATGATGGTCTCGTGGGGCGCGGGCAGCCTGCCGCTGGCCGCCGTCGGATTCATGGACAGCTTCTGGGCGATCGCCGCGGCCCTGTTTGTGTTCGGCGCCACCGGCAGCGTGGGCATGGTCATTTGGGGAACGCTGCTGCAACGGCGCGTACCCCGTCACCTGCTGGGCCGCATTTCCAGCCTGGACTTCTTTGTGTCATTGGCCCTGATGCCGGTGTCCATGGCCCTGGCCGGTCCCGCCGCCGAGGTCCTGCCCATCTGGCTGATCTTCGCGGTGGCCGGCGGCGTCTGCCCCATCATGGCCGTGGTGGCCATGGTTGTTGCCCGGATGCCGGGCGCACCCCCTGGACACCGAACCTGCAATGGAAAGCACGACGCCGGCAGGAGACTGACGCGGCGGCGCGCCCGCCGCGTCAGTCTCCTTCGTCCTGCTGCCGCGGCACTTAGTTGCGGCCGCGCACCAACGGAATGCCCGCCGTCGGAAGTCCCGTGGGGAAGACTGTGGGCTCCGGCTCCGGAATGTCTGCCAGCTCCACCCGGACCGGGTCGCTGCCCACGGTGACCTTACTGCCCCGGACGTCCACGTCCAGCGGGTCGCCGTCACTGACCGTCAGGGTGATGGCGCCCTGGGTCAGTTCAACCCGGAGCAGCCTGCCGCTGATGCGCAGGTGGAAGGACAGCCCTTCCCATTCGGCCGGCAGCCGGGGATCGAAGAACGGCAGCGGCCCCTGATCCCGCAGGCCGGCGAAACCGCAGACCAGTGAGCTCCACACGCCGCCCGTCGAGGCAATATGGACGCCGTCGATCGTGTTGCCGTGCGTGTCGTCCAGGTCGATGAAGGCGGCATCCGTGAAGTGCTTGAGTGATTCCCCGGCATAGCCCACCTCGGCGGCCATGATGCCCTGCACACAGGCGGACAGGGTGGAGTCGCCGGTGGTGATCGGGTCGTAGAAGTCGAAGGCGCGCTGCTTTTCCTCGGCACTGAAGTCCTGCCACTGGAGGAACATCGCCAGGACGGTGTCCGCCTGCTTCAGGACCTGGTGGCGGTAGATGACCAACGGGTGGAAGTGCAGCAGCAGCGGGTACTTGGAGCGGGGCGTGGTCCAGTCCCACGGCTCCAGGGTCATGAAGTCGTTGTCCTGGGAGTGGACCTGCATCCGTTCGTCAAAGGGCAGGTGCATCAGGTTTGCGGCCGCCTCCCACAGCTGCCGTTCCTCCTGGGTGATGCCCGAGTGCTCCAGGGCAGCGGCGGCCCGGAGGTTAAAGCGGGCCATGACGTTGGTGTACAGGTTGTCGTTGACCACTGCCGTGTACTCGTCCGGGCCGGTGACGCCATGGATGTGGAAGAGCCCGTCCTTGGCGAAGAAGCCCAGGGAGATCCACATCCGCGCGGTTTCGATGAGCAGCTCTGCGCCCATGCCTTCACGGAAACTGGTGTCCCCGGTAGCCCAGAGGTACCGGTTGGTTGCGAACGCGATGGCCGCTGCGATATGGAACTGCGCGGTACCGGCGGCGTAATAGGCACTGGCCTCAAGCCCGTTGATGGTGCGCCACGGGAACAGTGCGCCGTCAACGCTCAGTTCCTTGGCGCGGATCTTGGCATCCGGCAGGATCCCGTGCCGGTATTCCAGCACCTGGCGGGCACCGTCCGGGTTGGTGTACGTCAGGTAGGGCAGGATGTAGACCTCCTGGTCCCAGAAGTAATGCCCCTCGTAACCGGACCCGGTCACGCCCTTTGCAGGCACGCCTGCAACATCCGCGCGGGCCGTTGCCTGCGCCAGTTGGAACAGGTTCCAGCGGATGGCCTGCTGGAGTTCAGGCTGGCCCGTCACCACGATGTCGGAGGTGGCCCAGTAGTCCTTGTAGTGGGCTTCGCTTTCCTCGAAGATGTCCTGGACGGGCCGCAGGCCGGTTTCGGCCACCTCGGCGGCGTCCACGGCGTCGTCCTGCACCGCGGGGCCGGCGGCGTAGCTGACGCTCTTTTCCAGCCGGAAAGGCTCGTCGGCGCTGGCTGCCAGCACGTACCGGACGCTGCTCTCATCCTGGTCCACCAGGGTATCGAACGGCTGGTGGCCCGGCGAGGTCCAGTGGTCCACGGCCAGGCCCACACGCTGCTTCGACTCGGCAGCTTCCCATGACAGCCGGAGCGAACCGTCGCCGCCGTCGAGGCGCAGCGGCAGCAGCACGCGCCCGGCGTGCCGGCCTGCGCGTCGGGGGTCGTGGTTGGAGTGGTCCTCCACCGGTTGGTCCTGCCGGTTGCTCACGGTGGAGGTCACGTCCAGGGAGACTTGCCGGTCCGCGGCAACCTCCAGCGAAATGCCCAGGCTGCCGCGGCTGCGGAAGCCAACGGCCCGGCGCTCGGTGGTGGTGACGGTCGCTCCGGAGCGGCACTGCCACTGGATCCGGCACTCGTAGGCACCTGTGGCGAAGTCGACGGACCGCCGGTACTCCAGCACCTCGGATTCGGCCAGGCTCAGGGCCTCGCCGTCGATCACCACGGTGAAGTTGTTGGCGTCCGGGATGTAGACGATGCGCTGGCCCGTCCGGGCGAAGCCGAAGGCGTTCTCCGCGTGCTTGATGTCCCAGATCTCGTGCAGGCCGTTGATGAAGCTGCCGGGAAGGTCGGCATCGGCTGGAGCCCAGTGCGCGCCGCGGATCCCCAGGTGCCCGTTGCCCAGCGCAAACAGGGTTTCCAGGGTGCCCGCGCTGCCTTGCTCATGGCGCGTTTCCACGAGCTGCCAGGGGGTGTTGGGGAACCGTTCGCGGTCCGCGGTGATGAGAGCCATGCTGTTGGGGTCCTTTGGCGTTTTGCTGGGCAGCCGGTGGGGAGCCGGCCAAGGCGTGCTGATGTTAAGGCGTGGTGCTGGCGTTCGAAGCGCCGGTACTGCAGGCGGATGTGCTGCTGCTGGGGGTTGCAGCGGTACACCGGGCGGGCCGAACAGGCCTAGGGCAAGAGTTCCTTGAGGTCATTGACCACCAGGGTGGCGCCGGCAGCGAGAAGGGTTTGCCGCCCGGCTCCCCTATCCACGCCGATGACGGAGTGGAAGGACCCGGCATGGCCGGCCTGGACGCCGGAAACAGCATCCTCCACCACTACGCAGTCCTCGCTGGGCAACTCCAGCAGCCTGGCGGCGTACTCGTACGTGGCCGGGCTGGGTTTACCGGGCAGGCCCTCCCGGGCTGCCACCACACCATCAACAACAATGGAGAAGTTGCCGCTGAGGCCCGCAGCTGCCAGGACCGAGGGGGCATTCCGGGAGGAGGAGACGACGGCGACCTTGAGTCCGCGCGCCAGCACGGCTTCGAGGAAACGGACAGAGCCCTCGAAGGGTTCAACCCCTGCGCTCACGATGTCGTTAAAGATGCGGTTTTTCTTGTTGCCCAGCCCCTGGACCGTGCTATTGGCGGGGTCATCGTCCAGCGGGCCCTCGGGCAGGGTGATGCCGCGCGAGGACAGGAAGTCGCGGACGCCGTCGAACCTCGGTTTACCGTCGATATGGTCGAAGTAGTCGCTTTCCGTGTACTCCGGCGCCTGTGGGTGCGCGCTGAGGAATGCTTCGAACAACTCCTGCCAGGCTCTTTCGTGGACCTCAGCCGTCGGCGTCAGGACGCCGTCCAGGTCGAAGAGGATGGCGGCAGCGCCGGTCCAGTCAGTGGTTCCCGTAGCGGCAGGCCCGGCCTTTGAAACAGGTGCGTCAGGTGCAGAGTTGTCAGTCATCAGCAGTGCATTTTCCTTTCAGGCGGCGGGGAGCCGGGAAGACGGTCGCGTGAAACGGGTCACCGCCTGCCCATGCTTGATGTGCAGGGGCGACGGGAAGTTCCGGCGGGCGGCACTGCGGTGGGCCACGGCCTTGCAGATTATTGCGTTTCTTCAATCATGGGCGCGTTGGTGCTGTGGGACAAACCGGAACCCGCGGATGTCGGTTGCATCGATTTGGGTCAGCCACCCGGGTTGGGGTCGCCGCGCGCTTCGGATGGCTTCGGAGCCGCCATCCGTCCTCTTCAGGCCGCGATGACGGCCAAAATCGAGTGTAAGCGCTTACAAATTAGGCTGGCAACTGTTTTTCCGCTCGGGTGGTGCTGTGACGGATTTCTCAGGGTGCGAGTGCGCAGTTACCTCCTCAGCGCAGCACATAGTGGCGCAGGAACGCGCCAACATCGGACATCTCCGTCTTGGACATGGCGTGCCCCATCCCGGGGTAAGTCCTCGCGGTCAACAAGGTGTGTTCGTCCAGCCATTCCCCGGTATAGGCAGTGGCATCCTCATTGATCACCAGGTCCGCCTTGTCCCGTCCCCAAAAGAACGGCGGCTTGGTCTCGAAGGAGTCCGTCAGCGTCAGGAGTTCGTTGTTCAGCACAAAACCGGAGAGGCCCACCACCGCCGAGTAGGACGCCGGATGCAGGCGCAGCAGTGTGCTGGCCATGGCCATGCCCTGCGAATAGCCCAGCAGGCTCACGCTTGAATGCTGACTCCTGACTGAGTTGATCCAGTCATGGACGGAGTTGGTCACCCGCACCACGTCGGCGAAGTCGTTGGCCAGGAAGTAGTCCAGCAGGAACCAGCCATACTGGTCACCAATGTCCATGGGCGCCCGGACCGCAGCGAAGGTGAACTCCGGGGGCAGGAATTCGAAGAGCCGCACCATGCGGGACTCATCGGTGCCATAGCCATGCATCATCACCAGCAAGGGGGTGCCGGCGCGCTGATCCTCCGGTTTGGACCACACCACAGTTTCCATCGCACCAGCCTAGCGAGGCCAAGGCAGGGCAGGTGCCACGGCAGGACAGGTCAGTACAGGTGCCGGGCAAGAGACGCCGCCGCCGGCGCCGCCCCCGGCCCCGGGCAAGAGACGCCGCGATTCTCCGCACTACACCATCAGCACCAGGGGTAACTCCTGCACCAGTCAGGCGCCATAGGAAGACGGCTCCCGAATTCATTGAATACCGCCCGATTGCGCGGTAGCGTGGCGCTGGACGGACAGCATGCTTAGTAGTAGCGCATCCGCACCAATCGGCTTCTAAGGAGCAATTATGAGAATTGGCTCGTCAATCTTCCTCATCGCACTCGGCGCCATTCTTGCCTGGGCGATTGCCCCCGGCCTGATCCCCTTTGTGGACCAGGCCATGATTGGGTACATCCTGATCGCCGCAGGTGTTGTGGGCCTGATTGCATCCCTCATCCTCGCCTCGCCGGGGCGCACGCGGCGGGTCAGCGAAACGCGCTCCGTGGTGGACCCCAACACCGGCGAGCGCATCACCCGGAACGAAAGCCGCGACGGCGGCATCTGACAGGCAGCGCGCCAGCAGGCGGGCAGCACCCCCCGCAATGAATCCGGAAAGGCCGGGCCCGACCACGTTGGTCAGGCCCGGCTTTTTATGCCCGACCACGTTGGTCAGGCCCGGCTTTTTTATGCCCGCCACCCCCGGCGCGTGGGCGCCGCCTCATCAGCCCGGAGACCCAAATCCGGCCACACACTGCTTCAGCCTTTGTTTCATGTTGGTTTCCATTGACAAACCAACATGATCAAAGATAAAGTCAATTAACTCAACATCATGTGATGCCAGTCACGCCGGATGCACTGCCCCGGCCGGCACGCAGCCAGCAGTGATTTCAGGACTTTACGCAACGGAGGGTACGTGTTCGCCGAGGAGCGCCAGCAGAAGATTGCCGAGCTTGTGACCGGCAACGGTCGGGTCAGCGTGACCCTCCTGGCTGAGCGCTTCCGTATCACCACCGAAACGGTCCGCCGCGATCTCGCCACCTTGGAAACAGCGGGCACACTCCGCCGGGTCCACGGCGGGGCGGTAGCGGCCGACCGTTTCAGCACCACCGAAGAAAGCATCAACGAGCGCGCCATCCAACGCCCGGACCAGAAGCACCGGATCGCCGAAGCCGCGCTCGCACTGATCCCCCGTAACGCGCAGGGCAGCGTCCTGATCGACGGCGGCACCACCACCGAAGTCCTCGCCGAAATGTTGTCGCGCCGCACCGCCGTCGACCGTTTGGATTCCCCTGGCCCCCACGCCGAACTGGTGGCCATCACGCACGCCGTTCCCATCGCCGGGAAGCTGTCCAACACCGCCGGAATTGCGCTGCAGATCCTGGGCGGACGCGTCCGTGGGCTCACCCAGGTTGCCGTGGGGCAGGCAACGGTGGAGGCAGCTTCGCGGATGCGCCCCGACATCGCGTTCCTCGGGACCAACGGCATCCATGCAACCTTCGGCCTCAGCACCCCCGATCCTGAGGAAGCCGCCGTCAAGGCTGCTTTCGTCCACTCGGCACGCCGCATCGTGGTGTTGGCCGACTCCTCCAAACTGGACACAGAGACCCTGGTCCAGTTCGCCGACCTGAAAGATCTGGACACCTTGATTACAGACAGCGAACCCGGCCCCGAACTCGCGGCCGCTTTGGAAGAATCCGGCGTGGACGTGGTGGTCGTATGATCGTCACTTTCACGGCCAACCCCAGCCTGGACCGCACCGTTGCCCTTCCCGGCCCCCTGGAGCGCGGTGAAGTCCAGCGCGCCGTTTCCGTCAGCCAGGAATCGGGTGGCAAGGGCGTCAACGTTTCGCGGGCCCTGGTGGCGTCCGGCCTGGAATCCCTGGCCGTCCTCCCCGGCGCGGACAGCGATCCGGTCCTGGCGGGCCTGCGCGAGCAGTCGGTCCCGTTCGCTTCCCTGCCCATCGGCGAACCGCTGCGGACCAACGTGGCCCTCACGGAACCGGGCGGAGTGACCACCAAGATCAACGAACCCGGCCCGCAGCTGGACGCGGACCAGCAGGAAGCGCTGATCAAGCTCCTGCTGGAAAGCGCCCACAACGCCAGCTGGGTGGTCCTGGCAGGCTCACTGCCCCCTGGCTTTCCCGCCGGCTTCTACGCCACCGTGGCACGGCGCCTTCGTGCGGCCGCCAACGGCACCGCACCCCGGATTGCCGTGGACTCTTCCGGCGCTCCCCTCGCGGCCGTCCTCACCGACGACGGCGATGGCACCACCCCTGGCTCCGGGAAACCGGACCTCCTCAAACCCAATGCCGAGGAACTCGCGGAACTGGCTGCTGCAGCTGGCTTCGCCTCGGCCACCGCTGACGAACTCGAAGCGGATCCGGTGGCTGCCGCGACAGCAGCAGCCGCCGTCGTCCGTGCCGGTGTGGGAGCTGTGCTGGCAACTCTCGGTTCCAAGGGAGCTGTCCTGGTAACGGCCGACGGCGCGTGGCTGGCCACGCATCCACCGGTCACTGCAGTGAGCACGGTGGGTGCGGGCGACTCCGCACTGGCCGGCTACCTGCTTGCCCACGGCCAGGGCGCCGCCCCGGCCGACTGCCTTCGCCAGGCGGTGGCCCACGGTGCCGCCGCCGCCTCCCTGCCGGGGTCCACCGTCCCGGCAGTCTCGCAAACAACCCCGGATGCCGTAACCATCACGGCCCTTCGAAAGGATTGACAGTGACCCAGCTCATCACAACTGAACTGGTCGACCTCGACCAAAACCTGGGCTCGACGCCCGAGGCGGTGATCCGGCACCTGGCAAGCAAAGTTGCTGCCACCGGACGCGCAACGGAGGTTGAGGGTCTTTTCGCAGACGCTTATGCCCGGGAACAGAAGACGGCCACCGGCATTCCGGGCGGCATCGCCATCCCGCACTGCCGGTCCGCTGCCGTCACCGAACCCACCCTGGCCATGGCCCGGCTGGACCCCAAGGTGGACTTCGGCGCCAAGGACGGCCCCGCAGACCTGGTGTTCTTCATCGCCGCCCCGGACGGAGCAGACCAGGCGCACCTGAAGCTGCTGTCCAAGCTGGCCCGGTCCCTGATCAAAAAGGACTTCACGGCGGCCCTCCGCAACGCTTCCTCCAACGAGGAAATCGTTGCCCTCGTGGACGGCGCCCTGGCAGACAAGCCCGCCGCTTCCGCCGCCGACGCGGCACCTGCCGCCGCAGCGGGTGCAGCCACGGCCGGTGCCCCGGGTACTGCGCCCAAGCGCATCGTGGCCGTGACCGCCTGCCCCACCGGCATTGCCCACACCTACATGGCCGCCGACTCCCTGGTGGCTGCAGCCAAGGAGATGGGTGTTGACCTCCAGGTGGAAACGCAGGGATCCTCCGGCGCCAAGCCGCTGGACCCGGCCGTCATCGCCGCCGCCGACGCCGTGATCTTCGCCGTGGACGTGGATGTCCGCGGAAAGGAGCGTTTTGCCGGCAAGCCCGTCATCACAGCCCCGGTGAAGCGTGGCATTGACGAACCCGGAAAGATGGTCCAGGAAGCACTCGCTGCAGCAGCAGACCCCAATTCCCGCCGCGTCGCCGCAGGTTCGGGCGGCTCCACCGAGGACACGTCCACGGCTGGCGGCGAGCACATTGGCCAGAAGCTGAAGAAGGCACTGCTCACCGGCGTCAGCTACATGATTCCGTTCGTTGCCGGTGGCGGGCTGCTGATCGCCTTGGGCTTCCTGCTGGGCGGTTACCTGATCACGGACTTCGCGGACACCATCGTGACCACGAACAACCTCTTCAACCTGCCCACCGAATACCCGGACAACGCCGTCGGCCCGCTGGGTGCTTACCTTGGTGCGGTGCTCTTCAAGATCGGCGCACTCTCGATGGGCTTCCTCGTCCCGGCGCTTGCAGGCTACATTGCCTACGGCATCGCCGACAGGCCAGGTATCGCACCGGGCTTCGTGGCCGGCGCCGTGGCCGGTTTCACGGGCGCAGGGTTCCTGGGCGGCATTGTGGGTGGCCTCCTGGCCGGCTACATTGCCTACGTCATCGGCACCTGGGAAGTTCCCCGCTGGCTGCGCGGCCTGATGCCCGTCGTCATCATTCCGCTGTTGGCCTCGATCGTTGCCTCCGGCCTGCTGTTCCTGGTCCTCGGCGCACCCATCGCTGCAATCACCACCGGCCTGAACAGCTGGCTGTCCGGCATGACCGGCGCCTCAGCCGTTGTCCTGGGCGTCATCCTGGGCCTCATGATGTGCTTCGACCTGGGCGGCCCGGTCAACAAGGTCGCTTACTCATTCGCGGTAGCCGGCCTGGGAACGGCCACCCTCGCCAACCAGGCTCCGTGGCAGATCATGGCAGCCGTTATGGCGGCCGGCATGGTGCCGCCGCTGGCCATGGCCCTGGCCACCACGCTGGACAAAAAACGCTTCACCGCCACCGAGCACGAAAACGGTAAAGCAGCCTGGCTGCTGGGCGCCTCTTTCATCTCCGAAGGCGCCATCCCGTTTGCCGCCGCCGATCCGCTCCGCGTCATCCCCGCCAGCATGCTTGGTGGCGCCATCACTGGCGGCATCACCATGGCGGCAGGCGTTGGCTCCAAGGCACCGCACGGCGGCGTGTTCGTCTTCTTCGCGATCGACAACTTCTTCATGTTCCTCCTCGCCATCGCCGTGGGCACCGTTGTCACCGCGTTCTCGGTCCTGGCCCTGAAGCGCTGGGCTACCAAGAAGTCCGTTGATACGGTGGAACAGGTTCCCGTAACCGTCTGAGCAGGCCCCTGATTTCCAGGTCCGCCTTCCCGGCCGACAATGCCTTTTATGATCTCCAAGGAGCAGAAATGACCGAACGTACCGCCACCATCGCCAGCCGCGTTGGCCTGCACGCCCGTCCCGCGGCCATCTTCGCCGAAGCCGCCGGTGAGTTCGACCTGGACATCACCATCGCCCGTGAAGGCGAGCCGGCCGACGAGGCAATGGACGCTGCCAGCATCCTGTCCCTCATGAGCCTTGGCGCTTCCCACGGTGACGTGGTGGTCCTCCGGGCCGAGGGCGACGGCGCAGACGACGCGTTGGCCCGCCTGGTGCAGATCCTCGAAACGGATCACGACGCCGAGTAGAAACTCCGGTGACGGCGGCCGCCGTCGGACTTCCCCTGCGTGGGACACGTCCGGCGGTGGCCGTCCCGTTTAAGCCCCCGCGGCGTGGGGTCAGCCGCGTTCGGCGATTCCTTTGACGTCCGCCACCAGGGAGTCCCACATCCCCTGCGCATGTTCCACGGCCGTGGGATCGGGGTTGTTGTCCTGGGCGAGGGTCAGCCGGGTGGATCCGGCCTCCTCCTCCACCGTCCACGTCAGGGTGTGGTAATTTTCCGGCGTATCAGGGGCGCCGGAGAGGGGGCTGAAATGGGTGTGGACCAGTCTCCGGGGCGGCTCAAAGGCCAGGACCGTGCCCTTGTCCTCGTAGGGCTTCCCTTCCCATTCGCCACGCCAGGCGATCGGCCCGCCCACGGTCCAGTCCGTCACCAGGTTGGTGCCGAACATAAACTCCCTGACCGCTTCCGGGTCCGTGATGACCTGCCACACCCTGTCCTGCGGCGCGTTGATCGTGATGATGGATGTTGCCACTAATCCGTCAGACATGCCCGGCCTTCTTCGCAGTGAGTAGTAGGTACTCCCATTCCATCTGGAACGGGGCATCGCCGTGGGCGTCCCCGAACGATTCCGCCAGTCCAACCAGGGCCTGGTCCAGCGCCGCTGTCTTCTCCGCATCGCCGCCCAGGAATTT
Source organism: Pseudarthrobacter sp. MEB009 (assembly GCF_030208875.1). Lineage (NCBI taxonomy): Bacteria > Bacillati > Actinomycetota > Actinomycetes > Micrococcales > Micrococcaceae > Pseudarthrobacter > Pseudarthrobacter sp. MEB009. The sequence continues at coordinate 14,251 of NZ_JARVTC010000013.1, forward strand.
GTAGACGGCGATGGTGGGCCCATAGTGCGACTTGAAATAGCGCATGAAGTCGGCGGGCTCGGAGAAGTTCCGGACGGCGAGGAACTGCTTGCGGGCGGTGAGCTCCGAAACCCCACTGGCCAACAACCCGCGGACGTGGTCCTCCTTGCCCCACAGCGGCGCCGGCTGGGCGCCAGGCGGCGGTGGCGGGGCGAACGGTTTCATGGTGGCAAAGAGCTGCCCCACGAAGCCTTCCGGGGTCCAGCTCAGGAGGCCAAGGGTCCCGCCGGGACGGCAGACCCGGAGCAGCTCGCTGGCGGCCACCTGGTGGTGCGGAGCGAACATCACGCCGAGGCAGGACATCACCGTGTCAAAGCCGCCGTCCGGGAACGGCAGGGCCTCGGCGTCAGCCTCCACCCACTCAAGGCTGACACCCCGTTCGGCGGCCTGCCGTTTGCCGGCGTCGAACAGTTCAGGCGTGAGGTCGCTCGCCACCACCTTTGCGCCCATCATCGCCGCCGGGATGGCGGCGTTGCCGGCACCGGTTGCCACATCGAGCACCTTTTGGCGTGCCCTGATCCCGCAGGCCTCCACCAGGATGGCGCCCAGCTCCGGCAGCATCTCGCTGGCCAGCGCCGGATAGTCGCCGGATGCCCACATGGCCCGGTGCTTCTGCTTCAGCGCCCGGTCTGCCTCAGCAGCGTCCGGCGGGCCGCCCCCACCCGCCGGGTCCGTGTCCGCAGATTTCATGGCCGCGCCTCCCTGCCGGGTAGGTCCAAGTGTCAGCACGCTGTTGCCACAGCGGAGGCTGCGATGCTGCTCATTGTGGCCCCGCGGCCTCCGGGTGTAAAGGGCGCCAACCTAAGGGAAGTTACTGCGGTTTGCTGGCGGGCCGGCCGCTAGGCGGGCTTGCGGGCCCTGGTGGCAGTGGACTTCGCCGGGGGCTTGGCCGACGTCCGGGCAGCCGCAGGCTTGCTGGCCGCCGTGGCCTTACTGGCCGCAGCTTTGGTGCCGGAAGACGCCGAACCAGCCGATTTCGACGCCGGCGAAGGCTTTGCGGCAGCAGTTTTGGAGCCGCCGGACGCGGCACTGCCGGCCGCCTTGGTAGCAGCCTTCGTGGCCGTTGCGCCCTCCGGCTTCGACGCCGCGGTTTTTGCCGCCGTCGACTTTGCCCGCCCGGCGGTCCTTCCGGCGGCCCGCTTGGCCGGCTTCCCGTCGTCGTCCTCTTCTTCCTCGTCTTCGTCGGTGGCCTGCGCTGCTGCCCCGCGTTTGCGGTCCAGGCTGCGTTTGAGGGCTTCCATCAGGTCGATCACCTCACCCTTGCCACCCTCGCCGGCGTCCACACCGAAGGTCTGCTCGGTGTCCAGGGAATCGCCCTGCTCCAGTTTGGCGTCGATGAGCTGGCGCAGCTGGGTCTGATAGTCATCGGTGAAATGCGCCGGATCAAAGTCAGCCGCCATGGACTCCACCAGGGCGGCAGACATGTCCCGCTCCTGCGAGGAAATCCTGATGCTGGCGTCCAAGGCAGGGAAGCTGGCCTCACGGACTTCGTCGGGCCACAGGAGGGACTGCAGGACCAGCACGTCGTCCTTGATCCGGAGCGCCCCCAACCGGGTCTTCTCCCGAAGCGCAAACTGGACGATCGCCACCCGGTCCGTGTCCTCCAGCGCCCGGCGGAGCAGGACGTACGCCTTGGGCGATTTGGAATCCGGCTCCAGATAGTAGCTCTTCTCGAACATCATGGGTTCAAGCTGTTCCGACGGGACGAACTGCACCACCTCGATCTCGTGGCTGTTCTCCGCGGGGATTGACTTGAGTTCCTCCTTGGACAGGACCACGGTCCGGCCGTCGTCCTCGTAGGCCTTTTCGATGTCGGAATAGTCCACTACCTCGCTGCAGACCTCGCACCGGCGCTGGTAGCGGATCCTGCCGCCGTCGGCGTTGTGGACCTGGTGCAGACTGATGTCATGATCTTCTGTGGCGCTGTAGACCTTCACGGGCACGTTGACCAGGCCAAACGCGATGGCACCTTTCCAGATGGCTCTCATCCCTCAAGTGAACAACAGACCGGGCCGGAGGTGAAGCCCCATGGCCGGGTCTAGGGAGCGCGTGCGGGTGGCCGGACGCGAGCTGACGCTGACCAACCTGGATAAAATCATCTATCCGGAGACCGGAACCACCAAGGCAGACGTGCTGGCCTACTACGCGGCCGTGGCGCACGTCCTCATCCCCGCCGCAGCCAACCGGCCCGCCACCCGGAAGCGCTGGGTCCACGGGGTGGGCACCGCTGCCGAACCCGGCGAGGTCTTTTTCCAGAAGAACCTGGACGATTCAGCTCCCGGCTGGTTGCCCCGGGCCGCCATCACCCACAAGGACAGGACCATTTTTTATCCCTTGGTCAACGATCCGGCCACCTTGACCTGGTTCGGCCAGATCAACTCCCTGGAAGTCCACGTGCCGCAGTGGCAGGTTGATTCGCACGGCAACCAGCTTCCGCCTGACCGGCTGGTCCTGGACCTCGATCCCGGCGACGGCGCCGGGCTGGAAGAGTGCCGGGAGGTGGCGCTGCTGGCCCGTGCCATCCTGCAGGATGTGGGCATGGATCCCGTGCCGGTGACCAGCGGCAGCAAGGGCATCCACCTCTACGCGGCACTGGACGGTACCCAAAGCTCGGACAGCATTTCGGCGTTCGCCAAGGAACTGGCCCGGGCCCTGGAAGCCGACCACCCGGACCTGGCGGTCAGCGACATGAAAAAGACCCTGCGCCGCGGCAAGGTGCTGGTGGACTGGAGCCAGAACAGCGCCGCGAAGACCACCATCGTGCCCTACTCGCTGCGCGGCCGCAGCACCCCCACCGTCGCCGCGCCCCGCACCTGGCGGGAGATCAGCTCACCCAAGCTGACGCATCTGGACTACCAGGCGGTGATGCGGCGGGTGAGTGACGGGAAGGACCCGTTTGCCGCCGTCGTTAATGCCTCAGCCGGCCATCACGAAGGCCACAACGACGGCGATCCGCGGCTTGCTGCGTACCGCGGCATGCGCGATCCCCAAGCCACGCCCGAACCGTTCAGCGGCAGCGCGGGCAGCGGCAACAGCTTCGTGATCCAGGAGCACCACGCGAGCAGGCTGCACTACGACTTCCGGCTGGAGCATGAGGGTGTGCTGGTGTCGTGGGCGTTGCCCAAGGGTGTGCCGGAGAGCAGCGGCCGGAACAACCTCGCGGTGCAGACCGAGGACCATCCGCTGGACTATGGCACGTTCGAGGGCACCATTCCGAAAGGGCAATATGGCGCTGGCGAGGTGACCATCTGGGACCACGGAACGTACCAGCTGGAGAAGTGGATCAACGGCAAGGAGGTGATCGCCACGTTGACCGGGGCCGACGGCGGCGGCCTGGGCGGCACCCGCAGGTTCGCGTTGATCCACACCGGCCGCGGACACGGCAAGGAGGCGGAGGGGCAGTGGCTCATCCACCTCATGGACGAGCATTACAGCGGCCGACGGCGGCACGGGGCGCCGGCGGATGGCGACGACGGGGAAGATTCCGGGGCAGCCGTGGCGGGCGCCGGGTCCCGGGGCGGTGATGCTGCACCCGCCCCAACACGCGACGTGGAGGCCGGGGGCGGGGATGCACCCACTCCGAGGGGCGCTTCGGAGACCGGCGCATTGGGGGGCAGCGCATTGGGGGCCAGCGACTGGGATCCCGGGGACGTGCGCCCCATGATGGCAACCGCAGGCAAGCCATCCGACCTGGCCGGCAGCGACTGGCAGCTGGAACTCAAGTGGGACGGGGTCCGGGCCGTCATCCTGGCGGACGACAAAACAGTCCGCATCCTTAGCCGCAACGGCAACGACGTCAGCCGGACCTACCCCGAGTTCACGGACCGAAGCTCATGGCCGGCACAGCCCTTTGTGACCGATGGGGAAATTGTGGCCATAGGGCCGGCGGGGCGCCCCGACTTCGGGCTGCTGCAGGGGCGGATGAAGCTCACCCGCGCCGCCGATGTGGCCCGCGCCAGGGCCAGCATCCCCGTCCGCCTGGTACTTTTTGACCTGCTCCAGGACGCCGGAAAGGATCTGCGCAAACTTCCGCTGCGGCAGCGGCGTCAGCGGCTGGAGAAGTTCCACGTGCCCTCCGCCGCCCCCGTCGACCTGTCCGACGTGCTGGCCAACCCGGTGGCTGACCTCCTGGCGAGCGCCCGCGAGCTGGGACTTGAGGGCATCATGGCCAAGCGGACCGACAGCCGCTATGTGAGCGGCCAACGGACCCGTACCTGGATCAAGCTGAAGCTGAAGCAGACCCAGGAAGTGGTGGTGGGCGGCTGGCGGCCCGGCAAAGGCGGCCGGCAGGAGAGCGTCGGTTCCCTGCTGGTGGGCATCCCGGACGGCGACAAACTGGCGTATGTGGGCCGGGTGGGCAGCGGCTTCAGCACCCGCGAACTCACCGAACTGCGGCAAACAGTGGAACGGCTGGGCAGGAAGACCTCGCCATTCCACGAGGTTCCCCGAATGGATGCGGCGGATGCCCACTGGGTGGCGCCGGAGCTGGTGGGCGAGGTGACGTTCAGCGAATGGACCGGTCCGGGCCGGCTCCGGCATCCGGTGTGGCGCGGCTGGCGGCTGGACAAAGACCCGGCTGAGGTTGTCCGGGAGCACTAGTGTTCCGGGCGGTGCGGGTGCTCCGGGCTGTGCGGATGTTCCGGGGGCCAAGTGTTTCCGGAACCAGGCGCAGGAACGGCCCGGAACTCCCTGATTCGGGGGGCCGGGCCGTTCCTGCGCCGTAAAGTCCGCTTCTGCCAGGTCCAGTGCTGCAAAGCAGTTCGGGCTAGGAGGAGTGCGGCATCTGCGGCCGGCTGGTCCGGTGGACCGCGGTAACGGGCGCTTCGTGGCCCATCCGGCCGTGGCCTGAGCCGCGGTCCTTCGGGTGCCGCTTCTTGCCGTTGCCGTCCGGCCAGGCATTCTGGCCGGGCATCTCTGCCGTGCCCGCGGCGGCCGGACCCGGCGCCGCCGGGGCGTCCATGGCGGCCGTGAGGTGGTCGGCCACCTCCGGGGCAAGATGCTGGGTGCGATTTTCGTCAGCCATTGTTTCTTCCTTTCCGCAGTGAAATGAAGCATTCAGCCCGAAGGCCAGGGGGCCGCCGGGAATGCCAGCGGAAATCGAGGTCGCAGCGGTTCGCCGCCTGCTGCGATGGCTTGTCCTGCGGTGGCGCAGGCCGGTCCCGGCCAATCTTTGCGCGTCCGCCAACTGTCTCTACAAAATTCCCATGGGTCCACCTTAGGCAAGCATCCAGTGCCTGTGAACCCCCGATTTCAGCAACCCCCGCCGGCCGCCCCTATCGGACCACCAGGGCCCGCCCCACAGCGCCGGAATACCTTGGTGACGGCTCTCACTTTTTGGGTCGGAAAGCACCCAAAAAGCGGCCCGCAAGGACCGTTGTTCAAAAAGATTCGGCACTGGCGGCGGCAGCGGCGGCCGATCCCAGTGGATATAAGGGAAAAACCGGGAAAAGAAGTTCCGTAATACGCCCCAAAACCCGGCGCAAAACCATAGACCCTACGGCACAAACGCCGCCAATGCCAGAGAATTCCAGTAAAATTGAAGGTCTGCCCGGAGCGGGGCAGCTACAAGTCGCAAGCAAATGACCTCCACGGGAGCTACCCAAATGCCCAAAGACCGAAGCATGACCGACTCTTCAGCAGGCGCCCAAAACGCCCGCGGAACCGACCCGACAGCCGCCAAGGCTCTCAAGAAGCCCAAGCTGCTGCCACGCCGCAGGCTGAAGGAATCCGACGTCAACGTCGTCAACCAGCCCATGCTGAAAAAAGCCATGGGCGGCACCATCGTGGGTAACACGATGGAGTGGTACGACGTGGGCGTGTTCGGCTACCTCATCACCACCATGGGACCCACGTTCCTGCCGGAATCCGACCCGGCCACCCAGAACCTTTTCCTCCTGGGCACCTTCGCCGCCACCTTCATCGCACGCCCCCTCGGCGGCGTGATCTTCGGCTGGCTCGGCGACAAGGTGGGCCGCCAGAAGACCCTGGCCACCACGCTGATGATCATGGCAGCCAGCACCTTCGCCGTGGGCCTGCTTCCCGGCTACGCACAGGTGGGCCTGTGGGCCGCCGTGCTGCTGGTCATCCTCAAGGTGGTGCAGGGCTTTTCCACCGGTGGCGAATACGCCGGCGCAACCACCTTCGTCAGCGAATACGCAGCAGACAAGCGCCGCGGCTTCTTTGCCAGCTTCCTGGATTTGGGCAGCTACCTGGGCTTCGCCATGGGCGCCGCCCTGGTCTCGGTCCTGCAGCTCACCCTGGGCCAGGACGCCATGGAGGACTGGGGATGGCGGATTCCGTTCCTGGCCGCCGGGCCGCTGGGCCTGATCGCCATCTACTTCCGCAGCAAGATCGAGGAATCCCCGCAATTCCAGGCCACGCTTGATGCCCGGGAAGAAGCCGCCAAGGATGCCACCAACAACGATCCCGTCGCTGCCAACGGCCCGCTGGCCACGGTCAAGGCCAACTGGCGCCCCATCCTGGTAGCCATGGTTGTGGTGGCCGCCGCCAATACCGCCGGCTACGCCCTCACGTCCTACATGCCCACCTACCTCTCCTCGGAGAAGGGCTACGACGAGATGCACGGCACCGCGCTGACCATCCCGGTCCTTGTGATCATGGCCCTGTGCATCCCGCTGACAGGCCGCCTGTCGGATAAAGTGGGCCGCCGCCCAATCCTCTGGGTAGGCGCTGTAAGCACCATCGTCCTGGCCGTCCCGGCGTTCATGATGATCGGAATCGGTGAGGTGTGGTCAACCCTGGTGGGCCTGGCCCTGATTGCCTTCCCGGTCACCTTCTATGTTGCCAACCTGGCGTCCTCGCTGCCCGCGCAGTTCCCCACCTCGAGCCGCTACAGCTCGATGGGAATCGCCTATAACTTTGCGGTGGCAATCTTCGGCGGCACCACCCCGTTCATCGTGGCTGCCCTCATCAAGGCCACGGGCAACGACATGATGCCGGCGTATTACCTGATGCTGACGTCCGCAGCCGGCGCGATCGGCATCTACTTCCTCAAGGAGTCGGCCAACAAGCCCCTCCCCGGATCCATGCCCAGCGTGGACACTCAGGAGGAGGCCGCCGAACTGGTGGCAACCCAGGACGAGAACCCCAACTTCGTGGTGGCTGACCTGCCGTTCGACGACGTTGCTCCCCTGGACAGCAACTCTGCCGGTAAGGCGTCAACCTCGTAGGCACCACCGCGCGGCAGCCGTTTCCCGGCTGCCGCGCAGGGCACTTGCAGCAGCCCACGCTCACAGGGCCCGTCCCGCGCTCTTCCCAGGAAGCCGCGGGGCGGGCCCTTGCCGTGCCACCGGCCGGACTTCCTGCCACAAGGCCCGGCCGGGGAAGCCGTCCATGACGGTGCAGGGTCCGCCGGAAATGACTCCGGGCCGGGGCCGGTGATAGTTTCCGAAGGGCCAAGAGGCCAGCGGCTGACAGGAATGGTTGGGCATGAACCGAGTGGTGGAGCAGGTGCGCGCGCTGCACCGCCTGGAACCCGCTGACAACGACAGCGCCGCCGCTGTCCGCGTTGCCGTCAGCGTCGCACTGCCGTCCCTGCTCCTGCTGGCCGCGGGCCGGACGGACCTCATCATCTACGCGGTGTTCGGTGGCCTCACCGCTATGTACGGCAGGTCCTCACCCCATCTCCTGCGCCTCCGGCACCAGGGCCGGGCTGCCGGCATGCTCCTGGGCGGGGTGGCTGTGGGCATTGTCCTGTCCGCCAACCACCTGCAATCCTGGTGGCTCGTGGGGGTGGAAGCCACACTGGCTGGCGCGGGATCGGTCTACGCCGACCGGATGCGGCTCAAACCGGCGGGACCCTTCTTTGGAATCCTGGCCCTCGGGGCCTGCGCCTCGGTCCCCGCGGCGGTCCCCTGGTTCGTGGCGCTGCTGATCGCTTCGGGATCGGCGGCCCTTTCCCTTGCCGTGGGCCAGGCCGGCCGGCTGGCCCCGGCAGGCCGCCGTCGGACGTCTCCGGAACCTGCCGCGGCGGGCCGGACCGGACGCCGCGAACTCCTGATCCACGCCGCCCGCTACGTGCTGGCGGTGGGCGCCGCAGGTTCCGTGGGGGTCATCAGCGGCAGCGGCCATCCGCACTGGGCCATGGCGGCTGCCGCCGTGCCGCTGGCCGGCGCCGACCTGCCCAGCAGCGTCCGCCGCGGCATCCACCGGATCGTGGGAACATTTGTGGGCCTTGCCGTCACCGCAGCCGTGATCCTTCCCGGCCCGTGGTCGGTTGCAGCGCTGGTTCCGGGCAACGAGGCGGTGCTGCTGGCCCTGCTGGTGATCGTGTTCCAGTTTGCGACCGAGCTGTTCATGACCCGCCACTACGGGCTGGCGATGGTCTGGTTCACCCCGGTGATCCTGTTGATGACGCAGCTCGCCGCCCCCGCGGATCCCACCGTGCTGATCGCGGAACGGGCGGTGGAAACCCTGGTGGGGGCTCTGGTGGGGATCGCGGTGGTGGTGGCGGTCCGGCGGCCGGGGACCCGCTCCCCCGCCGCGCTACTGGGCCTTGCGCGCCGGGCCCGCCATTAGCCTGGCCGGCGCCAATCTGGCCAGCACGGCCACCGCTTTGTACCGCTTTGACGGGACGCATACGGCCCGGCCCCGATGGTTGGCCGCCAGCCCTTCCCGGACCACCCTTTCCGCGTCCAGCCACGCCCAGGCCGGAGCCATCGGCTGGTCCATTCCCAGCCGCTGGTGGAATTCGGTGTGGGTCAGGCCGGGGCACACCGCCGTAACTTTGATGCCCCGGGCACGGTAAGCGAAGTTGGCCCACCGGCTAAAGCTGAGCAGCCACGCCTTGGCCGCCGAGTAGGTGCCGCGCGGCAGGAACGCGGCGATGCTGGCCACGTTGATGATCCGGCCGCCGCCACGGGCCAGCATGCCCTGCACAGCGGCGTGGGTCAGCACCATCGCCGTTTCAGCGTGGAGTTTCAGGTTCCGCTGCTCCTCGCCGATGACATTGTCCTCGAAGTCATGCAGCAGCCCGGTCCCGGCGTTGTTCACCAGGATGCCCACCGGCCGGTCCGGGAGCGACAGGCGTTCGACGACGGCGGCCACCCCGGCGTCGTCCGCCAGGTCTGCGGGGAGTACTTCAGTGGTGGTCCCGTACTGCTGGGCCAGGGCGACCGCGACCTCTTCCAGCCGGGCACGGTTCCGGGCCACGAGCACCAGGTTGCAGCCCTGCGCTGCGAGCTGGCGGGCGAACTCCGCGCCCAGGCCCGAACTGGCGCCGGTGATAAGGGCAGTGGTTCCGCGTGCTGGTTGGCTCATCCGGCCAGCCTAGTCCGGCGGATTCTGCACGATCATTCCCGCGGGCCCCGTGGCCGGCCCCGGAAAGACGGGGCCAGCCGGCGGGCCGAGCCGGTTGATGGTGCAGAATCCGACGGCGGGCGCGGAGACAGGCCCGGCTAGGCGAACCGGGCCAGCGGGTTGGCCAGGCGGCCCGCCATCTGCAGCCCGCCGGAGGGATCCGTCAGGTCCAGCATCTGCTGGTTGTTCCGCAGCTGGAGCCGGTTCAGGCAGGACAGCTCGAAGTCAACGGCGAACAGGTCATGCCGGGCAAACTGGTCCGCCAGTTCCGGGTGTTCGGCCTGGTAGCCGGCGATCGCCCGGGCCGCGATGGCCCAGAAGTCCTCCTGGCGCAGCATCCCGTCCTCATCCAGGAGGGCCGAAAGGAACCGGAAGATGCAGTCGAAGATGTCGGTGAAGATGGCCAGCACCTTCTCACTGTCCGGGATGGCGACCTGGATCCGGGAAACCTCCGCAGGCAGCTCGAGCCGGGTCCCCATCACCACAATCTCCTCGGCGATGTCCTTCATCACGGCCCGCACCGGGACCCCGTCCTGCAGCACCAGGATCACGTTCTCGCCGTGCGGCATAAACGCCAGCTCGTACCGGTAGAGGCAGTGGACCAGCGGCACCAGGTACGCCTCGAAGTAGCGGCTCACCCACTCGGCAGCGGCCAGCCCGGACCGTTCGATCAGGGCGGAAACCATGGGCCTGCCATCGGCGTCGACGTGCAGGAGCGAGGCCATGGTGGCCAGCTGCTGCCCGTCCGCCAGCAGCGGCAGCGGACTTTCCCGCCACAGCGCGGAGAGCATCTTCCGGTATGCCGAGCCGGGGTCGGAGCCGGCCTCGTAGTAGCCGTTGTGGTAACCGATGGCTGCGACCTCACCGATCATCGTGAAGCCGCGCTGCTGCAGGGCACCGTCCGCTTCGATCAGTCTGCGCAGCCAGTCGTTGATGGCCGGGGTGGCCTTCATGTACTGGGGGGAGAGACCGCGCATAAAGCCCATGTTCAGGACGGACATGGCCGTCTTGACGTAGGACTTCGCCGGCTGGTCGGTGTTGAAGAACGTCCGGATGGACTGCTGCGCCTGGTACTTCTCGGTGCCGGTGCCCAGGTAGACGATCCGTTGCCGGGCGATTTCCGCCGCAAACGTGACGGTCAGCTTGTTCTCCCACTGCCAGGGGTGCACCGGCAGGAAGAAGTACAGGTCGGGGTCCAGGCCCTGGAGCCGGAGTTCCGCGTTGAAGTCCCCCACCAGGCCGCCCAGTTCAGCCTCCAGGTGGGCTCGGTAGTCCAGGCCCTGGCTGGCCGTGAAGACAGCGTGGCTGCGCGCGGCCGCGACCCACACCAGCTGGACCGGGGCGCCGGTTTCCGGTGCGAACGCCAGGTAGTCCCCGATCCCGAAGCCCAGCCGGCCGTTGTTCGCCACAAAACAGGGGTGCCCCTCGGTCATGCTGCGTTCAATGGCCTGGAAGTCCGCGGCAGCATCCAGCCCGCCGGTCACACCTGCTGCGAGTTCGGCGGCGGCCGGTTGCCCGGCCCACTGCTTGTACGCGTGGCTGGCCAGCGTGCTGCTGACTTCCTCGAGGTACACGGGCAGCATGGCGGTGTTGATCCCCAGCGTGCCATGGAACGCGGTGATGAAGTCCAGGACGTCCAGCGGCGCTTCCCTGCCGTCCCGGAAGCCGCGGATGGAGCCCGGGTCGATGGACCAGTGGTCCAGTTCCAGCAGCCGGGCGGTGAAGCGGTATTCGGAGCTGCCGTCGTCGCTCACCACCCGGTAGCCGCCGTCGAGGGGTTCCGGCGAGAGGATGCGTTCGTGGGAGAACTCGGCGAGCGCCTTCCGGAGCAGGTGCCGGTTGGCGATGTCCCAGCGGTCGGCGGCCAGGTGCGGGGCTTCAGCGGCCCGGTATCCGGCGGTGGGTGCAGGATCGAGGTGGATGGTCACAGTGCGGCTCCCTGGGGGATGGGGGTGGGAAGGTTCAGTGCGGCGCGGGCGGTGAGGTAGTCGGCGCGGGTGCAGAAGCTGAGCAGCGCTTCCTTGTCCGGCAGGGTGACGAGGCCGGCGGGCTGGAACCCGAGCCGTTCGTTGAGGGCGTGGATCCGGGTGTTGCGCGCGTCAGGTTCAACCACCACGCGTTCCACGTCCGGGCGGGCGAAGATCCGGTCCAGGACGGCGTCCATCACGGCAGTGGTGTACCCGGCTTCCGGGCCGGACGACGGCGGCGCCACCAGCAGGTGCATCCCCACGTCGCCGGGCTCCTCGGCATAGACCGCGGCCAGGGGTGAGGAGCCGGGAAGATAGTCCTCCATCAGGAAGGCGGGGACGCCGCCGTCGAGCCCCAGCAGCGCGTGGTGGTGGCCGCTGGCCTGGATGGTCCGGTATTCCTGCACCACGTCCTCGACGCTGGCGGAAAGCATGCCCCAGAAGGAGGCGTAAGGTTTGGTCACCCAGCTGTGGAGGAGCGGTGCGTCGGCGGTGGCGTCGAGGCAGCGGAAGGTGAACCTCATGCGGGCACCTCCGCCGCGACGCCTGCCGGGGCACCGAACTGCTGGAAAGCGATGTTGCGTTCCACCGGGTAGACCTCGCGGCCGGTGATCGCGCGCAGGATGCAGGAGTTGCGGTAGGCGCCCATGCCCAGATCCGGGGTAACGAATCCGTGGGTGTGGAGTTCGGCATTCTGGACAAATATCTCGCCGGGTTCGACGCCGGTGCTGTAGTTCCGGTCCACGGCGAACCTCCCGGCGCTGTCCCGGGCGATCCGGTCCTGCACACCGGCCAGGAATTCCGGTTCGTGGTATCCGTACCCGGTGGCCAGGACCACGGCTTCGCTGTCCAGCGTGTAGGAGCTGCCCTGCTCGCCATGCTCGAGGTGCAGCGTGTGGGTGCCCGCTGCCGGGTCCCATTCCGCCGCCGTGAGCGTGGAGTGGGTCAGCAGCTGCGTGTCCACCAGCCCGGAGATGCTGCGGGTGTAGAGGAGGTCATAGATGGCGTCGATCAGGTCCGAGTTGATGCCCTTGTAGAGGTTCTTCTGCGCCTTGTTCAGGTGGTCCCGCTGCTCCTGCGGAAGTGCGTGGAAGTAGTCCACGTATTCGGGGGAGGTCATTTCGAGGGTCAGCTTGGTGTATTCCAGCGGGAAGAACCGGCCGGACCGGGTGACCCAGTTCAGCTGGTAGCCGTGGGTTCCGGATTCCTGCAGGAGCTCGTAGTAGATCTCCGCGGCGCTTTGGCCGCTGCCCAGGATGGTGATGCTGCGCTGCTGCTGCAGTTCGTCCTTCCGGGCCAGGTAGTCGGCGTTGTGGATGGCCAGTCCCCCGGTTCCCGCTCCGGAGCGGGCCAGGATGTCGCGGCCGGACGCGGGGACGTACGGCGAGGTTCCGGTGCCCAGCACCAGCCGCCGGGCCAGCAGTACCTCAGGCCCGGCCGGGCCGGACACGGTGAGCCGGTACACCCCGCCGTCGTGCGTGATGTCCCGGACCGTGGTGCCAAAGCGGACGGACGGCAGCTGGCCGGCCACCCATTGGCAGTACTGGTTGTACTCTGCGCGCAGGGGGTAGAAGTTTTCCCGGATGTAGAAGCGGTACAGCCTGCCCGTCTGCTTCAGGAAGTTCAGGAAGGAGTATGGGGAGGTGGGGTCTGCCAGGGTGACGAGGTCGGCCATAAACGGGACCTGGAGGTGGGCCGGTTCCAGCATCATGCCGGGGTGCCAGTCGAAGGATTCGCGCTGCTCCAGGAAAACCCCGGCCAACCCTTCGATCGGTTCGGCCAGGGCGGCGAGGCCCAGGTTGAAGGGCCCCACGCCGATGGCTGCGAAGTCGTGGATGCGGCTCATGCTGCCACCCCGTCCTGCAGCATGCCCGCGCCGGTCCGGCGCAGCAGGTCAACGATCCCGGCGATATCCTCCAGGGTTGCCTCAGCGTTGAGGAGGGTGAACTTCAGGTAGTGGCGCCCGGCAACCTTGGTGCCGGCCACCACGGCCTGGCCGGAGGCGAAGACGGCGGCGCGGATGGCGGGGTTCAGCACGTCAGCGGCGTCCTCGGAAAGCCGGCTGCCGTCAGCGAGCAGGGGCCGGTACCGGAATACCAGGGTGCTCAACTGGGGCTGGGCGGCGAGCTCAAACCCGTCATCAGCATCAAGGAGCGCCCCCACCCGGGAGGTCAGGTCGATCGCCTCGTCGAACAGCGCGCCGATGGCGTCCGCGCCCATGATGCGCAGGGTGAGCCAGAGCTTGAGGGCATCGAAGCGCCGGGTGGTCTGGATGCTTTTGTCCACCTGGTTGGGGATGTCGGCCAGGGCGGCGCTTTCCGGGTTGAGGTAGTCGGCGTAGTAGGTGATGTGGCGCAGCATGGCGCGCTCGCGGACCAGCAGGGCGCTGGAGCTGACCGGCTGGAAGAAGGTCTTGTGGAAGTCCACGGTGACGGAATCCGCCAGCCGGGTGCCGTCAAGGAGGTGCCGGTAGCGGCCGGAGACCATCAGGCCGCCGCCGTAGGCAGCATCAACGTGGAGCCAGGCGCCGTAGGCGCGGGCCAGGGCGGCGAGCTCGGCCAGCGGGTCCACGGAGCCGAAGTCGGTGGTGCCTGCGGTGGCGATCACAGCCATGGGGGTGAGCCCGGCGTCGGTGGCGTCAGCCATTGCGGCGGCCAGCGCGGCCGGGTCCATCCGATGGTCGGGGGTGCACGGCACGGTGATCACGGCGTCGAACCCCAGGCCCAGCATGGACGCTGACTTCTGGATGCTGAAATGGCTGTCCTCCGAAGTGAAGATGCGCAGGGTGTCCAGCAGCGCCGGCAGCCGGAGGCCGCTGCGGGCCGGGTCCTGCCGGAGGCCGGCTACGGCGTGGTTGCGGGCGATCAGGAGGGCCTGCAGGTTGGACTGGCTGCCGCCGGAGGTGAAGATGCCATCAGCGTCGGCGCCGAGGTGCAGCCGGTCCGCGGCCCAGTCGATGAGGCGCCGCTCGATCATGGTGGCGCCGGCGCTCTGGTCCCACGTGTCCAGGGAGGAGTTCACGGCGGACAGGATGGCTTCGCCCACCAGCGCCGGGATGACCACGGGGCAGTTCAGGTGCGCGGCGTATTTGGTGTCGTGGAAGTAGACGGCGTCCCGGAGGTATACCCCTTCGAGTTCCGCCAGCGCCGCCGCGGTATCCGGCAGCGGCGTTTCCAGGTCCACGGCGGCCACCCGGGCCTGCAGCTCCGCAGGTCCGACGCCGGTGAACGGCTGGGTGCTCCGCTCCAGTTTGGTGGCAACTGCGGTCACGCCCTGCAGCACCTGTGCCACGTAGCGGGGGGAATTCCTGGCGTTCAGCAGATGGTTGGAGGCGCCAAGTGCCAGCTCCACGCGGGAGCCGAAATCCTGGCCCGTCAGCTCCTGAAGCGGTCGCGGTTGGTCCACGGGTAACTCGTCAAGGCGGGGCATCAGCGGCACTGGTATTCCTTCGGTCAGGGTTGTACGTCGAATTGCATAGGCAAGCCTTACTTAGGCAACCCTTTTAATCAAACTTCTGTGATGTATTTATCCCGGGCGCCCGGAATTGAACGATTCAACGGCCTGCGGGGCGTCATTGACTGGCAGTCCGTGGAACCGTCCGGCAGAATATGCGGCCCGCCAGGTGCCAACGATGGCGCCGGGATGATTCGGGGCAGTGCCGGGACGATTCCGGAATGGTGCCGCAACGACGCCCTTGACGCCAACGGCCCTGCGCGGCCTAGGGTGGATGGACCGGGCGCCCGAACGGAGCCTGGGAACCAGGGGGAACAATGGAACAGCCAATGGGCGCGGTGACCTTCCGCGAAGTGGACCAGCACGGAAACCGGATTCCGGATGGGGGCGCCGGTGAACCGCCAGAGCCGGCCGAAAAATCGCCCGGCTTCAGCGTGAACCCGTTCATTGTTGTGCTCTGGCTGCTGGCCGCAGCCCTGGTGGTGGGCGGCCTGGCTGTCCTGTTCGGCGGAGCCGGCACAACCGTCATGTCCTTCGGATCCACCAACGGCCCGCCCCTGGCCTACCTATTGATGTCTTTCAGTCCGCAGCTCATCGTCTCGGGGCTGGCGACGGCCATGGTGCTGTTGTTCTGGCATGCCTTCCAATGGCAGCGGCGCCGGGGCTGAACCCGGCGCAACGGCAACGACCCTCTTTCCCGCGCCCCGCAGCGGGCGAAGAAGGACCTAGTGGCGGCCGCAATTTGGCCGCAGGTACTAAGCATGCTTGGCTTGTTGGAAGCGCAAAGCTCCGCAAGCAGTTCGCGGCGGGCCCTGCCAACGCCGGCAGGCCCGTGAAGAAGCCCAAGGAAAAATACCATGCCCAGCACCGCAGAGCCCCTTCTGGCGGCACCACTCCCCGACCCTCCGGGCAGTCCGGAGGTACCGGCCGGACCGGTGGACGTGGAGCTGATGGCCACACTCAGCACCCGGATGCATTGCAGGACACCCATGCAGCGGGTGGACCCGGGCTCCTCCCCCATCCGCGAACCAGTGCACGTTGATATTGCCGCTCCGATGCAGGTCGGGGACGGGCCGGCTCAACGTGGGATGCCGGCGGACCGTTTGGCATTGCAGGAGCAGGGCGGCCCCGCTGACAGCGCCGCCATGGCAGAAAGGGCGGTCACGTACCGTTGCGCCTGCGGGTTCACCATCGACGGTCCGGCCGACGAACTGCCCTGACCCGCCGTCGGGTCAGCTTTCCGGCCAGTCCACAAACTGGCCGTAGCCCTCGTGCTTGCGCAGGTAACCGGCAATAAACGGGCAATGCGGAATGATCCGCTTTCCGGTGGCCACAACATCGTCCAGCGCAAAATGCGCCAGGACCTTGCCCAGGCCCTGGCCTTCGAACCCTGCCGAGGTTTCGGTGCGGATGAAGTCAACGTGTCCGGGCTGGTCCTCGAAGAACGACTGGACGGCGAGGGTTCCGCCCACATGCAGTTCGTAGCGGTGGTCCGCGTCATTGCGGGCCAGCGCTACGTCCGGCGCAAAGGTGTCTTCCGTGGACATGGTGTTCTCGGTCATGGTTCGACAGTGGCACTACTTGGCCCCGCTGGCAATGCTCACCGGCGCGGCGGAACGGCGGGCAACGCTAGGACGTGACGGCAATCAGGCCAAGCACGACGGCGATCAGCGGGGTGATCCCCTGCGTCACCGCAGGCCGGAGGTTCTTTTTGCCGCTCAGTGCCAGGACCAGGGCGGCGAGCAGCATGGAGCCGCAGCAAGCGAAGACCAGGGTCCAGCCGGCCACGTCCTGCGCCGAGCCGTCGCCACCGAAGGCCACCAGGGCAAGCCCGATGAAGGCGCCGATCGCCAGGAACAGGTTGTAGAAACCCTGGTTGTAGGCGAGCGACTTGGTGGTTTCGGCGTCCTGCTGGGAGGCGATGTTGAAGCGCTTCCACGTGGCGGGTTTGGTCCAGTTCACCGACTCCAGCGTGAAGATAAAAACGTGCAGGGCTGCTGCCAGGAAAACGAAGACAAGGGAGGCCAGGATCATGGCTTGATCCTAGCCTCCCTGCACCAACGGTGGTGTCCCTACCTGCTCAGTGTCTCCAGCGTGCCGGTGGCGAAATCTGACGCCGTCCGGTCCCAGCGGCCCAGCAGGGCCTGCAGGTTTTCGCCGTCGGCCCGGTGAGCGGGCAGCTGCTCCTGCAGGGTGGCCAGCACTCCAGTGCGGAGCTCGGTGTTGAAGTTCACCTTCCCCACGTTCATGGCGGCGGCTTTCACCAGTTCCGAAGCGGGAATGCCGGAGGCCCCATGGAGCACCAGGGGAATGTGGGTCCGTACGGCGATGTCCTGCAGCACGTCCCACCGCAGCCGGGGTTCGCCCTTGTATTTGCCGTGCACGTTGCCCACGGCCACAGCCAGCAATCCGGCGCCGGTGCGGGACACAAATTCCTCAACCTGGGCCGAGTCGGTCAGGCCTGCGATATCCACTCCGGCAGCGTCATCGCCGAATGCGCGGTCCTCGTCTCCGGCCAGGCCACCCAACTCCGCCTCCAGGACCACATCCGGGCCCAGGAGGGCCCGGGCTGCCAGCACCAAAGCGATGTTTTCCTCAAAGGGCAGGGAGGAGCCGTCAGCGAGGACGGAATCCGCCCCCGCAGCCACGGCGTCGGCCATCACGGCAAGGTTTGTTGCGTGGTCAAGCTGCACGGCAACCGGGACGGTGGCGGCATCCGCCAGGCCACGGAGTGCTGCGATGAGGCGCAGCCCGTTGCGGGTGGCGGCGGTCCTGGGCGCCACCAGCAGGATGACGCCGCGGCCTGATTCCTCCGCGGCACCCACCACGGCAAGGGCTGTGGTGAAGTCGTAGCAGGTGAAGGCCGGCACTGCCGAGCCTTGCTGCAGGGCAGAGGTGACCAGGTGGTCGAGTTGGGTACGCATCAGACGCCCAGGCCTCCCACCAGGATCCAGGCAACAAAGGTCAGCGCGAAGCCGGCAAGGCCCAGGACGGTGGTGAGGACGGTCCAGGTGCGGAGCCCGTCGGAGACGGTGAGGCCGTAGTACCGGACCACTGTCCAGAAACCGGCGTCCGTGACGTGGGACAGGCCAAGTGAGCCGAAGCCAATGGCGATAACGATGACGGCGATCTGCGCAGGCGTGTAGCCGCCCTCCATCACCGCGGAAGTGAGCAGCCCGGTGGTGGTGACAATCGCGACGGTCGCGGAGCCTTGGGCTGCGCGCAGGGCAAGGGAGATGACAAAGCCGAGGGCGATGACGGGCAGGCCCAGGTGGTCCAGGGTCTGGGAGAGCGCCGCGCCGATGCCGGAGGTCCTGAGTACCTCGCCGAACACGCCACCGGCAGCAACCACCATGAGGATGGAAGCGATGGGCGGCAGGGCACCTTCGAAGATTTCACCGGTTTCCTTGAGCGACCAGTTGCGGCGCACGGCGAGCAGGAAGAACGACAGCGCCACGGCCACCAGCAGGGCGAAAAACGGGTTGCCGACGAACGCGGCCAGGCCATACCAGGAATTGTCTTTGGGGATGGTGAGGGTGCCAACGGTGCCGAGCAGGATCTGCACGATGGGGGCGGCAATAAGGAAGATGATCAGACCGGGCCGGGGCGGGGCCTGCGTGGCGGCGCCGGGGCCGTCATGGCCCACCTTCACCAGGGCATCCGAACCGAATTCCTCAACCTGCGCCTTGACCGAGGGCAGGAGTTCGTAGTCCTTGCGGTTCATGATGCTGGCCACCCAGTAGGACAGGAAGCCCAGCGGAATGCAGATAATCAAGGAGATGAGGGTGATAAGCCCAATGTCCGCGCCAAACACGCCGGCACCGGCAACAATGCCCGGGTGCGGCGGGACCGCCACGTGGATGGACAGCATGATCCCGGCCATGGGCAGGCCGAACTTGACCGGGTGCACCTTGGCGATTTTGGCGAAGGCATACACGATGGGGACCAGGACGATGACGCCCACTTCGAAGAACACCGGGATGGCGACCAGGAAGCCAACAGCGGTGAGGGCCACAGCCACGCGCTTTGCGCCCAGCTTGTTGGTGAAGTGCGTCGCGAGCGATTGGACGCCGCCGGATACCTCGATCATGCGGCCCAGCACGGCGCCCAGGGCGATAAGCAGCGCCACCTTGCCCATGGTGCTGCCCACACCGTTGGCCACCACGGTGAAGACGTCCTTGAGCGGGATCTGGGCGGCGACGGCCACCATGATGCTGACAGTCAGCAGGGCCACAAACGCCTGGATCTTGAAGCGGATGATCATTACCAGCAGGACGGCGATGCCGAGCGCGGCGATGGTCAGCAGCAGCGGGGTGCCGAGCTCAACGGCGGGTTTGATGGCGGGCGCATCAGCCGCCCGCACCAGCAGCGGCAGTATCGGATGGTTCATGAGGGGTGTCTCCTTTGACGTGCCAGTCTTCCAGAAGACGGGCGATCAGGCGCTTGGGAATTTCTGGTGGGGGTACGACGACGGCGGAGGGGGGACCGCCGTCGTCGTACGGTGTGGGGGTTGCGCTTAGTTGTTGCGCTTGGTGGGCGCGACGACCTTGATGACGGCGGAATCGTCGGCGGCGGCGAGGCCCTGGGCCTGGCCCAGCAGGTAAAGCTGTTCCGCGGCGGCAGCCACCGGCGCTGCGAGGCCGGCGGCCCGGGTGGCTTTGCCCACGATGCCCATGTCCTTGACGAAGATGTCCAGGCGGGACAGGACCTCGGCGCCGTCCTCGGAGTAGGCCTCCAGGATGCGCGGGCCGCGGTTGGAGAGCATAAAGGAGCCGGCTGCACCCGCTTCGAGGGCGGCGAGGGTCTTGGCCTGGTCCAGGCCCAGGGCGTCCGCGAGGGCCATGGCCTCGGCCGCGGCGGCGATGTGGACGCCGCAGAGGAGCTGGTTGACGGTCTTCAGGGCCTGGCCGTCGCCGGGCTTGTCGCCCACCACGGTCAGGGTGGAGGCCAGCAGTTCCAGGGCCGGGGCTGCCTTGGTGCGGGCTTCGGGGGACGCACCAACAACGATCAGCAGGTCGCCTTCGCCGGCGCGCTTGGGCCCGCCGGACAAGGGGGCGTCCACCAGGTCCACGCCGTATTCGGCCAGTTTGGCCACGGTGGCCGGGATGGCTTCGGTGCCCACGGTGCTGCCGAGGATGACGACGGCGCCCGGTTCCAGGACCGAGGCCACGCCGTTTTCGCCGAAGAGGACGTCGTTGAGTTGTTCGCCGTTGCGGACGGCCAGGAGGACGGCGTCCGCCCCCTTGGCGGCTTCGCGGGCGGTGCTGAAGGTGGCGATGCCGGCTTCAGCGGCCAGCTCCAGGCGGGGTTCGGCGATGTCGAAGCCGTGGACCGTGAGCTTGGACGCGAGGCGGGTGGCCATGGGCAGGCCCATGGCGCCAAGGCCCAGGACGGTGACGGTGTAATTGCTGGTCATGGTGTTCTCCGGTGAATTTTGCGGGACGGGGTTAGGAGCCTGTGGGTATTAGAAGGTGGTGCTGAGTTTGCGGGTGACCTGGGCGAGGGACTCGTCGTCGCCCACGTTGCCGGCGAAGACGATGTACGGGATGCCCTTGGCAGGGCCGTCCACCGGTTCCCAGAGGGAGACGATGCCCGGCAGCATGGGGCCGCGGACAATCGCGTGGCGGATCTCAAGGCCGTGGGCTGCGACGTCCGAGGAGGTGATGCCGCCCTTGGCGATCACAAAGCGGGGCGGGAACGTCTTCAGGGTGCGGTTGACCACGGCAACGACGGCGGCGGAAACGGTGCGGGCGATCCGCAGGCTTTCGGCGGGATCGTCCGTCCTGATCAGCAGGCGGCTGGTGTGGACAATGACGTCGCCGGTGTGGAGGGCTTCGACGACAGTCTCCACCGTGCTGTCGAGGTGTGCGGCGGCGTCCCCGCCCAGGAGCTTCTCGACGTCGATTTCCACGATGCGGGCAGAACTGTGCTGCTCCGTGAGGGCTTTGAGCTGCCGGGTGGTGACGCCCACGTGCGAGCCCACCACGATCAGGCCGCCGGCCCCGGAAGGGTTTTGGCCGGCAAAGGCTTCCCCGCCGCTGAGTTCCGCGCGGATCTCCTGGCCGATCCGGGCCCTGCCGAACGGCGGGCCCACCCGGTACAGGAGTTTTTTGCCGCGGCGTTCGGCTGCGTCGAGGCCAAGGGCCAGGGCACGGAGGTCGCTCTCGGTGACGATGTCCGCCACGATGGGGGTGGAATCATTGGCGGCGTCGAGTGCGTCGGCGATGGCCGCTGCTGAGACTGCGGGGTCGTTGGCTGCTGCGCCGGCGCGGATGGTGTGCAGGTCCAGGACAATGACCGAGCCGGCGGGGAACCGGCCCTGCGACTTCTCCGCCACGTAGTCCTTCAGCACCGACGTGCTGAAGCCAAAGCTGGCATCCCTGGCGAACTCGGTATCGGAGACGGGAATGAGCGTACCTGCGGCCTCGCCCGTGCCGCGCATGTAGTGGACGCCGCCAATGGTGATGCGGCCGGCGTCGGGAAAGGCGGGAACCAGGACCACGCCGTCCGTCGATTCCCCGCTGACGTTGGCCACGGTGGCGGCGATGACGTCAGGCTCCAGCGGGTAATGCCCTCGGAGGGTGGAGTCGCTGCGGCTGACGAACCCAAGCTGCAGGGCCGGCCCGGACTGCGGATCGGAGGCACCCGCGGCGGTGAGGGCGTTGCGGACCACTTCCTCGTTGCGTGCAGCGGCCTCGGCCGGGTCAAGGCTGCGGGTGTTGGTGAGGACGTAGACGGCCGGTTTGGCCTGCCCGAAAGCCCAGGCGAAGTCCGACACTTCCCAGCGGGTGAGCACGGGCAAATCTGCCACGGACTGCGTTCCGGTGGGATCGTCGTCGAGCACTACAAGCATCCGGGGCGCCCCGGCATTCGACTCGGCCACGGTCTTGGCCACCAGCGCGGCGGGGATCTCGAGTTCCGGCGGGTAGGCAGCCAGAACGTCAACTTCAAGCGTCACAATGCACTCCGTTGTGTAGTGATCCGGCACGGCGGATCCCGTTTTATCGACCTGTAAGATGTCTGACATCTAACATTTGAATGTTAGTGTGGCACAGGACATAAAAACGCGCAAGTAGACTTGTCTGACATACCGCGGGGCGTACGCCCACGGCAGCGATCGGGGGCAGCATGGCCAGGAAGTCACTGGTTGGCGTAGTGGCGGACGAGTTGCTGGACCGTATCATCGGCGGCGAATTCCCACCGGGATCCACCGTCCCCGGCGAGCTGGAGCTCAGCGCCCGGCACGATGTCAGCCGGATGACCGTCCGCGAAGCCATGAAGACCCTTGAGGCGCAGCGCATCCTCAGCGTGGAGCGCGGCCGGGGGACGTTTGTTAATCCGCTGAACCGGTGGGCGTCGCTGGAAGCGGTGCTGCGGGCCGCCTCCGAGGGCAGGGACGAGGCCGAGTCCTCCATCCAGCTCATTGAACTGCGGCGGATGCTGGAAACGGGCGCCTGCGAATTGGCGGCGGGCCGGATCGCCGAGGCCGAGGTGGACTCGCTGTTCGCCTACATCACCGCCATGCGGGCCGCCCACCACGTCAACGATGTGGCCGCTTTTGTGGAGGCGGACCTGGCGTTCCACGACATCATCCTGCACGCCTCTGGCAACGTGTTTGTTTCGGTGCTGTTCGAGCCGCTGCACCGGGTACTGGAAAAGCGCCGGACGGAGACATCAGCAGTGCCGGCCATCCAGGAGCATGCCATCGGGCACCACCAGAACATCGCCGAGGCCCTGCAGGCCCGGGATGCGCAGCGGGCCCGGGAGGCCATGGACGCCCACATGCAGCAGACCCTGGATGACCTGCGGAACCTGGTCCTCGGGTCCGGCTAGGGGCGGATCGGCCACGCGGGAGTCAGGCGCCGATCCCGTCGCCGGCCTGGTCCTGACCCGGCTGCGGGAGCTGGAGGTGGTCCGCTGGGACCGGCCTTTGATAGCTGGCCGGGTCGGCAGGTTAACGGGACGGCGGGGCCGTGGTTCCGCGAACCACCAGTTCGGTGGCTACCTCCAGGGCAGTGGGGGCCGCCGATACCGTGCCTTCGCGCTGCTCAGTCAGGATGCCCACCGCCATGGCTGCCATCTGCGCCAGCGGCTGCCGGACGGTAGTGAGCGGCGGGGAGGTCAGGGCGGCCTGGGCGATGTCGTCGAAACCAACAATGCTGAGGTCCCGGGGAACCAGCAGCGAGCGCTGGCCAGCGGCGTTCATCACGCCCAGCGCCTGCAGGTCGCTGCCGGTAAAGATGGCGGTGGGCGGCTCCGGCAGATCCAGCAGCTCGGCGCCCAGCCGCATGCCGGACTCGGTGCTGAAGTCGCCGTCGCGGACCAGTTCCGGCGCCACGGGCAGGCCGGCCTCGTGCAGCGCGGCCGCGTAGGCCGCGTACCGGGCGCGGCCGTGCCCCGGGCTGTGGTTCCGGCCGGTGATAATGCCCACCCGTCGGTGTCCCAGGGCCAGGAGGTGCCCAACGGCGGCCAGCGCGCCGGAGAACGACGCCGGGCTGACGCTGGGGATTGCCAGGCCTTCGGATCCCTCGGGGTCGATGGCCACGGCCGGGATCCGCAGGCTTCGCAGTGCCGTCACCAGGGGTGAACCCCGCCGCGGCGCGAGCAGCATCACGCCGTCCAACCGGTTCACGGAGGGCTCGCGCAGCTTCCGCCACCGCTCGGCGGTGGCGTGTTCGGCACGCGAATACGCCACCGCATAGCCCAGCCGGTCCGCGGCGGACTCCACCCCGGCCATGGTTTCCAGGACCCAGGGGGAATCGAAGTTGTTGACCACCAGCTGCAGCATGCCCGGCTGGGCTGCAGGGGTGTTGCGTTTGGAGTAGTCAAGGTCCGCCAGGGCCTGCTGGACCTTGGCCCGGGTGGCATCGGAGACGTGGGAGCGGCCGTTAAGGACCTTGGAGACCGTAGGTACAGAAACTCCTGCGGCTGCCGCGACGTCTGCGATCTTGGGACGCGGGGTGGCGGTCAACGGGGCAGTCCTTGGGTTCATATGGTGGCGGCAACGGCAAGCTGCGGGGCGGAGGCCCGGCGCACGGGCGCAGTATCCACCCGCACGGGTCCCACGATAACACTGCCGCCTTCGGCCGAACCCAGGGGTGAGGTGGCGAAGATGCCCAGCTCGGCACCGATCCACTTGCCCTGCATCACGCTGAAGTTCCAGCCCTGGACTTCCCAGGGGTCTCCCGGGGCTGCCCGCCACGCGAAGGTGGACCGTGGCGAGCCGTCAGTCCTGATCTGCAGCTCAATCCGGGGACCTGCGAGCTGCACGGCCCGGCCCAGGGATTCTTCCTGCGGCCCCTCCCCGCCGGTTCCCGCCCCCAACACAAAACCGTCTGCTGTCCGCACGATTCCCAGCCAGGCGTACTTCTGGCCCAGGACCACCACACCCGCCCGGGTTCCAACAGGAACGTCCCGCAGTTCCAGCGATGTGGTGAACGTGGAAGGTGTGCCGGGAAGGATCTGGCCCAGGACGTTGGGCAGTTCACGCAGGTTGACCGGATCGTTGGCCTGCGGGCGGAGTACCAGCTGCCCGCCGCCGGGCGTCGCGGACCACGCCTCCCGCGGGTTGGCCTGCCAGTGCCACTGCTGGCCCAGCCACGGGGAAGCAAAGTCGTCGCTGCCCTCCGGCGCCACGTCCCGCGGTGAAGTACCCGCCGGGTACGGGTGGGTTGCTACCGGGGTTCCCGGTCCGCCGTCGGCCGCCTGCTCCCCCATCCACGGCCAGCCGTCCCCGTCCCAGCCCATGGGCTGGAGGTGGACCACCCGCCCATAGGGGCCGCGGTCCTGGAAATGCACAAACCAGTCCTCGCCCAGCGGCGTGGTGACCCAAGCGCCCTGGTGCGGGCCGTTGACCGCGGAAGCGCCCTGCTCCAGGACCCGGCGCTCCTCGTAGGGGCCAAACGGGGACCTGGACCGGAACACGGACTGCCAGCCGGTGGCCACTCCGCCGGCCGGGGCGAAGATCCAGTACCAGCCGTCCCGCTTGTAGAACTTGGGCCCTTCCAGCGTGGTGAATCCCGGCAGGTCAGCCCCGTTGATGACGTGGGTGCCGTGGTCCAGGAGGCGGCTGGCGTCCGGGCTCATACGGTGCACGGTGAGCCTGTTTTTGACGCCGATCCGGCTGTGGGCCCAGCCATGGACCAGGTAGGCCTGGCCGTCGTCGTCCCACAGCGGGCACGGGTCGATCAGGCCCCGGCCGGGGTACAGGAGGTGCGGGGCGGTCCAGGGACCCTCTGCCTTTTCGGCGCTGAGGACAAAGATGCCGTGATCGGGGTCCGGGTAGAAGATCCAGAACCGGCCCGCGTGGTGGCGGATGGCTGGGGCCCAGACGCCGCTGCCATGCCGGACCAGGGAATAGTGGCTGGCCTGCGGCAGCTGCGTCAGGGCGTGGCCGGCGGGTTCCCAGTCCACGAGGTTCCGCGAGCGGAGCACCGGCAGCCCCGGGACCCGGTTGAAGCTTGAGGCAATGAGGTAGTACACGCCCCTGACCTGCACCACATCGGGGTCGGGCCAGTCAGCGTTGAGGATGGGGTTGCTGTACACGGGGACGGCGTTCCGGGAAGTCATGATGTCCTGTCGGGCTGGCGTTCGGGATGGAGTCCGGGGTGGTGCCGGAGGAGTTCAAGGGCCTGGCTTGCCGTGTGGAGGGTGCCGTCGTGGATGACGGCGTGCAGGTCCTGGACCAGCGGGGTGTCGGCGTCCGCGGCGGCTTTGGCTGACCAGGCCACGGCCGGGCCGGCGCCGATGTAGCCCTCAGTCCTGATGAACCAGGGCCGGATCACGGCGGATTGCGCCAGCACCACGCTGACCGGTGCGCCGGCCACGGTGAGGCTGATTGCCAGCCACGGCGAGAGCGAACCATGCGCAGCTTCGGTTCCGGCCCCGTTGTCCGAGAGGACGGTGGGTGGTGTGCTGCTGGCGGAAAAGCGCCAGAAAATGCCGCCGTAGCCGGCACCGTTTCGTCCCTTGACGGCCGACGACGACACCTCCAGCCGCGGCACGGAACCTGCGGGGGTGAGGGCCGAGTCCACGGACAGGCACCACGTTCCGGGACTGGGGTGCGGGTACTGGTTGATCCTGCGGCGTTCCACGGCGAGTTCGTTCCCGTGCTCCGAAAGCCAAGTCAGCGCGCCCTCGAAGCCTGCAGCGTGGGGTGTATCCGGGTTGCCTGTCGCGCTGGTCCATCCTGGCGGGCTGGTTGCCGTCCAGCCGTCCGCACGCTGTGTCCCGTGGTTGGGCAGGATTTGGGGCCCGTTCGCGGCTGTGAAGGTTGAGCCGCCCCAAAAGTTGGTGCCGTTCAGGTCCGAGACGGCGATCGACAGTCCCAA
Organism: Pseudarthrobacter sp. MEB009; assembly: GCF_030208875.1. Taxonomy (NCBI): domain Bacteria; kingdom Bacillati; phylum Actinomycetota; class Actinomycetes; order Micrococcales; family Micrococcaceae; genus Pseudarthrobacter; species Pseudarthrobacter sp. MEB009. The sequence continues at coordinate 40,358 of NZ_JARVTC010000013.1, forward strand.
GTGGTGGGCGTGGTCCGCCGGGGAAGCGTCGGTCAGTACGGTTCCGGCAAGCGACCGGATGGGGTGGAGGTAGGGCCGGGGCGAGCTGAGCGGCGGCAGCGCGCTGCCGCCGTTATGGGTTGCCAGGCCGGCAAGGCTTTCGCCGGGCAGGTCCATCGGGCCTCCTTTGGTTTGTGCATCCCGGATGTTTGAAACAGCCTAAAGACTCAGAAAGAAAACGGCAATAGCCCTAGAAACTTTCCGATATATGATTTCGGCTAGTTTGTTATGAAGTGTTGACAGTCACAGTCTTTCCTTGCTAGAAATCGTTTACCGAGAGTTTTGCACTCCGTACACGTGGGTCTGAATCTCACTATGCAGCTCAATGCATCAGAAACTTTCTGCTTTATATAAAATCCGCCTACAAGCAGGGGCAACCAACGAGAGGCGTCATTCAATGAAGAAGGCAACCACCGCGGGCATGCCCCGCCGGCTGTTCATCGGTGCGGCACTGACCGCTGCAGGGCTTGCACTCAGCGGCTGCGGGGGCGGCTCATCCCCCTCGGCAGGCGGCAACGTGGAACTGAACTTCGTTTACTGGGGTGATTCCAACCGCGCCAAGATGACAGATGCCGCGCTGCGGATCTTCGAAGAGAAGAACCCCGGCATCACCGTCAAGAGCGAATACCAGGACAGCGGACCCTACGCGGACAAGCTGGCCACCCGTTTTGCCGGCGGTAATCCCCCGGACGTGCTGAACATGGCCAACCGGAGCCTGCTGGAATACGCGCAGCGGGGCACCCTGGCGGATGTTAAGTCCCTGGACGGCGTGAACCTGGACAAGGTGCCGCAGACCATCCTGGGCCGCGGCGAGGTGGACGGCAAGCTCTATGGGGTTGCTACGGGCGTGACCACGATCGGCATGGTGGTGAACAAGGCGATCACGGATGAGGCCGGCGTCGCCATTCCGGATGACAAGACCTGGAGCTGGGAGGACTACGCAAAGTTCGCCACCGAGATAACGCAGAAAACCGGCGGCAAAGTCTACGGTGCCGGCTACGACGTTGCCACGGAAACCGGACCCATCCTCCTTGCCCGGCAGCGTGGCGAGGACTTTTACACCGAGGACAACAAACTCGGCGTAAGTGCTGAAACCATCGAGAAGTGGTTCCAGTACAGCGTGGACCTGCGGACCGCCGGCGGCTATCCGCCTGCCGGATTCTTTGAGCAGATCGGTGGATCCCCGGCGCAGTCCTATCTGGCCAAGGGCACCGTCGCCTCACAGATCATTCCCATCAACAACTTCAAGGCCTACAACGAAGCCGCCGGCGGCAAGGTGGTGCTATTACGTATGCCCGGTGAAACCACTGAGGAGCGCCGCGGATATTCTGCTGATCCAAGCATGCTGTGGTCCGTCGCAGCCAAGTCCAAGCACCCCGAGGAAGCAGCCAAGCTCCTGGACTTCCTCATCAACGATGCCGAAGGCGCTGCGCAGACCCTGACCCAGCGCGGCGTGCCCATCAACCCGGACGTCGCCGACTCCATCAAGTCACAGCTTGGTCCGGATGACACCGCGTTTGTGGACCTCGTCGCAGCCATCCAGGAAGACGAGCTGCCCGCAGCATATGTCTACCCGAAGGGCGCCAGTGTTGTGGCGGACACCCTCAAGCAGCTCGCCACGGAGGTTGAATTCGGCCGCGTCACTCCGGCCGACGCTGCCAAAACCTTCATCGAGAAGAGCAATGCAGCGATCAACAAGTAATTCCGGTCCCTCTTCCGCCACGCAGACAGGAGCCTGACGCATGTCCGTGCTGACAAAAGCCGCCCCGGGCGCCGCCGCTGAACTTGCCACGGGCCATCCCGGCAAGCGGCGGCGAAGCACCCCCCGCCGCCGGAACCAGCGGTCAGGTTACCTGTTCCTGCTGCCGTGGTTCCTCGGAATGCTGTTCACCATCATTCCGTTCTTCGCGTCGCTGTACCTGGCGTTCACCGACTACAACCTCTTTACGGAACCGAACTTTGTGGGCCTGGCCAACTTCCAGGCCATGTTCGAGGACCCCCGGCTGCTGCAGTCGCTGAAGGTCACCTTCATCTACACCTTTGTCTCAGTCCCGATCTCCCTGGCCGTGGCGCTGGGGGTGGCCCTGGTCCTGAACCGCGGCCTGCAGGGGCTGGCCATCTACCGCTCCGTCTACTACCTGCCGTCCCTGCTGGGCGGCAGCGTGGCCATAGTGATGCTGTGGCGCTACATCTTCGGCAACGACGGAATCGTCAACGGGTTCCTTGGCATCTTCGGCATCCAGGGTCCGGCCTGGGTCACGGACCCGGAATTCGCCCTCAGCACGCTGGTTGTCCTCAACGTCTGGACCTTCGGTTCACCCATGGTGATCTTCCTGGCCGGCCTGCGGCAGGTCCCCACTATGTACTACGAGGCGGCCTCGATCGACGGCGCGTCCCAGTGGCGGAAATTCCGCAGCATCACCATCCCGCTGATCAGCCCCATCATTTTCTTCAACCTGATCATGCAGCTGATCGGCTCGTTCCAGACCTTTACGCAGGGTTATGTGATGAGCGGCGGCACCGGCGGACCGGCGGACTCAACCCTGTTCTACAACCTGTACCTGTACCAGAAGGGCTTCACTGAATTCGAGATGGGCTATGCCTCCGCCATGGCCTGGCTCCTGCTGATGATCATCGCGATTTTCACCGCCATCAACTTCATCGCATCCAAGTTCTGGGTCTTCTACGACAATTAAGGCAACCCCATGGCACTCCTCGAACTACCCCCAAAGCGCAAACAAGAAAAGGCAGCAAAGCAGGCCGACCCGGAAGACGCACTGTCCGGCACCAAAGCAACCCGGTTCTCCCGCCACCTGATCCTTTGCCTGGTGGGCCTGGTCATGCTGTACCCGCTGATGTGGCTCATCTCCAGCTCGTTCAAGCCCAGCAACGACATCTTCAGGCAGCTGGGCCTCTGGCCCGAAAACTGGGACTTCAGCAACTATGAGCAGGGCTGGACCGCGCTGAACCAGCCGTTCCACGTGTACCTCATCAACTCCATGATCGTGGTGGTGCTCTCGATCGTGGGCAACATCTTCTCCTGCGCGCTGGCCGCGTACGCGTTCGCCAGAATGGAGTTCACCGGCCGGAAACTGTTCTTCACGCTGATGCTGGGAACGCTGATGCTGCCGGGCCACGTGCTCCTGGTCCCGCAGTACATCATTTTCTCCCAGCTGGGCTGGCTGGACACCTACCTGCCGCTGATCGTGCCGAACTTCATGGCCACCAACGCGTTTTTCATCTTCCTGATGGTCCAGTTCATGAAGGCCCTGCCCAAGGAACTCGACGACGCCGCCCAGATCGATGGCTGTGGTCCGTTCCGGACGTTCCTGCGGGTCATCATGCCGCTTTGCGTCCCGGCCATGGCCACCACGGCAATTTTCACCTTCATCTCCACCTGGAACGAGTTCTTCGGTCCCCTGCTCTACATCCAGAACCAGGACCTCTACACCGTTCCGCTGGCACTGCGGGCCTTTATGGACTCCGAAGGCCAAAGCATGTGGGGGCCCATGTTCGCCATGTCAGTGGTGTCCATCGCCCCGATCATCGGCTTCTTCATCGCCGGCCAGAAGTACCTCATCAACGGCATTGCCACCACGGGACTGAAATAACCCCACCGCTTCTCCGCACGCATCACTGACTGAACACCCCTTATTTGGACAGGTCCCGGCTGGAGGCTGCCGGGACCTCGACGAAGGAGTTTTGCATGATTTTGCGACGACTACTCGGCGCTGCAACCGCCGTCGTGATGCTGGGAAGCCTCCCGGCACTGCCTGCCACCGCGGCCCCCGCCGACCATACGGCGGGGGCACTGGCCCCCGCCGTGACCGCCCAACCACCGGAGGCATCCTGGAAGCAGACGCCGGATGGCTTTGCGTCCCTGCCCGGCTACGGGCTGTCGGGAACAACCGGTGGCCAGGCAGGAAGAATCGTCACCGCCGCTACCCTGGCGCAGCTCCAGGAGTATGCAGCCGCCGTCGAGCCATTGGTTATTTTCGTCAAAGGCTCCATCCGTGCTGAGCAATACGTCAAGATCCCCGTGGCTGCCAACAAAAGCTTCATCGGGGTGGGCGCCGGGGCCGAAGTGGTCAATGCCGGCTTTAAGCTCATCAACGTCAGCAATGTCATTTTCCGGAACTTCACTGTCCGTGATTCCTACATCCCCGGCGACTGGGACGGCAAACGCCCGGACAACGACAGGGACGGCATCCAACTCGACACCACCCACCACGTGTGGGTGGACCACATGAAGTTCGAACGGATGGGCGACGGCCTGATCGACACCCGCAAGGACTCCGATTTCCTGACGTACTCCTGGAACGTCTTCGCCGACAACAACAAGGCGCTGGGCGTGGGGTGGACGGACAACGCCGTGACCAGGATGACCATCCACCACAACTGGATCCGGAACACCACACAGCGCAACTTCAGCCTGGACAACACCGCCGCGGCCCACGTGTACAACAACTACCTGCAGGACGTCGGCCAGTACGGCATGATGGGCCGCAACAACGCCAAAGTGGTCCTGGAGGCCAACTACTTCACCGCCGTCCAGGACCCCATCGTGGCCAAGGACCCCGGCACCGAGGTGGTCAACCGGGACAACATCTTCGAATCAGTCCGCGGCCGCAAAGACAACGTGGGCGCCGCCTTTGACCCCGCCGCGTCCTACGCCTACCAGGCGGATGACGCAGCCCGCGTCCCGGACACCGTCAGCGCCGGGGCGGGACCGCGGGAGAACAACGCACCCAACACCGCAGACACCATCACGGTGGCCCTGGATGGAACCGGCGATTTCGGCAGCCTGCAGGCGGCGATCGGCTCCATCCCGCACGGCAGCACCAAGCCCCGCACCATTACCGTCAAGCCCGGCGTCTACCGCGAAGTGGTCAACGTCTGGGCCGACCGCCCCAACCTGACCATCCAGGGCGCAACAGCCAACCCGTCCGACGTCGTTATCACCTACGATCTCCCGGCCAGCGGCGCGAAATTCTTCGGCGGCACGTGGGGCGCCGTGGGCAGCGCCACCCTGACCGTCGCAGCCACCGGGACCACAGTGAAGAACCTGACGGTGGAAAACGCCTACGACGAAGCCGCCAACGGCGGGAGCCAGGCGCTGGCGGTGCGGAGCGTTGCCGACAAGGTCACGTTCGAGGGCACCCGCTTCCTGGGCAACCAGGACACGTACCTGGCGGACACCACCGGCCGCGATGCCACCGCCCGGACCTACCTGAAGGACTGCTACATCGAAGGCGACGTGGACTTCCTCTACGGCCGGGGCACCGCGGTGTTTGACGGCTGCACCATCCATTCCGTGGACCGTGGCAGCAACACCAACAACGGCTACATCGTGGCGCCCAGCACCAAAAACTCAAACCCCTATGGCTTCCTGATCATCAACAGCACCCTGACCTCAGACGCCGCTGCCGGCACCGTCAGCCTGGGCCGGCCGTGGTTCGCCAGCAGTGATCCGGACGCCCACCCCATGGCCGTCATCCGCGATTCCGTCCTCGGTGCGCACATCGCCGAACAGGGCTGGGCCGACATGGGCGGCCATGCCTGGAACGAGGGGCGGTTTGCCGAGTACAACAACACCGGTCCTGGCGCGTTCGTCAACGAATTCCACCCGCAGCTCAGCCCCGACGAGGCCACCAGGTTCACCACGGAAGCCTTCCTCGGTGACTGGACCCCGGCGGGGCGTGGTTGAGATGACTGACATGGCAACAGCGGGCGTTCCCCGCCGCACCGTCCTGACCGCAGCGGGCCTCGCAGCTGGTGCCCTCGCTTCCGGGCTGGCCGGGGGAACCGCAGCCCACGCGGCTCCCCCGGCCCCTTCCGCAGGCAGTTCCAGCGGGTTTTCCGACGCCGGGCTACCGGCCGGAAGCGCCGCCGGGCCGGCCTGGCCGGACGTGCCGGTGGGCTTTGCCGGCATCAATGGGAATGGCGTTGCCACCACCACCGGCGGCGCCGGCGGCAGGGTGGTCCATGCCGCCACTCCGGACCAGCTGCGGGAGTTCGCCGCCAGCCCGGAACCGCTGGTGGTGATCCTGCACGGGGTGCTGGCGTTTGCCGCGTATGAGAAGCTTCCCGTCGCTTCGAACAAATCATTCCTGGGGGCAGGCGCCGGGGCCACAGTGGTGAACGCCGGGTTCCGGCTGATTAACGTGGCCAACGTGATCTTCCGCAATTTCACCGTGCGGGATTCCTACATCCCGGGTGACTTCATCGGCAAACGCCCGGACAACGACCGGGACGGCATCCAGATGGACACCTCCCACCACATCTGGGTGGACCACATGTACTTCGCCCGGCTTGGTGATGGCCTGGTGGACGTCCGGAAGGACTGCGACAACGTCACGCTCTCCTGGAATGTTTTCGCGGACCATAACAAGGCCCTGGGTGAAGGCTGGACCCAGAACGTGGTCACCCGGATCACCCTGCACCACAACTGGTTCCGGAACACCCACCAGCGCAACGCCAGCCTGGACAACACCGCTGCGTCGCACGTTTTCAACAACTACCTCGAGGACATCTCCAGTTACGGCATGCTGGGCCGGAACGGTGCCTTGATCGTGGCGGAGAACAATTATTTCCGGGACGTCCTGAACCCGCTGCACCATCAGGGACCGGGTGGGGGCCTGGTGGCACGGGGCAACATCTTCAAGGACTGCACGGGGAATTCCGGTCAGGAGCGCGGAAACGCTTTTGTGCCGGAGTACTCCTACGGGCTTTGGCCTGCGGCCGCCGTTCCGGCGCTGGTGAAAAGCCAGGCGGGACCGCTGGGCGGAACGGTCAGCCGGCCGGCAGATGTGGTCACGGTTGCTTTGGACGGCACCGGCGATTACGCCAGCATCCGTGCAGCGGTGGGGGCCATCCCCTCCGCACAGCCCCGTCCCGTGACGGTGCTGGTCAGCCCCGGGACCTACCACGAGCCGTCGGTTCTGTGGGCGGACCGGCCGAACATCACGCTTGCCGGCGCCACGGGCCTTGCCGCGGACGTGGTCCTGACCACGAGCGAAGGCGCCACCCTGACGGTGGCAGCGGACGGCGCTACGGTCAGGGACCTCACCGTCACGTCGGACGTCCAGCAGTCCGGGCCGGTGCTGGTGACCGCAGGCCGCCGGGTCCGCTACAGCAACGTGGTGGTGCTCAACGGAACGTCGGGCTAAGGTCTGGCCAACCCTGCCGGCGCGGCACTAGTCTTCAGGAACGGCCCGCAACCGGGAACAACGATGATCACGAGGAGCGAAGTTGTCCAACCACACGTACAGCATTTCTGAAATTGTCGGCACGTCGGACCAGGGTGTGGATGACGCTGTCCGCAACGGGATCGCGCAGGCTTCCAAAACGCTGCGCAACCTCGACTGGTTCGAGGTGAAGGAGATCCGCGGCCATCTTGAAGAAGGAAAAATCGCGGACTGGCAGGTGACCATCAAGCTCGGTTTCCGGCTGGAAGAGCACTGACGCCCACGTCCGGCGGAAGCTGAAAGGCCGTGGAACCTTTGGTTCCACGGCCTTTTGCATGTTTGAGGGGGTATGTGCCCGGGTCAGCCCAGGCTGCCGGCAGTCCGCCGCCGCCACACCGTGGGGACGCCTTGGAACGCCGGGAAGACGTGTCCTTCAAAGAACGAAAGGACCGTGTGCGGGTCGCGGTCCGGGCTCCACAGGCCGGAGGCCGGGCAGTGGGAACCGGTGGTGGTGGACGAACCGGCCGGGGCTGCGGCGCGTTCCTTCAAAAGGGCGATGCGTTTCATCGTTGAGACCATCCTTGGCGGCGAAATTTTGTGCGTCCCTCCAGCTTATTAAGAGCCGCCCGGCGCCCCAATGGACTGCAGGCCAGAAAAGTGCCGCACCGCTGTCCAATCGCACAGCCGGCGCAACTGACGGTCCGCGGTTACCGATCGGGTGCAGGCGGCGGGGAATCCGCCGCGGGTCCCCCGCGAGATGGCACTTCGCGGCAGTCGCGCTGCCCGGGATTGCGGTCAACTGCCATCTCGCGCCCAGGTGCGGCAGGTTCCGCGCCGAGGCTCCCCAACAACAACAACGCATCCGACGACGGCGACTCCGGTCGTGCCGAGTACACCCTGAGCGTCTGGTCCGGATCGTCCGGCAGGACCAGGTTTTCGAAGTTCAGTTCCAGCTGTCCCACAGCAGGGTGGTGCAGCCTGACGCTGCCGGCCGAGGGAGTGGCCACATGGTGCCCGGCCCACCACTGCCGGAAGTGCTCGCTGTTCACGGCCAGCTCGCCCACCAGCTGGTTGGCCTGTGGATCGTTGGGGTGCCGGCCCACATCCAGCCGGAGCGCGCCGGCCGCCTCCGCGGCCACGGTCTCCCAGTCCCGGAACAGCGTCCGTGCCGCCGGATCGAGGATCAGCCAGCGCGTGAGGTTCCGTTGGGCTGCCGGCATGGCCGGAAAGTCAGCAAACAGGCTGTTCGCCAAGGGGTTTCCCGCCAGGACATCGCCGCGGCGGCCCAGCACCAAAGCCGGCACCTCCCCCACGGCCCCAAGCAGCTGGCGCAGTGCCGGCCGCACACCCTGGACCCCTGTGCCGCCGGCAGCGGCACTGCCGGCACAGTTCTCCAGTAAATCCAGCATGTGGGCATGCTCGGTGGAATCCAGGCGAAGCGCGCGGGAGACGGCCGCCAGGACGGTACGGGACGGATGGATATTCCTGCCTTGTTCCAGGCGGACGTAGTAGTCGGTGCTGACCCCTGCCAGCCGTGCAACTTCCTCCCGGCGCAGGCCAGGGACACGGCGCGCGCCCGCAGTGGGAGCTGCCGCCGCGTCATCCGGGCTCAACCGGGACCGCATGGCTTTGAGGAACAATCCGAATTCGGCGCTTTGACCCATGCCATCCATTCTGCCCCGGCCCGCAAGGGTGTGGACCGCCCGTGGGTAGGACTGGCAGTCCTAGGAAAAACAGAATCACGCTGCTTTGCTGACGTGGCGGCCAAAAGTGCATAGGCTCAGGAGTGAGCAAGCGGAAACCGCTTTCTCGGCGTCGAGCCAACGGCAGCCATTCACCCGGCAGCACGCCCCAGCACCAGCACCAGCCAAGGAGTACCCATGTCAGAGCTGACACTGAACAACGGCGTCACCATCCCCCAGCTTGGCCTCGGAGTTTTCCAGGTTCCGCCGGAAGACACGCAGCGGATCGTCGAAGACGCCTTTGAAGCCGGATACCGCCACATCGACACCGCCGCCGGCTACCGGAACGAGGCCGGGGTGGGCGCGGCGATCGCCGCCACCGGCATTGACCGCGGGGACATTTTCGTGACCACCAAGCTGCGCAACGGGGAACAGGGCCGGGCCCAGGAGGCCTTCCAGAACAGCCGCAAGGCGCTGGGCCTGGACTTCGTGGACCTGTACCTGATCCACTGGCCGGTCCCGTCACAGGGCCTGTACGTCCAGGCCTGGAAGGAACTGGAGCGGCTGTACGAAAACAAGCAGATCCGCGCCATCGGCGTCTCCAATTTCCTCGCAGAGCACCTGGACACCCTGCTGGAGACCGCAGAGATCGTCCCGGCAGTGAACCAGATCGAGCTGCACCCCAGCTACCAGCAGGCCGCCCTCGCCGCGAAGTGCCGGGACCTTGGCATCGCAGTTGAGGCCTACAGCCCGCTGGGCCAGGGCGGGGACCTGAACGGCAACGCGGTCACGGCAATCGCCGCAGCGCACAACGCCACCACCGCGCAGGTGGTCATCGCCTGGCACCTCGCCGCCGGCACCATCGCCATTCCCAAGTCGGTGGACCCGGGCCGGATCCGGGAAAACTTCGCCGCGACGTCCCTGCAGCTGTCCTCCGACGAGCTGGCAGCCCTCACGGCGCTGGAATCCGGTGCCCGCATCGGTTCCGATCCCGCCGTCGCATCCTTCACGCAGCTCTAACAGCTCCCAACCAAAGGATTCCCGCCATGCAGTACACGCATCTGGGCCGCTCCGGCCTGAAAGTCTCCCGCCTCTGCCTGGGGACAATGAACTTCGGCCCGCAGACCGAAGAAGCCGACGCGCACGCCATCATGGACTCTGCGAAGTCGCAGGGCATCAACTTCTTCGACACCGCCAACGTCTACGGCGGCGAAGGCCACCGCGGCTGGACCGAGGAAATCATTGGCCGCTGGTTCGCCAAGGGAGAGGGCCGCCGCGAGCAGACAGTCCTGGCCACCAAGCTCTACGGCACCATGACGGACCGGCCCAACGAGTCCAAACTTTCCGCACTGAACATCCGCCGGGCCCTCGATGCCAGCCTCAAGCGCCTGCAGACGGACTACATCGACGTCTACCAGTTCCACCATATCGACCGGAACACCCCTTGGGACGAGATCTGGCAGGCCATCGAGGTGGCCGTCCAACAGGGCAAGATCCTCTATTCGGGCAGCAGCAACTTCGCCGGCTGGCACCTCGCGCAGGCGCAGGAAGCCGCCCGGCGCAGGAACTACACCGGACTGGTGAGCGAGCAGTCCATCTACAACCTGTTCCGCCGCGAGGTGGAGCTCGAGGTCATTCCAGCAGCCCAGCAGTACGGGCTGGGTCTGATCCCCTGGTCGCCCCTGCAGGGTGGCCTGCTGGGCGGGGTTCTGAAAAAGCAGGAGCAGGGCGTCCGCCGGGCAGAAGGCCGGGCCCTGGAAACCCTGAAGAAGCACCAGGACCAGATCCGGCAGTACGAGGATTTCGCCGATGAGCTGGGCCACGAACCCGGCGACGTTGCCCTGGCCTGGCTGCTCCACCAGCCCGCGGTCACGGCACCCATCGTGGGACCCCGGACCCAGGACCAGCTCGACGCCGGCATCCGGGCCTTGGACGTCACGCTCGACGCCGATGCCCTCAAGCGCCTCGACGACATTTTCCCGGGGCACAAGACGGCGCCGGAGGACTACGCATGGTGAGTCCACTCGCGCCGGAAGCAGCCACCGTTGCGCCCCGGAGCATCCTCCTTGTGGGCGGCACCGGGGTTATCAGCGCGGCGGCCACCGAGCGCGCGGCGGCGCTGGGTCACCGGGTCACCGTCCTCAACCGCGGACAGTCCGCAGCGCGGCCGGTGCCGGACGGCGTTGAGGTACTGCACGCGGACATCCGCAACCGGGCTTCGGTCCGGGAAGCGCTGGGCACCCGCAGGTTCGACGCCGTCGCGGACTTCATCTCGTACACCCCGGACCAGGCGGCCGCGGCCGTGGACCTGTTCGCCGGCAGGACCGGCCAGTATGTGTTCATCAGCTCGGCCTCGGCCTACCAGAAGCCGCCTACCCGGCTGCCCATCCTGGAGTCCACCCCGCTGAAGAACCCGTTCTGGCAGTACTCCCGGGACAAGATCGCCTGTGAGGAAGTACTTTTCGCTGCGTACCGCGAGCGCGACTTCCCGGTGACAGTGGTGCGGCCCTCGCACACCTACGACCGCACCAAGATCGCCATGGTGGGCGGCTGGACGGATATCCACCGGATGCGCGCCGGACTCCCCGTCATGGTCCACGGCGACGGCACCTCCCTGTGGACGCTCACGCACAGCAAGGATTTTGCCAAGGCCTTTGTGGGCCTGCTGGGCCGGCCACAGGCAGTGGGTGAGAGCTACACCATCACCTCGGACGAATACCTGCCGTGGAACCAGATCTACCGGTTGTTCGCGCGCGCTGCCGGGGTGGCCGAGCCGGAGCTGGTCCATGTGGCTTCGGAAACCATCGCCGCCGCCAGCCCGGAGCTGGGACCCAACCTGCTGGGCGACAGGTCCCATTCGGTGGTATTCGACAACACCAAGATCAAGGCACTGGTGCCGGACTACACGGCCACCATCCCGTTCGCCGACGGCGCCCGGGAGATCGTGGCGTGGTTCGACGCCAACCCGGCCTCGCAGGTCCTGAACCAGGACTATATGGACCTCACCGACCGGCTGACAACCTGGGCCCGCAGCGGGCAGCGACCAGCCGGGGGTTAATACCCATGCCCGGTGTGCAACGGAAGCACTTCATGGGCGCCCGACGGCGGCAGGCAGCTGCCGCCGTCGGGCGTTCCGGAGGCCGGCGAAACCCCAGCCTGGTTGACCTACCGGAGCGGGCCGGTGCCACCGGCGTCGGGTCCGAATTCCGCCAGTGCCGGCAGCGCCTTGCCGGCGTAGTCGAAGACAGCCTGGTTTTCCCACGCGTTGCCGGAAGTGGGATCGGCGGGATCCCAGCCGTTGCCCGGGACGGATGTCCAGGCCGGTTCCCAGTACACGGCGCCCAGCCCACGGCCACCCGGCGCTGAGGCCACCACATCCTGCACGGCCCGGAAATTGGCGGCCTGGCCGGCAGGTGTGGCCGGGTATCCCTTGACCAGCTGCGACGCCTTGGCCACCACGTTTTCCCACGGAGCGTTCGGGTTGTCCTCAAGCGTGAACGGGTACGAGGTTTCCACCACCAGGACGTCCTTGTTGTACCGCCCGGACAGGGTGCTGACTGCTTCCTGCAGATCGGCAAGGGTGCCGTGCCAGAACCCGTAGTAGGACAGACCCACAATATCGAAGGCCACCCCGCGAGCGGTCACTTCGTCGAACCACCAGGTCAGGCCACCAATGCCGTTATTGATATTGGTCAGGTGCAGCACAGTTTTGGTACTCGGGCTGACCTCGGTGACGGCGCGGGTACCGGCCTTGAGGAACATCGCCAGGTTGTCCCACTGCGCGCCCGTCACGTTATCGCTGGCGTCCACATCCCAGGTTTGACCGTGCGGCCACAGCATCCCTGGGTTGATCTCGTTGCCGATCTGCGCGGCGTACGGTGTGACCCCGGCTGCCCTGATGGCTTCCATCACGTCTTTTGTATGCGCGTATAGCGCAGCCGCCATGTCCGTGGCGGGCAAGTCCGTCCACGCCGCGGGCGTGCCTTGCGCCCCCGGGTCGGTCCATCGGTCCGAGTAGTGGAAATCCACCAGGACCCGTATGCCCTGCGCCTGGGCCCGTTTGGCCATGGCCGCCACCTGCTGCTTGCGGTTGTATCCGTCGGCAGGGTCAACCCAGACCTTGAGCCGGACCAGGTTGGTGCCTGCATCGGCGAAGGCCCGCACCGGGTCCACCCGCTGGCCGGCGGCCGTGAAATAGGCCGCCCCGTGGTCCTCGTTCTTGGGCACCCCGGACAGATCGGCCCCGCGGATGGTCCGCTCCACCTTGCCCTCAGTGAAGCTCACATTGTCGATGCTGGCCCAGGCGCCCGCCCCTGCGGTGCTGACGGAAACAGTGCACTTGCCGGCCACGTTGGCGCTGACCGCAAAGCTCAGCCACTGGTCATCCGTCTCCGTAGAAGGCAGCACGGTGGCGCCGCCGGTCCCGCAGCCCGTAAGGACCAGGCTGGACGAGTTCACGGGCCCACCGGACTTAATGGCTGCACGGAACGTCCACCAGCCCTCCTTGAGCCCGGTAATGGTCTGGGATGTAGTGACCGTTTCCGCCGACTCCAGCCACTGCGTCAGCCTGTTGGCTGAATCCGCGCCGCCCGCTTCCACCTTGGCGGCGCCCGCGGCTCCTGCCGTGGTCCAGCCGGACAGGCCGGATTCAAAACCAGGGTTGGCCACGGCGGCCGGGCCGCGGCCGGTGCTGCTGCCTGGGTTGTTGCCGCGGCCCGGGTTGTTGCCTTGGTCCGGGCTCCCGCCGGGGCCGGCAATTGCCGGCGCTGCCCCCAGCAGCACGCCGGCCAGTGCCAGGGCCGTGATGGCGGCCAACGTCCGGCCGGGTGGCCGTTTACGGGTACTGCAGATGCTGCGGGGGTGTTTCACGGGGCGTCCTCCTTGACGTGGAAACCGGCCGGGACCTGCTGGTCCCGGCCGGTGGTCTGTGGTGCTAGCTGGTTCCTTCGGGGGCCCGGATCACGCGGACGGTGCCGGCAGGCACGTGGGCCGTACCGCTGACCTGCTCCCCGGAGAACATGTCCAGACCGGCTGCCGGATAGTCGGCGTCGTTCTCCGCATGGTTGATCAGGAACGTGAAGCGGTCCTCCCCGTTGCTGCGGGCCATCACCTCAAGCCCTGCCGGGTGCGTGGGCGCGGCAGGTACGCCGGCCCCGGTCACCGCGGCCATCACGACGGCGGCCAGGTCGCCGCCGTCGAGGTTGGTGGAGACGTACCAGGCGGTGCCGGCACCGAAGCTGTTGCGGGTGATGGCCGGGCCGGTGGCGGCAGGACCGTCCTGGTACCGTGCCACCACGCTGGCCGTGGTGGGGTGGATTTCCTCGGACCAGATGGTGCCCGCGCCCATGCCGTTGCTCAGCTCAACGGCCTGGTGTTCGCGCAGCGGCAGGAATTCGTGGATTTCCAGGCCCAGGAGGTCGCGGAGGGGCCCGGGGGAGGCGCCGGGCGGGACCGTGTCGGTGGCGTCCACGATGCCGGAGAAGTAGGACACCATGAGGTGCCCGCCGCCGGAAACGTAGCGGCCCAGGTTGGCCGCAGCGGCATCGCCCACCAGGTACAGGGCTGGCGCCAGGACCAGGTCGTAGCCGGAAAGGTCGGCTTCCGGGTGCGCGAAGTCCACGGCCACGCCCCGGTTCCAGAGCACCGAATAATAGGCCTCGATCCGTTCCCGGTGGTCCAGTTCGCTGCTGGGCCGCCATTCGAGGTCCTGGGCCCAGAAGGATTCCACATCCCACAGGATGGCCACCCGGGCGTTGACGGTGGAGCCCTTGACGGGGCTGAGCTTGCGCAGGTCATCCCCGAGGTCCAGGACTTCGCGCCAGATCCGGGAACCGGTGCCGGCGTGCGGCAGCATGGCGGAGTGGAACTTTTCGGCCCCGTAGCGGGAGGCCCGGAACTGGAAGAACATAACGGCGTCCGCGCCGCGGGCCACGTGGGAAAGGCTGTTGCGGGCCAGTTCTCCAGGGCGCTTGGCGATGTTGCGGCCCTGCCAGTTCACGGCGCTGGTGGAGTGTTCCATCAGCATCCACGGCTTATTGCCCGCCAGTGACCGGGTGAGGTCGGCGTCCATGGCCAGCAGGATGTGGTTGTCGGTGCGCTGTGCCACCAGGTAATGGTCGTTGGCAACAATGTCCACTTCCTTGCTCCAGGCCCAGTAGTCCGGGGAGAGGCAGTTGGTGGCCATGAAGTTGGTGGTGACAGGGGTGTTGGGGGCGTGACGGCGGATGATGTCGCGCTCGGCGGTGAAGCACTCCAGCATGGCGTTCGAGGTGAACCGGGCGAAGTCCAGCCGCTGGCCCTGGTTGCTGACGCTGGCGGAGAGCCTGGGGGCGTCGATTTCGTCCCAGGCACCGTACTTCTGGCCCCAGAACAGGGTGCCCCAGGCGCTGTTCAGCGCGTCGAGGGTGCCGTAACGGGCCTCCAGCCAGGTGCGGAAGGCGGCCACGGAGGCGTCGTCGTACGAATCGCTGACGGGGGCGCCGTATTCGTTGTGCACGTGCCACAGGACCACGCCCGGGTGGGACCCGTAGCGCCGGGCCAGCTGTTCGGTGATGTTGGCGGCGGCCCGGCGGTAGTCCGGGGAGCTGGGGCTGGCCATCCCGCGGGAGCCGTTGCCCAGGGTGATTCCGTCGCGGGTGACGGGATGGGCCTGCGGGTACTTTTTCCAGAACCAGGCCGGCGGAGCGGCCGTGGGGGTGCCCAGGTCGATGCTGATGCCGGCATCGGTCAGCAGGTCCACCAGGTGGTCCAGCCACTCAAAATCGTATTCGCCTTCACGCGGTTCCAGCAGTACCCAGGAGAAGATCCCCACGCTGACCAGGTTGATCCCGGCTTCCTGCATCAGGGCGATGTCCTCGACCCACACCTCGCGGGGCCATTGCTCGGGGTTGTAGTCCCCGCCATAGCAAAGGCCTGCGGGGCGCTGGACCCACGGCGCCGGTGCGGGGGCGGGGGCCTGCAGGACGTCTGTCATCGAGTGATCTCCTTAGAACTGTGTGCGCTCCCAGTAATATCACAAGCTATTTGACTGTGCCTACAGGACGGTTCTTATTGACATTGGTCACATTGATGTGGATTACTGGAACCGCTCACAGTCATACGGCTTCGGTTGGATGAGCGGTGAAAATCAGCCAGAGACACATTCAGCTTTTCGACAAGGAGGACGGAATGCGCAGGTCATTTCGTGCAGGCGCCGTGGCAATGATTGCCGCCGCAGCACTGCTCACTGCAGGTTGTTCCACAGGATCAGGCACCGGCTCGGCGGAGCAGAACACCGACCCCAACCAGAAGGTCGAACTGACCTACTGGGCCTGGGCCCCCAACCTGGACAAGGTGGTGGACCTCTGGAACGAGAAAAACCCCAACATCCACGTCACCGTCAACAAGCAGGACGGCGGTGACCCGGCCATCACCAAGCTGCTGACCGCCGTCAACGCCGGCTCCGGCGCGCCGGACCTGATCCAGGCCGAATACCAGAAGATCCCCACCCTGGTGGCCGCCGATGCGCTGGTTGACCTCGCTGACACCGAGGCCAAAGAGACCAAGGACAACTTCCCCGAAGGCGTGTGGAACTCCGTGACCCTGGGCGGCGAGGCCCTCTACGCCGTCCCCCAGGACACCGGCCCCATGGCGTTCTACTACCGCGCCGACATCTTTGAAGGCCTCGGCCTGGCCGTGCCCACCACCTGGGATGAATACGCCGTGGCAGCCAAAACCATCCACGACGCAGATCCCGAAGCCTACCTGGGGACGTTCTCCTCCAACGACGCCGGCTGGTTCACCGGCATGGCCCAGCAGGCCGGCGCATCCTGGTGGGGCATCGACGGTGACGCCTGGAGCGTCAAGATCGCCGAAGAGCCCACCGAAAAAGTCGCCGGCTACTGGGGCGGCCTCGTGGAGCAGGGCACCATCGACAACAAGCCCATGTACACCCCCGAGTGGAACGCCGCACTGAACAGCGGCAAGCAGGTGGGCTGGCTGAGCGCGGCCTGGGCCCCGGGCGTACTCGCCGGCAACGCCGGCGCCACGGCCGGCAAGTGGAAAGTGGCCCCCATGCCGCAGTGGGATGCCGCGAAGCCGGCCACCGGCAACTGGGGCGGCTCTTCCACCGCCGTCACCACCCAATCCAAGAACGTGGCCGCAGCCGCGAGGTTCGCCACGTGGCTGAACACCTCCCCCGAAGCCGTTGACGCCCTGGTCAAGGTGTCCAACATCTACCCGGCGGACACCGAAGGGGCCAAGACGGCGCTGACCGCTGCTCCGGAGTTCTTCAGCAACCAGCCTGACTTCTACGACGTGATCGGCAAGGCCGCCCAGAACGTGGGCTCCTTCAACTACGGCCCCAATGTGAATGTCGCTTTCAACGCCTACAACGACCAGTTCGCCAAGGCCGCGCAGGCCAAATCCCGGAGCGCCTTCCTCGAGGCCGTGGACAGCATGCAGCAGGTCACCGTCGAGGACCTGAAGAAGACCGGCTTCACGGTCAAGTAACCCCACCGGCCGGGAGGACGCAGCAGCGTCCTCCCGGCTTACTGGCCCCAACAACCCAAGGAAGTGCATCATGGCGGCAACAGCGACCATGCCAGGAAGTGCGGAAAAAACCGCGGCCCCCGGGCGGCCCCGGCAGGCGAAGAACTTCAAACAGCGGGTCCTGACCCCCTACGCGATGCTGGCACCGGGCATTGTCCTGTTCCTGCTGTTCATGGCAGCACCCATCATCTACACGCTGGTCCTGAGCTTCCAGCAGAAAAAGGTCAGCGGCCTGGGCCTCGGCAAGGGCGCGCAGAGCACGGTGTTTGCCGGGTTCGACAACTACGTCCGGTCCCTGACGGACCCCGAGTTCGGGGCCAGCGTGCTGCGCGTGCTGACCTACGGGGCCATCCTGATCCCGCTGATGCTCGGCTTCGCCCTGCTTTTCGCGCTGCTCCTGGATTCCCGGCGGACCCGGGCCGGCAGCTTCTCGCGGACCGCCATCTTCCTGCCGTACGCCGTCCCGGCCGTGATCAGCTCGCTCCTGTGGGGCTTCCTGTACCTGCCCGGCGTCAGCCCCTTCCACTTCGTGGCGGACAAACTGGGCATCGCGCTGCCGTCACTGCTGAACCCGGACCTGATCATCTTCGCCATCGCCAACATTGCCCTGTGGGGCGGCGTGGGCTTCAACATGATCGTTATGTACACGTCCCTGAAGGCAGTGCCGCAGGAGATCTACGAGGCCGCCAAGCTGGACGGTGCGTCGGAGATCCAGACCGCGCTGCGCATCAAGATCCCCATCATTGCCCCGTCCGTGGTGATGACGGCGCTGTTCTCCATGATTGCCACGCTGCAGGTCTTCGCCGAACCCACCACGCTCCGGCCGCTGGCCAACAGCCTCTCCACCAGCTGGTCCCCGCTGATGCTGGTGTACCGCGACGCCTTCACCCGCAATGACGTGTACTCCGCCGCCGCCACCAGCATCGTCATAGCCCTTGCCACCTTTGCCATATCCTTCCTCTTCCTGCGCGTCGTGCAGAAGCGGGCCTTCGGACAGGAGAACTGACCGTGTCCACCCCCACGGAAATCCGCGAGAAGCCGAGTTACCTTTCCACCGGCATCCTGATCATCGGCGCGCTCTACTGCCTCTTCCCCGTGATCTGGGTAGTGGCCGCCGCCACCAAGGGCAGCGACGAACTGTTCTCCACCTTCACGTTCACCCCCAGCGTGCACCTCTGGAGCAACATCGTGGAGCTGACCGCCTACCGCGACGGCGTATTCTGGCGCTGGATGCTCAACACGGCCCTCTACGCCGGTGTGGGCGCCCTCCTCTCCACCTGGGTTTCGGCGCTGTCCGGCTACGTTCTGGCCAAATACGATTTCCCCGGAAAGAACGGTGTTTTCAAGGTCCTGCTGATGGGCGTCCTGGTGCCCGGCGTGATCCTCGCGATCCCGCAGTACCTCATGCTGGCCCAGCTGGGACTGACCAACACCTACTGGTCCGTCCTGCTGCCGCAGATCATCAGCCCCTACGGCATCTACCTGGCTCGGATCTACGCCGCCGCCTCGGTGCCCGGTGACGTGATCGAGGCAGCCAGGACCGAAGGCGCCAAGGAGATGTACATCTTCAACCGGATCGCCCTGCCCATGATGCTGCCCGGCCTGGTGACCATCTTCCTCTTCCAGTTCGTGGCCATCTGGAACAACTTCATGCTGCCGTACATCATGCTGGGCGACGACACGCTCTTCCCGCTGACAGTGGGCCTGAACGGGCTGCTGAACCAGGGCGCCACCGCCCCGGCGCTCTACACCCTGGTGCTGGCCGGTGCGCTGCTGTCCATCATTCCGCTGGTGATCATGTTCCTGTTCCTGCAGCGCTACTGGCGCGTTGACCTCGCTGCTGGCGCCGTGAAGGCCTAGGGCTGGATAGGCTCTGACAATGAACCAACCGCAGGGCCGGCCCAGGCCCAAGATCGACGACGTCGCCAGGGAAGCCGGAGTGTCCCGCGGGACGGTCTCGCGGGTACTCAACGGCGGGCACTGGGTCAGCCCGCCGGCCCTGGCCGCCGTCAACGCCGCCATCAAAAAAACCGGGTACCGGGTTAACCCGCATGCCCGGAACCTGGCCACCAACAAGGCCAACTCGGTGGCGTTCCTGCTGACCGAAACGCATGACAGGCTGTTCGAGGATCCCAATTTTGCCGTCCTGATGCGCGGCGCCGCGGATGCCCTGGCCGAACATGACATCCCGCTGGTCCTGATCATGGCCGGCACGGACGACGAACAGCGCCGGGCCACCGACTTCCTTACCGCGGGCCATGTGGATGGGGTCCTGCTGGTGTCCTCACACGGCAGCAGGAAAGGCATCATCGCGGATATCATCGCCGCCGGCGTCCCCGCCATTGCCTGCGGCGTTCCCCTGGGGTTCGAAAAGAAGATGGGCTACGTGGCGGCCGACGACTACGAAGGAGCCCTTGACCTCCTCCGGTACCTGCGCGACGGCGGCCGGCAGCGGATTGCCACCATCACCGGGCCGCAGGACACCTCCGGCGGCATCCGGCGCCTGGAGGCCTACCGCGCCCACCAGGGGGAACACTTTGATGCCGCCCTGGTGGCGAACGGCGACTACAGCCGCGAAAGCGGCGCCAAGGCAATGCGGGAACTCCTGGCACGGGTGCCGGACGTGGACGCCGTTTTTGCCGCAAACGACCTGATGGCGCTGGGCGCCCTGGACGTACTGCACGACGCCGGCCGGCGCACGCCCGAGGACGTGGCAGTGGTGGGGTTTGACGACATCGCCGCCGCGGCGGGCGCCACCCCCCCACTCACCACGGTCCGTCAGCCCTTCGAACGGATCAGCGGGGAAATGGTCCGGCTGCTCCTGGACGTGATTGCCGGCAAAAACCACGCCGCCATCACCATTCCCACCGAAATGGTGGTCCGGGAGTCCGCCTAGGATCGAGGTCTCCGCAACACCTGGTACCAACCGCCGGGAGATCCTCAGCTTTTTCCAGTGCGTCCTGACGCCTTCGCTGCGCACCAAAAAGGAGTTGCCACAATGACTGATATTGCCTGGACCGAGGGGACCTGGACAACCAAACCGGCCCGCGTGGAGTTTGCCGGGGACGGCATGCGGGTGACCGCCGCCGAGAAAAGTGATGCGTGGCGCATCACTTCCTATGGATTCATCCACAACACCGAACACGCCCTCCTTGCGCCCTTTGAGCAGGAGACGGCCGTGGAGGTCTCCTTTCATCTCGATTTTTCAGCCCAGTTTGACCAGGCCGGGATCTTTGTCCGTGTCAATGAGGCAACGTGGATCAAGGCCGGTATCGAGTGGAGCGATGGTGAGGAGAGCCTCGGCGCGGTTGTGACGCGGGGAGCATCGGACTGGTCGCTGTCTCCGGTGCCTGGCTGGGAAGGCCGGCATGTCACTGTCCGGGCCAGCAGGTCCGGAGATGCTCTGACTGTCAGGGCCCGGGTGGACGACGAGCCGTGGCGCCTGGTGCGGGTGGCACCGCTTGAGACGGATGCTGTCGTCACCGCGGGCCCGTTCTGCTGCGCCCCTTCGCGCGATGACCTCACCGTGCATTTCACGTCCTGGCGAACGGCTGCCGTGGACGTCAGCCTGCACCCCGAAGCGGGAGCACGGTAGGAAACCCTCCGACGTCATGTGTCGCCTGGGACCCCGGGCTTCTACAACGTTTTACATACCTCATCGGAGGACCTGCGGCAAGGGTTGCATTGTGCCCGCAGGCCCCTTAGGTTACTGGGGAAGCGTTTTCCCATTTCCGGATTGAAAGGATTCACTGATGAATCCGATAAGGACACCCGCGCGCCTCCTCTCCGTCGGCGCACTCGGCGCCGCACTGACCCTTGGCTGCCTGGCAGCCCCGGCGTCCGCCGTCGGGCCCTCCACCGCAACGGGAAATCCCGGCATCCAACTGGACCAGCTGGACCGCGGCCTGGTGGCCGCGGGCACCTCCGAAGGTGTGTTCCTGAGCTGGCGGCTCCTGGGCCCCGAAGCCACGGGCTCGTCAGAAACCGGCCTGACCGGCGCCGACTTCAACGTCTACCGGGATGGCACCAGGCTCGCCACCGTCACGGACAGCACCAACTACCTCGACCCCAGCGGAACCTCCGGTGCGGCCTATACGGTGCGGGCCGTCGTCGGCGGCGTGGAAGTGGACGCCAGCGCCCCCGCCACCGCTTGGAACAGCAATTTCGTCGACATTCCCCTGAAAAAGCCGGCCGACGGCGTCACCCCCGCGGGGCAGGCCTACACCTACTCGGCAAATGACGCCTCGGTGGGCGACGTGGACGGTGACGGGCAGTACGAATTCATCGTCAAATGGGACCCGAACAACTCAAAGGACGTCTCCCAGGTGGGCTACACCGGGAACACCTACGTGGACACCTACAAGGCGGACGGCACCCTCCTGCACCGGATCGACCTGGGCGTGAACATCCGCTCCGGCGCCCATTACACCCAGCTGCTGGTCAACGACTTCGACGGCGACGGCCGCGCCGAACTTATGATGAAAACAGCTCCCGGCACCAAAAGCACCAACTTCAACGCGGACGGCAGCGTGGCCGCGGAATCCTTCATCACCCTACTGGCCGGGGACCTGGCCGCCGGCCACACCAATGCTGACGACTACCGCATGAGCGCGGCCGACTACTACCGGCACATGGTGGCCACGTTCCAGGGCTGGACCGCTCATCCCGAGGTCAAGTCCGGCCGCTGGCCCGCCACCCTGGAGGAAGCCTTCGGGATCCCGGCGCGGTACCAGTACCCGCTCTCGGAAGCCGACGCCGCGTCGCTGACCAACTACTTCATGGACGTCTACGCGCCGGCCCGCAGCGCCCGGAACAACCTCCGCGCCTTCGAGGGCTTCATCGTTTCGGGCCCCGAGTACCTCACGGTGTTCGAAGGTGCCACGGGCAAGGAACTCAAAACGGTTGCCTACGAGCCGGGACGGCACGACGACGGCCTGATGTGGGGCGATTACGCCATGGCCCGCATTGAGCCGGGCAACCGCGTGGACAGGTTCCTGGCCGGCGTCGCCTACCTGGACGGCAAAAAGCCAGCTGCCGTGTTTGCCCGCGGCTACTACACGCGCACCACAGTTGCGGCGTATACGTGGGACGGCCGGAACCTGGCCCCCGTCTGGGACGTCGACTCGGGCTGGACACCCATGACCAACCCGTTCAACGATTCCCCGCACGGCCGCGACGGCACCGACCCTGTGTACGGCAAACTCACCACACAGGGGTTCCACTCACTCAGCGCCGCCGATGTGGACGGCGACGGCCGGCAGGAGATTGTCTACGGTTCCGCCACGCTCGACGACGACGGGTCGCTGCTGTACAGCTCGTCCGGCATCCTGCCGCCCGGCAGCGCCGCTCCCGGCCAGGAGGCGCGGCTGGGGCACGGCGACGCCATGCATGTGGCCGACATCGATCCTGCCCGGCCCGGCAAGGAGATCTTCACCGTCCACGAAGGGGCCACCTACGCCCCCTTCGGCTACGCCATGCGGGACGCCGCCACCGGGCAGGTCCTGTTCGGGGACTACTCGGGCAAGGACACCGGCCGCGGCATGATCGGCGACGTGGACCCGTCGGTTCCGGGCATCGAAAACTGGGCCATCGGGATGCAGTCGGCCGCCGGCGAAAAAATTTCCGCCACCACGCCGGGGACCAACATGAGCATCCGCTGGGCCGCGGACATGACCACCCAGCTGATCAACGGCTCGGGTGACCAGACCCCCACGATTGATGACTGGAAGCGGGGCCGGCTGCTCACCGCCACGGACACGCGCACCAACAACGGCACCAAGGGCACCCCCAGCCTGGTGGCGGACGTGGTGGGCGACTGGCGCGAGGAAATGCTGGTCCGGACCGCAGACAGCTCCGCCCTGCGGATGTACATGAGCACCGAGGTCACCAACCACAAGCTGTACACCCTGATGCACGACCCGCAGTACCGCGCAGAGGTAGCGCGGCAAAACACCACTTACAACCAGCCGTCCTACACGGACTTCTACCTGGCCTCGGACATGGACTTTGCCGGCGTTCCCCTGCGGGCCGCCTGGCTGCCCGGCAGCGTGAAGGCCCTGCAGCATGTCCTGGAAGACCTGGTGGAATCGGGCGACGTCGGCGGGCCGGTAGCCAGCCAGCTTACCGCCACCGTCCAGCAGGCCGGCCGCTCCGTTGCCGACGGCGACCCCGCCAAGGCCGCCAAGACACTGCAGCGGTTCGTTAAGTTCCTGGCCCAGCAGAAGGGGCCGGACCAGGTGTCCCCTGCCGCCCGGGTGGCGCTGCAGTACAACGCCGACAACATCCTCCGGGCCTTCCGGGACTGACGGGATCCGGGAGAGACTGTTGCCATGACACTTGCACCGCTGATTCCCTTGAACGACGGACACGCCATCCCCCAACTGGGGCTGGGTACCTGGCCGCTGGATGACCAACAGGCGGCCGTTGCCGTGGCCAAGGCCCTGGACGCCGGATACCGGCACATCGACACGGCAGTGAAATACGGCAACGAGCGGGGCGTGGGTCAAGGCATCCGCGCGGCGGGGCTGGACCGTGGCGACCTTTTCATCACCACCAAGCTGGACGGCGAATTCCAGGGGGACGGCAAGGCCGCTGCAGGACTGGCAGGCTCCCTGGAACGCCTTGGCCTGGACTACGTCGATCTGCTCCTGATCCACTGGCCGCTCCCGGGCCGGAACGAGTTTGTGTCCACCTGGAAGACCTTCCAGGAACTCCAGGCAGCCGGGAAGGTCCGCTCCATCGGGGTATCCAACTTCAAGCCCGCCCACCTGGAACGGCTGCTGGCTGAGACGGATGTGGTGCCGGCCGTCAACCAGATCCAGCTGAGCCCTGCCATCACGCGTACCGCCGAGCAGGAATTCCACCACCGGCACGGCATCATCACAGAGTCCTACAGCCCGCTGGGCGGCTCCAGCGGAAGCCTGCGGGGCGCTCCAATCCTGGCGCATCTGGGCGAAAAATACGGGAAGACGCCCAGCCAGCTGGTGCTTCGCTGGCATGTCCAGCGCGGGCTGGTTGCCGTGCCCAAAACCGGCGATCCGGACCGGATGCAGGAGAACCTGGACGTGTTCGATTTCGCGTTGGACCCGCAGGATCTGGCAGACTTGTCCACTCTTGATGAAGGCCCGGCTGCGGGCAACGATTCAGACACCACGGGGCACTGAGCGCACCCCGTCCCGGCCACCTGTTTTCTTTCCGGGGTTGGCAAAATGATAGTAAGCATGATTACTATTGAGGGAGAAGGACGAAGTGCTTCCGGAATCCGGAAGCCTCCTTTACTTAGGAAGAGGAACAAAAAATGGGTTTCATTGGCTTTTTGATTCTTGGACTTATCGCCGGCGCCATCGCCAAGGCGATCCTCCCGGGCAAGCAGGGCGGCGGCTGGCTGATCACACTTCTGCTGGGCGTTGTTGGCGCACTACTGGGCGGCTGGATCGGCGGCATGATCTTCGGTACGGGCCTGCAGGAGTTCTTCTCGCTGCAGACCTGGCTGCTGGCTATCGCCGGTTCGCTGATCGTCCTGCTGGTTTACGGCATGGTCACCAAGCGCGGCGTGCGCAGCTAACACGGCGCACACGCCAGGAAACCGGTCTGGGGAAATCCTTCCCCAGGCCGGTTTCGGCTATCCGGCCCTCCCGGCCGATCAAAACGAAAACCTTCTCACGGAGCAGGAGTTCACCATGAAAAACAAACTTCTTTTGGGCGTAGGCATCGCCGCCGGGTACGTACTCGGCTCACGGTCAGGACGCGCAGCCTATGACAAGCTCAAGGCACGCGCTGCAGCCGTCTGGGACAGCAAACCCGTTCAGGACAAAGTCGCCGTGGCCACGGAGGCAGTCAAGGACAAGGCACCCGGGATGGTGGACCAGCTCGGAGAAGCTGCCCGCCGGGCCGGCACCGTCATAGGCTCCGCCATGCATAAGGACGGTGCTGCGGATTCCGGGACCCCGGCCGCAACAGCAGGTGCTGCGGGCGGTAGCATCCCCGCCCACAGCACGCACCCGGAAACGGTCAACCTGGGCACCTCGGACGTCGACTCCGACCCCGCGCTGAACGACAGCACCGGGCAGGACTGGTCGGATGAAGGCGGCGCAACCCCGGCGGGAGCGGCCACCAACGTTGACCCGAGGCGCGACTGAGCGCACTGTCCCGCTGAACGTTTTACCAGCAGGGTTTTGGGTTACAAATGAACATTCTTGCTGGCCGGCGCGATCCTTGGGGGACGCGTCGGCCAGCTGCATTTAAAGCAGCCGAACCTGGCCGTGGCGTTCCATGCACAGCAACCTTCCGCGGCCATCCCAGGACTCCACAACCCGGAAGCCGCGCGATGCGTAGAGTTTGATGGCCGCCTCACGCCAGTCCCAGACGGATAAGCGGACCACACCGGGGCCCGCTGCCACGACGGTATCCAGCAGCGCCCCGCCCACGCCCCGGCCGCGGGCAGCGGGATCGGCCCAGAGCCGTTTGATCTCCAGGAACGGGCCAACGCGGTTGAGGATGGCGACGCCCACGGGTTCGCCGTCGATTTCCGCGAGGTACACCGCTGCGCCGGCGTAGGCTGCGGCGGGATCCCGGAGTTCCGGCCCATACGCCGCCGGCAGTCCGTGCGCGGGATGGGCAATTCCGCCCAAATGCCGGGCTTTCTCCCGTTCCGTCTGGCCCAGGTAATCCCCTACCAACCGCCTCACCGCAGCCGCGTCCGGGCCATCCAGGCGGGCCCTGCGAACAGTGGGGGGCTGGAGTCCTGCGGGCATCCAGTTATTTTCGCACGCGGGGCCGGGCGATGCTGGACAAGGCATTCCGTTAGGGACAGGGTTTCCATAACAGAGGAGAAATGCCCATGAAGGCTGTGCTGCAGGATACCTATGGAACATCCGCCGTCCTTCGGGTGGACGACGTCGGCAAGCCCTCACCCGGTCCCGGGGACGTCATGATCGAGGTCGAGGCGGCGTCCATCCACATCGGTGACTGGCACGTGATGACCGGCCTTCCGCTGCTGGCCCGGCTGGCCCTCGGATTCCGGGTCCCCCGGGACAGGGTGCGCGGAATGGACGTTGCCGGGCGGATCGTCGGGACGGGTTCCGCCGTCACCGGGCACATGGTGGGGGATGCGGTGTTTGGCGTCGCCAAGGGGGCTTTCGCCGAGTTCGCGGTGGCACCTGCGGGATCGGTTGTCCGGACCCCGTCCAATGCCACAGCCAACCAGGCGGCGGCCATCCCCACGTCGGCGGCCACGGCACTGCACGCCGTCCGTGACGCCGGTGGCCTGCAGCCCGGCCAACGGGTCCTGGTCCTCGGCGCGGCCGGCGGCGTGGGGATCTTCGCCGTGCAGATCGCCAAAGCGCTGGGCGGCCACGTCACCGGCGTGTGCAGCGGGCCAAAACTGGACCTGGTCCGGTCCCTCGGGGCGGACAGCGTCCTGGACTACCAGCGCGAGGACTTCACCACGATGGAACAGCGCTACGACCTGATCATCGACATGGGCGGCCGCCGGCCGGTGAAACAGCTGCGACGCGCGCTGAGGCCAGCAGGAACCATCGTGATTGTCGGCGGGGAAGGTGGCGGCAGAATCCTGGGCGGGTTCGGGCGTTCACTGCTGGCCCCGTTCGCAGGCCTGTTCTCGCAGCAGAAAATCAGGGGTTTGATCTCCGTGACCAAGGAGGCGGACCTGCTCCAGTTGCGGACCATGGTGGAGATGGGCACGCTCCGGCCGGTCATCGACTCGACGTACCCGCTGGCCCGCACCGCGGAGGGAATGCGCCGCGTGGAGGAACACCTGGCGATCGGCAAGGTGGTGATTACCGTCCCGGCCTGAACCAGGTTCGGGAACGGCCATCGCCAGCAGGATTACGACGGCGGCACTACCAGGAGTAGGGAACGATGCAGTTGTCCTGCGCCGCACTTTGTCCTTCGACGTTTTCGGGCGCGGACGGGAGGCCGGTTGAGCCGTCCGACGGTGACGCCGGGTCCTCCGGGACCACGGACGCACCCGCCGTGCCGCCGTCGTCGTTATCCCCTCCATCCGTTCCTGCCTGGACGCCCCGGCCCGCGTTGTCCCCGCCAAGGACCAGCTGTTCGCTGGAAGTCACCACCTCCATCAGCGCCTGCGCGGCCACGGTGTCAGGCAGGAGCCGGTTGCCGGCGGGGATGTACGGGTAGGTCACCAGGTTCAGGTCCTGGAGCGGGATGTCACGGAAGGCGCCAGCCAGGGAGACCAAAGCGGGCAGGTCCGCCAGGCTGCTGGAGAGCGTGGTGTTCCGCGTGGCCGCCTCGGCGATGGCATAGAGGCGCGGGATGTTGGTGAGGGTGGACTCGTCCTGCAGTTTGCGCATCAGCGAGGAAGCGAATGCCTGCTGCGATGAGATCCGGGCCAGGTCGCTGCCATCGCCCACGCCGTGCCGGGAACGGAGGACGGCAAGTGCCTGCCCGCCCTGCAGGTCGTAGGTTCCTGCCGCCGGGATGGCCAGCCCGGAATCGGGGTCGTCAATGGGTCCCGCAAAGCACATGGGCACACCGCCCACGGCGTTGGAAAGGTCAATCATGCCCTGGAAGGACAAACTTGCCGCGTACTGGATGTCCAGGTCCGTGAGCGACTCGGCCACCGCCACGGTGCAGGGCAGCCCGCCCCGGCCCAGCGCCTCGTTGAAGGGCACCCCGGCCCCGCCGGCCGTCACGGCGCCAGTGTGGGGGTTCCGGCAGTCCGGGAAGTCAACCAGCAGGTCCCGGGGAATCGACAGGACAGTGGCTTCGGTATGGGCCTCATTGACGTGCAGGACCATGGTGACGTCGTTACGGGCTCCCTCGATGTCTCCTTCGCCGAAGGACTCCCCCTGGCCGTCCCTGCCGTCCGATCCCACCACCAGCACGTTGAAGCTGCCTGCGTGTTCAGCGGCGGCACCTGGACCGGCGGCCAGGTCCACTGTGTCGATATTGGCCGCCAGCCGGACAGCACCGACCCCAACAACGGCAATGACCATCAGCGCGACCGCCAACGCCGAGAGGGCCACGAGCCTGCGCATCCGCCTGCCAGGCCGTCCGCCGCGCGGCAACCGGTCCGGGTAGGGGGGAACGTGGGGCGGGGAGCCGTCCATAACGGGCCTCCAATTCTGGGTGCAGGCGAAAGGTCGCTCCACATGGTTCCCCGGCTATGTCACAGGACCGTCACACCATCGCGGCGTCTACTGTCCAGGAAGCGGGTGCCGCGGGCAGCGCAAGGACAAAGGTGGCGCCCGTTTCCGTGCCTGCCAGGGCCAGCGTCCCGCCAAGGAGCCTGGCGTTTTCCCTGGCGATGGCGAGCCCCAGCCCGCTGCTGTCCGGCCTGCGGCGGGCCGGGTCAAGCACCGTGAAACGCTCAAAGATGTGCTCGCGCCGGTCTGCGGGGATACCTGGCCCGTGGTCCTGGACCGTGATGATGATGCCGCCGCCGCGTTCCGCTGCGCTGACCCGGATGGGGGCGGCACCATAGCGGAGGGCGTTGGTGAGCAGGTTGCTGACCACCGTCCGCACCCGGGCAAAGTCGGTGACCAGGACCAGGCTGCGGGGGCAGGAAAGTTCCACAGAGCCACTGCGCTCCGGATCAGCGTCGAGCACTGCTTCCTGTAGGGCAGCCAGGAGCCGGCCGCGGGAGACGCTGATCCGCGCGGCGCCGGCTTCCATCCGGGACAGCTCCAGGACCTCCGCCACCAGCACGGACAGTCGCCGGGTTCCGTCGGTGGTGATCCGGACGGCTGCGGCCTGCTCCTCCGGAGTGGCCTGCCGGAAGTCGGCCAGGATTTCGCTGACGGCGGCCATGGACGCCAGCGGTGTCCGGAGTTCATGCGCCACGTCCCCCACCAGCCGGCGGGCTTCCTGCTCACGGCGGGCAAGCTGGGCCATGCTCACGGACAGGCTGCGCGAAGACTCGGCCAGGGTCCCGGCCACCTTGTCGATGTCGGGAAACGCTGACCTTGCCGGCTCGGGGACGGCGCCGTCGCCCACCTGCTGGGCCATCCGGGCCAGCCGCCGCAGCGGCCGGGTCAGCGCGGTACCCAGGAACAGGCCCAGGACGATGGCCAGGGCAACCGCGATGCCGCCGATCGCAACGCCCGCGCCCACCAGCTGGAGGAGCTGCCTGCGTTCCGGTTCCAGGGAATAGGCGGTGACAACGGCAAGCCTGGGCTGCTGATCCTCGCCTCGGGCGGGCAGCACTCCGCCCACAAAAAACACCTCGTCACCGTTCAGGGTGCCGCGGCGGAACTGCAAGTCAGTGGTCTCCGGGCCCAACGCGCCCAGGAACGGAGCCGGGATGTCTGCCCGGCCCAGGTCCCCGGCGCTCCGGGTGCCCTGCAGGTCAAAGATGACGGTGCGGCCGGGCAGCACCTCACCGTACAGGTCCCACTCGGCATCGGGCGCGGCCAGGGTGACCGCCCGGCTGAAAGGCGCGGTACTTTCGCGGAAGTCGGCCAGCAGCGCCTCCTGCCGGGACGCATACGTGGCGTCCCGGGTGATGCCCACCAGGACCACTGTCACCAGGACACTGACCAGGACGGCGGTGGTGGTCAGGGCAAGCACCAGCGCCCACCGCAGGCTCAGCCGCCTCACCGGAGCCGGTATCCGATGCCCCGGAGAGTTTCGAGCGCGGGTTCCGTCACTTCCGCTTCGGTGAGTTTGGCACGCAGGCGTTGGATGGTGGTGTCCACCACCCGCGGCGATTCGGGCGGCGAATCGGCCCACACGGAGTCAATCAGCTGGCTCCGGCTCAGGGCATGGCCTGGCCTGCCGGCCAGTTCCAGGAGCAGCCGGAATTCCGTGGCGGACAGGGACAGGACCGAATCCCCCGCGAGCACTTCCTTGGCGGAATCGTCAATGCGCAGCTGGCCCAGTTGGACCGGACCTGCAGGGCCGGTGTCCTGCATCCGGCGCCCGCGCCGCAGCACGGCCCGCAACCGGGCTTCCAGAACGTCCGGCGCCACCGGCTTCACCACATAGTCGTCGGCTCCGGCTTCGAGGCCGCCCACCACGTCCGCATCATCATCGCGGGCCGTGAGAAGGACGGTGGGGAACCCCCACTCGGCCGCGATGCGCCGGCACAGGCCAAACCCGTCGCCGTCGGGCAGCATCACGTCGATGACCCCGATGTCCGGCTGGCCCGTCCGCGCGCAGTCGAGGGCCGCTGCGACCGTTCCTGCGGCCAGGACTTCATGGCCGCGCCGCCCGAGGGCAGTGCTGAAGCCGAGCAGGATCCCGGCGTCGTCATCCACCAGCAGGATTCGCACACGTGCCTTTCGCTCCGGAGGTGTCTGCGCGGCCAGGCGGCGGCCGCCCTGTTTATGCTAGCGGTGCCGTGCCCGCAACAGCCGTCCCGTCCACGTCGGCGGACCGGACCGTGCGGACCGCCAGCCCTGCCGCGGCCAGGATCGATGCCGTCCCGGCCGCCTGGCGTCCACTGGTTTCCATGATCAGCCGGCCGCCCGGTTCCAGCCAGTCCAGCGCTCCCGCGGCAACCCGCCGGTGCACGTCCAGGCCGTCGGCGCCGCCATCCAGGCAGGCCAGGGTTTCGTGCAGGCGCGCCTCCGGGGGCATGGTCGCGATGGCCGCGCTGGGAACATAGGGGGCGTTAACCGCGAGGACCCTGACCCTGCCCCGCAGCTCCGGCGGCAACGCTTCAAAGAGGTCACCCTGGTGAACCTCCCCGCCCAGCGGTCCGATATTGCGGCGGGCGCAGTCCACCGCAACCTGGTCGATGTCCGCGGCGTGCAGCTCGATGCCCCGTACCTTCGCGGCGATGCCCACACCTACCGCCCCGGAACCGCAGCACAGGTCAACCACCACCGCCCCGGCGGCACCCCTGGCGGCCAGGAAATCCGCTGCCTCCTGCACCAGGAGCCCGGTCCGGCGGCGCGGCACAAAAACACCGGGGACGACGGCGATGCGCCGGCCCGCAAAGTCGGCCCACCCCACGATGTACTCCAGCGGGATCCCGGCAAGCCGTTGCCGGACGTAGTCCGCCAGCTCGGCCGGCCCGGACGCCTCAGCGAGGAGCAGCCGGGCCTCGTCCTCGGCAAATACGCAGCCGGCCCCGCGGAGCATGGACGCGATGCCCTCACCTGATAAAACTTCCGGGGTGGGAATGGCGCCCCCTTCCTCCATCGGCGCGGGCTGGGAATTCCATGCTATCGGACACCGCGCGGGTGCCCCCGGAACCCGCATTGTCTTGGCAGGATGGGTTCATGGCGTACACCTTAAGCGATTCCAGCACCATTCTCTGGACCGGCACCTACACCCCTGACGGCGGCGGCCGGGCGGAGGGCATCGGTGCGCTCAAGGCAAACAGGGACGGAACACTCGAATGGCTGGGAACGGCGGTGCCGGCAGAGTCGCCGTCGTTTGTGGCTGCCCATCCCACGCTTCCGGTGGTGTATGCCGTGGCCGAGCAGCGTCGTATGGTCCAGGCATATGCGCGCACCGGCAGCTTTGGCCTGGCCCCGGCCGGTGGACCAGTGGAGGCCGGCGATGCCACCTGCCACGTGGCGGTGGACCCGCAGGGCAGGTTCCTCACCGCCACCTGTTGGGGCGACGGCCAGGTCATCCTCTACGAACTCGATCCGGCGGGGGCGATCACCGGCCGGATCCCCGCCGCTGCCGGCACCGACCCGTATGCCGGGCAGGCCGTGGACGCGCCGCGGCAGAGCCGCGCCCACGCCAGCCTGATGCTGGCGGACGGCCGGATCATGACCACCGACCTGGGCCACGACATCCTGCGGATCTGGAAGTATGTGCCCGGCACCGGGCTGGTTTTAGACGGGGAGGTGGTGCTGCCGTTCGGGAGCGGACCGCGCCACCTGGTCCAGCACATCAGCGGCAGCGTCTTTGTGGTGTCCGAATACTCCATTGAGGTTTTTGTGGTCCGGCCCGTTGCGGGCACCTTTTCCCTGGCGTTCCAGGGGCCGGCCACTGCCGGCGGCAGTGGGCCCGGCGATTCGGCCGCGGAGATCTGCCTTGGCCCCGGCGACCGCCATGCCTACGCCGGTGTCCGCGGGTCCAACCTCATCAGTGTCCTGGAGGTGGTGGATGGCGGCGCCGGCCTGGTTCCCGTCAAGGACGTGGACTGCGGCGGCGACTGGCCGCGCCACCATGTTGTCCTGGGCCCCTGGCTGCATGTGGCCCACGAACGTTCAGACACTGTGGCCACCTTCGCCCTGGATCCCGCCACGGGACTGCCGGGACCGTTGGTCCGGACAGTCCGCGTGGCGTCACCCACTGCGCTGGTCCCCGCTTCGGCCTAGGGGTTCCGCAACGCGCGCTCCACCGAGTCGAGCAGCGACGTAAAGCGGCTGTTGCTGGGCAGATCGTCCAGGAACACCGGTTTGCCGTCCGGACCGCCGAGCGGCACCTGCCAATTCGGGTAGAGCGCTTCGGTGGTTCCGGGCTGGTTCTGGACCCGCCGCTCCCCCACCGCATCCACCAGCGCCACCCCCAGCAGGACCGACGGCGCCTCCGTCAGCAGCAGGTGCAGCGCCTCGATGGTTTTGGCCTCGGAATCCCCACGGCCGGCGGTTCCGCCGGGACCGTCGCCGGAAAGGTATCCCCGTTCGCGGAGCAGCGCAAACATCTTCTCCAGCGAGGCGTTGTGCTCTTCCCGTTCCTCGGCCTCGGACCGTTCCAGCAGGCCCAGCCGGCTGCGGAGCGCCACGTGGTCCCCCGCGAGGTAGCCGGCGGTAGGTGGAAGGTCGTGGGTGTTGACGCTGGCGAGCGCCTGCACGCGGTACTTTTCCGGCGGAAGGGGCGAATCGCCGTCGTACTCGAACCACAGGATGGATGTTCCCAGGATGCCGCGCGCGGCCAGGTAGTCCCGGACCCACGGCTCGAAGGTGCCCAGGTCCTCACCAATCACCACGGCGCCGGCGCGGTGCGCCTCCAGCGCCAGGATGCCGATCAGCGCCTCATGGTCATAGCGGACGTAGGCGCCATCCCCCGGCGCGTTGCCGGCCGGAACCCACCAGAGCCGGAACAGGCCCAGCACGTGGTCCACCCGGATACCGCCCGCATGCCGGAGCACGGTGGCCAGCATGTTCCGGAACGGCGCGTAGCCGGCCTCGGCCAACCGGGAGGGGTGCCACGGCGGCTGGCCCCAGTCCTGGCCCTGCTGGTTGTACATGTCCGGCGGCGCACCCACGCTGGTCTCCGGCGCCAGGACGCCGCGCAGCGTCCAGGCATCGGCGCTGTTCAGGTCCACGCCCACGGCCAGGTCGTGGACCACGCCCAGCCGCATGCCCGCACGGCGCGCCGACTGCTGCGCCGATTCAAGCTGTTCGTCGCAGATCCACTGCAGCCAGCGGTGGAACCCGATCCGGTCCGCGAGCTTCTCCTGCAGGGCCGCAGCGCCGGAGGTGCCCACCGCGAAGCCGGGGTCCGTCCACAACGGATCATCGGGTGCCGCGTCCTCACGGATCGCAGACCACAGCGCAAAATGGTCCAGGCCGGTACCGGAGATCCGGCAGAATTCGTCGAAGGCTGCCTGCCGGGCGGGCGCGCGGCGCGCGTGGTAGAGGAGCTCGAGCGCCTGCAGCTTGGCCGCGTAAACGGCGTCCCGGTCCAGGCGGTCAGCGTTGTTGTTCAGGCCCGCCACTTCTTCGCGGAGCCGCTCCACCGTGGCCCGCTTGCGGGGTTTCAGGTAGGCCAGCTCGGGGATGTCCTCCACCCGGATGTAGAGCGGGTTGAAGAAACGGCGGGTGGACGGTGAGTACGGCGAGGGCTGGACCGGCGGCACCGGTTCGGCCGCATGCAGCGGGTTCACCAGCACGTAGTCGGCACCGCGCTGCCCGCTGATGGCGGCGAGGTCTGCCAGGTCCGCAAAGTCGCCAATCCCCCAGGACCGTTTGGACCGCACGGAGTACAGCTGCGTGGCCAGCCCCCAGCCACGGCGTTCCTCCAGGTGCCGGGCTGTTTCCAGCCGTTCGGGGACCACCACCAGTGTTGCGGTGGCGGTGGCGTCCCCTGACGTGGCGTGCAGGGTGTGCCAGCCCAGCGGCAGGTCCGCCGGCAGGGCGAAGGTGGCGCGGCCCGTCAGGACGCCGTCCACCTCGCGCGGCTGGACCCAGGCATCCTGTTGGGTGGCTTGCCTGCTGGCACCGTCCTCCAGGCTGATGGCCAGGCTGACCGCAGCGCCGTCCGGCACGTGGACCGGAACGTCCGCCGCCTTGCCCTGCCTGACAACGACGGCGGGCGGCAGCATCCGCTGCCAGGGCGCCAGTTCCGCGGCGGCGAGCGCCGCCTGGATCTGCTGGTTGGTCTGCGCCTGGACGCCCAGGGAATGCAGCACCTTGATCAGCGTCGCGGCCGCCACAGTATGGGGCAGGCCGTCCCAGCCCTGGAAAGTGGTGCCAACGCCGTGCGCATCGGCCAGCTGCTGGAGGAGGGCAGGATCCACGGCGTCGGCCAGGGGGGATCCGCTGCCGGCAGCCGCTCCGGGAGGGGCCGCCGGGCCGCCCGCTGGGTGGGACTGCTGCTGCTCTGTTGCCGTCATGGATGTCCGCCTCGCCTGGTGTGATGGGACCGAACTTACAAAAGCTGGCGTGTCGCACCGGGCGCCTGCACCCCCGCGCACAACCGTCGCTCCAGATTATGGCAGGAGGCGCCGGGGACGAAACCTGGCCGCATGGGCACGGCCCTCCCTGCCCAACGGCGCCGGGGTCAGCACGGCGAAGCCGGGCCCTGCTGCTGGTTCCGCCGGCACCTGCCCGGTGTCCCGCCGTCGGTCGTTCCACCGCATACCCTGCCCGGCCGCCACATTTCGTCATGCCCGGCCCGTCCCGTTACCTTGTGCGACGAAAAGAGAAGGACTAAGGCGGGATTCTGCGGCCCCCCGGCCAATCTGTGTAGCGTCGTGACGATCGAGGACATAAACGGCACGGATTGTGGAGGAAACCCGGGATGAGCCTGAGCGAACTGCGGGTGTTTGGGCGGTCGGGCACGCCCATCAGCCCACTCACCCTGGGCACCATGAACTTCGGCGAAGGCGCCGGCGGGCAGCAGGGCGCCCCCACGGGCGCCGATGAAAGCATCCGCATCATCAACGCCGCACTGGATGCCGGAATCACCGCCGTGGACACCGCGGACGTCTACTCCCAGGGCGAGTCGGAGCAGGTGGTGGGCCGGGCGCTGCGCGGCCGCCGCGACGACGTTTTCCTGGCCACCAAGTTCCACGGCCAGATGAGCGCCAACCCGGCGCACTCCGGAAACTCCCGGCGCTGGATCACGCAGGCGGTGGAAGGCAGCCTCCGCCGGCTGCAAACCGACCGGATCGACCTCTACCAGGCGCACCGGCCGGACTACAACACCGACGTCCTGGAGACCATTACCACCCTCAACGACCTCATCCGGCAGGGCAAGATCCTCTACTACGGCACGTCCGTGTTCACCCCAGCGCAGCTGGTGGAGGCGCAGTGGCTGGCCAACACCAACCACCTCATTCCGCCGCTGGGCAACCAGGTGCCGTACTCCATGCTGGTGCGCGGCAACGAACGCGACGTGCTGCCCATTGCGCAGCAGTACGGCCTGGGTGTCCTGGCGTACGGCCCACTGGCGGGCGGCTGGCTGTCCGGAAGTTTTGTGCTGAAGGAGGGCACAGCGTCCAAGGTGCACTCACTGCCCGGCCGGTACGACATCTCCGGCCCCACCAGTGAACGCAAGCTGCACGCCGCCGACGCCCTGGCGCGGCTCGCCGACAAGCTCGAGCTGTCCCTCGTGGACCTCGCCGTGGGGTTCACCCTGGCCCACCCGGCCATCAGCAGCGTCATCATCGGGCCGCGCAGCGGGGAACACCTCGCCGCGTACCTGGCCGCGGCGGACGTCCGGCTCAGCGAGGCCGTCCTGGACGCCATCGATGAGCTGGTGCCGCCGGGTACCAACTTTGTGGAGCGCGACGCCGGTGCGATCGTGCCGTCCATCGAATTCGCTGAGCTGCGCCGGCACTGAGCCCCTGCCGGACCTGGTTTGTTACGCCCGGGCTATGCGCTGCCGGCCCACGCGGAAGCCGGCCCAGAACGCCAGGGCCAGCAGTCCGGCGCCCACCAGGGCCACGCCGGACAGGGACGTGCCGTCCACCACCACCAGCTCAGGGCCTGACGAGGCGAAGGATGTATTGCTCAGGGGCGCGTAGGCAACCCAACCGATTTCCCGTGGTGCATTGAGGATGACCAGCCCCGCCACCGTGGCCGCCACTGCCAGCAAGGGCACCAGCCACCGTTGGAGCGTTTTGGCGGTGCGTCCTGGATTGCTGCTTTCCCCCGAAGTCATGCGCCCAGCCTACCGGCGCAGGCCCGTCGCCGGGATGGGGGCCTGTTTCTCCGCCGTCCTGCCCGGCCCCAGGATAAAGAGGCTCCCCAGGACCACTGCGGCCCCGAGCCAGCCCGCGGCCGGCAACCGTTCCCCCACCACCAGCACGGCAAGGACGGCCGCCACCACCGTCTCCAGCAGCGAGATTCCGGTAGCTGTGCTGGCCCCGACCCGCCCCAGGCCCCAGCCGAACAGCAGGTAGCCCGCAAACATCGGGACCAGGGCCATGTAGGCGCCAACCGCCGCAGCCGTCCACGACTCCAGCAGGGCACCTCCGGTGACGGCCAGCACCGGCATCAGCAGCAGGCCGCCCAACCCGAAAACTGCGCCCATTGCCGCCTTGGACGGGATGCCGGTGCCGATGATGCGGTGCGCGGCCCAGGAATACAGGGCATAGGTGGCGCCGGCGAGCAGGCCCAGCAGGATTCCCGCCGTCGACAGCCACGGCGACCCGTCTCCGCCTGCTGCGGCCCCTCCACCGTGGCCCGCAAACGACAGCACTGCGGCTCCGGAGATGCCCAGCAGCGCGCCCACGATCCACCGGCGGCGAAGCCGCTGTCCATCCACAACCCGCTCGATCAGCGCGGCCGCAATGGGGGCGGAACCGATGGAAACCACCGTTCCAACGGCCACGCCGGACAGGTGCATGGCGGAATAGAACGCCAGCGGATAGACGGCCACCGCTGCGGCGCCCATCAGCAGCAGCGGCCAGCGGGCCAACAGCCCGGTGCGGTGGCGCCGGATCGATGACAGCGCAAAAAGGGCCTGCAGCAGCCCACCCACCCCCATGGCCACGGCGCCGATGGCCAGCGGACCGGCGCCGGGGGCGAAGGTGGCGGCTGTCCCGGTGGTGCCCCACAGGACGGAGGCAGCCACCACGGCAAGGGCTCCGCGGCTGTGTCCGCCGGTTGGCCGGGCTGTGGCCGCCGGAGCCTGAACCCGGGCGGCCGTCACAGGGCTTCCAGGAGTCCGGCGGCAAGCTGCCGGGCTTCAAGGAGCGGGCCGTCGTCGCCCTGCAGCCCGGCGCGGGCCATGGCGCCCTCCAGGAGGAACGCCAGGTGCCGCGCCAGTTGCGCTGCCCGGCCCGGCTCCCCCGGCAGCAACGTTTGCAGTGGCCCGCGGAGGAGGTCCTCCACGTCTTCCTTGTGTTGCCGGACGGCCTGGCGGCCGGGATCACCGGCCGGGAGTTCGGCTGCGGCGTTCAGGAGCCCGCAGCCGCGGAACCCGTCCTGGTAGGCGAAGTTGGCGTGGTCGCGGTACGCGTCAAACACCGCCAGCACCTGCTCCCCGGGGTCCGCTGCGGCGTCCAGGCGGGCACGGTACAGGTCCAGCCATTCCTCGTGGCGTGCCTCCAGGTAGGCAGCCACCAGGTCCGCCTTGGAACGGAAGTTGTTGTACAGGCTCTTTTTGGCCACGCCCGCACCGGCGGTGATGGCATCGATCCCTGTGGCCGTGATTCCGTGGGCGTAAAAGAGCGGGGCGGCGGCTTCAAGGAGCAGCGTGCGCGCGGGGCGCCGCGTGGAACCGGCGGGAATTGTTGCAGGCATGTGGGGCTCCGGAATCGTAGGTAGTTAGACCAGTCTACTTACCCTGCACCGCAATCGCGTAGAGTAGCGGGAATATCTGCAGACCGTGACCCGTTGTGGCTCTGTCCGGAACAATCCGCGCGTGAAAGCCGACAGGAGAAAGCACCAATGTCAGTTGACTACGACGCCCCCCGGGTGACCCCCGGCGACGAGCCGAACACCGCCCTGGACGAGCTGAAGAACGACAAGTCCAACCGCCGCGAAGCGGTGGTGGACGTGGACGAAACAGACCTTGCCGAAGGCTTCGAACTGCCCGGCGCTGACCTCTCCAACGAGGAGCTGCAGGTTCAGGTGGTCCCGGTGCAGCTGGACGAGTTCACGTGCATGTCCTGCTTCCTGGTCCACCACCGCAGCCAACTGGCCCGGGAAAAGGACGGCAAGAAGTACTGCCGGGAGTGCGAGTCCTAAGGACCCCGCACGGCGTGACCCACTTCGGCTTCCAACCATTGGAATCCAGCCTCGTAGCAGGACCGGCGGCCAGCCATGCTGTAGGTCACGCTCCGGCACTGGCCGGCCGACTGGAAAGAAGGAACCCATGTCCCTCAGCGTTGAGGAAATGAACAGGCAGCTCCCGGTTGCCAACGCCCTGCCCGGCGAGGCCCTGCCGTATTACATGGCATCAGGCGAAGGCGCGCGCTACGAGCTCAACGGCCAGCTGGTCACCGTGATCGCGCGGGCAGCCGATACCGGCGGGATCTTCAGTGCGGCCTACATCTCCGGCGGCATGGGCGCGGAGTCGCCCTTCGTCACGCACCAGGTTGAGCACAAGACCCTCTACGTCTTCGACGGGATCCTGCACGTCTGGCTCCCAGGCGAAAGCCGCATCCTGACCCCGGGCGACTCCGTGGTCATCCCGCCGGGAACCCCGCACGCCTACCGCATGGCCAGCCACTACACCCGCTTCCTGAACTGGATGACGCCCGGTGGCGCCGAGGCCTACTACGAACGCGTGGGCACCCCCATCGACTCGCACGTGCCCCCGGTCCGCGCCGGCCGCACCGCGGGGCTGCAGGAGCAGGCGGAAATCGGTGCCGAATTCGGCATCACCTTCCCGGACGTGGAACGGGTGGCGCCCGCCTTCAAGCACGACGCCGGCCTGCCGCCGTCGGAAAGCCCGTACTTCCTCAGCGCCGGCGAAGGTGAGCGGCTGGTCAGCTACCAGACCATGTTCACCTACCTGTCCCGGCCCGCCAACACCGGGTCCAACTACTTCGCCGTGCACACCAAGGGTGCAAAATCACCGTACATTCCGCTGCACTTCCACTCCGAACACACCGAGAACTTCCTGTGCACCGAGGGCCGGATGTGGCTGTACGCCAACGGCCGCGAAATGCTGCTGACCAAGGGGGACTTTGTGCATGCCCCCGCCGGCACCATCCATTCCTTCGCGTTCGATGCGCACAACACCCAGATGGTGGGCTTCCTGACTCCCTCGGTGTTCAACGGGTTCTTCGAATACTTCAACAAGCCCACCGAGGACTACATGTACACCGAAGGCGGCCAGCCCTACATGGACATGGAAGGCTTCGGCCGGGCCCAGGCGGAGATGGACCTCACCGTGGTGGGACCCCCGCCGCAGCGCCGCGCCGCCCTGGAGCTCTAACCGCCCCGCGGTGCCCCCACCCAACTGACTCGCAGTTGTTGTCGTTTTGAGCCCCCAAAACGACAACAACTGCGAGTCAGTTGGGTTTAAGGGGTCAGGGCCTGCTTGACCAGCCCGCGGCCGTAGTCGTTTCCGTTGGGGGTCCGGACCACCGTGTGCATGTGGAATGGCGCCGGCTCGTCATTGTCCAGGAACACCCCGGTGTGATGGTCAAGCTCCAGGATTACCACCGGACTCTGCACGCGCAGGTAAAACGCCTCCGCACCCTCCCAGCCGCCGATCCAGCTGAAGAAGGTCTCACTGTAATGACTGCGGATCTCCCGGAGCCGGGCGGCACGCGGCCCGGCCGGCAGGTACACCAGGAAATCCGCCACCAAGGCATCCAGCACTTCGAGGGCTTCGGTGGGCATGGCGGAGACCTTGATCCCCTCGTACGGGATCACCCGGTTGTCCTGGAAGCAGCCGCCAAGGTGCCGCTCGTCGCCGGAGTGGAGCCGGCCCTCAGGCATGGCAGGGTCAACCATGGCCGCATAGACCGTGGCCGCGTCGCGTAGCTCAGCGGGCAAGGCTTCCATCAGCTGCCGGGCCAGCCCGATCCGCTCCTTGAACACCTGGACGCCGCGGTGCGGGCCGGCGTCGATCAGGTCCGGTTCGGCGCCGAGGAACACGGGCGAGATGACCAGCTGCGTGCCTGCCACCAAAGCGTTCACGGCCGCGTGGTGGCCAAAAAGCTGCCACCCCCACGGCTCCGTCCCGGACGGTTCGCCGAAGAGGGAGAAGTTGTAGCTGAACTCGTTCATCAGCAGGGGCAGCTCCACCAGGTCGCCCAGGAAGCCGTTGATCCGCATCAGCCCGCGCACCAACTCGAAGCCTTCCGGGCTGAGCGTGGCTTCCACCAGGGCCAGTGCGGCATCCCGGACGGGGGCGTCCAGTTCGTCCAGCCGGAGCCCGGTATCGTGCTGCATAAACTCGGGGTTGGCCCAGCTCTGCCACTCCACCGCGTCCACGGCGTAGCGGAGCTTCCCGGCCTGCTGATCACTCACCACGGCCAGGAGTTTCCCGGCCGCTGCCACCATCTGCGCGGTGGGCGCCTCTTCGCCGGGCCGGGCGGGGGCCAACGGAAACAGGCCTTCTTGCATCACGCCGTCACTGGTGATCCCGCGGAACGGCCGGGGGTAGAGCTTTTTCCAGCCCTCGATCATGGGCCCGGCGAAGGAATCCCGCGTGGCCGCCTCGGCGTACCCGCGGGCGTCCAGCCCCCTGATGGCCGCCACCCGTGGGTGGTTCGGGGCGTACA
This sequence comes from Pseudarthrobacter sp. MEB009, assembly GCF_030208875.1. NCBI lineage: Bacteria > Bacillati > Actinomycetota > Actinomycetes > Micrococcales > Micrococcaceae > Pseudarthrobacter > Pseudarthrobacter sp. MEB009. The sequence goes on from NZ_JARVTC010000013.1 coordinate 81,595, forward strand.
GGAAATCACGGAAGGACGGCGTCGACACGGGCACTCCTGGAGTCGTTGGGGGATGTTGCAGCGGCGTCGGCGTTTAAACCGGCCGCGACGGACAGGGCGGCCGCGGCGGCTTCTGCGGCGTTCCCGCGCCAGGCCACGTGCTGGTCGGGCCGGACCAGCACCGCGCCCGCGCCCCAGAGTTCGGCCATGGTGGTCCCGTCGTCGGACGGGCCGACGGCGGCAACGGTCACCGGAATGCCCTGCCGGGCGGCCGCTGCCAGGACCGGGGCGAAAACGTCGGTTTCCGGCACCCCGGCCAAGGTGCCGGCGTCGGCCAGCAAGGTGAAGCCGGTGCCCAGGCTGCTGTACACCGAGGTGGCATCGGCCAGCCAGGTGTGCGGCAGCAGCGCGCCGGGATTGGCGGATGGGACATAGCTGATGGGGTCCTCCGGCGGGATGGGCAGGCCATCCGGGACCACCACCGGCGAGCCCGCGTACGAGTAGCCCAGCACCAGGCCCAGGGAATCAAACTCGCTCTGCTTCACGGCGAGGGCCTGGTGGGCTGCGGCACGGGCGGCATCCCCGGCCGGGCCCGCCGCCGCGAGGGCCGGATCAGCGAAGTGGTACGCCAGGGCCTGACCGTTGGCGGCGGCATCGCTGATGGTCCGGGCAGCAACCGGGCGGCGTTCAGCGCCGTAGCTGGCCAGGAGGCCGGGCCCGGCCCAGCCGTTGATCGAGGCGGCCAGTTTCCAGGCGAGGTTGGCGGCGTCGCCGATGCAGGTGTTGAAGCCGTGGCCGCCCCAGGGCGGGTTCAGGTGGGCGGCGTCGCCCACCAGGAAGATGTTGCCGCGGCTGTAGTCCGGTGCCAGGAGCATCCGGGCCGTCCAGGGGTCGGTGGCCAGGACTTCCACGTCCACTTCGGCGCCGACCAGGGAATGGACCAGTTTTTCCGCGGCGGCGTTGTCCACCGAAACGTCGGGATCCACGCCCTGGACGATGGCCCACCACGTGTTGGCCAGGTCCATGGGACCCACCATGCCCGAGGCGTCCTGCCCCACCACCCAGTAATGGACTGCCGGTTCCAGCGCCACGGCGCCGGCCAGCTGCCTGGAGCGGAACAGGACGCTGATGTTGGACAGCGCCGCGGACCCTCCCGCCAGGCGGATCCCCAGGCTGCGGCGTACTGCGGAGGTGCCGCCGTCGGCCCCGATGACGTAGTTGGCCACGACGGTCCGTTGCTCACCGGCAGGGGTCGCGACCAGCACGGAGTGCGGCGCGTGCGCCCCCTCGACATGCTGCACTGTGAGGCCGTAGGCCAGGGTGATCAGCGGATGCCGGCCGGCTGCGGCGCGCAGGACTTCCTCCAGTGCTGGCTGCGGGATCTGCTGGCCCGCCTCAGGCTGCGGGCCGTACCGCCCGGGGACCAGCTGGAAGGCGTTGCGGAACCGGCGCAGCTCATGGGCGGCGGGCCCGGTGAGGCCGGTGCAGAACGCGACATCCTGGGAGTACCCCACGGGAAGGGGTGCGGCGGCTCGGACGGCGTCCGCCAGGCCCAGGCGGCGCAAGTGCGTCATGGTGCGGGCGTTGGTGGTTTTGGCCCGGGGCCGGGTGTGGTCCACGGCGTCCCGGGGCTCGATCACCAGGCTGGGGATGCCGCGGCCGGCAAGGTCCAGGGCCAGGAAGAGTCCGCTGGGGCCGCCGCCGGAAATGAGGACCTGCACCTCCCCCGGCAGCCCGGCCACGGCGGCCCGGCCGGCCGGGGTGGCAATGGGCGTGTCAGCCATCAGGCACGGCTCCGCAGGGACACGTCGCCCACGGGGGTGGTGAGGGTGCCGAGCTTGTCGATTTCCACTTCGACGGTGTCGCCGGGCTGGAGCAGCCACTGCGGTGTGCGGGCATAGCCCACACCCTCCGGCGTTCCGGTGGCTATGACATCGCCCGGATGCAGGGTGAACGTTTGGCTGATCAGGGCGATGATGGCCGGCACGGAGAAGATCATGTCCCGGGTGTTGCCGTTCTGGGCCTCCACACCGTTGACGCGGGTGCGGACCTGGAGGCCGTCCCGCAGGTCGCCCACCTCATCGCGGCTCACCAGTGGGCCCAGCGGGCCGCTGAAGTCGCCGTTTTTGCCAAGGGTCCACTGTGAGGTGAGCTTCTGGGCGGTCCGGGAGGTGATGTCGTTGAAGGTGGAGTAGCCGAAAACGGCGCCGGCAGCTGTTTCCTCGTCCACGGACTCCACCCGCTGGCCGATGTACGCCGCGACTTCACCCTCCCAGTCCAGGCCTGCTTCGCCGGTGGGGACCGGGACAGGGACGTTGCCCACGGACAGGGAAGCCGTCCAGCGCCCGAACAGGGTGGGATACGGCGGCAGGTCCTGGTTCTTGTAGCTGCCCTCGGCGACATGGGCTTTGTAGTTCAGGCCCACGCAGATGACCCTGGCAGAGGCCGGGACCAGAGGCACTTCGGTGACGCCTGCGCGCTCAAGGAAAGTGCCGCCGTCGGCCGCTTCCGTGTCCGTCACCAGGGAGGCGGCCGTGTCCTGCCAACCCGTGGGGTCGGCCCAGAAGTCGGCCACCGGGGCAAGGGGAAGGACGCGGGCGCCGGCCAGGGCCGCGGCCCAGGGCGTGCCGAGGTGGGTGATGCCGATGAAATGCATGGGGGGCCTTTCAGGTGTGGCCGGGCGGGGCGCCGGCCGTGCTGGTTCAGTGGTGGGTCGCCTGGCGGCGGAAAAAGTCAACGGTGGCGGCGGTGGCCTGGGCGGCTGCGGCGGTGGATCCGTCGGGTCCGCCCCACATGTGGTCGGCCCCGTCGATCAGGAGGAGTTCGACGGCGGCGCCCGCGGCTTCCAGCGCTTCGGCGAGGCTGGCGGACTGGGCGGCCGGAACGAACCTGTCGGCGGTTCCGTGGGCCAGGAAAAACGGCGGGGCGTCGCGATGGACGTAGCTGAGCGGGCTGGCTGCAGCGGCTTTCTCCGGCGCGTCGGCGGGTTGGGCGCCGAGCAGGAGCGCCTCGCGGGAGCCTGGATCGTCGGCACTGGCCACGGCGTCAGGCAGGGCCTGGCTGCCCATCTTCACCAAATCGGTGGGCGGGTACCACGCGGCGACGGCAGCGACCCGGTCTGCAGCGGTGATGTTGGCGTCCGCAGTGAGCGCGACGAGGCTCGCCAGGTGCCCGCCGGCGGAGTCACCCCAGGCGTAGATCCGGTCCGGGTCCACACCATAGGCGGCGGCGTTGGTCCGCAGCCAGCCAACGGCGGCTTTGGCGTCCTGCAGCTGGGCGGGGAAGACGGCGGTTCCGCTGAGGCGGTAGTCCGCGGAGGCCACCACAAAACCGGCCGCCACCAGGGCACCGATCGGGTTGATGCCGGTGCCGTCCACTGACGGGCCCAGGGAGGACCGTTCGCCGGTCCGCCAACCCCCGCCGTGGAAGTGGACGATGGCAGGGCTGCTGCCGCCGATCTGCGCCTCCGCCGGAAGGTGAAGGTCCAGCAGCAGCGGCGCCGCCCCCTCGGGACGGGCAAACTCAAGGCCCTTGATGACCCGGCCTACCGTCGTCGTCGACTCCATGTGTGTACCGCGCCGTCCTGTCCTGCGGGCCCTGTGTTGCGGGCCACGTCCTGACTCAACTTTGCGGCATCAGCGCCTTGCCGGCGCCCGTTGGTTTCACTCAATGAAAGAGGTTGTCCGGACCGGGTCTTCACGGTTGGGTAAAGGCCCTGCCCCCGGCCCGACCATCGGGCGGCGGCCAAACATTTTCTCCTGTCACCTAAAAAGGGCGCGAGCCTCTAATCACTCTGGTTCCGCCGCCAATGTGACTTTCAGCAGTAAATGGCGGCGTTTTCACCGCGCTGTTTGGCGCATCGGGCAGCCCGCAAGGGGATCTGTACCGGGCGTCCAGAATTCCTGTAAATGCTTCTATCCATCCGCTCCTCAGGACCGCGCCTGTTAGCGTGATCAGTTGTGGAACCACTTGAACCTGAGCGCCGTGTCATCGATGCCGCAGAGGCCTTAGCGCGAACCCTCGGGGCGAGCGACAATCACACCGTCGCCGCGGTCACGATGGATATTGACGGAAACATTCATCAGGCAGTCAACGTCTACCACTTCAACGGTGGCCCGTGCGCCGAGCTGGTCGCCCTGGGCGTTGCGGCAACCGCAGGGGCGAAGCAACTGCTCACGATAGCAGCGGCTGGCGACAGGGGGCGCGGTCTTATCCCCCCCGTGCGGACGATGCCGGCAGGTGCTCCTCGATCACCATCCCGACATACTGGTCGCAGTACCGGCAGAATCCGGTCCGGTCGTCCGGCCGGTTCGCAAACTCCTGCCGGACACGTACTTCTTCCCAGATGCTAATGAGCGACGAATTGTTCGATTCAACAAGCGGTATCACGACGCCGTGATGTCAGGCGAGAAGACCACAACCATCCGCTGGGATGACCCGATCACGGTGGGACCTGCGACATTCGTCTTCGAGGACCACCCTGATTTTGCCCACGCTGAGGGCGAGGTTCTCTCAGTGGAGCGGATCCGTTTGATCGACCTCGATGCGGATCACGCTGCCGGCCTCCGGTCGCACTATCCAACCATGCCCCAAGACGCCGAGCTGTCGCGTGTGACCTTTCGCCTCAGCACGTCCTGGCTCCAAGGCAATTGTGCGCCCCTGGCCGGCATCCATGTGGATTGGCAGCGAGGATGATTTGGGGAGTCTCGTCAGAGGGCGCCTCGAACAAAGCCTTCTTGGAGGTACCCACCTGATATGCCGAGTACCTCCTTTGCGAGAGCTATGAGATTCTTTGGGTCGCGGTTCGGGTCCCTCGCCCATGCCAGCAGGCGGACCGCCAAGTGATGGTCACTCTGGGCGAGCCTGCGAATGACCCATTTACCGGCGCCGAGCCAGTTCCCGTTCTCGAGGAGCAACAGATCGGCCGCCTCGCGGAGCACCTCTGCAGTCAGTATGAGATCTTCCGCTGCCGACTCGCTGCCTTCGAGGTCGTCTACAAGAGCGCTGAGGTTGTAGCGACGGGAATCTCGTTCTTGGTCTGTGAGCGGTTCAGGCCCTCGGGCCATTTCAGCTTGAGCTCCCTCTTGCCAAGCAGCACCGCTTCCGTCGTCTGTTAGAAGCAGTCCCTTCGCGCATATCGCTGCTATCACCGGTCTACGATCCTGGGCTTCCTTGCGGTACCAGAACTGGAGGCTCTCCGGTGTATGTACGAAGGTTTCTACCAGCCAGCCCCGGTACCGGGTGGTCTGGGCGTAGTTGGAGTGACCGGTCGGATACAGCAGTGCGATGTCGAGATCCGAGGTCGACGTTGCTGTTCCCGCCGCAGCGCTTCCGCCGAGAATCGAGGCACATGCTTCAGGATGGTTTTCCTCCACGAAGGCTCGGGCGACGTTACAGATGTTCTTTTGGTCCACATGTCCAGAGTCACGGGCGAGAGGCATGTCCATAGCTCCAGTGTTTCAGCCCGGCCGCATGACGGCTGTCCAGGTGGCACAAACCAGCATGGGACTGGACCTTTCCCGTGGACAATCCTTCAGCAGCAAGCGGTTACTCCTCGTAGCCGCTTGCTCGGCGCAATTCCCCTGTTAGAGCGCGGGAATCAGCTGTCTGTCCAACCGCCTCCGGCTGGCTCGGAACCTGACCCCAAGGGCGGACGAGACCGTCTCCTTGATATCGAGGAATGAGGTGCACATGCAGGTGGGAAACGTCCTGCCAGGCCGCCTCGCCGCTGCTCTGAATCAGGGTCATTCCTTGGGGATTCAGCTGTCGCTTGAGGATGCTGGCAACGCTCCAGACGCCTCGCATTGTGGCTGAAAATTCATCACCTCCCACATCGAACACGTTGGCCGCGTGTATGCGGGGCACGACCAGGGTGTGTCCTTGAGTCGCTGGAGCGATATCGAGAAAAGCCACCACATCATTGTCGGCAAAGAAAATTTGGTCTCCAGGATCGCGCTCAACGATGCCGCAGAACAGACAGTTTTCCCGGTCGGATTCTTGAACCTCTAGTCCCATGTTCCATGTGTACACGACTGGACTGTGGGCCGTAAGCCGGGGAATCAACGCACGCTCCGGCGTCCGTTCAGGGATCCTTACCGGACGCTGCTGTCATCGTGCGGCCCAATTGAACAATTCAAGCAAACCGGTATTACCCCCATCTCTCACTCGATTGACAACAGCTCACGATTAGCCAGCGTTGGGGACGCGCCAAGCAAGCAGATGCGGGTGCTACTTCCGGTTTTTGTAATGTGCCATCGTTGCGTAGATCATTCCGACCACACCAATAACCATAAAAATGCCTACTGCAGGTTCCACTCCTTCTCATTTCAACGTACGAGCAATGGGCGTCTTACCGGGCCCATGGACGCGAAAGTGTCACTTGCCGGCCAGCGAAACAGCTTGCCCAAGGTTTAGCCGGAAGAACGCGGTCTCCTTACCCAACGCGTAGGCGACTGCCGATGCAGGGATCGGCAGGAGAGCGAGCCCCTGCCAGGGGTCGGGCAGCAGGAGAAGTACCGCCGTTCCGGTCAAGATCGAAGCGTAGATCGGCCAGTGCGGCCCGCGAACGCCCGTGAAGAATCCGATGGTGCCCCCGATCAGGAGAGCAGCTCCTACGACCAACACTGCAGGCGGAAGCACACCAAGCGGTAGGGAGGAGATGAGAAAGACAAGCAACCCGGCGAAAAGCACGGCGGGAATCGATATGCGGACCCCGAAATCCCGGACGATCCGCCGTCGGTCCTGAATATTTTCGTCCACAATGCCCCCTTTTTTGTCCTCTACCTAGGTTACCGAGCAGGCAGCGAGGCCTCGGTTGCCGCTTTCCAAATGCAGGTGAGGAGATTCTTCAACGGGCACTCACCTGGTTGCTTTGACGCTACTGTCAGCCCGCTTGTCGCTAAGCTAATTCTGGTCTGAACGAATGTGAACATCCTTGGGGGGAAAATTATGGATGCTGGTCCGCTGAATCTCGTTATCCTCTCGGCGGTGGTTGCAGCCGTCTTTTTCTATGTTCTCTACCTCGTGATTAGAACGGCTGTTCGTGACGGCATCCTCAGCGCCGATGAGAGAAGGGCCGCTGATATGAGGGACCCCGAGCCCCAGTAGCTGCTTACTGCGCGGCGCCCGCGTTACCCCGATTTGGACGCTTCCCCAGGGCGCCCACTGCAAACGGGCGAACGTCAGGGGCCGGGTTTGTTAATGGGCTTGTCCAGCGCCACGCTGATGGTCTGCCCGGGCGCAAGTTCGCCGTTGGGCAGGTCTGAGAAGTCATACCAGGCCCCGGCGGTGCCTGTGCTGGGACGATTGGCCGAGCGCAGGTCAGTCACGCCGAAGCGGAACGAAACTTGGCGTTCGATGTCTCCCGGCGCGGTGGTGTATGTCAGTGGAATGCCCTGGGCGTCAGCGGTGGACGTCCCCTGAGCGCCCTCGATCTTCAGTTCGCCGGGTATCAAGCGAAGCTTCGTACCGGCAGGGATGGGCTGATCCACGGACAGCGAGCGGTTGTACATCAGGATCTGTGCCGTGGTTGAGCGAAACTTGTAGCCCAGGCTGTCGAATGAGTCACCGTCTGCCGTGGTGTAGAAGACCGTTTGGCCGAACGAGTTGGTGACCCCTGTACCGGCCCCTGAGCGGCTGTCCACGGGATTCTTCTGCAGCTGGATGACCTTGCCGGCCTGGATGAAAAAGACGTTCCCCTTTTCGTAGGGAACGGGACCTTGTTCGCTTCCGCCAACTGCTCAGCGGTCAGATTGAACCTGTAGGTGATGCCCGCCAAGCTGTCTTCGGGCTCTATCGTGTATCCCGTTGGAATGCCGTTTGCGTCAATCGTGGCAGTGCCCTGGGCGCCCGGCATGGGACCGGCCGGAATTAGCCGGAGCCGTGTCCCCGGAGCGAGGGGAGTTCCGGGCTGGAGTCCGTTGAACCCGGCGACCTTCGCCTCGGATAGCCCGTACGTCTTCGCCACCGCCGCGAGGGTATCGCCTGGCACGGTGGTGTAGAAGTCCGCGTTGCCAAACGAGTCCCGCACGGTTTCTCCACCCAGGGCAGGCGTAGCGGCGGAAGACGCAACTGCAGCGTTCGTGGCCCGGACGGTGGCCGGCTCCTCCTGGGTTGGCGCGCCCGCGTAAGTGCATCCCGCCAGCCCCAGCAGCAGCCCAAAAAGCAGCGCTGGCGGAACCAGGCGCAGGCCTGTCCACGTTGTTGATCTACTAACAGTTCCCACGATGGTTATGCCCCCATAGCAGAGTCAAGGGCCCCCAGCGGACCAAAATCGAGCCTAACGGATGAACAGTGAGCCGCGCCGGTAGCGGCCCTTCACGGGGAGCTGCTCTCGCCAGCCTTCGTTCTGGGCCAGGGCGTGTTTCCAGGCGTCTTTATGGCGGATGACATAGTCAGCCCCAGCGCGCCAATGCTCTCCGTGTCCACTGACGAACATCTCTGCCCGCGGTTGGCCTGCCACCACATGGTCAGGGCACAACCCTCGCCCCCACCCTGGAGTTATCCTTCCCGCAGCGTCGGCACCGCCTGCGCAGGCCGCCGTCGTCCGCTGTTGCGTCAGGCCTGCGGGTCCGGCAGCGGACGCCGCGCCAGCCAGGCAGCCACAACGGCGCCGGAAACGTTGTGCCACAGCGAGAAGACGGCGGATGGCAGGGCGGCCAGGGCGCCGAAATGGGCGGTGGCAAGCGTGGCGGCGAGGCCGGAGTTCTGCATCCCCACCTCGAACGCCAGGGCGCGGCGGGCCCGCGCATCGAGCCTGCCCACCTTGCCGGCGAGGTAGCCCAGCCCCAGTCCGAAGCCGTTATGCAGCACCACAGCAAGGAATACGATCCCGCCCGCGGCCACGATCTTGTCCGCGCTGCCCGCCACCACAATGGCAACAATCAGTGAAATTACGACGGCGGACGCCCAGGGCAGTGCGGGGAGGACCTTCGCCACGGCTTCCCTGAGCAGCAGCCGGGCCAGCAGCCCGGCGACCACCGGCAGCAGCACTGTCTTCAGGATATCCAGGACCATGCTGCCGGCATCGATCTGGAGGTAGGAGCCGGCCAGGAACAAGACCAGCAGCGGGGTGACGATCGGGGCGATGAGGGTGGACACCGACGCCACGGCCACGGAAAGCGCCACATCGCCCTTGGCAAGGAAAGCCATCACATTCGACGCGGTGCCGGACGGTGCGCAGCCCACCAGGATCAGGCCCACCGCCAGTTCGGGGCTCAGGTTCAGGGCCGTGGCAATCAGCCAGCCGGCACCCGGCATGATCACGTAGTGGGCCACGATCCCCAGCGCCACGGCCCAGGGGCGGCGGATCACCGCAGCGAAGTCCGGCGGCGTCAGGGTGAGGCCCATGCAGAACATGATGATGCCCAGCAGGTACGGGACACTGGGCGCCATGGGCTTGAAGGCCCCCGGGACAAAAAACCCGGCCAGGCCGGCGGCCACCACCAGGAGGGGGAACACGGTGACCGCGATCCTGGCGATTTTGGCTTCGGCCGCCAACGCGGGGTTCAGGGGTCCCTCTTCGGGCCGGGACGGGGATTTAGTTGCCTCAAGCATCAAATTATGGTGCCACTGCCGGGCACCGGCCGCCAGTTCATGACGGCATCCGGTCACGAAGCATGCCACCGGCTGCCTGCCTGCAGGCCGCGGGCACCCCACCGCCTGCAGTCCAGTGGATCAGGTGCCGGGCGCAGCAGCCGCGGACAGATACTCGAACCGGTCAAGAACCGCCGGCCCGCCCAGCGCGGACACACCAATGACCCTGCCCGTGAAGCCGCCGGCCACCTCCGTGGAAAGATAGCGGCCATCCAGCCGGGCCAGCTCCGTGAAGTGCCCCGCCTGCCGGAAGCCGAGGACCACCTCGTCGGGTCCGACGTTTTGGCCGGGCTGCCCGGCCTGGGCGGGCGGCGCGGAGCTTATCTCCAACTGCAGGGCTTCACCCGGGCGGGGGGCCGCGGTCGCGAGTTCCTGCGTGAGGGGCCCGATCCGGGCGACGGCCTGCACCAGGCCCTGCCCCAGCCGGACCGCGTACCAGTGCCTGCTGTCGATCCGCAGCACCAGTTCGGCGCCGGCATCAACGGCACGGAACGCGGCCCGGCAGGTCCAGTCCGCATCCCGGAGGCGGGTTGCCAGCAGTCGCGGGCTGTCCGGCCCGCCGGCAGCCAACTCCAGGCCGCCGTCCGCCGCCGGGCGGGATATGAATGATGCCGGTTCGTCGCCCGGTGATACCCAGCGCGGGTGCAGTTCCGGTGCGGCGAAGTCCTCCACAAACGAATGGTCCGACGCCGGAACCTGGTAGCCGGCCTGGTCGAAACCGGGCCAACCGTCCTGCCAGGTGACGCCGGAAAGGAACGTTTCCCGGCCCAGGACGTGGTATCCCGGGCTGGACCCGCCGGTCCGGACGCCCAGGTACACCGCAGCCCAGGTCCCGTCCGGCTTTTGCACAAGGTCCGCATGCCCGGTGTTCTGCACCGGGGTGTCAAGGCTGCGGTGGCTCAGGATGGGGTTGCCGGGACAGGCTTCGAACGGCCCGGCAGGTGAGGTACTGCGGCTGATGGACACCGCGTGGCCCCGCTCGGTGCCGCCTTCGGCCAGCATCAGGTACCACCAGTCCCCCACCTGGTAGAGGTGCGGACCTTCGGGGAACGCCAGCCCGGTGCCCTGCCAGACCTTCCGGGGAGCTTCGAGCAGGTGCCCGCCGGCAGTGTCGAGGCGGGCCTGGACGATGCCCGACGCTTCGGGACCCGGGCCAAAACCCACCCAGGTGAGGTAGCAGTTTCCCGCCTGGTCCCAGGCGATGTCCGGGTCGATCCCCAGCGTCCCGGCAATCTGGACAGGCTCGCTCCAGGGCCCTGCCGGGTCTGTGGCACGGAACAGCAGGTGGCCGCCGCCGAAGTCGCTCATGTTTGTGGTGATGAACCAAAACTGCCCGTTGTGGTGGCGGAGCGTTGAACCGAAGATCCCGCCGGACCCACGGCGGTCACCCGCGGGGAACTGGGTGCGGCGGGTCAGGATGTTGCCCACCTGCTCCCACGCCACGAGGTCACGGCTGTGGAAGACAGGCGCCCCGGGAAAGTATTCGAAGCTTGAGGAGGCCAGGTAGTAGTCCCCGCCCACCCGGCAGACGGTGGGGTCGGGAAAGAACCCCGGGATCACGGGGGTGCCGGCCGCGGACTGGCTCACGCTGCGCCCGCCAGGGCCAGTTCCGCAGCCAGGAAATCCAGCGCCGGTCTACCTTCGGGGAGACCTGCCGCATGGTTGAGGTGGCCATGGACGGCGCCGCGGGCCAGGAAGTAGGAAACTGGAACGCCTGCCTGTTCCAAGGCGGCGGCAAACACCTCGGCGGAGCCGCGGGCGTCGTCAAACTCGCAGGCAAGCAGCGCGGTGGGTGGAAGTCCCGCGGGGTCCGCGTAGCCGGGCATCGCGTAGGACGGTGCCATGCTCACCGGTCCGCCCACGTAGTTCTCGGCGGTCCGGATGCAGTCCTCCAGGGTGAACCGCAGTTGGCGCGGCAGCCCGGCCATCACGTCCGCGGCCAGCCCGCCGGCCGGGGCGGGCAGGTCCGGATGCAGGAAGGGGTACGCGAGCAGGAGCTTGGCGGGCAGCGGTTTGCCTGCATCCACCAGGTACAGCGCAGCCCCGACCGCCAGGTTGCCACCGGCGCCGGCGCCGCCCAGGCATAGGAGTCCGGGGTCCAGACCCAGGCTTTCGGCGTTCCGGCGCGCCCAGAACCAGCCGGCCAGGGCGTCATCATGGGGGACGGGGAAGCACACACCATCGCGCGCCAGCCGGTAATCCACTGACAGCACCGGGGTGCCGGCCGCCGCTAAAACCCGGGCGAGGTAGTCGGATTCCGGCATGTCCACGGTGCCGCTGACGAACCCGCCGCCGTGCAGCCACACCAGCCCGGCGGCGCCGGAGCCGGCAGGATGGCCGTAGATCCGGATGTTGACGGGGCCGTGCCTGCCCTCGGCGGTGACGGTGCGGATGGGGACGTCCGGCCCTGCCAGCCGGAGCGCGCCGGAGTCCAGGACCAGGGGGCCGGCCGGCGAGGCCAGGTATTGGGCGAAGCCTGCATCGGGCGCCGGGCCGGTGTCAGGCTCCGGTTGACGCGACGGCTCAGGCACCGTCACTGCCGGCCGAGCTTCCGGGAGAAGTAGGACACCGCGGTGGCCAGGATGGCGTCCAACTGGTCCTCGGCGCCGAAGAAGCAGTGGTCACCACCCTGGACCGTGACCACCTCGTGCTCCACCCCGGCGCCGGCGAGCGCAGCCGCCAGGAGGTCCGTCTGGGAATGCGGCACCAGGCCGTCACTGTCGCCGTGGACCAGCAGGAACGGCGCTGAATCCGCGGTCACGTAGCTGACCGGGCTGGCAGCGGCCAGCAGTGCCGGGTCGGCGGAGCCCCCCACCAGCATCTGTTCGGGCTGCAGGGACATGCCCGGCGGCACGGCAGCGGTCAGGGCCGCCGGGAACATTCCGGCCGGCATGTGCATGGGCGGGATGTCCACCAGCGAGGAGACGCCGTAGAAATCGACGACGGCGTGCACGGCGCTTGAGTGCCCCTGCGCACCAAGGCCGCCGTGCAGGTCCTCCCGGTCGCCGGTGAGGCCCAGCAGCGCCACCAGGTGCCCACCGGCGGATTCGCCCCAGGCGCCGAACCGGCCGGGATCCACCCCCAGGTCCCCGGCGAAGGCGCGGAGGTACCGGACGGCGGCTTTGAGGTCGTGGAGCTGGGCAGGGAACGGTGCTTCGAGGCTGTGCCGGTAGTCCACCGTGGCGCAGGCGATGCCTGCCTCGTTGAGCAGCCGGAACACCGAGTCCGGGGCGAACGTGGGTGGCAGTTCCCGCCGGTCCCCCAGCTGGAAGGCGCCGCCGTGCACCCACAGCACCAGCGGTACGGGGCCGGTGGCGTGCCGGGGCAGCCAGATGTCCATTTTCAGGGGCCGGAAACCGAGGATGCGGGCGTAGGTCACTTCGCTGTGCACCGCGGAAACGTCCGACACCTCCACCGGGATTCCGGGGGCGTCAAAGACGGGGAACGGCGGGACCGGCGCCCCGCCGGGGCGGGCCGGGTCATTCAGGGCCGGGTCGTTCAAGGCCGGGTCAACAGTCGTGTCGCTGCGGGTCATGGGGTGCTCCTTGCGGGTGCTGTGGTCCGGTTGCCGCCGGCGGCGGCAACGAAAGGCTGGGTGCCGGGGCTAAAACCGGGGCGAGGCGCCGGGGACGGGCGCGGCGCGGTGCTTCGTGCAACGCCCCGCAGCCCGGGCGGGCGGGTCATGCGATGGCCCCGTCCCAGTGGGCGGCCAGAGGTCCGGCCAGGGCGCCGGCGGCCTGGCCGGCGTCGGAGGCCGGAGCCAGCTGGAACAGTGTCGGTTCCAGCACCCAGCCCGTTTCCTCGTCCCAGTACTCGAAACTCCGGACGGGCAGGAGCACCTCAAGGTCGGCCGATTCCCCGGCGGCGAGCTGAACGGTCCCGAAACCAGCCAGCCAGAACGCCGGCCGGTCAACCGCGGAGCCGGGCGCCGAGGCGTAAACCTGCGCCACGTATTTGCCGGCCCTGGTGCCGGTGTTCTTAACGGTGAGGACAGCGGAAACACCGGCGCCCGCGTGCCGCAGCGAAAAGGCGGACACGGCGAACGTGGTGTAGGACAGCCCATGGCCGAACCAGTACGCGGGGGCTGGCTCCTGCCGGGCCCAGCCGCGATGGCCCAGGTGCACTCCTTCCGTATAAGCCAGTTCGCCGTCCCGGGGGGCGGTAGTGGTGACGGGCGCGTCCGCCAGCACCGCGGGCCAGGTGGTGGGCAGGTGCCCGCCGGGCTCCACTGCGCCCAGCAGAACATCCGCCAGGGCGTTGCCCATTTCCATGCCCGGGAACCAGACCAGCAGCACCGCCGCCGCGTCATGGCGCCAGGGCATTTCCACCGGGGCGCCCGCATTTACCACCACCACGGTGCGCGGATTGGCTGCGATCACCGCGGCCACCAATTCATCCTGGGCGCCGGGAAGCCGGAGGGAGGTCCTGTCGAAGCCCTCACTTTCCACGGCGCCGGAAGTCCCCACCATCACCACGGCCACCTCAGCCTCCCGGGCGGCCTGCACGGCGGCGGCAATTTCCGCGTCCTGCGAGAGGCGGGGCTCGGCCACACCCAGCCCCACGCGGAACAGCATAAAGTCGCCGGCCCAGGTGAAGCGGAGGGCCACGTGGATGGCCGTGCCCGCCGTCAGTTCAACGGGGCCGCTGACGTCAGGGGCGCCAATGAGCACCTCCTCGAGGTTGCCGGCACGGTCCCTGGAATCGGCGGTGGCTACGGGAACGCCGTCCACCGTCACCTCGCCCAGGCCGATCCCCTTGTAGCCGAGTTGCCAGCTCCCGGACAGGTGCGGGGTGAACAGGGTGGAAAGTTCGACGGCGGCCGCCCCGGCGGGGACGCCGGTCCGGCCCCGCGTCAGCGTGGTCAGCCGGCCTGCCTGCGTTTCCAGGACGGCACCGGCAGCGTCCAGCCAGCGCAGCTGCACGGGTGCGCCATCAAAGGTGCACTCACCGGGCCGGGGTTCGCGGAGGCCATCGGCGAGCCAGGCACCCTGCGTGGTGGTGACCCGGACGCCTTCGCCCAGCGCGTTCCGGAGCCCTGCCGCGGGTGGAACCGTGTAGTCGGGATACACCGAGGCGCTGCCGCCGCCCTGCGTGCGGGGGTCCAGTGCTGCCGGCCCGATCAGTGCGATCGAGGTGGGCCCTGCCGGCCGCAAGGGCAGCATGCCGTCCCGGTTCTCCAGCAGGACCGTCCCTGCAGCGGCGGTCGCCCGGGCCAGCGGACCGGCGTCGGACGGGTTAATCGCTTGGTTCCGGCCGGCGGTGACCCTGCGGCCCAGCGTCAGCAGGCGGCGGATTTTCCGGTCGATCTCCGCCTCCGCGACCTGCCCGCCCCGGACGGCCTCAACCAGCGCCGCACCCCACAGCTTCTCCGGTCCGGGCATGGCCAGGTCCGTGGCCGCAAGCGCCGATCCGGTGGTGGAATACACGGCGTGCCAGTCGGAGACCACGGCACCGTCGAAGCCCCACTCCCCCTTCAGCGGCTCCGCCACCAGCGCGTTCTCGGTCATGGGCGCACCGTTGACGCCGTTGTACGCGGCCATGACCATCCACGGCCGCGCGTTCCGGACCACATTTTCGAACGGCGCCAGGTAGGCCTCGCGAAGGGTTCGGGCCGCGAGCACGTTGTTCACTTTCGTCCGGTCAGTTTCGGCCTCGTTGGCTACAAAATGCTTCGGGCAGGCACCGATCCCCAGGGACTGGATGCCG
The DNA here is from genome assembly GCF_030208875.1 of Pseudarthrobacter sp. MEB009. Lineage (NCBI taxonomy): Bacteria > Bacillati > Actinomycetota > Actinomycetes > Micrococcales > Micrococcaceae > Pseudarthrobacter > Pseudarthrobacter sp. MEB009. The sequence continues at coordinate 96,874 of NZ_JARVTC010000013.1, forward strand.
GTCACGTACGCGGCGGCCAGGTCGCCGGTCAGCAGCGGATCCTCCGAATAGCACTCGAAGTTGCGGCCGGCCAGGGGTGAACGGTGCAGGTTGATGGTGGGGCCCAGGACCACATCCACCTCCGCGCGGCGGGCTTCGGCGGCGAGCTGGCGTCCGATGCGCTCCAGGAGGTTCCGGTCCCACGACGCCGCCAGTGCGGTTCCGGACGGGAAGTTGGCCGAGCCGTGCTGTTCGTTCTCCCTGTGCCCGCGCACGCCCACGGGACCGTCCGACACGATCACCCGGGGCAGTCCCAGCCGGGCGTCCGCGCGGGTGGACCAGAGCCCGTCGCCGCTGATCAGCGCAACCTTGTCTTCAAGCGGCAGCGTGGAAAGGGCGTGTTCGACGTCGGCGTCGAGACTCGTGGCGGTCATGCGGCTGGCTCCTGGGCGTGGGGTGCTGGGAGTTCCAGCTTCCGTTCCCGCAGCATCTTCACCACAGGGAGCTTTCATTGGTTGGAATAGTATTGTGGGACAGCTCACGTATCCCCCAGCATCGAAGGCGGCCATGGCAGTCCCTCCGGATTCAGACGCTCCTCCCGCCCGCGGCAAGCGGCCCAAGCAGGGCGAACCGGTGGTGGACCGCGCCCTGAGCCTGCTCGCCGTCTTCTCGGACCGGCGTCGGGCGCTGACTCTTTCTGAGCTGGCGCGCTACGCGGACATGCCGGCGCCCACGGCGCTGCGGCTGATCGCCCGCCTGGTGGCGTGGGGCGCGTTGGAGAGGCTCGACGACGGCCGGTACGTTGTGGGGGTCAGGCTCTGGGAAGTGGCATCCCTGTCGCCGCGGGGGCACGGGGTACGCGAAATCGCACTGCCGTACCTGGAGGACCTTTTTGAGGTCACCCGGCACCACGTGCTGTTGGCAGTGCGGGACAACGAACAGGCGGTGCTGATCGAGCGGCTGTCCGGAAAGGATGCCACCGAGGTGGCCTACCGGGTTGGCGGGCGGGCCCCGCTGCGGACCACGGCCATCGGGCTGGTGCTGCTGGCCGGCGCTGACCAGCAGTTCCAGGAAACCATGCTGCGCAAGCCACCTGAACTCGAACCCGGCGTGGCGGTCATGCCGGAGGGGCAGGTTCGCCGGACATTGTCCGACGTGCGCCGGACGGGCATTGCCATGATCCGCCGGACCTTGCCGTCCACCACGGTGTCGGTGGCCTCGCCGGTCTTCGACGCCCAGGGCACCGTGGTGGCGGCGCTGTCCATTGTGGTGCCGGACGGTGCCACACCCCCGAACGTCCTGGCCCCGGCGGTGCGCGCGGCAGCCAGGGCCGTCTCCAGGAACCTGGGCTACAAGGCGGAAGCCAGCGCAGACGTGCGGACCCATTCGGAAGGCTGAAGCCCGGCGCCGGCACTAGGCTGGAGCCATGACGTTGGGGGACGTGCCGGGGCCGGCGAAAGAGCAGGTGGTCCTGCAGGCGCCTGCCTTCATCAAGGGCTGGCTGATCACCACCACTCTGTGGGTGGGCCTGTTGGCCACCATCATCGCCATATCCCACGTGGTCACAGCCTTCCGCTCCGGGACCGACGCGTGGACCGGCTGGGGAGTCGTGCCGCTGGCGCTCTTTTACGGTTATGGGACCGCCCTTTTGACGGGCGCTCCGCTCGCGTGGGTATTGGCCTTCCTGCTCCGTCCCGTGCGGCGCCAGTGGATCCATGTCGGAGCATTTTTTGCCGCGCCCACCCTGGTCTTTTGGGGGCTGGGCGGGTTGCTGGGACTGGGCTGGCACCCGGGGTTGCTGGGTTTGTGGGCAACCGTGGGGGCTGCCGCTGCCGTGGGCCGGTGGGCGATCCGGGGGAATATATCCACGAGCAGCGCGTGGGCCGCGCGGGAGCAGTACCCGGAGATCCCCGCGCGCTGAGAGCACGCCCCGGAACGGTTGCGTTGCCTATAGGTGCGCCCGGGAAATATGGCGGGACCCGACCCTGCTCACCGTGCGCGGAGGGACAAAAGCGGAGGTTCGCCTTTTCTCCTCCGATCCGTCAGCGGAGGGCAGCTTCCGCGGCCAGGGCTGATAGTTGCCGACGGCTGCCCGGCTGCTACGGTTGCAAGTTGCAAAGTGCGGCTGGGTCTTGACGCCATACTTGCAAAATGCAAGTATGGCGTCATGAGCCTTTTCATCACCTGCCCGGTTGAGAACGTCGAGCGCTCCACAGCCTTTTATACCGCCCTTGGCTGGAACCTCAACACCGAGATGTCAGACCACAACGTGTCCTGCTTCGCGATCGCGCCCGAGCAGTACGTCATGCTCGGCAGCCGCGAGATGTACGCGAGCGTCGGTGGCGCCGAAGAGCTGGTCGGTGGGCCGGACACCCCCTCGAAGGTCACCGTCTCCTTCGACCTCGGCAGCCGGGAGGCAGTGGACGGGCTCATCGAACGCGCCCGCGCCGCCGGCGGGCGGATCGGCGACACCGACGACTACCCCTTCATGTACCAGCGCCAGTTCGACGACCCCGACGGCTACCACTATTCGCCGTTTTGGATGAAGCCGGACGTCGATCCGACCGCGTGAGCGACCTCGCCGCGGCCCTCGACGTCGTCGGAGCGCGGTGGGCCCTGCTTATCGTGGAGCGGCTGCTCGACGGGCCGCAGCGCTACGGCGATCTGCAGCGCGACCTGGGAGTGCCAACCAACATGCTTGCGACCCGCCTGCGTGAGCTCGAGGCCGCCGGCCTATTGTCCCGCCTACCCCTTCGGCACAACACGCGGGCCTACGCGTTGACCGATAAGGGCCTCACCCTGCGCGAGGCGATCAACGCACTGGAACGCTGGGGCGGCGAGCAGCGGGCTCGGAGCGCCCCGAAAACCTGAGGCCTTCAGGCAACGGGTACATCGCTTTGTGACTGGGCGGCAAGTCGGATAAGCCCATCGGCCTACAGGTGCGCGCCTGATCGCCGCCACGTGAACAGTCACGGCTAACGGGGGCGGGTGGATTCGCCTCGGCCTTAAGGCGGGGCCAAGTCGTCCTGCACGCATGGGCATTTGCTGTTCCCGGCCCGAAGGCTTCACGTGACGTGCCGGAGCGCCGCCCACTGCCAGGAGCCACCCCCTTGACGTAGTGGCCCACTTCACATTAGATTGTTCAACAACCTCAGATTGTTCAACAACCTGACCAGCACTGCCCGGCAGCCGTACTCCGCCGGGAACGCCCCACCGCTGCCCCTCGGCACTCCCCGGCCCGCGGCGCAGGCACCCTTCCCGCCCCGGCGGTCCGCAGCAACGCATCCACCCTGGAGGACACCCATGGCCACCAACCCAGCCCCGGCGCCTGAGACCACAGCCCCCGTGGTGCGCCGCAAGGATATGCACAAAGCCTTTGCCGCCAGCCTTACGGGCACCGCGCTTGAATTCTACGATTTCGCCGTCTACTCGGCAGCGGCCGCCATCGTTTTCCCGCTCATCTTCTTTCCCGCCGCAGATCCCCTTACGGGCACCCTCCTCGCTTTCTCCACCTACGCCGTGGGCTACATTTCCCGGCCCGTCGGCGGCATCATCTTCGGCCGCCTGGGTGACGAGATCGGCCGGAAAAAGGTCCTGGTCATCACACTGATGCTGATCGGCGTGGCCACGTTCCTGATCGGCCTGCTGCCCGCCTACGGCACCATCGGCATCGCCGCACCGATCGCACTGGTGCTGCTCCGCTTCGCCCAGGGAGTCGGCGTGGGCGGCGAATGGGGCAGCGCCGTGCTGCTGTCCAGCGAATTCGGTGATCCCCGTCGTCGTGGTTTCTGGGCCTCCGCCGCCCAGATCGGCCCGCCCGCCGGCAACCTGATGGCCAACGGCGCCCTGGCGGTACTGACGTTGATGCTGTCCGAGGAAGCTTTCGTGGATTACGGCTGGCGGATTGCGTTCCTGGTCTCCGCAGTTTTGGTGGCCTTCGGACTCTGGATCCGGCTGCGGCTGGAAGACACCCCCGTTTTCAAGGCCCTCGAAGCCCGCGGCGAAAAGCCCAACGCCCCCATAAAGGAAGTCCTCCGCACCCAGCGCCGGCCCCTCGCCGCAGCCATCCTCAGCCGCATCGGCCCGGACGTGCTCTACGCCCTGTGCACCGTTTTCACACTCACCTACGGCATCCAGAAGCTCGGCTTCGACCGCGGCCAGGTTTTGGTGGCCGTCCTGATCGGATCGGCCGTCCAGCTCTTCACCATGCCCCTGGCCGGCGCGGTCTCAGACCGGATCAACCGTCGCCTCGTCTACGGCGTCGCCGCGGTGGGCGCCTCCGTCTGGGCCTTCGTCTTTTTCATAGCCCTTGAGGGAAAGTCCGCTACGGTCCTGATCATCGGCACCGTGCTGGGCCTGGTGTTCCACTCCTTTATGTACGGCCCGCAGGCCGCGTTCGTGGTGGAACAGTTCAGCCCGCGCCTCCGCTCCACCGGCAGCTCGCTGGCTTACACCTTTGCCGGAATCATCGGCGGCGCCGTGGCGCCATTTATGTTCACCCTCCTGATGGGCGCCTACAACAGCTGGCTGCCCGTGGCCATCTACCTGACGGTGGCCTGTGTCCTCACCATGGTGGGCCTGGCCCTGGGCCGGAACTCAAACGTCGCCGAAGATGAGGAATACCTTCAGGAATCAGCGCGCGCCTAAGCCCAGGCGGCACGTCAACACGAAGTCCAGCGGCCGGAACGTGCGTTCCGGCCGTTGGCGCGCCTCCTCCTAGTTCATCGCACCGGGCGGCCGGGCGGAAGCGACCGGGCGCCCCAATCGCAGGACGTCACTGCGGGCCGCTTCGAGGGCTGCGTGCACGGCCCCGGTGGCCACAGACGTGGCGCCGAGCGCGGACAGCAGCAGCTCCGGGGCTGGCAGGTTGATTTCCCCGGGCAGCAAGTCCTGCGCCACGGCCAGCACCTCATCCAAACCCTCCACCACCGCCCCGGCCACAATCACCCGCTCCGGGTCGTACAGGCTGCCAAAAACGCCGGTTACCCGGGCGAGGAGCGCTCCCGCGCGCTCCACCAGGGCCCGCGTCCAGGCATCCCCGGATCGGGCAAGGTCCAGGACCATCCGGCCCGTAAGGTCCGCGGCCGCCACCGGCGCCAGGGGATGTCCGGACGGAAGATCGCCGGCCGCCTTGGCTTCGCGGACCCAGTCGGCCAGCTGCAGGCCGATCCCCACCACCGACTCAACCCCAAAAACGTAGTCGAAGGCCATCATCTCGCCCACACCGCCGTGCTTGCCCTTCAGCAGGCGGCCATCCACCACTACTCCCGCGCCCAGCCGGTCCCCGGCGAGCAACACCACAAAATGCCGCAGCCCTACGGCCGCCCCCACGCTGCCCTCGGCGATGGCGGCCAGCGATGCGTCGTTCTCGATCCGGACAATGGGCACCCACTCCTCCAGCAGCTGCTGCAGGCCGGGATTCATCCGCTGCCAGAAGCCGCCCTCCTGGCGCGGCGATGCGCCAACGGCATCCACCGGCGCCGGGACGCCGACGCCGGCCGCAAGGACCTCGTTGCGTTCCCGGCCGGCCTCGAGCAGGGCCGCATCGATGGCGGACACCACGGCTACCCGCCGTTCCGCGGCGCCGCTGTCAACGTCAAGCCGGACGGTCTGCCGTGCCAGGGGGTTTCCCGAAAGGTCGGCGATGGTGGTGGTGAGGTGGGTCCGGCCCGCGTCCAGGCCCACCACCACGGCAGCCCCGGGGCGGAAGGCGAACCGCCGCGACGGCCTGCCCTTGCTGTATTCACCGGTGGCGCGGGCATTGGGAAGCTCCTCAAGGAGGCCAAGGCTGATTAGCCCGTCCAACGCCTCGATGGCTGTGGAACGCGTCAGTCCCGTGGCCGCCATCGCGTCCGTACTCACGAAGGCTTCCGCCGCCCACACAAAATTCAGCATTGCCTGCAGGCTGGCGCGCGGGGCGGCAATTCCTGTGTCCGTCATCACTGCCAATCCTTGACCGCGTCGGTTCTGTACTGCATCATTGTCGCAGGACAGTTGATTCGCAAGCTAAATCTAATAGCCGAAACAACACCTGAGCCGACACCGGCCCCCGAAAGGATCCTCCCCGTGCCCCGACGCCGTAGCGCAAAAATCCTCGCCCCACTCCTGGGCGTCCTGATGCTCGGAACAGGCCTCTCCGCCTGCAGCAGCGCGGACGCCCCGGAAACCGTGAGGTTCCACCTCTCCAAACCCGAGGCAATCCCGTACTTCCGCGAACTCATCAAGGAGTACAACGCCGCCAACGACGACGTCGAGATCGTCCTCGATTCGTCCTCCAACCTGCAGGCAGGCTTCCTCCGGGGAAACCCGCCGGATCTTGGCCTGCTGAACTACAACATGGAAATGGCCCGCTTTATGGAGCGGGGCGCCCTCAGCGACCTCAGCGACATGCCCGAAGCAGGCCGGATCCTCCCCGAAGTCCAGGACCTGGTGACCCAGTATGCCTCCTACCCCGGCCGGACCAGCGTGCTGCCGTACTCCGTGATGGCGGCATCGGTGATCTACAACAAGCAGATCTTCAAGGAACAGGGCATCGAAGTCCCCACCACGTACGCGGAGCTTACGGCTGCCTGCGAGAAGCTCAAGGCCGCCGGCATCACCCCCTTCTATGGAACGTTCAAGGACCCCTGGACCGCGGCGCAGGGCTGGTTCGACTACACCGTAGGCGGCGAAGTGGACGTGGCGGATTTCTACAAGGCCATGAACGAACTGGGCACGGAGGTTGGGCCGGACAGCCCTGCCTCCTTCCAGAAGGACTTCAAGGAGCCGGTCAGCCGGATGAAGCAGTTGATCGACAACTACACAAACGCCGACGCCGCCAGCAAGGGGTACGGCGACGGGAACCTGGCGTTCGCCAAGGGTGAGTCGGCCATGTACCTGCAGGGCCCGTGGGCTTTCGGTGAGATCGCCAAGACCGCCCCGTCCCTGGAGCTGGGCACGTTCCCGCTGCCCATGACGGAAAACCCGGAGGATCTGGAAGTGCGGGTCAACATCGACCTCGCCGCCTGGATCCCCGAGGCATCCAAGCACAAGGATGCAGCCCGGAAATTCCTCAGCTACCTGTTCCGGCAGGACGTGATGGACAAATATAACGCTGCCCAACTGGGCTACGGCACCACCACCGACGCTGCACCGGCCACGGACCCCCGCATCACCGGAATGAGGGACTATTTCGAGGCCGGGGACTTCTACCAGGGACCCTCCAAGGCCATCCCGCTCACCATTCCCACCGAGAACTACATCCAGGGAATCGCCCTTGGCGGCGATGCCACCCAAGCCCTGAGCACCCTGGACGCGGACTGGGCGCGCCTGGCGCTCCGCCGCTGACGGACAGAAAGAACAGGCGATGACAGCAACAACACTTTCCCCCCGCCCCAAACGCAAAGTGGAGAAGATCTACTACGCGTTCCTCGTCCCGAGCCTGGTGCTCTTCACCCTCTCCATCACATTGCCCGCCATCATCGGCATCTTCTTCAGCTTCACCAACTCCATCGGGTTCGGCGACTGGGACTTTGTGGGCCTGATCAACTACGTTGCCCTGTTCTCCGACCCCGCCGTCCTGGCCAGCTACCTGTTCACCTTCGGCTTCGCGGCCGTGACGGTGGTCCTGGTGAACGTCCTGGCCTTCCTCCTGGCGGTGGGGCTCACCGCCAAGATCAGGCTGAAGACCAGCCTGCGCGCGGTCTTCGTGATCCCCATGGTCATCTCCGGCATCATCATCGCCTACGTCTTCAACTTCCTGTTCTCCAACTCGCTGCCGGAACTGGGGCAGGCGGCCGGTGTGGGCTGGCTGAGTGAAAGCATCCTTGCCAATCCTGAGTTGGCCTGGATCGGCGTCGTCCTTGTCACCACCTGGCAGGCCATTCCCGGAACGCTGCTGATCTACATCGCCGGCCTCCTGGCAATTCCCGGCGACGTTTATGAGGCCGCCGACCTGGACGGCGCCGGCAAGTTCGCGCAGCTGGTCCGGATCACGCTGCCCCTGGTGGCCGGCTACATCGTGATCAACGTCCTGCTGGGCTTCAAGAACTTCCTTAACGCCTATGACGTGATTGTGGGCCTCACCAACGGCGGCCCGGGCACCGCCACCCGGAGCATCCCCATGACCATCGTCACCGGGTTCACCGGCGGCGACTACGCCTACCAGATGGCCAACGCCGCCATGTTCTTCATCATCGTGGTGGCCATTTCCCTGCTCCAGCTCCGGATCACCCGCGGAAGGAACGCGCTCTGATGACCATCCTCAACACCCCCGCCATCGAGGGCGCCGAAACCGCGACGGCCGCCGGCACCAAGGCACCCCGCCGCGCCGCAGCGTCACCCCGGAGCCGCGGCGACAAAGCCAATTGGCCGCTGACCACCATCCTGGTGCTGTGCGCGCTGACCGTTGTGGTGCCGCTGTACGTGACCATCTCCATGGCGTTCAAAACCCAGGCGCAGGCAGTGGACGGCAACGCCTTCTCACTGCCCGCGCCCTTCAGCCTCGAAGGCTTCACCACCGCCTGGAACCTGACCAACTTCCCTGCAGCCTTCGCAGTCACCGTGCTCATCACGGCCGGCACCGTCGCCGGTACCGTCATCCTGGGCGCCCTCGCCTCGTTCGCCATTTCCCGGAACTGGGACCGCAAACTGTTCCGGTATTCGTTCTTCTACCTTTTGGCTGCGATGTTCATCCCGTTCCCCGTGGTGGCACTCCCCCAGATCCAGCTGACCGGCCTGGTGGGCCTGGACAACCCCGCCGGCGTGGTCCTGCTGCACATCATGTTCCAGCTCAGCTTCAGCATCCTGCTGTTCACGGCATTCCTCCGTTCCATCCCGGCGGAACTGGAGGAAAGCGCCAGGATCGACGGCGCCAGCACCTGGCAGACGTTCTGGCAGCTCATTTTCCCGCTGCTGGCGCCCATGAGCGCCACGGTGGGGATCTTCGCCTTCCTGGCCTCCTGGAACGACTTCATGATGCCGTCGCTGATCACCTCGGACCCTGCCCTGCAGACCCTTCCGGTGGTGCAGAGCATCTTCCAGACGCAGTTCAGCAACAACTACAACGTGTCCTTCGCGTCGTACCTGATGGCCATGGCGCCGGCCATCATCGTGTACCTGTTCTGCCAGCGATGGGTCATGGAAGGTGTCACGCAGGGCGCCGTCAAGGGCTAAAACACGTGGCTGCCGCCCTGGATGGTGAACCGTTCCCGGCCCGGCAGGTCGACGTCGGCGCTCACGCCGGCCGGGACGGTGGCCTCCACGGCCAGCCGGCCGTCCACCATCCGCCAATCAACCCGGACCTGCCCCGCGGGCGTCGCGAGGCTGGTCCGGGCCCAGTCGATGCCGGCGCCGGGCTGCGGGGCAATGAGGATCCTGGCGTAGCCCGGCTCCAGCGGCCTGATGCCGCCCACCACCTTGTGCATCCAGTCCGCCACGGCGCCCAGGGCGTAGTGGTTGAAGCTGGTCATCTCGCCGGGGTTGATGGATCCGTCCGGAAGCATCGAATCCCAGCGTTCCCACACCGTGGTGGCGCCCATGGTCACGGGGTACAGCCAGGACGGGCACTCCTCCTCCAGGAGGAGCCGGTAGGCGTCTTCCAGGTGGCCGGTGTCCGTGAGCGCGTGGGTGATGAACGGCGTCCCGGCGAATCCAGTGGACACGCGGTAGCCGTTCTTTTGGACCAGCTGGGCCAGGCGGTTGCCGGCGAAGTCGCGCAGTTCCGGGGTTTCCAGCACGTCGAACGCGATGGCCAGCGCGTACACGGTGCTGCAGTCGCTGTGGATGGTGCCGTCAGCGGCCACGTAGTACTTGGCGAACGACCGCTGCACGCGGGCCGCGAGCGCTTCGAAGTACTCCGATTCCTCCGGTTTGCCCAGCAGCCGGGCCGTTTCCGCAGTGATCCGGGCCGTCCGGTACAGGCAGGCGGTGGCCACCACACCGGTGTCGGCCTTGGCAGCCCACGGCTGGTCCGGCGCGGCGTCCGGGTCCAGCCAGTCGCCGAACTGGAAGCCCTGGTCCCACAGCCCTTCGGGGGACAGCAGCGTTTCCACCCGGCGGGTGTGCGAGGCCATCGAGGCGTACTGGTTCCGCAGCACGCCGAGGTCGCCGTAGGCTTCCCACAGCGCCCACGGCACCCAGACTGACGCTTCGCTCCACAGGGCGGAGGACTCGGGTTTGGGGAATTCGGGCGGCTGCGGGCAGTATTTCAGCGCGTCCGGGACGGTGATGGGGACCAGCCCGTCCGCGGCTTCCTGCTCCGCGGCGAGGTCCAGCAGCCAGTCCTGCAGGAAGCCCTGCACGTCGTAGAGGAACGCGGCGGTGGGGGCGAACACACCGATGTCGCCGGTCCAGCCAAGCCGTTCGTCCCGCTGCGGGCAGTCGGTGGGCAGGTCGAGGAAGTTCCCGCGCAGCCCCCACACGATGTTGCTGTGCAGCTGGTTCACCAGCGGGTTGGAGCATTCGAACTCACCGATCCGCTCCAGCTCCGAGTGCACCACCACGGCTTCGAGCGAATCCGTGGTGAGGGTGCCGGGCCAGCCCGTGACCTCGGCGTAGCGGAACCCGTGGAATGTTTTGGTGGGCTCGAAGAAGTCGCTGCCACCGGAGAGGATCAACGTGTCCGCCGCCTTGGCTGAGCGGAGCGGCCGGACCCCCAGTTCACCGTCTTCAAGGACCTCTGCGTGCCGCAGGGTGATCGCGGCGCCGGCCTCGCCCTGGACGGTGAACCTCAGCCAGCCCACCAGGTTCTGGCCGAAGTCCACCAGCGTTTTGCCGGTGGGTGAGGTGAGGATTTCCACGGGACGGACGACGCCGGTGCGCACCACGGGCGGGCCAACCGGCGTTGCCAGCCGGCCGGCGTCGAACGCCAGGGTCCGTACCCCGGCCCACCCGCCGTCGGACGCTGCCGCGAAACCGGGAGCCGACCAGCCTGGCTGGACCCGGCGGGCGTCCACAACCTGCCCGTCGTAAAGGTCGTTGAACGTGGTGGCGGACGGGCCTGCCTGCCAGGTGTCATCGGAGGCGACGGTCTGGACGTGGCCGTCCGCGAAGGTGATGTCCAGCTGGCCGAAAAACCCCAGCTCACTGCCGTACAGGTTGGACTCGCCGTGCCAGGCCAGCCGGCCGCGGTACCAGCCGTTGCCCAGTTCCACGCCGAGGACGCTCTCCTGTCCCAGCAGGGCGGTGACGTCGTAGCTGCGGTAGCGGAGCCGCCATTCGTAGGAGCTCCAGCCAGGGCTCAGGACGTCGTCCCCCACCGGGCTGCCGTTGATGAAAGCCTCGTAGACGCCGAAGGCGGTGGCCCGCAGGGTGGCTGAGGCCACGGCGCCGTGGCCCGTGTCCAGGGCGAACTCCTTCCGGAGCCGCGGGGCGCCGTCGAACTCCTGGGTGGGCGTGATCATGGCTGCCTGCCACGGGGTGGACGTCATGGGGATCCGTTCTGAAAGTGCGGGTGGAAAAAGGTGTTCAGGCATAGTGGCATGCTACGTCGGCGCCGCCGACGCGGCGCAGGGCAGGGCGTTCGTCGCGGCACAGGTCCGTGGCGAGGGGGCAGCGGAGCCGGAACGGGCATCCGCCGGGCCCGGGAGTGGCTGCCGCGCCGGTCCGGATGCCCAGGGATTCACGTGCCTCGCGGCGGGCGGCCTGTTCGGCGGGGCGGGGTACGGGCGAAGCCGCCACAAGCGCCTGCGTGAAGGGGTGCCGCGGGTTGCCGGTGACCTCATCGGCGGGGCCGTTTTCCATCACCTGGCCGCGGTAGAGGACCACCACCCGTTCGGCGAGGAACCGGACCACGGCGATGTCGTGGGCAATAAAGAGGTAGCTCAGGCCCCGCTCGTCCCTGAGGTCCGCGAGCAGGTTCAGCACCTGGGCCTGGGTGGAAAGGTCCAGCGCGCTGACGGCCTCATCGCAGACCACCAGCTTGGGATCGCAGATCAGGGCCCGGGCCACGGAGATCCGCTGGCGCTGGCCGCCGGAAAACTGGCTGGGGTAGCGGTCCACCGCGTCCCGCGGCAGGCCAACACGTTCCAGCATGTCTTCCGCCTTGCTCCGGGCCTCCGCCGCTGCGGCGCCGCGGAGCTTGAGTGGTTCCATCAGGGAAGCGCCCACGGTGTTGCGCGGGTTCAGGGAAGAGTTGGGGTCCTGGAAGACGGCCCGGAGTTCCCCGCCAAGCGCGCGGCGCTGGCCGGGCCCGGCGGCCGTGATGTCCGTGCCCTGGTAGGCGATGGAGCCGCCGGAGACCTTCTGCAGTCCCAGGATGGCTTTGCCGATGGTGGACTTTCCGGAGCCGGACTCCCCCACCAGGCCCACGGTTTCGCCGGGCGCGATGTCGAAGCTGACGCCATCGACGGCTGCCGGCGAAGCCGCGGCTTTCCGGCCGCGGCCGTAGCGGACCACAAGGTCCTTGACCGCCAGCATGGGCGCCGTGGTGGTGCCGGTCCGGGCCGGTGTTTCGATGCTCATGCCAGGTCCTTTTCGGTGACGTTCAGCTGTTTCGGGGACAGGTCCAGCAGCCGGTGGGGTGCCACGTCGGTGGCCACCCAGTCCAGGCCTTCGACGGCAAGTTCGTCCGCCTTGACGCACCGGACCAGGCCCGAGCCGGTTCCGGAGGACAGCAGCGGAACCGGAGCCAGGCACGCCGAGCCGGCAAACTGGCAGCGGGCCGCGAAGCGGCAGCCGGAGGGCCAGTCCTTGGGCTGCGGGACCTGGCCTTGAATCGTGGCGAGGCGCTCGGGCATGTCCGTGTGGTTGGCGTGCGGGTCGGCGGCGAGCAGCGCGAGGGTGTACGGGTGCCGCGGGTCATCGAGGATGTCGGCCGTCCGGCCGTTTTCCACCACCTGGCCGGCGTACATCACTGCCACCTGGTCGCAGATGTCCGCCACCACACCAAGGTCGTGCGTCACCATCACCACGGACATCCCCGTTTCCTTGACCAGGCCCCGGAGCAGGGAGAGAATCTCGGCCTGGACGGTGACGTCCAGGGCGGTGGTGGGCTCGTCTGCCACCAGCAGCCGGGGTTTCCCGGCCAGGGCCAGGGCGATTGCAACGCGCTGGGCCATGCCGCCGCTGATCTGGTGCGGGTAGGTTTTCAGGATCCCGGCGGCGTCCACGATGCCCACCTTCTCCAGCAGGCTGAGGGCTTCGGCGCGGGAAGCGTTCCGGCCCATGCCGCGGAGCCGCCGGATGGTGGCGGTGAGCTGGTAGCCCACGGTGAACATGGGGTCCAGCGCCCGCATGGGTTCCTGCGAGATCAGGGCGATGTCCCGGCCGCGGATGCCTTCCATTTCCTTGTCCGTGGCGGCGGCAAGGTTCATGCCGTTCCAAAGGATCCGGCCATCGGCTGCAGATACGCCGGAGGGCAGCAGGCCCAGGAGCGCCAGCGCGGTCATGGTCTTGCCGCAACCGGATTCGCCCACCAGGCCCAGGACGGTGCCCTGCTCGACGTCGAAGGAGACGTCCGTGACCAGGCGGACACCGTTGTCCACACCTACGGAGAGGTTGCGGACGCTGAGGAGGCCCTTCGCCAGGCCGTCCGGCGCGTCGGCGGCGCCCGCGGCGGACACTGCCTTGGCCCGTTGGCGGCGCGCTGCGGCGGAGGGCAGGTGGGAGGCGGCCGCGTTGGGCGCCTTGCCCAGGGCGTTGCCGATCGCGTTGGCGGCCAGCACTGTCAGTGCCAGCACCACGCCGGTGGGGACCATCATCCATGGCGCGTCATAGACGTGCTGGGAAGCGCCCTGGATCATGCCGCCCCAGCTGGGCTCGGGGATGGGCGGGCCAAAGCCGATGAACGCCAGGCCTGCCTGGATGAGCATGCCGACGGCGAAGATCAGCGCGGCCTGGACCACGATGGTGTTGACCAGGCCCGGGAACACGTGGCGGAGGCTGATGCCCAGGGCACCCATGCCGTCCACCTTGGCGGCATCCACGTAGAGCTGGGACTGCAGGGACTTCGCCTGGCCCAGCATCACCCGGTAGATGCCGGCGGAGATCAGGACACCCAGGATGGCCATGATGAGGGGGATGTTGGTGCCCACGGCGCCGATCACTGCCAGGATGATGACGGTTCCCGGCAGGGACATCATGACTTCCGTGACGCGGCTGATGACCGCCTCGGCGCGGTCGCCCGCCCCGGCCGCAGCCATCGCAAGGATGGTCCCGAGGCCGACGCCCACCAGCACCGTGATCATTGAGGTCCCCAGGGTGCCGGCGGCGGCAGCGAAAATGCGGCTGAGGATGTCGCGGCCCAGTTCGTCGGTGCCCAGCCAGTGCGCGGCGGTGGGGCCGGACAGGACGGCGGTGAAATCCTGGTCCTCGGTCCGGAACGGCAGCCAGAGCGGCGCCGTCAGGGAGGCGGCCACTATGGCGGCCAGCCAGATGAGCCCGGCCACGGCGCCCGGCGAGGCGAAAAGCCGGTGCCGGGAGAACCTGGTGAGGGCTGCCTTTCCGGGGGTGCCCGCCGGGGCAAGGGCCGGCGTCGCGGTGGAATCTGCTGGGGCGGGGGCAACGTTGGGGATCATGAGGCACGCAACTTCGGGTCGAGGAACTTGGTGGCGAGTTCCAGCACCAGGTTGACGGCGACCACCACCACGGTGGCGATCACCACCACGCCCTGGACGGCGGGGGCGTCGTGGGTGCTGACGGAGGTCTGGACGGCCTGGCCCAGGCCCGGCATGGCGAACAGCTGCTCGGCGATGACCGAACCGCCGAACAGGCCGATGAACTGCAGCGCGATCCCGGCCACGATGGGCAGCGAGGCGTAGCGCAAAGCGTGGACATAGAGGATTTTCCAGGTGGGCGTGGCCGTGGCGCGGAGGGTCCGGATGTGTTCCTGCTGCAGCGCCTCGAGCATGGAGGCCCGGGTCTGCCGGGCGATGAACGCCGCCCCGCCTACGGCGAGGGTAATAACCGGGAGCGCCAGGGACAGCGCCCAGTCCTGCGGGGAAACCTCGAACGGGACGTAGCCGGTGGCGGGGAAGACTGAGGACTGGACGGCGAAGAGGTAGACGAAGATGATGCCGATCCAGAACGCCGGCAGGGCCACGAGGAGTCCCATGAACCCGCCGATCACCTGGTCCAGCAGGCCGCCGCGGACTGCGGCTGTGACGCCCAGGGCGATGCCCAGGACGGCGCTGAGCAGTGTGGCGCCGGCGGCGAGGGAAGCGGTAACCGGCAGTCGGGACGCCAGGTCCGCGCTGACGGACCGGCCGTCGATCAGCGAGGTGCCCAGGTTGCCCTGAACCGCGTCCCCCAGCCAGCGGAAGAACTGGCTGAACAGCGGATCGGACCAGCCGAGGCGCTGGTTCACCTCATCGATGGCTTCCTGTGAGGCGCCGGCGCCCAGCGAAACCGCTCCGGGACTGCCGGGCATCGCGTGCACCAGCAGGAATGCCAGTACCGCAACCACCAGCACGGTGGCCAGCGCCATCAACAGGCGCTTGGCGACGAACAATGCCATGGTGACCTCCGTTGGTCAGGCCGGGCGCGGCTTCCGCGGAAGCCGCGCCCGGCGGGGTTGTGTCAGTTGGTGGGCTTGAAGGACGAGAGCAGCGGGTAGGAGTTGGAGCCTGCGAACTCCACTTCCGAGACCTTCTTGGTGTTGTAGCCCCAATTGGAGAGGGACTCGAACAGCGGGATCATCCAGCCGGACTCCACCAGGCGGGTGTTGAGCTTGGTCAGTGCCGTCTTCCGGGCAGCGTCGTCCTTGGCAGCGGCAACCTCTCCGGTGGCGGCGGACAGCTGGTCATCGGTGGCCTTCTGGACGTTGGTGAAGCCGTTCAGGATGGCCCCGTACATCAGGCCCAGCGGGTTGTCCCAGGTCAGCGGCGCGTAGCCCAGCGGGGTGGTGGCGACGGCGGCGAATGCCTCGTCCGTGGAGGCGGCCATCTTCACGTTCATGGTGATGCCCACGGCAGCGAGGTCCTTCTGGATGGCCTGCAGGTCGGTCTGGGTCTGGGCGCCGGCGATGATGGTGAACTCGAAGCCGTTGGCGTAGCCGGCTTCCGCGAGCAGGCTCTTGGCCTTTTCCGGGGAGTAGGCAAACCGGGTGTCCAGCTCCGTGGTGAAGCCGGCGGAATCCTTGGGCAAAGCGTTCCAGGCCGGGACGTCACCCTTGTGGAGCGCGTCCACCAGGGCTTTGCGGTTGATGGCGTACTGGATGGCCTGGCGGACTTTCTCCTCTGCGAAGGCGGGAGCAGTCTTGCCGGTCTTGTCGAAGGAAATCATGGTCTGGACGGTGCCGCCGATCTGCGACACCCCCACGCCCTTGGACTTGGCGAAGTCCACCGTGGGAGAGGTCAGCTGGGCGACGTCGGCCTGGCCGGAGACCAGTGCGTTGGCGCGGGCCTGCGGGTCCAGGATGACGCTGAAGACGATCTTGTTGTAGGCGTAATCGGCGGCGTCGGCATTTTTGTCGTTTTTGACCAGCACGTACTTGTTGCCCTTAACTGTGCTGGCATCAAGGGTGTAGGGGCCGGAGCCGTCCGGCTTGGTGGCCAAGCTGGCGGAGTCGGCCACGCCGGTCTTGCCGACGATCATGCCCATGGTGGAGGTCAGGTTCTTCTCGAAGCCCGGCTGGGCCTTGGCGAAGGTGATGGCCACCTGGGTGGGGCTGACGACGTCGACACTGCTGATTTCCTGCGCCCCGCCCTTGGCGATGGCTGAGTAGGTGCTCAACGCGGCGTCCGTGCGGCGGTCCAGGTTTGCCTTGACCAGGGCGGCGTCCAGGGTGGAGCCGTCGGTGAAGGTGACACCTTCCTTGAGGGTCAGCGTCAGCACCGTGCTGTCCGCGTTGTATTCGAAGGCGGACGCCAGGCCGGGGCCGGCGGAGCCGTCCGGCTGCAGGTCCAGGAGGGTGTCGTAGAGTCCTTCCATAAACTGGCGCTGGGCGTCAGCCACCCGGATGGGGTCGTAGCCGAACGACGCGGAGTCGCTCTCCACGCCGATGGTCAGGGTGGTTTTGTCAACGGCCGTGTTGGCAGTCTGGGTGCCGCCGCCACAGGCAGCCAGGGAACCCATCAGCAGGGCGCCGGCCAGGACGGCGGCGCTCCCCCGGCTCTTGGTGGTCTGAAGTCTCATTGGTGCGCCTTCGCATTCGTGTTGGACAACGGAGAAAGTAAACATGTGGTGTGCCGGCAGCTGCCTGGCTCCCCTCAAGGATCAGCCGCAGCGAATTCCCGCGGACATGACAATGTCATTGATTGAAAATGTATTGTGGCGCCGGTCACGCCGGGCTGGAGGATGGATAAAAGGGCAGCGACGCCCGGCGCCCGTCAGCGGGCGCCCCTTACGAAAGGATCAACATGGCCACCCAATCCCAGTTCCCGCAGGACTTCCTCTGGGGCGTAGCCACCGCCGGCCACCAGGTGGACGGCGGCAACGTCAACAGCGACGCCTGGTTCCTGGAACACCTGCCGGGAACGTCCTTCGCGGAGCCGTCCGGCGATGCGATCGACCACTACCACCGCTACCGTGAGGACATCGCCCTGATCGCCGGGCTGGGCTTCACCAGCTACCGCTTTTCGCTGGAATGGGCCCGGATTGAACCCGCCGAGGGGCTCTTTTCCGTCGCGGAACTGGAGCACTACCGGCGGGTCCTGCTGGCCTGCCACGAGCACGGCCTCACACCGGTGGTCACGTTCCACCACTTCACCTCCCCCCGGTGGCTGCTGCAGGCCGGTGGCTGGGAGGACTCCCGCACCCCTGAACTCTTTGCCCGTTACTGCGACCGGGTCATGGCCCACCTGGGTGATTTGATCGGCGTGGCCTGCACCCTGAACGAACCCAACCTCGGCCCCCTCCTGGCGAACTTCGGCCTTCCGGTGGCAGCCCCCGGGCAGCGCGGCTCCCTGCCCATGTGGGTCTCTGCCGGCGAAAAGCTGGGCATCCCTGCGGAGCAGGTCTCCTACTTCCAGTTCGCAGCCTCTGAGGCGGCCTTCGAGGTGGGCGTCGCTGCGCACCGGGCCGGAACGGCCGCCATCAAGGCCCACCGGCCGGACCTGCTGGTGGGCTGGACCCTTGCCAACTCGGACATCCAGTCCGTGGACGGCGGCGCCGAACGGGCCGACCAGGTGCGCCGGGACGTCAACGAACGCTTCCTGCTGGCCTCGCGGGGCGACGACTTTGTGGGGATCCAGACCTACGGGCGGACGGTATTCAGCGCCGGGGGCCTGGCGCCGGCTCCGGCCGGCGCCCCGACCAACCAAAGCGGTGAGGAAATTTATCCGCAGGCTCTCGAAGCCACCATCCGGGAGGCTGCCCGGGTGGCAGGGGTTCCCGTGATCGTCACGGAGAACGGGCTCTCCACCGATGACGACGCCCAGAGGGTGGCATACCTAGAAACCGCGGTGGCCGGGGTAGCGTCCTGCCTCGCGGACGGGATCGATGTCCGAGGGTATATCGCCTGGTCAGCGTTTGATAACTACGAATGGATTTTCGGGTACGGGCCCAAGTTCGGCCTCATTGCCGTGGACCGGACCACCCAGCAACGCACCCCCAAGGAAAGCGCGCGCTGGCTGGGCCGGATGGCCCAGGACCAAGTATCGCAGCCGGTCTGAAAAAAGTTTGGAAGTCCACCCATCCATCGGCCCGTCCGCTCCGAATGCCTTGCGATCTATACTTTCCAAGACTGAGGACGGGACCATGGATGAGGCGGACCAGCAGGTACTGACCGGCGGTGTCATCACCGAACACGGCCTGGATCCGACGCACCTTTGGCTGGAATACATCGCGTTGGGTGGCGATGCCCCGGAACAGGACCTCCGGTCCTACCTGGCGGGGAACCTGAAGCTGCCCGCCAAGGACAGGGACGCCCTGGCGCAGGCCATCAACGAGCACTGCGCAGCCAACAGCCTGCTGGGCAGGGTGCCGCTCAGCGATTTCCCGTTGGCCGGCCGCCCCACGGATTTCCAGGATCCCTACTCGTCGAAGTAGGTAATGACCCGGCCTTCACCTGCCACTGAGGTGATGACCGCTCCCGCAACGTCCCGGAGTTTCAGGTTGCGGCTGTTGGAGGCGTTCAGCAGCACCCGGAACGCCGAATCCTGGTCGCACTTGTTCTGGGCCATGATGGCGCCGGTGGCAAGGTCAATCACGGTGCGGGACTTCATGGCGGCGCTCATGCCGTCACGGGTCTCGCGCAGTTTGGTCATCCGCAGCGCCAGGGTGAGGCCCTTGGATGCCTGGGCCACAAAACCTTCGGCCCGCTCAAAGCCGCCGTCGGCGAACCCATCCCGGCGCCTGCTGTAGATGCTGACCAAGCCGGTGGCGTCGTCGTCGAGCTGCAGTGGCAGGCAGAGGACAGAAGCGATCCCCTGCCGGCGGGCCGCGCCGGCATAATCGGGCCACCGCTCTTCCAGGGACAGGTCCGGGCTCAGGACGCCGGCGCCTGAACGGTCCGCGTCCACCCCCGGCCCGTCGCCGTTCCTGCCTTCCAGGAGCATCAGGAGCCGGGCGCGCGGATCGCTTCCCACCACCACCAGGGGCTTCTTGGGGCGGGCCAGGCTGATCCCGCACCAGAGGCCGCACTCCGGGGTCCCCAGCGCGGTGGCCGCATGACCGGCGACAGCTGCGAGGAGGCCCTCGGCATCGGTGTCGGCAAGGACCAGGTCCTGCACATGCGCCGCCACAGCAGCAAACAGCCCGCTGTCCGGGCATTCGGCGTCAGCCAAGAATTTTTCCCCTCCGTCTTTAAGGAAAGCCACATCACTATGGCCGCTCACTGCCAAACGGTGACTCCACCCTACCCGCGGCCACCCCGTAACGTGGCACCCATGAAGCTTGCCCACACGCAGCAGGGAACTGTCCAAGGCACCACCGCCACTGTGGACGGCACCCTGGTCCACCGGTTCCTCGGAATTCCCTACGCCGCGCCCACCGGCGGGCAGCGTTTCCGTCCGCCTGTTCCCGCCCCTGCCTGGCCGGGCATCAGGGACGCTGCCGGCCCCGGCCCCGCCGCGCCGCAGAACCCCGACCTGCAGGCACCGCCGGGCTCCACGCCCAGGCGTTGGAGCGAGGACTGCCTCAACCTCAACGTGTGGACGCCGGAATCCGGGGCCGGGTCTGACCGACCAGTGCTGGTGTGGGTCCACGGCGGCGCTTACCTCAGCGGCGCCAACAGCGATGCCATGTACGACGGCGGCGCCCTGGCTGCCGCCGCGGGTGCCGTTGTGGTGGCCGTCAACTACCGGCTGGGTGCGCTGGGTTTCCTGCATCTGCCGGAGCTGTTGGGCCCTGAGTACGCCGATTCGTCCCACGTTGGCCTGCTGGACATCCTGGCAGCGCTGCGCTGGGTGCGCCGGAACATTGCCGGTTTCGGCGGCGACCCGCAGAACGTGACCGTCTTTGGCGAGTCCGCGGGCGCCGCAGCCATCGGCACCGTGCTGGGCATGCCGGCGTCGGACGGTCTTTTCCGGCGGGCCGTGATGCAGAGCGGCACGGCCGAGCGGTACCGCACCCCGGCGGATTCCGCGCGGCTCACCACGGAATTCCTGTCCTTGTGCGGCCTGGACAGCGGGTCCGCTGCCGGACTGCTGGATTTTCCGGTGGCGGAGCTCCTTGCCGCGCAGGAAAAGCTGGTGCAGCGCACGGCAGCGTCGTCATATGCCGTGCCGTTGCCGTTCCAGCCCACGGTGGGCACGCCGGCCCTGCCGCGGCCGCCGCTGGAGGCGGTCCGGGCCGGGCTGAACGGCGGGGTTGACCTGCTGATCGGGACCAACCTGAATGAAGGCTCCTTCAGTGTGCAACTGCGGCCCGACAACCCGGCCGGACCCGCGTTCACTGATCGGGTGGCATCCGTTCTGGCCGGCGCGGGAATCCCGCGTGCCCACGCCGCGGGCTACGCCGAAGCGCTGGGCCGGGTCCATGCCGCGGCCCCCGGCGCTGCACCAGCATCCGACGGGAAGGTGCTGCTGGAGGCTGCCATCGCGGACTCGGTGTACCGCCAGCCCAGCAACCGCCTGCTGGCCGCCCGGGAGGAGTGGGCCGGCAGTGCTGCGGCCGGCACTGTCCCTGGCCGGAACCATGCGTACCTGTTTACCTGGCCCAGCCCTGCCATGGGCGGCCGGCTGGGCTCCTGCCATGCGTTGGAGATCGCCTTTGTGTTCCGGCACCTCAACTCACCGGAGTCGGCATTCCTCACCAGGGGCACGGCACCGCAGGCCCTTGGCGACACGATGAGCTCCGCGTGGGCAGCCTTCGCCGCGACGGGGATCCCGGTGCTGCCCGGAGCGGAGTGGCCGGAATACGGCGCCCAGCGCGCCACCGTGGTCCTGGATGCCGACGTGAGCGTGGCGTTCGACCCGCGCCGGGAGATCCGCGAATTTTTCGAGGCGGCGACCGCCGGGCAACTGGAAGGTTAAGCGGCCCGGCGGTTAACCGGCCCGGCTCAGCGGGACTCAGGCACCGGCCAGTGAGTTGAGTTTGTCCCGGATTCCGTCCAGCGCCGGGTCCCGGAGCGACATAAATGCCGGTTTCAGGAGTGGCTGGATGATTTTGGCCGGGCCGTTGATGCTGAACTCGGCCTTGTAGTCCACCACGGACCCGGTGCCGGCGGGCCGGACCTCGATGGTGTCCAGTGCGGTGACGGTCTTGTTGTGGCCGCGGAGCTTGATATGGCCTGCGGAAAGTTCAATCACAACGTACTCGAGTGACTGCCGTTTTCCCCGGAACTCGGCCTCTGCGTGGTACTTGTGGCCCACTGCCACCGGGCCGGGTGTCAGCTTGTCCATGACCGGCGTGCTGGGGTCCCACTGGCTGGTGTTCTCGAACTCGCTCAGGAAGGCAAAGGCCTTATCCGCGGACAGTTTGGTTTCAACGCTTCCGGCAACAGTGATCATGGCTCCAGTCTAGGAAGCCCGTCGCAGGAAACACAGACCCCCCGCCGTGGGGCCGGACACCGGAAAACGTTGCCGTCCCGGGAATCCTTCACGGTTCCGGACCGTTAACTGAGAGTCTGGTACGCCATTGAATGGACAAGGAAGTACATGAACGCCAAATTTGAATCAGTGGAAGACGACGCCGGCAAGATCACCCGGTACGCCCGGCATGCCAACGGCGGCGGGCTTGTTGCGCCCGGCGCGATGGTGGCCGAAAGCGCGCACATCGGCGCCATGGCCTATGTGGAGCAGGGCGCCCGCGTGGGATCGGGCGCCAGGATCGGCGCCGGCAGCTGGATCGGCCGCGACGCTGAGATCGGCGACCGGGCCGTGGTGGGCGCCGGCGTCCGCGTGGGCCAGGGGTCGATCGTCGGGAACCGGGCACAAGTGGGCAGCCACTCCCGGATCGGCGCCGGAGTGCTGATCGGGCACGGCGTGCACCTGGTGGCGGATGCGACAGTGCCGGACGGCGGCCGGGTCACGTTGCGCCGGTCGGCACCCCGGCAGGCAGCGGCCACCCTGCAGCACCGCTCCCAGGTCAAGGACGGGATGGCCGCCTGAGCCATGCGGCCGGGGAGTTTCCGGAGCGGCCCAGCAACGCCGCCGCAGCCCACACGGCCAGCAGCAGGGCCACCAGGAGCAGGCCCGCTTCGCCCAGGTCGATCGACCCCAGCCATCCGGTCAGCGGATCGTCCAGGGCAAACGCGGCGTCGAAGAAGCCGCCCAGCGTGATCACGGCGATGAACAGGGCCGAGACGGCTGAAATGCCGGTCACCGCGGCGTTGAAACCCAGTTTGCGCTGCGGGTCATCAAGCGCGGACCGGTACATCCGCATCATCGCCACTCCGTTGAGGGAGTCGCAGAGGGTCATCGCGGCCGTGAAAGCGAGCGGCAGGGCCAGCAGGGCGATGGGTGGTACCCCGGCCAGGGACGCGGCAGTGGTCATCATCAGCAACCCGATGGTCGTGGCGGTGTCGAACCCCAGCCCGAACAGGAATCCGATCACGTAGATGTTCCGTGGCCGCCGCACCCTGGCCAGCGGCCGGGCCAGGAGCTTCGCCACGAGGCCCGCGGGCTCCAGGTCGCGCGCCTCAATGGCGCCCCCGGCCCGGGCCCTGCGGTAGGCGCGCGCGGAGCGGGTGAACGCTGATCCGTTGAACAGGCCCATGGCCAGCAGGAACAGGCCCGAGACGCCGCTCCCGATCAACCCGAGCACCAGGTTGCCGGTTGTCCCCTCCTGCATGGATTCGCCCACCGCGGCGGCGCCCGCGATTACCAGGATCCCCGCAAGGGTAACCACCGAGCTGTGTCCCAGGCTGAACGCGAAGCCGACACTGACCGGGTCCTGGCGCTGCGCCACGAACTTGCGGGTGGAGTTGTCGATCGCAGCCAGGTGGTCCCAGTCGTAGCTGTGC
The DNA here is from genome assembly GCF_030208875.1 of Pseudarthrobacter sp. MEB009. Lineage (NCBI taxonomy): Bacteria > Bacillati > Actinomycetota > Actinomycetes > Micrococcales > Micrococcaceae > Pseudarthrobacter > Pseudarthrobacter sp. MEB009. The sequence continues at coordinate 120,116 of NZ_JARVTC010000013.1, forward strand.
TTGACGCCGGCCAGGTAGGCGGTGAGCAGCAGGCCCAAGGTGAGGACCTGCCCGCCGGGCGCGCCGCCGCCGCCCACCAGCAACAGCACAACGGCGGCAACATGAAGCAGGGCCACGGCGCCGAAGGTAAACATCAGCCGGGTCCGGATGGGCAGGGCTTCCCGCTCGCGGTAGAAGGTGGCGAGGTGGGTCATGGCGGTCATCAGTGCTTCCTCAGGTTCAGGGGTTCCTGTCCGTGCCAGCGCGCACGGAGCAGGTTGGTGCAGGCAGCGAGCAGCCGGTTGAGCTCACCGGTACTGTCAGACAAGGCCCGCAGCACCAGGCCCGTGGTTCCCGCCACGGTCCGGGTGAGTGAGACACCGGCCAAGGCGTCGAACCCGGCGGTGAGCAGGTGCAGCTCGTCGGCGAGCGCCTGGTCAACCCGGGCGTCCACCACCACAAGGGAGCCCAGATGGCTGAAGCCTTCCATAAAGCCCAGGCCCGTGACGTCGCGTGCCGGCGGCTGGATCAACAGGTTATCGAGCAGCAGAAGTTCCAAGCCGCCGTCGTCAGCCAGGACCCGCACCTCGTTCCGGAGCCGGACTTCCTCGTAGCCGAACGCGGCGCCGTCCGGCGACCAGCCAGGGGTCACCACCTCGGCCATCACCAGGGCCGACGACGGCCGAACCGTAAACGCGGAATGTTGCCGGTAGCTGGCCTCGCGGTAGGCGATCAGCTGGTCCGGCATCAGCTCCAGCCTGGCGCCCTCCCCCAGCCGCACAGCCATCCGCTGCTCGGCAAACGACCCGGGAGTCCGGTAAACCTTGGTAGCCGACTGAGTGGTCAGCAAAAGATCAGCCCCGGCCCGGACCTCAACATCCAGCAAAAATAGGTCAGCCCCAAGGTAAGCCCCACCAGGATTCACAACGACGTAGCAAACCTGCCCGGAGCCATCAAGGTAATGCGGCCGCAACACGCGAAGAGCACCTCGATGGTACTGACTGGACGCGATCGACCTTCCTCCGCGCATCTCGATGCCCAGCTCCAGTTGACCCCTCGCCGGGCGCTTAGCGGCCGCGGATGAAGGGGGCCGCGGCGTGGCGGGCACCGCGGAGCGGGCACGGCGCCCTTCATCCGCGGGCGCCGCCCAAGGTGAGTCAACGACGGAACTGCCGGTGCTCATGTCGCGAGGTCGAGCATCAGGACGTCGCGCCGCACCCATTCGATGACGGCGTCCAGGCCTTCGTCGGTTTTGAGGTTGGTGAAGCAGAAGGGTTTGGCGCCGCGGAACTCGCGGGAGTCCCGCTCCATGACGTTGAGGTCCGCGCCGACGTGGGGGGCCAGGTCGGTTTTGTTGATGATGAAGAGGTCGGACTTGATCATGCCCTGGCCGGCTTTGCGGGGGATCTTTTCGCCCTGGGCCACGTCGATGATGTAGATCGAGAAGTCCACCAGTTCGGGGCTGAAGGTGGCGGAGAGGTTGTCACCGCCGGATTCAACGAAGATGACCTGCAGGTCGGGGTGGCGGGCCTTGAGCTCCTCGATGGCCGCGGTGTTCATGGAGGTGTCTTCGCGGATGGCGGTGTGGGGGCAGCCGCCGGTTTCCACGCCGATGATGCGGTCCACGGGGAGGATGCCGTTGGCGGCCAGGATTTTGGCGTCCTCGATGGTGTAGATGTCGTTGGTGATGGCGGCCATGGAAATGTCGCCGCTCATGTGCCGGGTGAGGCGCTCCACCAGCTGGGTTTTGCCGGCGCCCACCGGTCCGCCGATGCCGATTTTGATGGGTTCACTCATGGGTTTCCTCCTGCTAGCTCATGAACATCCGGGCACGTTGACGCTCGTGCCGCATTTGAAAAATTTCCAGGCCGGGACTGACGGCGCCGAAGTCGTCAGGTGTGAGGTGCTTGACGCGTTCGACGGCGGCAGCAACGCCGTCGGCCGCCTCCCGCAGGAGCCGCTGCCCGGCGTTCTGGCCCAGCGGGATGGCGCGGACGGCATTTTGCGTCAGCGACGTCACCGTGGCGAAAAGGTAGGCGGCCAGCGCCTCCGCCAGCGGCACGTCCAGGGAGCGGGCGACGACGGCGAACGCCAGCGGCTGGTGCCCCACCGCGCGGCCGCCGCCCACCAGGTCCCGGTACAGCGCCAGTTCAGCGGAAGGAAAGATTTCGCCGCCGATTTCCAGAAGCCGGCCGCCCATCTTGGCGCTGGCCTCCCGGACCTGCCGCGGCAGCAGCGAAGCGGACAACAGCGAATCCAACTCCGCAACATTCCACCCCTCATACAAAAACCGGATGGCCAACCCATCGGAATAAGTCAGCGACTGTGAAATAAACGCCCCAAGCCAGGCCCCAAAGGAAGCCTCATCCCAAACAAGCTCCCGGTCCAAATAAGCCTCAAACCCCAAAGAGTGGGCAAAAGCCCCGGTAGGAAGGGCAGAGTCAGTGAGCTGCTGAAGGGCCAGCTGATAATCGCTCACTGAACCACCGCCAAAGGTGAGGAACGTAAGCGACGCGAGGGAAATGGGGCCGCGGCGTGGCGGGCACCGCGGGGGGCCCACTGCCGCGAGGGCCCCGACCCGAGCTTGCGAGGGTTGGGAGCGGCTGGGGACGGGCACGGCCCCATATCCCTCGCGGCGTCCCAAGCCGCCGGAAAGCGGAAAGACCTAGTGACTGTGCTCAGCATGGCGGAATGGCACGGGCAGAACGCGTTCCTGCCGGGAGTATGGCACGCCGACGTGGAGCAGGTAGTCCTCGACGGTGTGGTCGTAGGCGCACACCATGACCTCGGCCGCGTAGTCGGAGGTCGAGTCGAAGAACTGGGCCTGGAGGTGGCGGTTGCCCAGGGAATGGGCCACCACGCCCATCTCGTGGAGGGTGCGGGGTGCGATGACCAGCACGTCGGTGGGCAGGACGGAGACAACAATCAGGTTGTTGCCGGAGACGTGCAGGATGTCGCCGTCGCGCAGGTCCCCGGATCCGGAGGGCAGCCGGATGCCGAGTTCCTTGCCGTGGTCGGTGGTGGCGCGCTGGATGCGTTTGACCAGCTGCGCGCTGGGCAGCACCACTTTTTCGTGGTGCAGGCCGGCGTAGGTGTGTGGGTCGGGGAGTTCGTGCAGGTTGCCGAGGACTTTTTCGATGATCATGCGGGGGCTCCCGGGGTTAGAAGAGGAAGTATCGCTGCGCCATGGGCAGCACGTCGGAGGGCTCGCAGGTGACGTCCTCGCCGTCGACCGTCACCTGGTACGTTTCCGGGTCCACCTGGATGTCGGGGGTGGCGTCGTTGTACTTGAGGTCGGCTTTGGTGAGGGTGCGGATGCCGGAGACCGGCCGGATGACCTTTTCCAGGCCCAGCTCCGCGGGGACGCCGGCGTCGATGGCGGCCTGGGACAGGAAGGTGATGGAGGACTGCTGCAGGGCTTTCCCGAAGGTGGCAAACATGGGCCGCATGGTGCGCGGCTGAGGGGTGGGGATGGAGGCGTTGGCGTCACCCATCAGGGCATAGGCAATCTGCCCGCCTTTGAGGACCAGTTCAGGTTTGACGCCGAAAAATGCTGGATCCCACAGGACCAGGTCAGCGAATTTGCCTTCCTCCACGGAACCCACGGAGTCGGCGATGCCCTGGGCGATGGCGGGGTTGATGGTGTATTTCGCCACGTAACGCTTGAGCCGGAAGTTGTCGCTTTCCGCGCCCAGGCCCGCAGCGGCGCCGTGGGCTCCGCCGGCGGGGTCCTTGAGCACGCCGCGCTGCTTTTTCATCTTGTCCGCCACCTGCCAGGTGCGGGTGATCACCTCGCCCACCCGGCCCATGGCCTGCGAGTCGGAGGAGGTGATGGCGAAGACGCCCAGGTCCTGCAGCACGTCCTCGGCGGCAATGGTTTCGGCGCGGATGCGGGAATCGGCGAAGGCCACGTCCTCCGGGATGTCCGGGTTCAGGTGGTGGCACACCATCAGCATGTCCAGGTGCTCTTCGATGGTGTTGCGGGTGTACGGCAGGGTGGGGTTGGTGGAGGCGGGCAGGACGTTGGGCATGCCGGCGATTTTAATGATGTCGGGGGCGTGGCCGCCGCCGGCGCCTTCGGTGTGGAAGGTGTGGATGACCCGGCCGCCGATGGCCCGGATGGTGTCCTCCACAAACCCGCATTCGTTCAGGGTGTCGGTGTGGATGGCCACCTGGACGTCGTACTGGTCCGCCACGGTCAGGGACATGTCGATCGAGGACGTGGTGGAGCCCCAGTCCTCGTGGACTTTCAGCCCGATCGCGCCGGCCCGGATCTGCTCGGCGAGGGGTTCGACGGCGGACGCGTGGCCTTTGCCGAACAGCCCGATATTGATGGGCAGTCCCTCCGCCGCCTGCAGCATCCGCTGGATGTGCCATTTACCGGGGGTCACGGTGGTGGCTTTGGTGCCTTCGGCCGGGCCGGTGCCGCCGCCGATCATGGTGGTCACGCCGCTGGTGAGGGCGGTGGGGACCTGGTCCGGGGAGATGAAGTGGATGTGGGTGTCCACGCCGCCGGCGGTGAGGATTTTCCGTTCCCCGGCGATGATCTCGGTGCTGGCGCCGATCACAATGTCCACGCCGTCCGTGATCTGCGGGTTGCCGGCCTTGCCGATTTTGAGGATGTGGCCGTCCTTGAGAGCAATATCCGCTTTGTAGATTCCGGTGCTGTCCAGGATCACGGCGTTGGTGATCACGGTGTCCGGGACGTCCTCATCGCGGGTGGCCTGGCCGTTCTGGCCCATGCCGTCGCGGATCACTTTCCCGCCGCCAAACACCACCTCCTCGCCGTAAACGGTGCGGTCCTGCTCGATTTCGAGGAACAGTTCGGTGTCCGCCAGGCGGATCCGGTCGCCGGTGGTGGGCCCGTACAGGTCGGCGTATTGCCGGCGGGGAATCTCGAAGCTCATGCGGGTTCCTTCACGGTTCCGGGCCGGCCGCCGTCGAGCGGGCCGTTGACGGCGTTGCTGAGCCCGAACACCTCGCGTGCGCCGGCCAGGGCGATCAGCCGGACGGTCCGTGAGTCCCCGGGTTCGAACCGTGCGGCGGTGCCGGCGGGGATGTCCAGGCGGCGGCCGTATGCTGCCGTGCGGTCGAAGGTGAGGGCGGCGTTGGCTTCGGCGAAGTGGAAGTGCGAGCCAACCTGGACCGGCCGGTCGCCGGTGTTGACCACCTGCGCCTCCACCGCATCCCGGCCGGCGTTTGCTGTGACCGGCTCAGGCCGGAGGATGTACTCTCCTGGAATCATGGCGGTGCCCTTCAGCGGATGGGGTCGTGGACGGTGACCAGTTTGGTGCCGTCCGGGAAGGTGGCCTCGATCTGCACGTCATGGATCATCTCCGGGACACCTTCCATCACGTCCTCCCGGCGCAGCAGTGTGGTGCCGTAGCTCATCAGGTCGGCCACCGTGCGGCCGTCCCGGGCCCCTTCGATCAGCTCGTAGCTGATGATGGCCACGGCTTCGGGATGGTTGAGCTTGAGTCCGCGGCCCTGGCGCCGCCGGGCCAGGTCGGCGGCCACCACGATCAGGAGCTTCTCCTGCTCACGCGGCATCAGATGCATGGACTTCCCTTCAACGGCCTGTGGGTGGCACCACACTAAGTGTCAAAGGTTTCGGGGACGTTTCAGGCGTGTAATGGGCCGCTCTCCAGGGCCCGGCTAGGGCGCAGATTCCCGGATCTTCAGCTCGAACGCAGCCTCGACGTGGACTCCGGACGCCGCCGTTTCGGTCCCGCTGATCCGGTCCAGCAGCAGGCTGATGGACCGCTCGGCGATCTCGTCCATGCCGGGCGAGACGGTGGTCAGGGAGGGTGAGGCGAAGCGGGCCTCGTCGATGTCGTCGAACCCTGCCACCGCAACATCCTGCGGCACCCGCACGCCCCGGATCAGCAGTTCGTGCATGGCGCCGAGGGCCAGTGCATCGTTCAGCCCGAACACGGCGTCGAACTCCACCCCGGCATCCAGCAGGCCTGCCACGGCGGCTGCCCCGGCGTCGCGGCGCCAGTCGCCCTTGGTGACAAGCGCGGGGTCGAAGGGGACACCCGCCTCGGCGAGGGCTTCCCGGTAGCCGGTCAGCCGCAGCCCGCCACCGCCGGCAGTCTCGTCCGCGTGTGCCCCGAGGACGGCGATCCGGCGGCGGCCGCCCGCCAGCAGGTGCCGGGTGAGGGCGGCGGCGGCTTCCTGGTTCTTCATGGTCACGAGGTCAAAGCGCGGATCCACCACGTGCTCGCCCAGCATCACCAGGGGCTTGGTGCCCACCCGGGCGGAGATGTCGTCCGCGTCCATCGCCAGCGGCGTGAACAACAGGCCGTCCGTCAGTTGCCGGAAGGGGCCCTGCAGGGCCTTGCGTTCCGCGGCCTGCCCGGCGCCCGACTGCTCCACAAGGACGCGGTAGCCGCGCCGGGAGGCTGCCGTCATCAGCCGGGAGGCCAGCTCCGCGTAGTACGGCGCGGAAAGGTCGGACAGGACCAGGCCCAGCATGGAGGTCTTACCGGAGCGCAGGCTCCGGGCGGTGAGGTTGGCTTCGTAGCCCAGCTCGGCAATGGCATCCTCGACCCGCTGCTTCGTGGCGGGCCTGATGAACTCGTAGTCGTTCAACACGTTGGAGACAGTTTTCAGCGAAACACCGGCCGCCCGTGCAACGTCATTCATGGTGACCGCCATCAAGGGCTCCTTCGTGTGATCCTGCCGCGTTCCGGATACATCGTTGCAGAACCGGCGGGCCCGCACCGAATCCGCCGCAACAGTGGCAGCCCGGCACCCATCCCGGGCACTGTCCTCAGGCTTTGGCGGCCTTCGCTGCGGCCTTGGCGGCCTGCTTGCTGGCCCTGACTTTGACCAGGGATTCCGGATCCACAATGTCAGCCACGGAAAGGTAGGAACCTGCCTCACCGTAATGGCCCGCAGCCTCCTGCCACCCGGCCGCCGAAAGCCCGCACTGTTTACCCAGCAGCGCCAGGAAGATCCGCGCTTTCTGCTCACCGAATCCGGGCAGCGCCTTGAGCCGTCGGAGCACCTCTGCGCCGTCGGGACCGTCCTGGGTCCAGATATTGGTGGCGTCCCCGCCCCACTCGCCCTGCACGGCTTCCGCCAACGCCTGGACGCGGCCGGCCATGGAGCCGGGGAACCGGTGCACAGCCGGGCGTTCCTTGAAGAGCTCCACAAAAGCCTCAGGGTTGTGGGCGGCGATGGCCGCCGGTTCCACCGAGCCCAGGCGGGTCCGGATCTTTTCCGGCCCGGCAAACGCGGATTCCATGGTGACCTGCTGGTCCAGCAGCATTCCGGTCAGCAACGCAAAAGCGTCCTCACTCAACAACTTGTCTGCGGCGGGATCCCCCGTGATGTACAGCTCCATGCCGTCCATCCTCCCACCTGCGGCCGCCGTCGTCATGAGGACGCCTGCGCCGGGCCGTGCAGTGCCGGGTCAGGAACCCACGGACAGCCTGATCATGGACCAGGACACGGCGGGCAGCTCTGCCGTGAGCCGGCCGCCGTCGGCCTTGACCGTGACGTTTTCCGCGGGCAGCACCGAGGTGGAATCGTCAGCGGTGGCCTGCCAGTACGGGTCCTTGTTGGTGTAGGTCAGCGCCTCCACCACGCTCACGTTCCCCAGCGCGGACACAACGGCGTCCAGGCTGAGCGCGTCAGTGGCGGAGCGGTTGACGGCGAACACCACCGCCTCGCCCTTGTCCGCGTCGTAGGTGGCAACGGCTGAGACGGCGGCAAAGTCGGCCGTTTTTCCGCCGCTGACCAGCGGGGATTCGACGGCGAGCTGCAGCACGGTGCCGGCTGCGTGCCGGGAGGTCAGCGCAAACGGGTGGAACGTGGTCTGCTTCCAGGCGCGGCCGCCCGGCTCGGTCATGATGGGGGCGATGACGTTGACCAACTGGGCCAGGCTGGCCGAGTGGACGCGGTCCGTGTTGCGGAGCAGGGTGATCAGCAGGTCGCCCACCACCACGGCGTCGGCCACGGTGTAGGTGTCCTCCAGGAGGACGGGGGCGACGGGCCAGTCCTTGCCGGTGGGGACCTTGGATTCGTCGCGGCTCATGTGCCAGACGTTCCACTCGTCGAAGGAGATGTTGACCTGACGGCTGGACTTCCGGACCGACTTCACGTGGTCGATGTGGCTGACGATGTCGCGGATGAAGGTTTCCATCCGGTGCCCGGAGGCCAGGTGTTCCTGCAGGTCGCCGAAGTCCTCGAAGTACATGTGGGCGGAGATCAGGTCCACCACGTCGTAGGTTTCAGTGAGCACCACCCGCTCCCATTCGCCGAACGTGTCCATGGTGGGGCCTGAGCTGCCGCAGGCAACCAGTTCAAGGTCCGGGTCGATCATGCGCATGCCGCGGGCCGTGTCGGCCGCCAGCCGGCCGTATTCCTGCGCGTTTTTGTGTCCGATCTGCCAGGGACCGTCCATTTCGTTGCCCAGGCACCACATTTTGATGCCGTAACCCTCCGGGGCGCCGTTGCTCCGGCGCTGTTCGGAGAAGTCCGTTCCGCCGTCGATGTTGCAGTATTCGAGCAGGTCCAGGGCTTCCTGGGTGCCCCTGGTACCCAGGTTGACGGCCATCATGGGTTCAACGCCGGCCTTGGCGGACCACTTGGCGAACTCGTCCACACCCACCAGGTTGGGGTCGGTGGAGTGCCAGGCCAGGTCCAGCCGCACGGGACGCTGGCCGGCCGGGCCCACGCCGTCTTCCCAGCGGTAGCCGGAGACAAAGTTTCCGCCGGGGTAGCGGATGGTGGAGACGCCCAGCTCGCGGGTCAGGTCCAGGACATCGCCGCGGAAGCCGTCCTCGTCCGCGGTGGGGTGCTCCGGTTCGAAGATGCCGGTGTAGACGCACCGGCCCAGGTGTTCGACGAAGGATCCGAAGGTGCGCCGCCGGACGGGTCCCACCGCGAACGCGGGATCCATGGTGATCTTCGCTGCGGACTGGTCTGCTGTGGTCACGAAAAAACTTCCTTGTCTGTGTTTTACAACGTTATAGAAATATTGTTGACGGTCCCCGGCACGGAGTCAAGCACTGCCCGGCGGAACACGCACCAAGTAGTCCCCCGCAGCAAAGTCGAGTACCGCTTACCCATTCACCGGCGCCGGATACCGCATTAGGTTCTATCTCAGGGCAGGGATGTTTCCCCAGCCTGAGTACCTGGCTCACGAGGGGGTGTGGGGGTCCATTCAGACTCACTACGTACGCGCAGATTTCCCGGACCATCTGGCCCGGGTGCTGAACGGGGCCGGCGACGAGGAAGCCTTTGAGACCGAGGCTTCTCCCCCAGCCGTCGCCGGCCCTCTTTTTCGTCCGGCCCCAACCGTCACGGACGCCCAGCGCATGGAAGCGCTCCTGGACCCGGTGGCGGATGCCGATGATCTAACCGGCTCCATCGAGCTGCTGGTGGCGGCTGCTGCCCGCGCCGTGATCCTGGAAATTGGTGGTGGATCTTCCGCTCATCCCGCGTCCGTGACGGCGCTCGACTGCGGACTGGTGGTAAGCGGGTCCGGCCGTCCGGTTGCCCGCCACGGCACGTCAGCCAGGGCCGCGGCGCTGCTGGACCGGGGCGTTCCCGCCACCGCCGCCGGAACGGGAACGGGCGAGGGGCCGGTGGCGGAGGTCCTGGCCGGCGGGCCGCCGGTGGTGGTCCTGCAGGGTGCCGCCGACATCCGCTGGCCCGGCTACTCCACCCGCCTGGCCGGGGCGGGGTTCGGCAGCATGCTGGCGGTCCGGCTCAGGCTCCGGCCGGGCGCTTCGGCCGCCTTGGTTTTCTTTGTGCCGGATCCCGCCGCGTTTCCCCTGCCGGCGATAGCGGCGGCGCGCGCGTTTGCGGTCCTTGCCGGCAGGAGCCTGCAGCTGGCCCTCGACCTGCACAACGCCGGAGCCATGGTGGCCGCGGAGATCCTGGCCGACTGGCCGGACACCCGGACGCTCTCACACCGGTGAGGTGCTAGGCGTCCGGGCCGAAACCGGACCCTAAAGCCCGCCGGCGAGCTTGTAGTACGCGGCGTTCCAGTTCAGGTCCTTCTTGAACTGGCGGATGGTGGTGTCCTCATCGATGGTCAACAGCTCGGTCTTGGCGATTTCGGCGAAGTCCTCAAACACGTCCATCCCTACCTGCGTGGACAGCACCGTGTGGTGCGCGGCGCCGGCCGTGAGCCAGGCCGCGGCGGAGGTGGCGAAGTCCGGCTGGGGCTTCCAGAGGGCACGGGCGACGGGCAGGTTGGGCAGGGGCTGGTCCAGCGGCACCACGTCCACGGCGTTGGCCACCAGGCGGAACCGGTCGCGCATGTCGGACAGGGCGACGACGACGCCAGCGGAGGCATCGGCGTCGAACACCAGGCGGACGGGATCTTCCTTGCCGCCGATGCCCAGCGGGTGGATTTCCAGGCGGGGCTTGGTGGCGGTCAGCGACGGGCAGACCTCCAGCATGTGTGCGCCGAGGATCTTCTCCGAGCCCGGCTCCAGGTGGTAGGTGTAGTCCTCCATCAGGGAGGCTCCGCCGGGGAGTTCCCCGCCCATCACCTTGGCGGCGCGGACCAGGATGGCTGTCTTCCAGTCACCCTCGGCGCCGAAGCCGTAGCCGGCGGCCATCAGCCGCTGGACGGCCAGGCCGGGCAGTTGGCGGAGGGCGCCCAGGTCCTCAAAGGACGTGGTGAACGCCGCGGACCCGTTGGCTTCCAGGAAGCTGCGCAGCCCAAGTTCGATCCTCGCACCGTAGCGGAGCGAGTCGTGCCGGGCCGCGCCTGCGCGGAGTTCCGGGACCACATCGTAAAGCTCCTCGTATTCCGTCACCAGGGAGTCGACGTCGGCCTCCGCTGCCCCGTGGACGGCGTCGGCGAGTTCGTTGACGGACCAGGTGTTGACCGAGACGCCGAAGCGCAGCTCGGCCTCGGTCTTGTCGCCTTCGGTGACGGCGACGTTGCGCATGTTGTCGCCGAATCGGGTGAGCTTGAGGGTGCGGACGGCGGCCCAGCCGGCGGCGGCGCGCTGCCAGGACCCCACCTGCCGGGACACCTCGGGGTTGGAGACGTGCCCCACCACGGTCTTGCGGGCGATGCCCAGGCGGGACTGGATGTAGCCGAACTCGCGGTCGCCGTGGGCGGCCTGGTTGAGGTTCATGAAGTCGAAGTCAATGTCCGCCCAGGGCAGGTCCCGGTTGGCCTGCGTGTGGAGGTGCAGCAGCGGCTTGCGGAGCAGGTCCAGGCCCTGGATCCACATCTTGGCGGGGCTGAACGTGTGCATCCAGGCGGTGACGCCGATGACCGAATCGTTCGAATTGGCCTCCAGCGCGGTCCGGCGGATGGCGTCGGAATCGGTCAGGACCGGCTTCCAGACGATCCGCACCGGCACCGAAGAGCTGGCGTTGAGCTGGTTGGCGATCTCCTGGGACTGGGCCGCCACCTGCTTGAGGACATCCTCGCCGTAGAGGTGCTGGCTGCCGGTGAGGAACCAGACCTCAAAGCCGTTGAGGGAGGTGCTTGCTGCGTTGGACATGGATTCTCCTGGAAGTTGGTGCCGGGCCACTACTGGCCGTAAACGTTCTGGTAGCGGGCGTAAAGGGAGTCGATGTGGCCCTGGTCGATGGACACCGGCTCGCCGAGCTGCCGCGAGATGTGCACGGTGCGTGCCACTTCCTCGCACATCACGGCTGCCTTCACGGCCGAGGTGGCGTCCTTGCCGATGGTGAACGGGCCATGGTTCTGCATCAGCACGGCCGGGGAGCTGGAGCCGCGGAGGGTGTCCACGATGCCTTGCCCGATCGAGTCGTCGCCGATCAGCGCGAAGGGGCCCACCGGGATGGACCCGCCGAACTCGTCACCCATCATGGTGAGTACGCACGGGATCGCCTCGCCGCGGGCGGCCCAGGCGGTGGCGTAGGTGGAGTGGGTGTGGACCACGCCGCCCACCTCCGGCATGTGCCGGTAGACGTAGGCATGCGCTGCCGTGTCCGACGACGGCGACAGCGCCGGGTTGCCCCATTCCGCCCCGGCGTTGCCAGCCACGGGCACCCCGTAAAGGTCGGTGACCACCATCAGCTCGGGGGCCAGCCCGTCGTAGGAGACGCCGGAAGGCTTAATGACCATCAGGTCCTCGCCGGGGACCCGCGCGGAGACGTTCCCCGCCGTCCAGACCACCAGCTGGTACCGGGTCAGCTCGGCGTGCAGGGTGCAGACGTCGGCGCGGACTTTGGCAATGGCGTCCAGGATTCCGGCGGCGCTCATGCGTTCACCCCGGCAACTGCCTCAGTGTCCGCCCCGGCTGCCGGGAGCGAGCCGGCGGCCCGCCGCTGGATGGCCTTGAGCCGGTGCATCACGTTGTTGGTGCCGCGGCCGAAGTAATCGTGCAGGGTCCGGTATTCCTGGAACAGCTCATCGTAGGCAGCCACGTTTTCCGGGATCGGGGTGTACACCTCGCCGGGTTCGGCGCCCATGGCGGCGGCGGCCACGCGGATGTCCGGGTACTTTCCGGCAGCCACGGCGGCGTGGATGGCTGAGCCGAGGGCCGGGCCCTGGGTGGAGCCGATGGTGGAGAGCTGCAGGCCGGTGACGTCGGAGTAGATCTGCATCAGGAGCCGGTTCTTCAGCAGGCCGCCGGCCACGATGAACTCCTTGACGGGTACTCCGGAGTCCCGGAAGGCGTCCACGATGGTGCGGGTGCCGAAGGCCGTGGCTTCAAGAAGTGCCCGGTAGGTGTCCTCGGGCTTGGTGGCGAGGGTTTGGCCCACCACGATGCCGGAGAGTTCGTGGTCCACCAGGACCGAGCGGTTGCCGGAGTGCCAGTCGAGGGCGATCAGCCCGTGCCCGCCGATGGCCTGTGCGGCGGCCAGTTCGGTGAGGTATTCGTGGATGCCCAGGCCGGCCTTCGCGGCGGCCTGGTGGTAGGCCGGCGGGACGCCGTGCTTGGTGAACCAGCCGAAGATGTCGCCAACGCCGGACTGGCCTGCCTCGTAGCCCCAGAGCCCGTCCACTATGCCGCCGTCCACCACCCCGCACATGCCGGGTACTTCGCGGAGTTCGGTGCCGTTCATCACGTGGCAGGTGGAGGTACCCATGATGGCCACCAGCTGGCCCGGGTCAACGGCCCTGGCTGCGGGCGCGGTGACGTGGGCGTCAACGTTGCCCACGGCCACGGCGATGCCTTCCGGCAGTCCGGTCCAGGCCGCAGCTTCGGCGGTGAGGTAGCCGGCGGCGTCACCCAGCCGGCCAATGGTGTGTTCGAGTTTGGTGCTGACGAAGTCCTCGAACCCGGGGTTGAGGGCGGCCAGGAAGTCCCCGGAGGGGTAGCGGCCGTCCTGGTAGATCCCCTTGTAGCCGGCGGTGCAGGCGTTGCGGACGTACTGGCCGCAGAGCTGCCATACGATCCAGTCGGCGGCTTCCACCCAGTGGTCCATCTCGGCGTAGGCCCCGGGGTCCTCTTCCAGCAGCTGCAGGCCCTTGGCGAATTCCCATTCCGAGGAAATCAGTCCGCCGTAGCGCGGCAGCCAGGCCTCGCCGCGTTCCGCGGCGAGCTGGTTGATCCGGTCCGCCTGGGGCTGGGCCGCGTGGTGCCGCCAGAGCTTCACGTAGGCGTGTGGCCGGTTGGCGAAACCGGCCACCTCGTTCAGGGGCGTGCCATCGGCCTTGGTGGGCACCATGGTGCAGGCAGTGAAGTCAGTGGCGATTCCGACGACGGCGGCCGGATCGATCCCGGCGTCGGCCACGGCTGCCGGGACGGCGTTGCGCAGGACATCGCGGTAGTCGTTGGGGACCTGGAGGGCCCACTCGCCGGGAAGCCTGGCGGATCCGCCGGTGCTTGCGGGCAGGGCGTCGGTGACCACCGCGTGCGGGTAGTCGAATACGCCGCTGCCCAGTTCCTTGCCGTCCCGCACGCGGACCACCACGGCGCGGCCCGAAAGGGTCCCATAATCCACGCCGACGACGTAAGCGTCCCGGCCTTCCACAGCGTCCATAAGAAGATTCCTTCAGTTGCTGCCGCCACTTCGCGGCCTGAAACTATTGTGAGCGCTAACAAGATGTGAGTCAAGGGCATCGGGCGCCCGGTGGCGCTGAATCTGCCCACCTTTGCCGCCTGGCACCCCGGTGACGACGGCGGGTCGCCGGGACACGCCGTCGGCCGCCTCAAAGGTGGGGATATCAGCGGCAGGGCTGCCGGAACGGGTCAGGCGGGAGGTGCCGTGCTGGCCCGCAGCACCAGCTCGGGGGTCACCACGATGGAGCTGACGCCGGCGCCGGCTTCGATCTCCTTCAGCATGGCGTCGATGCAGCGCCGGCCCAACTCCTCGAAGTCCTGCCGGACGGTGGACAGCGGCGGCGTGAAGTACCCCGCTTCGGGCTGGTCGTCGAAGCCCACCACGGAGACGTCGTCGGGCACTTTCACCCCGGCCTCCGCGAAGGCACGCAGCAGGCCCAGCGCCATCTGGTCGTTCCCCACAAAAAGGGCCGTCGCCGTGAGCCCGGCAGCGAGGGTCCGGCCGATCCCGTAACCGCTGCCGGCACTCCAGTCCCCCTCCAGCAGGAGATTGTCCGGCAGGCCGGCGTCGCGCAGGGCATCCCGCCAGCCTTCCGCGCGTTCGGACCCATCTGTCCAGTCCTGCGGCCCCGACACGTGGCCGATCCGCCGGTGCCCCTGCGCAATAAGATGCTCGACGGCGATCCTGGCGCCCCGGCGCTGGTCCACCATGGCGCCGCTCACCGCGCCGCTGCCCGCGGATCCCACGGCCACCACCGGGACGGGCAGGTTCAGTTCCTCCAGCGTCAGCAGGGTATCCGCGTGCGGCACCAGGACCACAATGCCATCCACTGCCTGGTCCATAAAGTGGTTCACGGCGTCGGAAATGGCCTCCCGGCCCACCTCCCGCAGCGCGGCGATGCTGACAAAATATCCGGCGTCCCGGGCGGCCTGCTCCACCCCCAGCAACGTGTTGGCCGGACCGTACTGGGACAGCTCGCTGGCCAGCACCCCGATGGTCTGCGAGCGCCGGGTGACCAGGCTCCGGGCGGCCGTGTTCCGCCGGTAGCCCAGCTGGGCTATTGCCGCTTCCACCTTTTCCCGCGTGGCGCTGCTGACGTTGGGGTGGTTGTTGACCACCCGCGAGACGGTCTGGTGCGAAACCCCGGCGATGTCAGCCACGTCCTCGAGACGCGGCATCCTGCCCTTGCTGCTGTTTGCCATGTGCCTATTCTGCCGGTGCCGGCGGGGCGTGGTGCTCCCCGCGCCCCGCCGGACCGTGCTGGAATGGCTGGATGAGCGAAAACGTCAAGGGCCCGCGGTCCTACTTCCCTTCCATTGAAGCCAAGTACGGCCAGCCTGCTGAGCATTGGCTGGCGGCGCTGGATGCCGTGGCCGGGCTCAAGCACGCGGAACAGGTGACCTGGCTGAAGTCCGTGCACGGCATGGGCCACGGCCACGCCAATGCGCTGGTCCACGTGTACCGCGCCGGGCAGGGGAGCTAAGCCATCGTCGCCATCTTGCGGGGCCGCGCGTGAGCTCCGACCTGTCCCCCGCCGCCGTGGCAGTGGCGGTCCGCGGCGCCCTGGACGTCAGCCACGGGCCCGGGGGGACCGTGATCCGCCGGCTGCCGGCCTGGGCGCAGGCGCAGTTCGGTGGCGACGTTGCCCTGCACAACGCCAATTCCACAGCCTCCGGGGTCCGGCTCGACTTTGAGACGGAGGCGGCCTGGCTGGAAATCGAGGCTACCTTCATCCGGGAGTCCGCCGCCTGGCGGTGGCGTCCGCTGCAGCCCGCAGCCATCAGCGTCACCGGCCCGGACGGGTTCGAGGAAAGCCGCCTGGTCAGCGACGGGGACGTGGTGGAAACCTTTCCCGACCGCCCTCCGGTCCTGACGCCGGGCGCCCCCTCAGTGCTGCGGTTCGAGCTCCCCGGCCCCCGCCGCCGCCGGACCGTTTCCGTTTGGCTGCCGCACCGCGGCCGGCTCAGGATCCATGCTGTCCGCGCCGGGGAGCCGCTGCGGCCGGCGCCACGCCGGGAACCGCGATGGGTCCACTACGGCAGTTCCATCAGCCAGGCCTCGCATGCGGACACGCCACTGGGCGTGTGGCCGGTGATCGCCGCCCGGAACCTGGGCCTGGACCTGTTCAACCTGGGGCTGGCCGGCTCCGCGCACCTCGACCAGTTCGTGGCGCGGACCATCCGGGACCAGCCTGCCGGGCTCATCACACTGAAGGTGGGCATCAACATCATCAACAGCGCCAGCCTGCGGCGCCGGACCTTCGCCCCGGCCCTGCACGGGTTCCTGGACACCATCCGGGACGGCCACCCGGAGACGCCGCTGGTGCTGATCTCCCCCATTCACTGCCCGGAGCACGAGCAGGGACCGGGCCCGTCCCGGCTGGTGGACGGCGCCTTCCTGGCCACGGACCTTCCCCGCCGGCCCAATGACGGGCTGCTCACCCTGCAGGATGC
Source organism: Pseudarthrobacter sp. MEB009 (assembly GCF_030208875.1). Lineage (NCBI taxonomy): Bacteria > Bacillati > Actinomycetota > Actinomycetes > Micrococcales > Micrococcaceae > Pseudarthrobacter > Pseudarthrobacter sp. MEB009. The sequence goes on from NZ_JARVTC010000013.1 coordinate 136,510, forward strand.
CCGGGACATCATCGCCGGCGCCGTGGCGCAGCGGCAGGCCGACGACGGCAACCTCCACTACGTGGACGGGCTGGAACTCTTCGGCGCCGCCGACGCCGCCCACCTGCCGGACCGGCTGCATCCGGACCCGGCGGGGTACGCCCTGATCGGCCGGCGCTTCACGGACGTTGCGGCGGGTGCCGCGTGGCTGCCGGCCTCCGCTGGGCCGCGGGTTGCCGGCATGTAGTCCCGGAATGCAGAAATCCCCCGGCAACCAGAGCGGCTGCCGGGGGATTTCCACGTTCGCGGGTGGGCCCTGTGGGGTTCGAACCCACGACCCACGGATTAAAAGTCCGATGCTCTACCAACTGAGCTAAAGGCCCCAACCGGAGGTCCAAACGCAGAGCGTCGGCACCTTCCGGCCCAGTCCATTTCTGGACGTTAATACTCTAACCCATGAATCCGGCGCCTGGGCACGCGACCCGGGCGCCGCCGTCGTGCCTCTCCCGCCACGCCTGAAGGCCGGGGGGGCGCTCGATTTCAGCGGCGGCACAGGAGTAGCGTGGGGGCATGAGCGAGCAAGCAGCACCTACTGCCTATGGCGGCGCAAATCGGCACCACAAGCCGAAGCCTTTCGCCCCCATCGATTTCGAGCCGTTTGCCGGCGGCGCGGATCCGGCGCGGGTCTCCGAGGCCGCCCACCTTGCAGCCCAGGCGCTGGTCCGGCACGGCCGCGACAGCGACGACCCCGTCATCACCGAACGGCTGGTCCGCCTCGCCGACGAACAGGGCCTGGAAGCAATCGCCGAAATGTGGGCCGAAAGCCCCGCCCGGTCCCTGCCCGGCGCCTTGTGGCGGCTTTACGCCCTCCGCGCGGCAACGGTCCAGGATCCCGAGCGGATTTCCGTGTACTTCCGGGCCGGCAAGGACACGGCCCAGGTGGCCAACGTGGTGGCAGGTGCTGCCGAGCCGCCCGGAGCCGAGGAAATGACGGCCATGGCGGACGCCATCCTTTCGGGGGCGTTCGACGGCGAGTTCGACGTTGCGCTGGAACGTTCCGCCGCGTTTTGCCGCGTCGTGGCGCTGGGCCAGGCCACGATCGCCGACGGTGCCGAGCACTCCAACGAAGCCCATGCCAGCAAGCTGACCCGCAATTCCCACCAACTGGTGAAGACGGCCGAGGACCTAGAGCACGCTGCCAACGCCTGGCGGCTGGGCGAACTGGACTGACGGCCGCCCGCACCCGGGCCGCCGGATCTGTCAAGGTTGACTTGCGCGAATCAAAGTAGAACACTGAAACCGGTGCCGAGCCGCGAAACCCCCGGGCTTCAACATTCAGCCGCCTAGAGCGGCCTACCGCCGAGAGGCGTATCCGGTTCGGCACCATTTTTCTGTCCTCTTCCGGTCCCGTTCCAAGGCACCAGACCCGGGCCGGTAGAGTTAGCCCCAGTTGCGCGCCGGCGTCAAGTCACACGGCAGCAAACCCTGCCCTGTACTTTCCCCGGAGACCGGTAAACACGTGAAGCTGCGCCTTTTCCCCCAGGAGCCCGCCGGGCTGAACCTCCTCTCCCAGATGGCGCAGCAGATTGTGCTGGCCACGGCCACCCTGGCGGAAATCCTCGGCGTTCCGGCCTCCGAGCACGGCAAACTCGTGGACGACATGCATAACCATGAAGCCAGGTCCGCGGAACTGCACTTTGCGCTGCTGACCCATATGCGCACCAGCTTCGTGAACCCGCTCCCCCGCGAAGACATGTACGCCCTTTCCCGTTACCTCAACGAAGCCATGGAAAAGATGGACGCGGCAGCGGACCTGGTGGGCCTCTACAAGCTGGACCGGCTGCCCAAGCGCGCCGCGGACCAGCTGGAAATCATCAGCAGGCAGGCGGAGCTCACCGTGGACGCCATGCGCCGGCTGAACAACCTCGATGACCTCGAGGATTACTGGATCGAGATCCTGCGGCTGGCCAAGCGTGCGGAACGGACCCACCGGGTATGGGTGGCGGACATGATCGCCGACATGAAGTGGGCCCAGTACTCCCGCAACCGTGACATTGCCAACCAGCTGGTGGAAGTCACCAAGGACATGCGGCGCATCGCTACCCAGGTGGGTAGCATCATCGTCAAGGAATCCTGAAGTGACAGCTGTTATCTTCGGCGCGGTGGTGGTGCTCACCGCCGCGTTTGCTTTCCTCAACGGCTTCCGCGATGTTTCCACCTCTGTGGCCCTGGCCACCCGGACCAGGGCGCTGACCCCCAGCGTCGCCGTGCTGCTGGCCGCCTTCTTCAACCTGGTGGGGGCGCTCCTGAGCGCCAGCCTCGCCGTGGCTGTCGCCAGGACCTGGATCAGCCTTCCACCCGGCCCTGAGGGCCTGGGGATCCTGACTGCAGGCCTGGTCAGTTCCTGTGCGTGGGGGCTGCTGATGTGGCGGCGCGGAATTCCGGCGTCGTCGACCCACGCTTTGGTGGGCGGCCTGGCCGGCGCGGGGCTCGCGAGCCTGGCCGTCGGCGGCGGTGGCGTGGGAGGGGTGGACCAGTCGCTGCTGTTCCAGGTGATCCTGCCGCTGCTGCTGTCGCCGGTGGTGGCTTACAGCGGAGCTTTCCTGCTGGTTTATCCGGCCACCTGGGGCGCCCGTTACACCCAGCCCAATGTGGTGAACCAGCGCTTCCGGCGAAGCCAGGCCATTGCGGCCGGCGCGGTGGCCTTTGGGCATGGTCTCCAGGACGGCCAGCGCGTCAGTGCCGTCCTCCTGCTGGCACTGCTGGCTGCCGGTTATGCCGACGGCGGCTCCATTCCGGTGTGGGTTGCCCTGCTTTCCGCGGTGATGATCACCGCGGGGACCCTCTTTGGCGGCTGGCGCATCTCCTACACCATTGGCCACAAGATCACCCGGATCGATCCGCTACGGGGTTCAGTCGCGCAGATTTTCAGCGCCGTGATGCTGTTTGTGGGTGCCATCGGCCTGCACTGGCCGCTGTCCACCACGCACCTGGTGACCGCATCGGTCCTCGGCGCCGGGGAGAACCAGAACTTCTCCGTCACCAACCGCCGCCTGGTGATCCGGATCCTGGGTCTGTGGCTTCTGACCCCCGTGGCGGCGGCCGCCCTCGGGTTCGTGCTGGCCCTGGCGCTGACGCCGCTGGAGCACTGAACACCCGCGGGACCCTGTACAGGGCATCCGGGGTGACGTAAATTCGAGCATATGTTCCGCAAGGGGGCCGGAACTGCCGTTCGACGTCGTATGCAGGGCAGCGGACGGGTGCCGCTGCAGCGAATCGGCGGCTACGTATGCACCACATGGAAAAGAGCGCACGCCTTGTCCATCCCGAATCAACGGCGGCTCCCGCCCCAACCCCGGCAGCTCCGGTGCGGCAACTGCGGCACCGAACACCACCTGACCATCCACGCCGTCATTGCCCTGGGCAGTTCCGACGGGGACCTGGTCACGGTGTCCTACACCTGCGACGGCTGCCGGCTGTTCCATGAACACCCGGCATACTCGGCGGACGTCTCAGCAGCCCTCAACCAGGTGCGCGGAATAGCCGGCGTGATGGTTTTTGGCGAGGATTTCATCCACTGCGGATTTCCCATGGCAGGGACGGACCACGAGGTGGAACGGCTCAGCTACCGCAACGCCAACACCAACGCCGGGCTCAGCGCCATTTCGCTGCCAACGCGGGTGCTGAAGTGCCGCTGCGGGTTCCACTTGGAGGTCCCGGAATAACGGCAGGCCCCCGGGCGACGGCCTGCCGGAAACGGAAAACTGCCTCCTGGGTCCGCCGGCACCAGAGGTTTATCCGAAGCGGCCGGAGACGTAGTCTTCGGTGGCCTTCTGGGTGGGGTTGCTGAAGATGCCCTGGGTTTCGCCGAACTCGATCAGCTTGCCGGGCTTGCCGGTGCCGGCGATGTTGAAGAACGCGGTTTTGTCGGACACACGCGCGGCCTGCTGCATGTTGTGGGTCACGATCACCACCGTGTACTGGTCCTTGAGTTCGTTGATGAGGTCCTCGATGGCCAGCGTGGAGATGGGATCCAGGGCGGAGCAGGGCTCATCCATCAGGATCACCTGGGGTTCCACGGCGATGGCGCGGGCGATGCAGAGTCGCTGCTGCTGGCCGCCGGAAAGCCCGGAGCCGGGCTTCTCGAGGCGGTCCTTGACCTCATTCCACAGGTTGGCGCCCTGCAGGGAACGCTCCACCAGGACGTCGGCTTCGCCCTTGGAGATCTTTTTGTTGTTCAGTTTCACGCCGGCCAGGACGTTGTCCCGGATGGACATGGTGGGGAACGGGTTGGGCCGCTGGAACACCATGCCGATCTGCGAGCGGACCGTGACCGGGTCCACGCCGGGGCCATAGAGGTTGTCGCCGTCGAGCAGCACTTCCCCTTCAACGCGGGCGCCGGGGAGCACCTCGTGCATGCGGTTCAGCGTCCGCAGGAACGTGGACTTGCCGCAGCCGGAAGGCCCGATGAAGGCGGTGACGGACTTGGCCTCGATGTTGATGGTGACGTCCTCCACGGCGAGGAAATCGCCGTAGTACACGTTCAGGTCCTTGACGTCGATGCGCTTAGACATGGTATTCCTTCACTGACTGGGATGAATTGATGGGGGGTGGCCCGGGCGGGGCGGCTGGAGGTCAGCGGCCGGCTTTGGGCGCGAAGACGCGGGCGATCAGCCGGGCCGCGAGGTTCAACACCATCACCAGGATAATCAGCACCAGGGCGGCGCCCCACGCCCGCTGCGAGGACGGGTCCGGGTTGGCCGGCGAGGTGGGGTTCAGGATCTGCGTGTAGATGAAGGTGGGCAGCGAGGCCATCCACCCGCCGAAAACGTTGGAGTTGATGCTGGTGGCAAACCCGGCCGTCACCAGGATGGGGGCCGTCTCGCCGATGACGCGGGCGATCGCCAGGGTGACGCCGGACGCGATGCCGGAGATCGCCGTCGGGATGACCACCTTAAGGATGGTCCGCCACTTGCGCACGCCCAGGGCGTAGGCAGCCTCACGGAGTTCGTTGGGCACGATCTTCAGCATTTCCTCGCTGGAACGCACCACTACGGGGATCATCAGGACGGAAAGCGCGACGGCGGCCACGGCGCCGGTCTTGGTGCCCGGCCCCACCACCGCGAAGAAGAAGGCGGCCGCGAAGAGGCCCGCAACGATGGACGGGATTCCGGTCATCACGTCCACAAAGAACGTGATGGCCCGGGCCAGCCGGCCGTCATTGCCGTATTCCACCAGGTAGATCGCGGTGAGCAGGCCCACGGGAACGGAGATGATGGTGGCCAGCAGGGTGATCTGGATGGTGCCGAGGAGGGCGTGGTAAATGCCGCCCAGCACCGGGGCTCCGTCCTCCACCGCCCGGTTGTCATAGACGCCGGTGACGCCGTTCATGGAGCTGGTGAGGAAGCCGGGGGCCAGCAGGCCGGGGACTCCGTTGACCAGGACAGTCCAGATGACCGAGACCAGGGGCAGCAGCGCCACGAGGAACGAGCCAACCACCAGGCAGGTGGCCAGTTTGTCCTTGGCGCGGCGGCTGCCTTCGACGGCGGCGCTCCAGGACACCAGGCCCACGGCGAACAGGACGGCCGAGACGATGCCCCAGCCGAAAGCGTTGAAGCCCACCAGTGCCAGGATGGCGGCGCCGACGATCAATGCGGCCGCCAGGACCACCAGCGGGGCGTACTTGGGCAACTGGCCCTTGGTCAGCGCCGAGCGCTTGCTGCGCACGGGGGTGAGGGTGGAGGTCATTTAGTTGGCTCCCGAGAATTCTTTGTGCCGGCTGATGATCCAGCGCGCGAGCATGTTCACGGCCAGGGTGATGACAAACAGGACCAGGCCTGCGGCGATCAGCGTGCTGACCTTCAGTCCGCTCGCCTCGGGGAAGTTCAGGGCGATTTCCGCTGCGATGGTCTGGTTTCCGGACTGGATCAGGCTGGCGGTCAGTGCCCCGGAGGACAGCACCAGGGCCACGGCCATGGTTTCGCCCAGGGCACGGCCCAGGCCCAGCATGATGGCGCTGATGATTCCCGGCCGCGCAAACGGCAGGACGGACATCCGGATCATTTCCCAGCGGGTGGCGCCGAGCGCCAGGGCGGCCTCTTCATGCAGTTTGGGGGTCTGCAGGAAGATTTCGCGGGACAGGGACGTGATGATGGGCAGCACCATCACGGACAGGACGATGCCTGCGGTCAGGATGGTTTTGCCGGTGGCGGACGCCGGGCCCTGGAAGATGGGCAGCCAGCCCATGTTGTCGGCCAGCCAGTTGTAGATCGGCGAGATTTCCTTGGCCAGGAACGCTGCGCCCCAGGCGCCATAGACCACGGAGGGGATGGCAGCGAGCAGGTCCACCACGTAGCCCAGGCCGGCGGCGAGGCCGCGGGGGGCGAAGTGCGAGATGAACAGCGCCACGCCGATGGCGATCGGGGTGGCGATCACCAAGGCGATGACAGCGGCGATGAGCGTGCCCACCACGATGGGCCCGATGTAGGTGAAGAAGCCTGCGCCGCCCTGTATTTCGTCGGCGGGGGCGGTCAGGGCCGGGATGGCCTGGACCACAAGGAAGAGTGCGACGCCGAAAAGGACGGCGAGGATGAGGCAACCGGCGGCGAGCGCGGCGCCGGAGAAGACTTTATCCCCGGCGCGGCCTGCGCCCTGGGTGCTGGTCAGGGAGGTGGCGGTCATTCGACGGCCCTTCGATCGGGAAATGGAGCTGGCGGATGAAGCGGACACAACCACGTTCCCCGCCCCGCTTTTTGGCGGAGCGGGGAACGTGGGGTCAATGCTTGGTTAGGACTTGACCTTGATGGACTCGATCGCCTTGGTGGCCTTCTCCGCGAGGGCGGCGGAGAGCGGCGCCGACTTGGCGGAGTCCGCTGCTGCCTGCTGGCCGGCGTCGGAAACCACGTAGTTTTCGAAGGCCTTCACCAGGTCAGCCGTTTCCTGGGTGGCGTAGGTGCTGCAGACCACGTGGTAGGAAACCAGGACCACCGGGTAGGCGCCGGCTTCAGTGGTCTTGCGGTCCAGCTTGATGGCAACGTCGGTGGCCGAGCGGCCTTCGACGGGGCTGCCTGCTTCAACGGCCTTGGCTGCTGCTTCGGCGGAGATCTTGACGAATTCCTCGCCGACCTTGATGGCGGCGGTACCCAGCTTGCCGCCCACGGCGGAGTCATCGGCGTAGGTCACGGCGCCCGGGGTGTCGGTGACGGTCTTGACCACACCGGAGGTGCCCTTGGCGTTTTCGCCCTGGAGGGCTGCGGGCCAGACGCCTGCGGACTTGTCGGTCCAGACCTCGGGGGCTGCTGCGGCCAGGTAGTCAGTGAAGTTGGACGTGGTGCCGGAGTCGTCGGAGCGGTTCACCGGGGTGACCTTGAGGTCCGGAAGCGTGGTGCCCTCGTTCAGGGCGGCGATGGCCGGATCGTTCCAGTTGGTGATTTCGCCGCGGAAGATCTTGGCGACGGTGGCGGCGTCGAGCTTGAGCTCGGTGACGTTCGGGACGTTGAAGGCCACGGCGATCGGCGAGATGTAGACGGGAATGTTGATGGCGCCGTCGGGACCGCACTGGGCCTTGGAGGCTTCGAGCTCTTCGTCCTTGAGGTAGGCGTCGGAACCGGCGAACTGGGCGGAGCCGTCGATGATGGCCTTGCGGCCTGCGCCGGAGCCATCCGGGGAGTACTGCACGGTGGCGCCGGAGTTGGCGGCGGTGAAGCCGGCCTTCCAGGCGTCCATGGCTGCGCCGGTGGAGGAGGCGCCGATGCCGGTCAGGGTGCCGGTGACCTTGGGGCCGGCTGAGGTGGAGTCGCCGGCGGGCGTGGTTCCGGTGGCGTTGTCAGAACCGCAGGCGGTGAGCGCGAGAGCGCCGGCTGCAATAACAGCGAGAGCCGCGTGGCGGCCGAAGCGAAGTGCCTTCACAGGATGTACCCCTTCCAGGGTGATTCAGGTGCGGACAGGGAACGGAGAGCCCTGCTGCGCGATGCGTACGTTCAGTACCTTCAAGAAAGCTATGGGGTGCAGGTAACGGGACGGGCGCCCCAAAGTGAACGGAGAATTAACGACCGCGGGATATTGGCTTACAACTGCCGGGTCACCATTGCGCAGATCACACTTCGGGCCGTAGTACACGCCCCCGCCATAGACTGGAACGCATGGCTTCCGCAGCAGGACTTTCAGCAGGCAGGCGGTTCCTGCACGGCCGCATCAGGACCGGGATGATCCGCAGCAGGAACTCCCTGGTCCCGGCCATCCAGATGACGGTCTGCGCGGTGGGCGCCTACGCGTTTGCCGAATACGTGCTGGGGCATTCCGGGCCGCTGTTCGCTGCCACGTCCTCGCTGCTCGCCCTGGGCTTCTCCCGCGAACCCCGGCTGCGTCGGGTGGTGGAGGTGGGGCTGGGCTGCACCATCGGCATCGCCGTGGGTGACCTGCTCCTGCACTGGCTGGGCGGCGGAATCTGGCAGGCCGCCGTCGTGCTTCTTTTCTCCATCCTCCTGGCCCGGTTCCTGGACAGCGGCACCATCTTCACCACGCAACTGGGGCTGCAGTCACTGCTGGTGGTGCTCCTGCCGGCGCCCGACGGCGGACCGTTCACCCGGAGCATCGACGCCGTAGTGGGCGGCCTCTTCGCCCTGCTGATCACGGTGCTGATTCCCAAGGATCCCCGGCGGGAACCGCGCAAGGACGTCCGGAAACTGCTGCACGAACTGGCCGAGGTGCTGCGCGAATGCGGTGACGCGCTGGCCAACAGCGATTCCACGCAGGCCTGGCACGCGCTCATCCGGGGCCGCAACTGCCAGCCGCTGGTGGACGGAATGCGCCAGTCGCTGCGGACCTCCGGCGAGGTGGCCACCCTGGCCCCCGCCTACCGCAGGCACCGCGACGAGCTGGACCGGCTGAAGGAATCGCTGGACTTCATCGACCTGGCGCTGCGCAACAGCCGGGTGTTCGCGCGCAGGCTCACCAGCGCCATCAACCACGCGGCCCTCTCCGACGAGGCCACGGAAAACATCGCCGAGGTGCTGCAGGAAACCGCTGCCGCCATCGAGGAACTCTCCCTTGGCCTGGCTGAACAGCAGGACGGTGCCCGCCGCGCACACCTGCGCACTGCCCGCCGCGACCTGAGCGAAATCGCGTTGCGCCTGCATCCTAAGCTGCTCCAGGTGCAGCGGCTGGAGGGCGAAACGGTGGTGATGCTGTTCCGGCCGCTGATGGTGGACCTGCTGGAGGCCACGGGAATGGACGCGCAGGAAGCCCGGGACGTGCTGCCGGCGCTCTAGCCGGCCGTCTGCTGGGACAGGCGGAGATCGTCCGCCATCCGGGCCACATGCAGGGTGAGGTAAGTGACTTCGTCCTCGGTGAGCGGCTCCCCCAGCCGCAGTTCCAGGACCGCCTGGAGCTTCAGGGCCGTGCCGTAGGCATCCGGGTACGCCTGCCGGATGGCCAGGCCCAGTCCGGTGGCGCCTTCGGCGAGCTGCCTGCCGGTGTGGGCGCGGACAAAGAAATACCGAAGGTGCGTGATAAAGCGGGCCGCGTTCACCGTTTCCCGGTCGAAAGCCCGCCCGTAAGCCTGTTCCAGCACCTCGAACAGCTGCGCGAACACCCCTGTCATCTGGTACGTGTGGGAGAGGTCGCCACTGGCAAAACCGGCGTTCACCAGATGCAAGGCAATGGCGATGGCCTCTTCCGGCGGCAGGTTCTCCGCCAGCTGCCGGTTGACGTAGTCAACAATCTGCTGCGCCATCCGGAGTTCGTCCGGGTACAGGTGGGCCACTTCGGCCCGCAGCGGGTAGTCCATGGCCAGGCCCTGGCGGAGCCGTTTGATGGCGAAGCTCAGGTGGTCCGCGAGCGCCACCACGGTGGTGGAGTTCAGCGGCCCGGACATTCCGGCGCGGGCTATTTCCAGGGCCTGGTCCGCCAGGGCCAGGTGTTCGGGCGGGATGGCCGCCACCAGGGCGCCGAAGTTGTCCGCGTTGCGCCCATCCTCCGGGACGAACACCTGAACCACTTTGGCCTCGTCCACCTGCTGGCCGGGCTTGGCCTGGAAGCCCAGGCCGCGGCCGGTAAGGATGACTTCGCCCTTACCGGCCGCGCGGGCGAGGACGACGTTGTTGTTGAATACGCGCAACACTTCCATGTCGTCCTCCATTCTTCGTTGAGCGGGTTTCAGCGGGGTACTACTTTTTCAGGCTGGCGCCGTTCGAAGCGATGACTTCCTTGTACCAGCCGTAGGACTTCTTGGGGTAGCGGGCCAGCGAGCCGGTGCCGTCGTCGTTCCGGTCCACGTAGATGAAACCGTAGCGCTTGCTCATCTGCGCCGTCGAGGCGCTGACAATGTCGATGCAGCCCCAGGAGGTGTAGCCCAGCAGCTGGACGCCGTCCTCGATGGCTTCGCCGGCCTGGACCAGGTGGTCGTTGAAGTAGTCGATCCGGTAGTCGTCAACCACCGTCTTCCCGCCGTCGACCTCCACCAGGGTGTCCACGGCGCCGATGCCGTTCTCCACAATGAACAGCGGCTTCTGCCAGCGGTCCCAGTAGTCGTTCAGGACCACGCGGAGGCCCTGCGGATCGATCTGCCAGCCCCACTCGGAGGCCTTGAGGGTGGGGTTGGGGACGCCACCCATGATGTTGCCGGCGCCCTTGATCTTTTTGGCCGGGTCCGCTGTCTCGCAGATGCTCATGTAGTAGCTGAAGGAGACAAAGTCCACCGTGTGCTTGAGGTCTTCCCTGTCCTGGACGGTGATCTCCAGCTCGATGCCCTGGTCCCGGAACCTGCGCAGCAGGTAGCCCGGGTATTCGCCGCGGCAGTGGATGTCGCCGAACGCGTAGCTGTCCTGGGCGGTGTGCATGGCTGCCACCACGTCCGAGGGGTCCGGGGTCAGCGGGTAGGTGGGCAGCGCGATGATCATGCAGCCCACCTGCGCGGCGGGCATCAGTTCGCGGGCCAGCTTGGTGGCGCGGGCCGAGGCCACCAGTTCGTGGTGGATGGCCTGGTACAGGTCCTGCTGGGTGAGCTGGTCCTTGGGCGTGGGGATGCCGCCGGAGAGGAACGGCTCGTGGATGACCGAGTTGATCTCGTTGAACGTCAGCCAGTACTTCACCCGGGCGCCGAAGTTTTCGAACAGGGCGCGGCAGTAGTTTTCGTAGAAGCCGATCAGTTGCCGGTTGGTCCAGCCGTTGTACTTCCGGGCCAGGTGCAGGGGCGTCTCGTAGTGGCTGATGGTGACCATCGGTTCGATGCCATGCTTTTCCAGCTCGTCCAGGAGACGCGAATAGTACGCGAGGCCTTGGGCGTTGGGGCTGGCCTCATCGCCGAGGGGGAAGATGCGGCTCCAGGCGATGGAGAAGCGGAAGACCTTGAACCCCAGGTCGGCGAAGGCTGCGATGTCTTCCTCGTAGCGGTGGTAGAAGTCGATGGCCACCTGCTTGAGGTTGTCCGGGGTGGGGCCCTCGGTGGGGGTCTCGGTGATGCCCTTGGGCATCACGTCCTGGATGGAGAGGCCCTTGCCGCCCTCGTTGTACGCGCCCTCGATCTGGTTGGCGGCGGTGGCGCCGCCCCAGAGGAAGCCCTTGGGGAATGTGGTGGTCACAGTACGTTTCCTTTGCAGTGCGGGAATGGGGAAGCCGGCAGGTGCCGGTCAGACCTGGACGGTGATGGCGGTGTCGCCCTGGGCCAGGGTGCCGCCGGTGACGGCGTCCACGCTGGCGAGCTGGGCGGTGTTGGTGACCATCACCAGGGTGGTGGTGTCGTACCCGGCCGCGGCGACGGCGGCGAGGTCGACGACGGCGAGCAGGTCGCCGGCGCGGACCTGCTGGCCGCGGGTCACGGCAGCTTCGAAGCCGCGGCCGTCCAGCTGGACGGTGTCGATGCCGATGTGGACCAGGACTTCCACGCCGCTGTCCGACTTGATGCCGTAGGCGTGGCCGGTTTTCATGGCCGCCTTGATGGAGCCTGAGATCGGGGCGTAGATGCGGCCGTCGGCCGGGATGATGCCCAGGCCCTTGCCCATGGCGCCGGAGGCGAAGACCTTGTCCTGCACGTCGGCCAGGGCGATTGCCTGCCCGGCGACCGGGGCGATGATATCCACGGCGCCGGTGACCGCTGCAGCCGGGACGGGCAAAGCCGCCTCCAGCGCAGCCTCTGCGGGCGACGGGCCGGAAGTGCCGGCGTCGGCCGATTCAGGCGCCGCTGCTTCGCGGGGGCCGAAGAAGAAGGTCAGGGCGAAGGCGATGGCAACGGCGACGCCGGTGCCGGCGAGCTGCAGGCCGAAGTTGCCCACCGTTCCGAACGCGGGCAGGCCCAGCAGTGACGGGAAGACAAACGCGGTGGCGCCGCTGCCGCCTGCTGCTGCGATGGCGCCGCCCACCACACCGCCGGCGATACCGAAGTAGAACGGCTTCTTCAGCGGCAGGTTGACGCCGTAGATGCCGGGTTCGGTGATACCGGCCAGGAAACCGGAGAGCGCTGCGGGGCCGGCTACCGCGCGGCGGGCCTTGTTGTGGGTGCGGAACATTACCGCGAGGGTGGCTGCAGCCTGGGCCAGGACCGCGGCCACCAGGGGACCCATGAGGAGGGAGTAGCCCTGGGTGCTGATTTCGTTGAGCATGCCCGGAACCAGGCCCCAGTGCAGGCCGAAGAGGACAAAAACCTGCCAGAATCCGCCCATGATGCCGCCGGCGAGCCAGGGGGCGAAGGTGAAGGCGGCGTTGATGCCGGAGGAGAGGCCCTGCGCGGCGAAGGTGGTGACGGGGCCAACGGTGAGCAGGATCAGCGGGACCATCACAACGATGGTGAGCAGCGGGGTGGTGAAGTTCCGGATGGCGGCGGGGAGCACGCGGATCAGGAAACGCTCCAGGTAGCCCTGCAGCCAGACGGCCACGATGATGGGGATGACGGAGCTGGTGTAGTTCATCATCACCATGGGGATGCCGGCGAAGCTCAGGGGTTCCGTCGCGGCGGCGAGGGCCACGATGCTGGGGTAGACCAGGGCGCCGGCGATGGCCATGGAGGTGAACTGGTTGGCCTTGAACCGCTTGGCTGCGGTGACGGCCAGGAAGACCGGCAGGAAGTAGAACAAGGAATCCGCTGCCGCTGCCAGGACGATGCTGGTCTGCGAAACGGGGTCCAGCCAGCCCAGCTGGGTGGCCAGGCTGTGGAAGGCCTTGAGCAGGCCGGCGCCGGCGAGGGGCCAGATGATGGGTGAGAAGATCGCGGAGATCATGTCGATGAATCGGTTGAACAGGTTGCCCTGCGGGGCGGCTTCCTGCTCCTGCGCGCTGTCATCGCCGAGCCGGGTCAGCTTGCCCAGTTCCGCGTAGACGGTGGGGACGTTGTCGCCGATGACCACCTGGTACTGGCCGCCGGCCTTCATCACCGTGATGACGCCGGGCAGCTTCTCCACTGCCGGGGTATCCGCTTTGGATTCGTCCCGCAGCTTGAGCCGGAGCCGGGTGGCGCAGTGCGTGGCGCTGGCGATGTTGGCTTCGCCACCCACCCCCTCGAGGATATCTCCGGCCAACGACCGGTAGTCCACATTTGCCATCTCAGACCTCTCTGTCTATTTTTGGGCACAAAAAAAGACCCGAGATGCACGGAGTGTGCTTCTCAGGTCTTGCCTCGTTGCCGAGTAACAATCCTGTAGGCGAAATCGCCTTCGGGACCTGACTATACAGGCTGGCGGAAGCTGCGGGCAAGTGCTTTTCCGGTTGGAATACGGTTTATGCGGCGTCCGGGCAGATGAGGGCCAGGGCGCGGCGCGCGTGGGCCCGCGCCTGCTCCTGGTCGGGTGCCGGCGCCAGGCCGAGGAGCCGCCGGCGGTGCGCCTCGCCAAGCAGCAGCGTGTAGAGCGCTTCGGCGGCCTCCCGGGGGGCTGGCGATGGGGTCCGCTCAATCAGCGCGGCCAGGAAGCTGATGGACCGCTGCGGACCGTGCCGGTAGAAGGCCGCAGCCAATCCGGGGAGGCGGGGTGCCTCCGCGATGACCATCCGGTGCAGCGTCACGGCGTCATCCGAATGCAGGCTCTCCACAATCCGCGCGGCCGCCTCCGCCAGGGAAGTTTCCGGCTCCAGCGCCTGCGCCAGGTACGCGTGCTGGCGGTCCACCGCGGCGGTGAACAGCCCCTCCTTGTCCGTGAAATAGGCGTAGATGGTGCGCTTGGTAACCCCGGCCTGATCCGCCAGCGCGTCCAGGGATGTCCCCGCAAAACCGCAGTGGCCAAAGAGCCGGATGGCCAGATCGAGGATCCGCTGCTGCCGCTCTGCCCGTTCGCCGGCGCTCGGCCTGCCGCGCTTGCGTTCCAGTTCCATGCACCGCTCCTTCACTTTGGCTGCAGTAGCGATTCTACGCACTTAATGACACGATGGCGTTTCATTACGAGGAAGGATTCATCATGAGCGGACAGCGCCTGGTCCATGTGGCCATCGAGGATGACTGGGAGGCCTGCGCCCGCTTCGGCGAATACGACGTGGCAACCCGCGCCACCATGTTTGATGACACCGGCTTCATCCACGCCGCCACCGCCTCGCAGCTGGCCTGGGCACTGACGGGGACCTATGCGGACCTGGCCATTCCGCTGGTCCTGGTGGTGCTCGACGAGGAAGCGCTGGCCGCGGAGGGCGTCGCCGTCGCCTGGGATCCGGAAGGGCCGGCCGACGGCGGGACACCCCCGGTGCCACGCCTCCTCGGCGCGATTCCCACGGAGTCCGCGGCAGTGGTGGCCCGGGTTCCGCTGGAGCGGGCCGGCGACCGGTGGCTGGTCCCGGACCTGGCGGGCCTTGGCGTCCGACCCTAGTTCCTGCGGAGGCGGGCTGGTTTGCTGCGTTGACGTGTGGGCCCTACTGGAGCAGCGGGTGATCCGGTGTTGTCCCGCTTGCGGCGGAAGCGGTGGCACGCTCGATGATTTCGAGGGCGATCACGGACACCTTGCGGTTTGATTCGTTGCTCAACTGGCTCATGAGGGCGTATGCCCCGTCCGCATCGACGCCGGTGCGGCCCATCAGAATGCCCTTGGCCTGCTCAATCGCCGCCCTGCTGCGGGCTGATGCGGCAACGGCCTCCGTGGCGAGCTGGTGACGGTCCGTGTGAATCGATTGGGTCAGGTCCGCCACAACGCCCCACACGCCAACCGGCGCATCTCCCTCAAGGATGTAGTCCGCGGAAAACAACAACTTGTGCTGACGGTTTTTGGCGTCGCGGATGGAGAGGTAAATCGATGCGGGTCCCCCCACGGAGGCAACATGATCCCAATACGCCAGGACTGTCGGGCGGTCTGCAGGCTCGATGTGGGCGAGCGCCATGTCCATCGAGGGAACAATCTCCCCTTTTTCGTATCCATAGATACGGTACAGCCCGGCCGACCAGTGGAAGACGCCTTCCGCGAAGTAATACCTGACGGTCCCTGTGGGGCAGTCCAGGAAAGTGTTGTGCGGCGTCACGGGGGTCCGCTGGTCTGCTGTTTCGCTGCTGGATGTCACTGATGGGCCATTCGACGGGCTTAGTCCCGGCCCCTGCTGGACCGCGAACTTCAAGGAATAGATTAGCGGCTCTTTTACCCGCCGGTGCAGTCTCCATCCGGCCAATCATGGGCTCGCGGTGACGTCCTGCAGGTACGGGGATGTCGGTGCCCGCGGCTAGGGTTGGACGCATGGCAACAAAGACTTCCCGGGCGTCCAAGGCGCCAGCCTACAAATGCGCCGAATGCGGCTGGACCACCGTCAAATGGGTGGGTCGCTGCGGCGAATGCCAGGCGTGGGGATCCGTGGAGGAAACCGGCGCGGCGGTGGCCCGGACCACGGCCGCCACCACGGTTCTGGAACCGGCACGGCGCATCGCCGACGTCGATGCCACCACTGCCGCGTTCCTCCCCACCGGCGTGGACGAGTTGGACAGGGTGCTGGGCGGCGGCCTGGTTCCGGGCGCCGTCATCCTGCTGGCGGGCGAGCCCGGCGTCGGCAAATCCACCCTGCTCCTGGACGTGGCGGCCAAATTTGCCCGCACCGCCCAGGACGTCCTGTACGTGACGGGTGAGGAGTCCGCGGCGCAGGTGAAGCTCCGCGCGGAGCGGATCGACGCCGTCGCCGAATCCCTGTACCTCTCGGCGGAGACGGACCTTGGCCAGGCGCTGGGACAGGTCGAGAAAATCGAGCCGCGGCTGCTGATTGTTGACTCGGTCCAGACACTGAGCAGTGCGGACGTGGACGGCAGCGCCGGCGGCGTGTCCCAGGTCCGCGAAGTGGCAGCCTCCATCATCGCCGCAGCCAAACGGCGCAACATGACCACCCTCCTGGTTGGCCATGTCACCAAGGACGGCTCCATCGCCGGCCCCCGCCTGCTGGAGCACCTGGTGGATGTGGTGTGCCAGTTCGAAGGTGAACGTCATTCCCGGCTGAGGCTGCTGCGCGCCGTCAAGAACCGCTACGGCCCCACGGACGACGTCGGCTGCTTCGACCTCAACGAAAACGGCATCGAGGGCCTCACCGATCCCAGCGGACTGTTTGTCAGCCGCACCAAGGAACCCGTGTCCGGCACCTGCATCACCGTCACCATGGAAGGCAGGCGTCCGCTGCTGGCTGAGGTGCAGTCCCTGCTGGCCGAAAGCCCCAACTCCCAGCCGCGCCGGGCCACCAGCGGGCTG
Organism: Pseudarthrobacter sp. MEB009; assembly: GCF_030208875.1. Lineage (NCBI taxonomy): Bacteria > Bacillati > Actinomycetota > Actinomycetes > Micrococcales > Micrococcaceae > Pseudarthrobacter > Pseudarthrobacter sp. MEB009. Next base: position 153,111 of record NZ_JARVTC010000013.1, read on the forward strand.
GACAGCTCGCGGGTGTCAATGCTGCTTGCCGTCCTCCAGCAACGCGCCGGCTGCCTGCTCCACAAGGACGATTCCTACGTGGCCACCGTGGGTGGCGTGAAGCTCAGCGAGCCTGCCACGGACCTTGCCGTGGCGTTGGCCGTGGCGTCGGCGAAGGCCCGGAAACCCTTGCCCATCCGGCTGATTGCCTTTGGCGAGGTGGGGTTGGCGGGTGAAGTCCGCCCTGTTCCCGGTATCAACCAGCGGATCCAGGAGGCGCACCGGCTGGGCTTCACGCATGCCGTGGTGCCGGCAAGCCACAACGGGCCCGGTCCTGTACCGCCGGGCTTCTCCGTGCGGGAAGTGGAGCACCTGACCGAGGCCTTGAGCCTGCTCATCGGCTAGCGGCAGCCTGGTGTCCGGCCGCCCACGCCGTCACGACTGCCGCGGCTGGTCCGGGGATTCGTCCGCGAAGAGCCAACCGGAGACGTCGTCCCGCAGCACCACCAGGGTTCCACCGGTGGAGCTCACGTTGCCGGTGGACACGTAGTAGCCGCGCCCGGCGCCCGGTCCCCCGGCCGCCCGGTCGATGGCTTCAAGCAGGTGCCGCGGCAGGTGCCCCTGCGGGCCCAGGTTGCGGAGCTCGGTGTGCTCCTCCGGCGTCAGCCGGCCCAATACGTTCTCGATGCTGGCCATGATGGGTCCCTTCGAGCAAAGTGCCTGAGGGCTTAACCTAGATCAGCGCCATGAATTCGGGGTTAACGCCGGACGGCGGATCAGGGCCGGCCGCGCGCCGGCACAGGGAGGAGCCAGATGCCGGTCCGAAGTGCGGGGATCCTGCTCTACCGGCGGGACAGTGCCGCCGGCCTGGAGGTCTGGATCGGCCACATGGGCGGCCCCTTCTGGGCCCGGAAGGACGCCCATGCCTGGTCCATCCCGAAAGGCGAATACACCCCGGACGAAGACCCGCTGGCGGCCGCGCTGCGGGAATTTGCGGAGGAGATGGGGACGGACGCACCGGACGCCGAGTACCGCCTCCTGGGGGAATTCCGCCAGTCCAGCGGGAAGATCATCACCGTGTTTGTCGCCGAACATGACTTCAACCCCGGAATTATCGCCAGCAACACCTTCCCGTTGGAATGGCCCAGGGGTTCGGGCACCATCCGGGATTTCCCGGAGATCGACGATGCCCGCTGGTTTTCCCTCGAAGAGGCCCGGCTGAAGCTGGTCAAGGGCCAGCTTCAGGTCCTGGATGCGCTGGTGGAGCTGGCCCGGCTGGATTGACGCGCGGACCGCCCGCCCGCCCGCCGCCGCCGCCGCCGCCGCCAGATATGATGCCTCCAAGGATTTGGCCGTACACCGTTGATACCCGGAAGGCATTATGTTCACCTTCGACCAGCTGGCAGGGTTCGTCGCCGTCGCCGAGGAACTGCACTTCGGCAGGGCCGCCGAACGCCTGAACATGACGCAACCGCCCTTGAGCCGCCAGATCCAGAAACTGGAGGGGATCGTCGGCACCGAGTTGCTGGAGCGGGACAACCGGAAGGTGCAGCTGACCCCCGCCGGGCTGACGTTCCTTGACGAGGCGCGCCGCCTGATCACGCTGGCTGAGCGGGCTCCTGCCACAGCCCGGAGAATCGCTTCCGGTCGTTCCGGGGTCCTGCGGATCGGGTTCACGGCGGCCGGCGGCTTCAGCGTCCTGGGCCCACTCCTGGAGCAGATCTCCGGCATCATTCCGGACGTGGACATCGAACTGCAGGAACTGGTGACCGGCGAGCAGCTGGACGGACTGCTGACCGGCGAACTGGACCTGGGCCTGGCGCGCCCGCCCTTTGACAGCCGGACCTTCGATTCGCGGTTGCTCTCCCACGAAGCCGTGATGCTGGCGGTCCCGGCCGGGCACCCCCTGACGGCGCTGGACCGGCCCATCGGGCCGGAAGACTTCAGTCACGAGGCGCTGATCATGCACTCCCCCACGCAAGCCCGCTACTTCTACGACCTGGTGGTCCGGCTCCTGCCCATCCGCCACGGCAATGTGGTGCACACCGTCAGCCAGATTGTGACGATGGTTTCGCTGGTGGCGGCCAAGCGCGGGGTGGCGCTTGTCCCCTCCTCCGCCACGGTGCTGGGCATCAGCGGCGTCGAGTTCCTTCCCTTGGCGCCCGCACCCGGCAACCAGGTGGAGCTGTACGCCTTGTGGAACCGGAAGGTCAGCAATCCGGCATTGTCACGGCTGCTGCAGGACCTGGAGTTCGACGCCGGCCCGTAGCCCAGCGCGGGCCGCACCGCCCAGTCCTGGTCAGCTAAGCCGTCTGACATCGTAGATACCTGCAAGGTATCAATCTATCCATTAAAAATCTTGGACAGGCATCAAAAGCATTCCTAGGCTGAAGGGAGAAAACAGCCCTCCGCCGGCCAGCCGGCGCCGCAATCAAAGGAACACACCATGGCCAAGTACACCCCCCAGGAACTCGCCGCAACACTCAAGGAGGGACTGCTCTCCTTCCCCGTCACGTCCTTCGACGCCGAGCTGGCGTTCGACGAGGAAAACTACCGTAAGCACCTTGCCTGGCAGGCCAGCTTTCCCGTTGCCGGCCTGTTCGCTGCAGGCGGCACGGGCGAAGGATTCTCCCTGACCCCGGCGGAATCGGCACGCGTGGTGCGTACCGCCGTCGACGAAGTGGGTTCACTGGTTCCCGTCCTCGCCTCGGCCGGCGGCTCCACGGCCCAGGCCATCGAGAACGCGCAAGCCGCCGAGGCCGCAGGGGCCGACGGGATCCTGGTGCTTCCCCCCTACCTCACCGAGGCGGACCAGGCTGGACTGGCCGAGCACGTCAGCGCCATCTGCAGGTCCACCTCACTGGGCGTCATCATCTACAACCGCGCCAACGCGATCTACAAGGACACCACGGTGGCCCTCCTGGCGGACCGGCACGAGAACCTGATCGGCTTCAAAGACGGCGTGGGCGACCTGGAGCACGACGCCCGGGTTTACGCCAAGCTTGGCGACCGGCTCTTCTACCTGGGCGGACTCCCCACGGCGGAGACGTTCGCACTTCCCCTGCTGCAGCTGGGCATGAGCACCTACTCGAGCGCCATGTACAACTTTGTCCCGCAGTTTGCCCTGGATTTCTACCGGGACGTCCGCAACAACGACCGTGCCGCCGTGAACCGGAAGCTCAACGACTTTGTTATCCCGTACCTGGATATCAGGGACCGCGTGAAGGGCTACTCCGTGTCCATCGTCAAGGGCGGCCTGGACGCGGTGGGCCGTTCGGCAGGCCCGGTCCGCACCCCGCTGCAGAACCTGGCGCCGCAGGACCTCGCGGACCTCAAAGCCCTCATCGCCACCCTCTCCTGACCACCTTCCTTCTAGGAGTAAATACCGTGACACTCACCGGACATTCCCTGATCGCCGGCCGGCCTGTCGTCGGCGGCGGCAAAACCGCTTTCGGTTTCAATCCCGCCACGAATGAGCAGCTCGAGCCCGCGTATTCGCTGATCACCGAGGAACAGCTGACGACGGCGACCTCCGCCGCCGCTGACGCGTACCCCTCCTTCAGCACCCTGGACCCCGAAACCCACGCCGCCTTCCTCGAAGCGATCGCGGACAACATCGAAGCCATCGGCGAAGACCTCATCACCCGCGCCACCCAGGAAACCGGCCTCCCCACCGTCCGCCTCACCGGCGAACGCGCCCGCACCACCGGCCAGCTCCGGCTCTTCGCTGCAGTGGTCCGCCAGGGCGATTTCCGCGGCATCCGCATCGACCCGGCCCTTCCGGACCGCACCCCCGCACCCCGGGCGGACATCCGCCAACGCCAAATCCCGCTGGGCCCCGTCGCCGTCTTCGGTGCCAGCAATTTCCCGCTCGCCTTCTCGACGGCGGGTGGTGACACCGCCTCCGCCCTCGCCGCCGGCTGCCCCGTGGTGTTCAAGGCCCACAACGCCCACCCCGGCACCAGCGAACTCGTGGGCCAGGCCATTGTTAAGGCCGTCAAGGACACCGGCCTGCACCCCGGCGTGTTCTCCCTCATCTACGGCCCCGGCGCCAGCATCGGCCAAGCCCTCGTGGCCGACCCCAACATCAAAGCCGTCGGCTTCACCGGCTCCCAGGCCGCCGGCACCGCCCTGACCCGGACCGCCGCCAACCGCCCCGAACCCATCCCCGTCTACGCCGAAATGTCCTCCCTGAACCCCGTCATCGTCTTCGAAGGCGCCCTCACCGGCCCCACCGCCGACATCGACACCCTCGCCCAGCAGTATGTCACCGCGGTCACCGGCAGCTCAGGCCAGCTCTGCACCTCCCCCGGACTGCTCTTCGCCCCCACCGGCGACGCAGGCGATAAGTTCGCCGCCGCCGTCGGCCGCGCCATCACCACCTGCGCCGGGCAGACCATGCTCACCGAAAGCATCGCCGGATCCTGGCACACCGGAGCCCAGGCCCTGGGCTCTGCGGACGGCGTCACCGTCCTCGGACAGGGCGCCGACGGCCAAACCCGCAACGCCCCCGCCCCGGCCATCTACGCGACCCAGGTCAAGGACTTCCTCACCAACGAAATCCTGCACCAGGAAATCTTCGGCGCAGCCTCCCTGGTTATCCGCTACACCACCACCGAAGACCTCCTCGACGCAATCACCCGCCTCGAAGGCCAACTCACCGCCACCCTTCACCTCACCGACCACGACTACCCCACCGCCGCGCCCCTCATCCCCGCCCTCGAACAAAAAGTCGGCCGCATCATCGTCAACGGCTGGCCCACCGGCGTCGAAGTAGGCCACGCCATGGTCCACGGCGGCCCCTACCCCGCGACCTCCGATACCCGCACCACCTCCGTCGGCACCCTCGCCATCAACCGCTTCCTCCGCCCCGTCGCCTACCAAAACCTCCCCACCGAACTCCTCCCCACCCCCCTCCACAACACCAACCCCTGGCACCTCAACCGCCTCATCAACGGCCAACCCACACTGGCGGAAAAGGCCGCCGTGGACGCCTAAGCAGGACGGGAGGGCGGCGACGGCGGGTACCCTGCCGCCGTCGTTCTCTCTGCCGACGCGTCACGGCGTTCAAATATTGTTCAACAATCTATTGCGTGCTTTGCAGACAGTCACTAAGCTGGAATGGCACCGTGACCCGGATCACCGCCAGCTGGATGGAACACCATGAACCGCACGCAGCCCGCCGCAACCGCCTCCCTGGCCAGCGCCGTCCCCCAGCATCCCGCCGGCCTGGCCCCTGCCGCAGCCCGCGCCCTGTTCAGGGCCGGCCTGGTGGCACCCACGGCCGGCTGGAGCGCCGGCTATGCGCAGGCCAACCTGATTATCGTGCCCAAGGCCCAGGCCTTCGACGTGCTGCTGTTTGCGCAGCGGAACCCGAAGCCCTGCCCCATCCTGGGGGTGCTGGACGCCGGTGAAACCAGCGGCGCGCTGCTTGCCGGCGGAGACATCCGCACCGACGTTGCCCGGTATGTGGTGTACCAAAACGGCATCAAGACAGCCGAGCCCACCCATCTCCTCGATTACTGGCGCGAGGACCTGGTGACTTTCATTGTGGGCTGCAGCTTCACGTTTGAAGCCGCCCTGCAGGAAGGTGGCATCCGCGTGGCCCACATCGATCAGGGGGTCAACGTGCCAATGTACCGGACGTCCCTCCGATGCGAGCCTGCCGGCGGGATGTCCGGGCCCATGGTGGTGTCGATGCGGCCCATCCCCGCTTCCCAGGTGGCCGACGCCGTGAGGATCACCTCCCGGTATCCGGCAGTCCACGGCGCCCCGGTGCACGTGGGCAACCCCGCGGAACTGGGAATTACCGACCTCTCCCGGCCCCACTTCGGCGATCCGGTGGAGATCCCCGAGGGCCATATCCCGGTCTTCTGGGCCTGCGGCGTCACCCCACAGGCTGCCGTGATGGAATCAGGGCCACCACTGGCGATCGGCCACGCGCCGGGACATATGCTGATCACCGATGCCCGGGACAGTTCCTACCTGGTGCCCTGACCGGGGTCAGTGTCCGGGGCTGGCTTCGATGGCCAGGATGGTGACGTCCACGCCGCCCACGCGCAGCCCGTTGCGGCGGATCGTATCTGCGATGATTTCCTGGGCGTGTTCCGCCAGGCCAAGGGCCCGGTGGTCAATTGCGGTGGCGATATCGGCCTGGACGTGGACCAGGCCGTCGTCAACAGTGATGTGCAGCCCGTCCCTCGTGGCCGTTGATGTTTGGCCGCCCGCGGCTTCGGTATCCTGGCGCAACACCTTCGAGGTGATTTTGAACTTCTGCATAACGCTGCGCACCGTAGGTTCGAGCCGGAGCAGCCCGGGTTGGCTGAGGAGGGCAGCCGTCAGCGCATCCGCGAGGACATCGAGGTTGACCACCCGGGCGTCCAGTGGCTGGTCAGAGATCATAAAGGTCCTCCACAATGATATTGATCGAGCCGACGAGCAGTGCTGTCTGGGCTTCCACCACGGCGCCGACGCGTTCGCGTACCTGCGCCAGGGTGTCCGGGATCCGCACTGTCGAAGCCAACGCCACCTGCAGTTCGACGGTAAGTTGGGTTCCCTCGGGGACCGGAACACCGGTGGTCCCTGGTTGCATGGGGGCTATGGAGCACCGCCGGGCGCGGACCCCGGGAAGGGTGGACGCGGCGAAACGGATCAGCGCTGTCAACGCCTGCTCGCTGATGTCGATCCTGCCGAGCGGGGTGTCCTTGAGGGCTGTTTTGCGGCCGCGCCGGATTTCCGCACGGGCAACCATCATCACCGCCTCCTTCACCCGGTTACCCGGCTGAAGTGACGGCTCCGTCCGGTCACGCTCGCGCATTGATTCAGTGACACTGGCCAGGTGGTAGAGGGCGTTGCGTGCGCTCTGGCAGTCCGGGCAGGAGAGCTCATGGCTGGTGGGTGGTTCGTCGATGGTGGCCCAGAACTCATCAAGGTCACGTCCGCATCCCAGCCGGGGACGGTCACTGTTCATCGCCATGGTTCCATCCCCTCTGCAAGGAAGCGTTTGGCCCGTGCAATCCGGCCCCTGACGGTACTCTCCGGGAGCTGCACTATTGCCGCAATCTCCCGGTATGAGAATTCATGGACTTCCTTGAGCAGCCAGCAAGCCCTGGGCCCGGGCGGCACCGTCTGCAGCAAATCCGACAGTGCCCGCATCTGCGCCTGGTTCTCGTACTCCTTCGCAGGATCGGCGCCGGCCCCTTGTCCGATACTAGCGTGGGCGCCCGCAGTGGTGTCTTGTCCCGCGTCGCCCCGGTCCCCGGCCACGCCGGCCTGGCCGGTTCCCGCGGGTGGGCGGCCCTTCCGGCGGCGGAGCAGGTCCAGGCATTTATTGGTGGCCGTCCGGTACAGCCAGGGAACGAACGCCTGCGGGACCGTGAGGTTGGGCAGGGCCCGCCACGCGCTGATGAACGTCTCCTGGACCAGGTCCTCCGCTTCGGTCCTGTCGTCAAGCATCCGCAGGCACAACCGGAACAGGCCACCCTGATAGGCGTTCAGAAGCCATTCAAAGGCTTCAACGTCCCCGTCCTGCGCCCTGGAAACGACCGTCAGGGCATCAAGTTCGTCCAGCGGCGTCCACACCCCGTCGTCCCAGCCGTTCGCCGGGTCCCGCGGTTCTGCACCGAAGGGGGCGGGCACTTCCGGCGGCACGGGATGCAGGTCAGCCTGCAGGTCCGGCTCCGTTGTCTCGTCCATGTGTTCTCTTCCTCGACCGCTTGCCGCTAAACGATCCCCCGTGGCCGGCGTTCCCTGATCAGCAGGCAGCAGGCCACCACCAGCATAAGGTAAGCAGCCTGCCTAACCGGCCGGACCGGTTCAACGGGCACCGGAGGGGATTCCGGGGCTCCCCTTCCGGGGCCGGAAAAAGAATTTGAGAAATTTACCAAACAGGCCGTGAGGATTGCCCACCGGTTGCGTCTTTATCTGTGTACGCAAAAAACTTTGAAGGAGACCGGATTCCCATGGCAGACGAACAGAACTCCCGCCGCGCAGCAGTTGTCCCCGCTACGGGCGAAGAGCAGGAACGCCGCGCAGAGCAGCACTCCAAGGAAACCGAGAAGGCCAGGAACGTCGGCCCGCTGCAGACCGACAAGGGCAACACCACCATCGCCGAAACGGTTGTCCAGAAGATCGCCGGTATCGCCACCCGCGAAGTCCCGGGCGTCTACGCCATGGGCAGCGCCGGCCGCCGGGCGTTCAGCAGCCTCACCGAACGCATTCCCGGTTCGCAGACCAACGTCAGCGGCGGTGTCAGCGTGGAAAAGGGTGAGCGGCAGGCCGCGATCGACCTGACGATCGTGGTGGAGCACGACGCCTCCATCGTCGAAGTCAGCCAGATGATCCGGAAGAACGTCATCGCATCAGTGGAAGACGCCACCGGCCTCGAGGTCATTGAGGTGAACATCAACGTCACCGACGTCCACCTCCCCGAGGACGACCAGGACAAGGACGATTCAAACCACAAGGATCTCCAGTAGCAGTCCCGGACCCAGCTGATCCGGCAGGCCCCCCGAGCCGGCCGGATCTCCACAGGCGGGGAAGGCGCCGCCCCCGCGTCTTCCCCGCCGCCCCGCCACTCCTCCTGCAAGCCAGTCAGGTGCAGGAGCCCCGCAGCAGAAAAGGCATTCCATGAACACCACAGCCCTTGGCCTGATGACAGGCCTGGCCCTCGGATTCGCAGCAGCTTTCGGCGGGTTCTCCGCGTTCCTCCTGGTTGCCGTCTTCGGCGCCCTTGGACTGGCCGCAGCCCGCATCATTGAGGGCAAGCTGGACCTCAGCGCATTGACCGGCCGAGCCAGCTCCCGCAGATGAGCGCGGCAACTAACAGCCATCCGGGCGGATTGGCGGAACCCGCAGTACGGGGATCGCTCACCATCTCGGAGAAGGCCATCGAAAAAATTGCCGGCCAGGTAGCGGCGGGGGTTCCCGGCATTAACGGCACGGCCGGCGGTTTCCTTGGGATCGGCTCGCACCGGGATGACGATGCCCGGCCCAAGGTCAAGGTCCGGCTCAGCGGGAAAGTCGCTGCGCTGCACATCAGCGCCGGGGTGCGCTACCCCGCACCGCTGCGGGCAACGGCTGACCGGCTCCGCAGCGAGGTCAGGGAGAAAGTCAGCGCCGCCTGCGGCATTGATGTCCGGCAAGTGGATATCGACTTCGAATCACTGACCTCCACTTCCGGCGCTTCCGGGCGAAGGGAACTCCTATGAGCACGCAACCCGTATCCCAGTCGCTGCAGCGGCGGTCCAGCCGCACGGTCCCTGCCGCCGCCACCTCCCTTGTCCTGCTGGTCCTCGCGGGGCTGGCAATCTGGGGCGCCGTTGCCTACCTGGCAGGCGGGGCCTGGCCTGGCTTCATCGTGGCGTCCGGCGATGCCGTCCGTGGGCTGACCTGGAACAACCCAGGCGTGTGGGCAGTATCGGTCGTGGCACTGCTGGCAGGGGTGTTCCTGCTCTTTGCTGCGGTGCTTCCGGGCCGGCGCACGGGAGCAGCCATCACCGGCTCTTCCTCCACCGGCCTGACAGAGACGGTCATCAGCCGCCGGGGCCTTGCCAGGCTCGCGGCAGCACATGCTGACCAAACCGACGGCGTCGAGTCCAGTTCGGCAACGGCCAGCGGTAAATCGGTCTCCGTCGTGGTATCCACCAGCCTGAATGAACCCGGATCGTTGTCCCGTGACATCAAGGAGTCCCTGGAGGAGAAGTTCCGCACCGTGGGTCTGACGCCGACTCCACGGGTCAGCGTCCGGGTCAGGAGCAGTGGATGAACCCTCCACTTTCCCAGGCATTAGCGCCTGGCCCGGTCAGGACCACGAACCACTCGATGCCAGCCAAGGTCGGCAGGCGGGGCAGAACAGAGGCCCCGTTGCAGAAAGAAAAGGACACACCATGAGGGAAACAGCAGGCAGGCTCAACCGGGCATGGCTGGCGGTCATCGCGGTAGTGCTGCTCCTCGCCGGCGGTGCCGGTGTCCTGCTCGCCAGTGGGCTGGGTAAGGACCTGGCCGCCGCCGCGAACCTTGCACTGGTCCCTGCCGCACCGGAAAACCCGGTCTTCGCCGGCCCCCCGCTCGACGCTGTGTCGAATCCCGTTGGTGCAGCCTTGATCCTGGCCGGCGCAGCACTCATCGCCCTGCTGGCGCTCTCCTGGCTCGGCGCCCAGATCCCCCGCCGCCACCAGGCTTCCACCCTGCGGCTGCACTCCGACCATGGCCGGGACGGGTATACCAGGTGTGAACCCCGGGTTGTGGCCGACGCGGTCGCCCACGAAGTTGAGGCGTTGCCGGGCGTCACCTCGGCATCAGCACTGATCCGTGGCAGCGCGAACCAGCCCGAGCTGAACCTGGACGTCAAAGTCGAGGACCGGGCAGACATCCAGGACGTCATCTCCCGGATCAACGGCGAGGTAACAGCAAACCTCGAGACGGCCCTTGAGGTTCCGCTCCGCAAAGTGGCAGTACTTTTCAACATCAGCACCCAGCGGGGCAACGACAAAGCCGCGGTTCTGTAGCCCCACACCTGCCTGTCAACACCCCGCCCAACGTCATAGGAAGGAACCTGGTATGAGGAACAAGATCATTACCGTCGTCGTCACCGCCGTGGCCGGGTGGCTCCGTGGCCGCCTGTCGGCAAGGAAAAACACCAGACCGCCCGGACGGCCCTGACCGGGACAGCACGGTCCCACAAAATTTCTGGACAACGTATGACGATTGTCCAGGATCCTCCCAGCAATGGGTGGCCAAATGGAAAAGTAAACGCAGCAACAGGAAGGAATGCAGACATGGGTATCGGAGACAAGATCCAGAACGCAGCCGAGAGCGCTGTAGGCAAGGTCAAGGAAGCTGCCGGCAAGGCAACGGACAACGACAAGCTTGAAGCCGAGGGCAAGGCCGATCAGGCCGGTGCTTCGGCGAAGAAGGCCGGCGAGAACGTCAAGGACGTTTTCAAAAACTGATTTTCCAGCACCAGCCTGTCAGCATGTGTGCGGTGGCCCCGGAAGGGCCGCCGCACACATCGCTTTAATCCGGGTTCACCTGCCGGATGACGGTGCAACCCCAAGGTGCACCAGCAGTTCCTGTTCGGAATCGTCCAGATACCGCCGGAGCCCGGCCGCCGCCTCGTCCCGCTGCCCTGCGCGAAGCTGCGCCACCAGGGCCACATTTCTGTCCACGTAGTGGCTGTGGAAGTCCGGCGTGGGGCCCATGGCGTGGAAGACCAGCCGCATCTCGGCCAGGACCTTTTCCATCAGATCGCTGAGGGATGCACTGCCGGAAAGTTCCACCAGCGCCTTGTGGAGGTCCTGGTTGGCGTCCGCCATCCCCTGCACCGAAGCCGTAACCCTGGCGGCTTGCGCCTTGGCCATAATGGCTTCGAGGCCGGCCAAAGCGGCTTCGTCAATATCGCCCCACAGCACGGCGGCGGGTTCGATCAGGCGGCGGACCCGGTAAATCTCGCGCACATCGTCCGGCCCCGGGGCCGCAACGTAGACGCCCCGGTTCGGGATCCGCTGCACCACGGACTCGCCGGCCAGCACCGTAAACGCCTCACGGAGGGTGTTGCGGGAAACCCCGAGGGCCTCCGAGAGCTTCTGTTCGGACAGTTTTGACCCGGGCGGCAACTGGCCGGCCGAAATCCGGGCGCGGAGCACGCCGGCAACCCACGCCCCGGTATGGGCGTGGGCTGCGTGGCCGCCGTCGGCGATCCCCTGGAGTGCTTCGTTCATGGGCATCCGTCCAATCTACTCAACGTTCCGGGACCGCCAGGCCGTCGAAGGCCGGCTACGAGATCCGGCCCAGAAGATCACCACGTCCGACGGCGGCACCCGCCTCCTGTGCGCCTCGCGTCCAGGTGCCGCTCCGGTGGGCCGTTACCGCGGTTTCCATCTTCATGGCCTCCAGCACGGCGACGGCCTGGCCGGCTTCGACCTGGCCATCTTCGGCCACCCATTTCACCAGTGACCCGGACATTGGCGAGGCCAGGCCGGCGTCGTCCTGCTCCGCAGCGTCCGCCGCTGCCTGGCCGCCCGCGCCGCCGCCGGTGAGGAGCGCCGCGTAAAACTGCTCCGGCAGGCCCAACTGCACGGCTTTGCCGTCAATCTCCACGGTCAGGGTCCGCCGTGCCGCACCGGGGTTGGTGCGGGCGATCTCGGGGGACGCCGCCAGCTCTCCGGCGAAGTCGTTTTCGATCCAGGTGGTGTGGATGCCCAGTCCCTCCTCAGCCGTGAACGCGGGGTGGCGCACCACTGCCCGGTGGAATGGCAGGACGGTGGGCAGGCCCTCGATCCGCATCTCGGCCAGCGCAGCCGCTGCCCGCCGGAGCGCCTGCGGCCGGTCTTCACCGTGGACAATGAGCTTGGCCAGCAGCGAGTCGTATTCGCCGGGCACCACCGACCCGGAGCGGACGCCGGTGTCCACGCGGATGCCGGCGCCGGTGGGCGGTTCGAAGGCCACCACAGTGCCGGGCCCGGGCAGGAACCCCCGGGCGGGATCTTCCGCATTGAGCCGGAACTCGATGGCGTGGCCCTTCGGTTCGGGGTCCGCCGCAAGGTCAAGGGCGCCGCCGGCGGCAATGCGGAACTGCTGGCGGACCAGGTCCACGCCGGAGGTTTCCTCGGTGACCGGGTGCTCCACCTGGAGCCTGGTGTTGACCTCCAGGAAGGAGATGATCCCGTCCGTGCCCACCAGGTATTCCACGGTTCCGGCGCCGTGGTACTCCGCCTCGCGGCAGATGGCCTTGGCCGATTCGTGGATCTGCGCGCGCTGCCCTGCTGTCAGGAACGGCGCGGGGGCTTCCTCCACCAGTTTCTGGTTCCGGCGCTGCAGTGAGCAGTCCCGGGTCCCCACCACCACCACGTTCCCGTGGGTATCGGCCAGGACCTGGGCTTCCACATGCCGCGGCCGGTCCAGGAACCGCTCCACAAAGCACTCGCCGCGGCCAAAAGCCACGGTGGATTCGCGGACAGCCGATTCGAACGCATCCGCCACGTCCTCCATCCGGCGCGCCACCTTCAGGCCGCGGCCGCCGCCGCCAAATGCTGCTTTGATGGCCACCGGAAGTCCGTGTGCCCGGGCGAACGCGAGCACGTCCTCGGCGTTTTCCACCGGGCCGTCGCTGCCGGGCACCAGCGGCGCCCCGGCCCGTACGGCGATGGCACGTGCGGTGACTTTGTTGCCCAGGGAGCGGATGGAATCCGGTGACGGGCCGATCCAGGTGAGGCCGGCCCCGATCACAGCTTCCGCGAATTCTGCGTTCTCGGACAGGAAGCCATAGCCGGGGTGCACGGCGTCGGCACCGGCGCGGCCGGCGGCCGCCAGGATCTTGCCGATGTCCAGGTACGTTTCGGCGCCTGTGCTGCCGCCGAGTGCGTACGCCTCGTCCGCCAGCCGCACGTGCAGGGCGTCAGCGTCCGGGTCGGAGTAGACGGCCACGGACTGCAGCCCCTCGTCGGCGCAGGCGCGGGCGATCCGCACGGCGATCTCGCCGCGGTTGGCAATCAGGACTTTTTTCATGGCTGGGTTCCTTCTGAAGCGGTCTGGTCCGGTTCACCATGGTGGGGAGGTTCCTGGTTTGCCGGTGCGAGGGTGGTGGGGTCCACAACGGTGAACCGGACAGGGTGGCCGGGCTGCAGCTGCGCCGCCAACGGCAGGTCGCCGGGCACAACCACGGCAATCACCGGGTAGCCGCCGGTCACCGGATGGTCGGCCAGGAAAAGGACGGGGTGGCCGTTGGGCGGGACCTGCAACGCGCCGGGTACCGTTCCTTCACTGGGGAGCTCACCCTCGCGGGTCCGGACCAGCGCGGCGCCGGGAGCTCCCGGCGTGGCTGCTTCACCAGCCGGCCAGGCCCCGCCGGAAGGTCCGGGCGTGAGCCGGACCCCGATCCGGTTGGATTGTTCACTGACCAGCCAGTCCTGCCCGGCCAGGGCCGTGAAGGCGGCCGGACCGAACCAGTCATCGCGGGGGCCGAGGGTGACGCGCAGCTCTGTGGGGCCGTCCGCGACGGGCAGCAGGGTGCTTTCCGCCGGGCCCACGGGATGGACGCCGGTCACCGGAGCGATGGGCAGGAACATGCCGGCAGCAAGCGGCGGCGGTCCGATGCCGGACATCGAGTCGCTGGACCGGCTGCCCAGCACGGGCTCCACCGCCAGCCCGCCACGGACGCCCAAGTAGCTCCGCACACCGGTTCCGGGGGCGCCGAGGCTCAGCGTCTCGCCGTCGAGCAGGGCAAAAGGTGTGTGCAGGGCTGGCGTCCGCAGCAACTGGTTGTCGGCGTCGCGGACTTCCAGGCAGACGGCAGCGCCGGCAACGGCCAGGACCTGGTCGCCCCGGGCCTGGACAGCAAGTCCGCCCAGGAGGTTTTCGACGACGGCGGAACCCGGTTCGTTGCCCACCAGCCGGTTGGCCTGGCGGGCCGAGCGCGGGTCAGCGGCGCCGGACACGGAAACGCCGAGGTCGCCGAATCCCGGCCGGCCCAGGTCCTGGACCAGCGACTGCAGCCCCGGAGCCTGCACCAGGAGCCCGCTGCCTGCCTGGTCCGGCGCGGACCCAGGGCCCGGGGCCACGGCCGAACGCACTGCCACCCTCTCGCGGACGGCAACGTAGCGGACGGTATCCCCCGGCCGCACCAGTGCCGGCGATTTCCGGCCCAGGTCCCACATCACGGCGGACGTGTGGCCCAGCAGCTGCCAGCCGCCGGGCGACTGCCTCGGGTAGACGGCCGAGAAGGCCCCGCCCAGCGCCACGGAGCCGGCCGGCACGGCCGTCCTGGGTGAGCTGCGCCGCGCCACCGACAAGGAGTCGTTTTCCCCCACGAGGTAGGTGAAGCCCGGGGCAAAGCCGCCGAAGGCGCCCGTCCACACCTGCCCGGTGTGGGCGGCCACCACACCGTCGGCACCCAGGCCGGTCAGGCGGCCCACCTCGGCGAGGTCCTCGCCGTCGTACACCACCTCGATGGTGACCTCATTGCCCGCGTGGTGGCCGCGGGCCGCCAGGTCCAGGTGCGGCAGCAACCCGCGGGCGGCCCCGGCGTGGAAGCGGGAGCCGAACTTGACCAGCACCGTGGCTGCTCCGGCGACGGCGTCGAGCTGCCCGGGGAGCGGCTCGGCCTGCAGCCGGTCGTGGAGGGCAAGGACGCCGGCCAGCCCGGTGAGCTCCACCAGGACCGCGTTGGGGCCGGACCAGCGGATGCCGGTGATGCTCACGCGAAGCTCCGCACGGTGACGCCGGCGGCGGCAAGGCCTGACCGGACCGCGCCGGCCATGGCCACCGCGCCGGGGGTATCGCCGTGCACGCAGATGCTGTCCGCCTGCACTTTCAGGACGGACCCGTCACGGGCCACGATGGTGCCCTCCGTGGCCAGCCGGACCATGTTGGCCGTGATGGCGGCGTGGTCGTGGAGCACCGCGCCTTCCTCGCGGCGCGACACCAGGGTGCCGTCCGGATTGTAGGCGCGGTCGGCGAAGGCCTCGGACAGGGCCGTCATGCCGCGGGCTTCGGCTTTCTTCTGCGCCACGGCGCCAGGTAGGAGCAACAGCGGCAGCTCCGGGTTGAAGGCGTGGACGGCGTCCACCACTGCCTGCGCGTGGATCTCGTGGTGCACAATCGCGTTGTACAGGGCGCCGTGCGGCTTGACGTAGCTGACCTCGGTGTCGGCGGCGCGGGCCAGCGCCTGCAGCGCGCCGAGCTGGTAGAGGACATCGTCCGCTAGTTCCACGGCGGAGCAGTCCAGGAAGCGGCGGCCGAAGCCGGCCAGGTCCCGGTAGCCCACGTGGGCGCCGACGGTCACGCCCGCCGCCACGGCGTCGCGGCAGGTTTTGGCGATGGTGACCGGGTCCCCGGCGTGGAAGCCACAGGCCACGTTGGCGCTGGTGACGTGCCGGAAGACGGCGGCGTCGTCCCCCATGGTCCAGTTGCCGAAGGATTCCCCGACGTCACTGTTCAGATCGATGTGCGGCATGTGACCCTCGTCTCAGGTTGGATTCTTCAACCATCATGCCTTACGCCACAAGATTGTTCAACAATCTTTCGGCGCCAGTTTGCCGGCCCGTCAGCCGGCGGTGATCACCAGCGCCACACTGTGCCCGCCGAAGCCGAAGGCGTTGACCAGGCCCGCTCGCGGGGCGTCCGCGGCAAGGTTGCGGACCTGTCCGGTCACCACGTCGAGGTCAACTTCCGGATCCAGCGCCTCCATGTTCAGGGTGGCCGGCAGCTGCGAGGTGCGCAGGGCTTCGAGGACCACAACGGCGGCCAGCGCGCCGGCGCCGCCCAGCAGGTGGCCGGTGTGTCCCTTGGTGGAGGTCACCGGAACATTGGGCCCGAAGATGGCGTTGATGGCCTGCCCCTCGAGCTTGTCCCCCACGGGAGTGGAGGTGGCGTGGGCGTGCACAAACCCGATGCCGGCCGCTTCCAGGCCCGCCGACTCGAGCGCTTTCTGCATGACGCGGCGCTGCATCGCCGGATCGGCGGCGACGATGTCGTTGGCATCGGACGTCACGGCCCCGCCGGCCACCGCGCCCAGTATGGCGGCGCCGCGGGCACGGGCGTGGGCTTCGCTTTCCAGCACCACCACACCTGCGCCCTCCGCGAGGACAAAACCGTCCCGGCCGCCGTCGAACGGGCGTGAGGCCAGCTGCGGATCGCCGGGGCGGGTGGACAGGGCGCGGATCTGCGAAAAGCCGGTGATCACCAGGTCGTTGACTGAGGCGTCAACACCGCCGGCAATCACGACGTCGGCAGCTCCTGAGCGGATCATTTCGGCACCCTGGACAATCGCCTCAGCCCCGGAGGCGCAGGCGCTGACCGGAGTCCGCGCGCCGCCGCGGGCCCCGAGGTCGATCGATACCCAGGCCGCCGGGCCGTTGACCATCAGCCGGGTCAGGGTGTGCGGGGAGACTTTGCGCGGGCCGGAGGCGGCCAGTGTCCGGTCCTGCTCCAGGGTGGAGCCCAGCCCGCCGTACGCAGAGCCGATCACCACCGCGAAGCGCTCGGGGTCAACGTCCGGGGCGCCGGCCTGGGCCCACGCTTCCCGGGCAGCGATCAGCGCGAGCTGGCCGCAGCGGTCCATGCGCTTGATCTCGCGGGTGCTCAGGTGCCCGGAGAGGTCCGACGGCGCGCGGCCCGCGATTTTTACAGGCAGCTGCTCCGCCCAGGGTTCGTCCAGCTCCGCGATTCCGGACTTCCCGGCCAGGAGGCCGGCCCAGGTCCCTGCCACCGAGGACCCCAGCGGGTTGATGGTTCCGGCGCCGGTCACCAGGGCACGTGGCTGGACTGCAGTCATGTTTTGGGCCCTACTTTGCGGGGTTGTGCGTGCCGATGGGCACCAGGGTCAGGTCGGGGTGGTTCTTCTCGATCCGGCGCAGGGCCCATACGTCGTTGAAGAGCGCGAGGTATTCGCCGTCGGACCGCAGCAGCACCTCGGCGCCGGTGACGTTGGCCAGGGCAGGCATGGCATCCACCGTCGAAATTCTTGCCAACGAGTACGGCAGGCGCTCAAGGCGCATGGGCGCGCTGAAGTCGTGGGCCATCCGGTCCTCCACCACCTCGAACTGCATGGGGCCTACGGCGGCCAGCACGGGGGCCTGGTCGCCGCGGACGTCAGAGCGGAGCACCTGGATGACGCCCTCGTGCTCGAGCTGCTCGATGCCGCGCCGGAACTGCTTGAACTTGCTGGGGTCCTTGGACCGTGCCACCTGGAAGTGTTCGGGGGCGAACAGCGGGATGGCCGGATATTCCACGGGGTCGGCCAGGAAAAGGCTGTCACCCACGCGGAGGGAGGACGCGTTGACCAGGCCCACCACGTCTCCCGGGAAGGCCTCGTCGATGACTTCGCGTTCCCGGCCGAAAACCTGCTGGGCGTACTTTGTGGCGAACGATTTCCCGGTGCGGGTCTGGGTGACCACCATGCCGCGCTCGAACACACCGGAGCAGACGCGGATGAAGGCGACGTGGTCCCGGTGGGCCTTGTTCATGCCGGCCTGGACCTTGAAGACGAAGCCGGAGAACGGGGATTCCACCGGGCGGGCGTTGCCCGCCACGTCAGGCCGGGGTGCGGCCGGCGGCGCGAAGTCCACCAGGGCATCCAGCAGTTCCTTGACCCCGAAGTTCAGAGCTGCGGAGCTGAAGAGGATGGGGGTGGCGGTGCCGGCGTGGAAGCTTTCCACATCGAATTCGAGGTTTGACTCGATCACCAGGCCGGCCTCGTCCACGGCGTCGGTCCAATCCTTGCCCTGGCTTTCGGCGGCCTGGTCCGGGGTGAAGTATTCGGTGAGGGCGATCTGGGCGCCGGAGTTATTGCGCTGGAACCGGGCGAAGCGGTCGTTGCGCAGGTCCCAGACGCCGCGGAAGTCACCGGAGATGCCCACGGCCCAGGTCAGGGGCATGGGCTGGAGGCCCGTGCGTTCGGTGATTTCGTCCATCAGGGCCAGGGCGTCGAGGCCGGGGCGGTCCCATTTGTTGATGACGGTGATGATGGGGAGGTTGCGGGCCTTGCAGACCTCGAAGAGCTTCATGGTCTGTGTTTCCAGGCCCTTGGCGGCGTCCACCAGCATAACGGCGCAGTCGACGGCGGCCAGCACGCGGTAAGTGTCCTCGGAGAAGTCGGCGTGGCCGGGGGTGTCCAGGAGGTTGATCACGGTGTCGCGGTAGGAGAACTGCAGGGCGGCGGAGCTGATGGAAATGCCCCTGTCCTTTTCCATCTGCATCCAGTCGGAGACGGTTTCCTTGCGGTTGGCCTTGCCGCTGGACGCTCCGGCGGTGCCGATTACCTTGGCGTGCAGCGCCAGGGCCTCGGTCAGGGTGGACTTGCCCGCGTCAGGGTGGGAAATGACAGCAAAGGTCCTGCGGCGGCCCGCCTCTTTGTGGATCCCGGAGATCCGGGCGGGGGTCAGGACTTCTTGGGACACGGTGCTACCTTCGCTGCGGTGGGGTCTGCCCGGGGCTCTGGCGGAACCTGTGGGGCGGCGGAAAAGCCAAGTTCCAGTTTATCGCAGGGCCGCAAACGGCGGCCCGCCCGCTTAACGCCACCGAAACCGGACGTTCAAAACAACGAAATGCAGGCCCGCTAGCGTGGCCGGATGATCACCGCAGCGAACCGGCGCCCCAGCAGGACACCACCCGGGGGCCGCTCCCCTGCCGGCATGCTGCCTTCCTGGACGGGGGCCTGAGCGGTGCACGGCGTTCCGGTTTCCTACAACCCCTTCTTCGATCCGTTCGCAGCGGCCGCCCCGCGCCAGCAGGGCCCAGCCGCCGGCGGATCGCCACCGCCGGCCAACCAGCGCCGGGGCCAGCAAAGCGCCGCGGAGCACCGCGCCCTGCGCGCGGCCTCGCTGCTGCGGGTCAGCTCGGACCTGGAGCGGATGGTCCGCGAGCGCCGCAGCCCCTGACCCTCCCCAACTAACTAGCAGTTGTTGTCGTTTTGGGGGCTCATAACGACAACAACTGCCAGCCAGTTGGGAGTCGGAAGGCGGGGGACTGTTGACGCACCACTATGGCGCAGGTTACAGTTTTTCCTGTTCGCAGTTATACGAATAACTGTCACGTATCACCCAAGGCCCAAGGAGGTGCCAGATGGCAAGGTCCCGACCCCATTCCGGACCCACCATGCATGATGTCGCGGCAGCCGCCGGCGTCTCCCAGGCCACCGTATCGCTGGTCCTCAACCAGGCATCCGGCGGCCGGTTTTCCGAGGAAACCCGCGTCCGGGTCCAGGACGCGGTGCAGGAGCTCGGCTACCGCACCAACGCCCACGCCAAAACCCTGCGCGACGGCGTCTCCGGCATTATCGGCTTCCTCGGCGACGCCGTGGCCACCACCCCCTTCGCCGGCAAGATCATCGAAGGCGCCCAGGAAAGGGCCTGGGAGGACGGGCTCCTCCTGCTGACCATGAACACCGGCGGCAACAAGGCCCTGGAAACCGCGTCGCTGGACTCCATGCTTTCCTACAAGGTGGCGGGAGTCGTTTATGCCGGCATGTACCACCGCCGCCTGGACGTCCCCGAAGCCCTCTCGGGCGTCCCCTCCGTTGTCCTGAACTCGCAGGACCGCCAGCGGCGGCTCCCCAGCGTAGCGCCGGACGAGGAGCTGGGCGGCTACACGGCCACCCGCCGCCTGCTTGATGCCGGGCACCGGCGCGTGGCGATGATCAACATCGAAACGCTGGAAAGCGAACTGCCGGCCGCCGTTGGACGCTTCAACGGCTACGTCCGCGCCCTCGCCGAGGCCGGGCTTCCAGCCAATCCGGACCTGGTCCGTTTTGGCGGCGGCAACGAACTCGACGGTTTCACCCACACCATGGACCTGATGCGCGGTGGCCACCCGCCCACCGCCATCTTCTGCGCCAACGACCGCACCGCCTGGGGGGCCTACCAGGCCGCCTCGGAGCTGCGCATCTCGATCCCCGACGATGTCTCCATCGTCGGCTTCGACAACCAGGAAACTCTCGCCCCGCACCTGCGGCCGGGACTGACCACCCTCGAACTGCCCTTCATCGAAATGGGGCGCCGCGCTGTGGACCTCATCCTGCAGGGCGCCGAACCCGACGGGACCGTCGAATACATGGCTTGCCCGCTGGTGGAACGCAATTCAGTAACACATCCAAAGGAGTTGCCATGAGCCGCATCGCGGCCGGGACAACGCCGGCACCGCCGCCGGCCGCCCCCAACAGGTCCACCCAACGGGCCACACACCGCAAGCCGCTGCCGTTGCGCCTGAAAAGGGCGGCCAGGGCCTGGCAGTTATACGTATTACTACTGCCGTCACTCATCTACATTGCCGTCTTCAAATACTGGCCGATGTACGGCGTGCAGATCGCCTTCCGCAACTACAACCCCGTGGACGGCTTCACCGACAGCCCCTGGGTGGGCCTGGCGCACTTCGTCCGGTTCGTAAACTCGTACCAGTTCGGCCAGGTGGTGGGAAACACCCTCTGGATCGCTGTCCTGGGCCTGGTGGTGGCGTTCCCCATCCCCATCATCCTGGCCCTGCTGGTCAACCAGCTGCAGAGCGAACGGTTCAAGAAGTTCACGCAGACGGTGCTGTATTCACCGGCGTTCATCTCCACGGTGGTGGTGGTTGGCATCATGTTTGTGCTGCTCTCCCCGCGGTCCGGCCTGGTGAACAACGCCATCCAGCTGGCCGGCGGCGAGCCCGTGTTTTTTATGGGCTCGGCGGAGTGGTTCCGGCCCATCTACGTCATCTCGGATGTCTGGCAGAACGCCGGCTTCGCCATGATCGTCTACCTGGCGGCGCTGTCCGGCATCGACCCGGCCCTGCATGACGCCGCCAAAGTGGACGGCGCCTCCAAGCTCCAAAGGATCCGCCACATCGACCTGCCGGGCATCATGCCCGTCATCACGGTCCTGTTCATCCTGGCCATCGGCAACCTGCTCAACGTCGGCTTCGAGAAGGCACTGCTGATGCAGACCAACCTGAACCTGCCGACGTCGGAAATCATCCAGACGTACGTCTACCACGCCGGGCTACAGCAGGCGCAGTTCAGCTACTCGGCCGCGATCGGCCTGTTCAACTCCGTCCTCAACCTGGTGCTGCTGCTCGTCTTCAACACGATTGCGCGCCGGGCCAACCAAGCAACCCTCTGGTGATGCCGCTATGTCCCTGAACACCAAGCCCGTGCCCGCACCGGCCACCCCCGCCCGCCAGGTTCCGGCCCCGAAGCGGACCTTCTCCTTCCGCGACCGGTGGGCGGACTCCGCCTTCAACGTCGCCGCGGTCACCATCCTCACGGCGTCCATCATCGCCGTCGTCTATCCCCTCTACTTCATTGTGATCGCCTCCATCAGCGACCCCAACGCCGTCTACGAAGGCAAAGTCTGGCTGTTCCCCTCCGGCGTCACGCTGGAGGGTTACCAGCGGATCTTCGCGGACAGCCGGATCTGGAATGGCCTGGGAAACACGGTGGTTTACACCGTCCTGGGCACCGCCATCAGCGTCACCACCATCCTGTTCGGCGCCTACGCCCTGTCCCGCAAGGACATGCCCGGCCGGAAAATCCTGATGCTGCTCTTTGTCATCACCATGTTTTTCGACGGCGGCCTCATCACCAAGTACCTGGTGGTCCGCGACCTGGGCATGCTGGACACGGTCTGGGCGGTGGTCCTGCCCGGCGCGGTAGGCGTGTGGAACCTCATCATCGCCAGGTCCTTCTTCGAACACACCATCCCCGGCGAACTCCGCGAAGCCGCCCAGATGGACGGCGCCAACGACTTCACGTTCTTCTTCAGGATGGTGCTCCCGCTGTCCAAGCCGCTGATCATGCTGATGGTCATGGTCCATGTGGTGGCGCACTGGAACTCGTTCTTCGACGCCCTCATCTTCCTTAACGACGACACCAAGTACCCGCTGCAGCTGGTGCTGCGGAACATCCTCATCCAGTCCGACGTCTCCTCGGCCGGCACCACCGGCGGGGACATCGAGTCCTACGCGGCAGCCCAGCGGATCGGCGAACTTACCAAATACGCCATGATCGTGGTCTCCAGCCTCCCGCTGATGATCGCGCTGCCGTTTATGCAGAAGCACTTCACCAAGGGCACCATGATCGGCGCCGTCAAGAGCTGACGCTCCCTTCCGTATCGTCCGACGGCGGCACTCCCCTCGTGCCGCCGCCCCACCTTCCGCACCTCCCGCACCCAGTCCCGCACCAAGTCCCGCACCAAGTCCCGCACCAAGAAAAGGATCGACCCATGGCCACCAGCCGCCGCAAACTCGCCGTCCTTGGCACCCTCATGGCAGGAACAATGCTGTTCACCGCCTGCTCGGGCTCCAAAGGCACCGCCGAGATCCAGGACGCCTCCGCCGAATTCGGTTTCCAGGAGACCGGCTTCCCGATCGTCAAGGACAAGCTGACCCTCACGTTCTCCGGCACCAAATCCGCCCTGGCCCCTGACTACGGCAGCATGTCGCTGGTGCAGCAGTGGGAAACGGACACCAACGTGCACATCGACTGGGAAAACCTCCCCGAAGCGGTGTTCAAGGAAAAGAAGAACCTCATCCTGGCCAGCGGCGACCTGCCGGACGCGTTTTTCAACAGCGGCCTCACCGACGCGGAAATCACCACCTACGCCGCCAGCGGCACCCTGGTCCCGCTGGAGGGCCTGATCGACAAAAACGCCCCGAACCTGGCGAAAATCCTGGCGGACCGGCCGGACATCAAGGCTGCCATCACCTCCTCCGACGGGCACATCTACTCCCTGCCCTCCGTTGAGGAGCTGGGCCTGGTCCAGTTCCCCAACGAAATGGCCATCAACACAGCCTGGTTGGACAAGCTCGGCATCCCGATGCCTAAAACTGTTGACGAACTCCACAACGCCCTGCTGGCGTTCAAGGCCAAGGACGCCTCCGGGACGGGCCGGACCATCCCGCTGAGCTTTATGCCCGGCTCGTGGTGCGGGGACATCGTGGACCTCATCGCCGCCCTGGGCGGGGTCCCCGACAACATGGACCACCGGATCGTCCAGGACGGCAAAGTCATCTACACCGCCACGCAGGACGGCTACAAAAAAGCCATCGGCACCCTGCACCAGTGGTACCAGGAAGGCCTGATCGATCCGGAGTCCTTCTCCCAGGACGACAAGGCGTACCTGGCCAAGGGCAAGGCCGGGACGGCAAACCTCGGCTCGTTCGTCTGGTGGGAAATCAAGGAAATGGTGGGCGCTGACCGGGCGGCCGACTACGCGCTGCTGCCCGTCCTCGAAGGCGTGGACGGCAAGCGGCTGGCCAGCCAGTCCAACAACCAGGAGATCGCCCGCGGCGCCTTCGCCGTGACCCGGACCAACAAGTACCCGGCAGCCACCATGCGCTGGGCCGACAACCTCTACGACCCCCTCCAGTCAGCACAGGCCAACTGGGGCCCCATCGGCGAAACCCTGCAAAAAGACGCCGCCACCGGCCTGCTGACCCAGATCCCCGCTCCGGCAGGGACCAGCGAAGGCGAGCGCCGCCAGAAGGTGGCCCCCGGCGGCCCTAAGGCCAACACCGCCGAAAACTTCGAGAAAGTGGTGGCCCCCGAGCCCCGCGCCGCGGAACGGCAAAAGACCATCCAGGAAAACTACAAACCGTTTGCAGCCAATGACGGCTACCCGCCGGTGGCCCTGTCAAACGAGGAAATCCAGCAGATCGGCACCATCGAAACCGACGTCTCCGCCCTGGTCAAGCAGACCACTGCCAAGTGGATTGTCTCCGGCGGCATCGACAGCGAATGGGACGGCTACGTCTCCCAACTGGAGAACGTCGGCGTGGACCGGATGATCGACATCTACCAGCAGGCCTACGACCGGTTCCAGCAAAACTCCTGACCCAAAACACAGCACGCCAGCCCGTACCTGCAGCACGAAACGAGACGCATCCATGAACCCCGCCACGCCCACCCTTGAGGCCTACCGGCCGGCACGCCACTTCGCCGCCCGGGACACCTGGCTCAACGACCCCAACGGCCTGGTGTTCCTCGACGGCACGTACCACCTGTACTTCCAGAACAACCCGTACGGGAACGTCCACGGCAACCTGTCGTGGGGCCACGCCACCTCCACGGACCTGGTGGACTGGGTGGAACAGCCGGTGGCCATCCACTGCGATGAAACCGAAGAGATCTTCTCCGGCAGCATCGTGGTGGACCAGGAGAACACCTCGGGGCTCGGGGCGGCCGGGACGGCGCCGCTGGTGGCCCTCTACACCAGCGCCTACCGGCCGGCCTCCGAGCACCAGGGCACGCAGGCGCAGTCGGTCGCCTGGAGCGCGGACGGCGGCTACACGTGGACCAAGTACGCCGGGAACCCCGTCCTGACCCGGAACTCGCCGGAGTTCCGGGACCCCAAGGTGTTCCGGTACGAGGGCCCCGCCGGCAGCTACTGGGTCATGGCCGCCGTCGAGGCTCTGGATTTCGCGGTGCTGCTGTACCGGTCGGACAACCTGCTGGACTGGACGTACCTGAGCACCTTCGGGCCCGCCAACGGCACCGGCGGGGTGTGGGAGTGCCCTGACCTCTTCGAGCTGCCGGTGGACGGCAACCCGGAGCGCACCAAGTGGGTGCTCACCGTGAACATGAACCCCGGCGGCCCCAACGGCGGTTCGGCCGGACAGTACTTTGTGGGCCACTTCGACGGCACACGGTTCAGCTCCGAAACCACCGTCACCGAAGGCCTGCAGGACGACTCCCGGCTGGCCGATTACCACTGGCTGGACTGGGGCCGGGACTACTACGCCGCGGTGTCCTTCAGCAACGTCCCGGCCGGCCGGCGGCTGATGATCGGCTGGATGAACAACTGGCAGTACGCCAACCGGATCCCCACCGCGCCGTGGCGGAGCCCCATGAGCCTGGTCCGCGACGTGTGGCTCACCGAAATTGCGGGGCAGCCCCGGCTGGTCCAGGCCATCGCGCCGGAGGTCACCGCAGGAGCGGAGGCCGCCGCCCGCACGGAGGTCGCCGTCGCCGGCAGCCTGGCGGTCGACGGCGGCACCCCGGTCCAGCTGCTCCACGTCACCTTCACGCCGGAATCGGCTGACGTGTTCGGCATTGTGGTCCGCGGCGCCGCCGACGGCACTGCCGGGACCCGGATCAGCATCCGGCCCGGTGCCGGCAGCCTGGTCCTGGACCGGACGCTGTCCGGCGACACCGGCTTCGACCCATCGTTTGCCTCTGCCAGCACGGCGCCCATCCTGCCGGGCCCGGACGGAACCTACTCGCTCCGGATCTTTGTTGACCACTGCTCCGTGGAGGTTTTTGGCCAGGACGGCCTGGTCAGCATGACCGAACTGATCTTCCCGGACCCGGCCCACAGCACCATCAGCCTGTTCGCGGACGGCGGCACCGCCGGCGCCTCGCTGCAGCTGTGGGACGTGGCCTGACCGTGGCGGCCCAGGACACCCGTGGCACCGGCCTTGACGTGGTGGTGGTGGGCGAGGCGCTGGTGGACATCGTCACCACCAGCGCCGGCACCACCGAACATCCCGGCGGTTCCCCCGCCAATGTGGCCTACGGCCTGGGCCGGCTGGGTGTGCCCACGGGCTTCCTCACCTGCCTGGGCACGGACCGGCACGGCGCGCTGGTGGCGGAGCACCTGGTCCGGGCAGGGGTGGGGATCCTGTCCGGGTCGCCGAGGACCGGGCCCACCTCCACTGCCGCCGCCACCCTGGCGCCGGACGGATCGGCCCGCTACAGCTTCAGCATCCATTGGGACCTGCCGGCCTGGGATTCCGCCGCGCTAACGGCGCCACCCCGGGTGCTGCACACCGGTTCGATCGCCAGCTTCCTTGCCCCGGGCGCCGAATCGGTCCGCGGCCTCCTGGAGCAGGCGCAGGGCACCTCCCTGGTCACCTACGATCCCAACATCCGCCCGGACCTGCTGGGCAGCCACGCGGCAACCCTGGCCGGCTTTGAGGACCTGGTCCAGCTGGCGGATGTCATCAAACTCAGCGACGAGGATGCAGCCTGGCTGTATCCCCGCCGCGATCCGGCGGACGTTGCGGCGGAACTGGTGCGGCGCGGCGCACGCCTGGCAGTGGTGACCCTCGGCGCGGAGGGGGCGCTGCTGGCTACCCCGGTCACCACGCTGCATGTTCCGGCGGTACCTTCCGTAGTGGCGGACACCATCGGGGCCGGCGATTCCTACATGGCGGCCCTGATTTCCGGCCTGCTGGCGGTAGCGCCGGGCGAACTGGAACCGGCCACCGTGGAAGGGCTGGGCCGGATGGCCGCGGCGGCCGCGGCGATCACCGTGGGCCGGCCCGGCGCCAACCCGCCCACGGCTGCTGAACTGGCGGCCGCCTTGAAGGTGCCCCACCCCGCCTGATCCCCTTCCCCCCAACTAGGTCGCAGTTGTTGTCGTTATGAGCCCCCAAAACGACAACAACTGCGACCTAGTTGGGTGGGGCGGGGCTTGGCGGTCCGGCAGGGCACACGGCGCCCCGGGCATGCGGCACGGCCGGGCCAAAAGCGCCCTCCCGGGCACAACGCGGGGAGGCATTCGGACCCCCTGCGCCGCTCCCTCCCCACGGGGCACTTTAAGGCTTGCCTGTGCGGATGGACACAATTCTTACCCCTATCATTGAGCTTGCAGGAAACTATGCACTTTTCATCCTGCCGGCAGAGTGCGGAAGCCGGCATTCCGGCGGGCACAGGTCCGCACCTTTGAAGGGACAACCATGGCGCGGAGCCCTGAAGAATCACTCAAGGCAACGCTGGGCAGGGTGGCGCCCGGGACTCCGCTGCGTGACGGCCTGGAACGGATCCTCCGGGGCCGGACGGGTGCGCTGATCGTCCTGGGCTCGGATCGGACCATCGACTCCATCTGCTCGGGCGGCTTCGACATCGGCATCGACTTCTCCCCTACCCGGCTGCGTGAACTGGCCAAGATGGACGGGGCCATCATCTGCGACAAGGACGCGGGAAACATCCTGCGCGCCGCCGTCCAGCTGGTCCCGGACTCCAGCATCGAAACCCAGGAATCGGGCACCCGGCACCGCACCGCGGAGCGCGTGGCCATCCAGACGGGCGTCCCGGTCATTTCCGTGAGCCAGTCCATGCAGATCATCGCCCTCTACGTCAACGGCCTGCGGCACGTGCTGGAGGGCTCGGAAAAAGTCCTGGCCCGCGCCAACCAGGCCCTGGCCACCCTCGAGCGGTACCGCTCCCGGCTTGACCAGGTCACCAGTTCCCTCTCCGCCCTGGAGATCGAGGCGATGGTGACGGTGCGGGACGTCGCCGTCACCCTGCAGCGGCAGGAAATGGTCCGGCGCATTTCCGAGGAAATAGCCCAGTACGTCCTGGAGCTCGGTGAGGACGGCAGGCTGCTCTCCCTGCAGCTGGATGAACTCACCGTGGGCCGCGGGCCGGGCAGCGATGTGATCATCCGCGACTACGCGGGCCCCGACGCCTCCCCCGAGGACATCGAAAAGGCCGTGAGCGCCCTGGTTAACCTGGGCCCCACCGAACTGATCGACCTCAGCAGGATCGCCGGCATGGTGGGCTTCGCCAGCGGCGTGGACAACCTTGATGCCGTGGTCCAGCCCCGCGGGTACCGGCTCCTGTCCGGCCTGAAGGCGGTTCCCAAAGCCGTGGCGGACCGGCTGGTGGACCACTTCGGCGGGCTCCAGTTCCTGATGGCCGCCACCATCGATGACCTCATGACAGTGGACGGCATCGGCGACCAGCGTGCCCGCACGGTCCGGGAAGGTCTCAGCCGCATGGCCGAGGCCAGCCTGCTGGACCGCTTCCTCTAATCCCGGCCCGGCAAAACTGGACCGCGGCCACAAACCGGCTCAGTTGAGCTGGAAAACAGCCTTGGGGCTGGCTTTGGAGCCGAGCTTCGCGGTGAAGATGTAGTAGGCCCCACCGCCGCCGGGCTTGGCCGAAACCGGCTGGCAGCCTTCAACACTCCTGGCCTGCGACCACGGAAAGTTGGCCGTTTCGCTGGCACCGGGCGCGATGGTTTTGATGAGGTCCTCGCTGGTGGACTGGCAGTCCCGGGACGAGAAGATCCGGTCGGCACCGCTGGTGACCAGGAATTCCATCTGCGAGGTGCCGATGTTGACCTCGCAGGGCATGGTGCCGCCGTTGGTGACCTTCAGGGTCAGCAGCGGTTTGTCGTCCGGCCCGTAGGCGCCCTTGTCCGTGGCTGCGGAGACGGTGACCAGGTTCTGGTTGCAGGACGGGGCCGCGGACGGCGTGGGAGTAGGGGTGGCAGCGGCACTGGTTGGCGCGGCGGCCGTTCCGCTGGGAGCGGGGTCCGTGGCTGAGGCCTGCTCCGACCCGCCACCGAAGGCGCCGCCCAGGGCCAGCCCGCCCATCAGCAGGGCCAACGCCAGGAGCAGTGCGCCGCCGGCAAACAGCCGGCGGCGCCGGTACACGGCAGCGCCCGGCCTGCCGGCACCCGTTGCCGCCGAAGCCGCGCTTTTACCGCGCGATGATGTACTGCCTTGCCTGCCCATCCTCCTAGGCTAGAGAACCGGCACTGCTCTGCGGGGCCACCACGCCGCCGGACGGCCAACGGGCTGGTCACATCGCGTTTCAACCCGCCGGAGAACTTCCATTACAGTGTGGGGATCGATACCAAAAACCCCACCACCACAGTTCCCGCGCCGCCTGCCGGCGGCGAAGCCGGGCTCAGTTCCCTGCACGCAAGGATCAACGGCTGGTTTGACGAAACCGCCCGCGACCTGCCCTGGCGGGATCCGGCCTGCAGCCCCTGGGGCGTCCTGGTCAGCGAGATCATGCTGCAGCAGACCCCGGTGGTCCGGGTGCTGCCCGTCTGGCACGAATGGCTGGAACGCTGGCCCACCCCCGCCGCCCTGGCAGCAGTTCCGGCCGGAGAAGCCGTCCGGGCCTGGGGAAGGCTTGGATATCCGCGCCGGGCATTGCGGCTCCACGCGGCGGCGGCCGCCATTGTGCAGGACCATGGCGGCAGCGTCCCCGCAACCCATGCCGAACTGCTCCAGTTGCCTGGTGTGGGCAGCTACACGGCAGCCGCGGTGGCAGCCTTCGCATTCGGCCGCCGCGAGACGGTGGTGGACACCAACATCCGGCGCGTCCACGCCCGCCTGGTATCCGGAACGGCACTGCCGGCCCCCGCCCTGACCGCAGCCGAGATGCGCCTGGCCACTGCGCTGCTGCCGGCCGACGACGGCGCCTCCGTCCGCTGGAACGCCGCGGTCATGGAGCTGGGCGCCATGGTGTGCACGGCCCGGGCACCCAAATGTGTTGCCTGCCCGGTCCGGGGCTCCTGTGCGTGGCTGGCCGCAGGCGAGCCACCGCCGTCGTACATCCCCAAAGGCCAGGCGTGGCACGGCACCGACCGGCAGGTCCGCGGCGCCGTGCTTGCCGTCCTGCGCCTCGCGGACGCGCCGGTTCCCCCGGACCTGTTCCAGGCCCCGCCGGCGGACCTGGGGTTCGCGCCGGAAGGAATCGGTGTGCCGCTGGCTGCCCTGCACCGGCTCAATTCCGCTCCTGAACAGCTGGAACGGGCGCTGGCCGGGCTGCTCGCGGATGGGCTGGCGGAGCTCGCACACGGCGGCTACCGGCTTCCGGCCTGAGGGGCTGCGGCCGCAAAATGGCATACTTCGGACATAACGCAACCAGGGGGAACGCATGAGAATGATCATCTATGGCGTGTGGGCGCTGTTTATGGTGGCCGCCGTTTTCGCGATTATCCGGACCGTGCGGACCACGCGGCGCCAGTCGGAGCAGATGGCCAGCTGGCCCAAGGCCCGGGCCACCGTGACCGGCAGCGTGGCGGGGTGGACCAACGGCGGGGGCGGCTCCAGCCGCAGCCGCCGCTACTTCCCCACGTACCAGTTCACCGACCCGCACGGCACGCTCTTTGTGGGCAAATCCGAGGTTTCCCGGGCAGCAGCCCCCGCACCGGGGTCCCCGCTTGAGGTGGCCTACAACCCGGCCAATCCCAACGAATCCCTGCAGGTTTCGGCCGCCTCCAAGGTTGCGCTGGGCTGCCTGATCCCGTTTTTCGCCGTCTTCGGTGTGGCTTCGTTCCTCTTCATCAGCTTTTTCCCGCTGCCCTAGGCCAAACTGCCCTACGCTGAAGGCATGCGCAGGCCCGGGGTTCTTCTGGCATTGATCACGACGGCGGGACTCACCGCGTGCGGGCCGGGCGCCGGCGGCGTGGCGTGCCCGGACCTGGGCCAGTCAAACGGTGTGGCCCTCACCGTTGCCGCCAACTACGCGGCGCAGGTTGACGTGGTGCACCTGGTGGCCTGCCAGGACGGCGGTTGCCACGAGGCCGACCTTGAGCTGATGCCGGGCAGCACCTCCGTGGACCAGGGCTGCACCACCGACGGGGTCTGCTCCGCCACGGCCTCGCCGGACGGCACCAAAGTGGGAAACCTCGACCTGGGTGTCCTGACCGAGTCCCCGATCACCGCAACGGTGACCGGAACCGCGGCCGGCGGCGCCCTGCCCGTCCGCTCCCTGGTGTTCAAGCCCAGCGCGGGGTATCCATTCGGGGAGCAGTGCCCCCGATACCTCTCGGCGTCCGTGATCCTGGACAGTGCGGGGCTGCAGCCCGCTTCCTGATGCTGTCCGGGGCGCCGTCAGAAGAGGGCAGGCTGGCCGAAGGGATCCTCGGCAGCTGCTCCGGAGACTGCCTGCGGCTGCGAGGTGCAAGCGTGCCAGTCAAAGCCGAGCTCAGCCAGAAGCTCCTCAACGGACATCTGTCCGTCAAGCACTTCGATCTCGGCAGGGGTTTCTTCCAGGTGGGGCCGTTCCATGGCATCGAGCTTATGGCCAGGGCCGGACAATGCCGCCCTGAACACACCGCCGGGCGCCTGATTGGGGTGGGTCCGGCCTACGGCTCGCCGAAGCCGGCCTGCACCAGCCCGCCGATGTAGTTCACCGCCCGTTCCGCGTCCAGACCCCAGGCCTGGACGTGGATACCCTGGCCCCTGCCAGCCGCGAGGGTCATCAGCGCCGTCATCGATGCCGCGTCCACACCGTTCAGGGTGACCCTGGCATCCAGTGCTGCGACGCCGCCGGCGATCCTGGCCGCCGGCCGGGCATGCAGGCCGGCCTGGTTGATGAGCTCAAAGTCGCCGGTGAAGTCCGGGCCCGGGCCTGTGACCGAGCCCTCGGCCAGCTGCGCTGCCGGAACCTCCGGGCTGCGCGGCGGTGCGCCCGCCGCCTCGGCCGCCCGCTTTACCGCGTGCAGCCCCGCCCCGCCCTGGGCTGCGACCGCCGCAGCCACCAGGCCTTCCACCAGGGGCGCGTCGGCCAGCACCACACCGTGCGGATTATCCACAAACTCCATCGCCGATTCGGCGGTCATCACGGCCGAGCCCAGGTCCGCGAGGACCACCACCCCGCCGTCCGCAGCCTTCTCGAGGGCCGCCAGGACCCTTTCCAGGCTGGTGCCAATGCTGCCGTCCATGGTGCCCCCGGCTGCCAGGATCTGCACATCCGGGGCCATCTGGGCGGCAAGTTCCGCGGCGCCGTCGGCAATTTTTTCACTATGGGACACCACTACCAGGCTGATGGTCATGCCGCGGCCCCCACTGCTGCCCGGAAGATCAAGGCGCTGGAAGCAGCTCCCGGGTCGCGGTGCCCGGCGCTGCGCTCCCCCAGGTAGCTGGCCCGGCCCTTGCGTGCCACCAGCGGGTCTGTGGCCGCAGCACCCGCTTCGGCGGCCTCTGCGGCGGCCACAAGGATCGTGAGGACGTCCGGGGCGCCGGCGTCAACGGCCGCCCGGGCGGCATCCACCGCCGGTGTCCAGGCGTCCACCATTGTTTTGTCGCCGGTTTCGGCCTTGCCCCGGGCCACGATGCCGTCCCGCCCTGCGGCCAGCGCAGCGGCCCATGCCGCGGAATCAATCTCGGTGGCGTCACCCAGGGCGGTTGCGGCGCGGAGGAAGGCCGTGCCGTACAGCGGCCCGGCGGCGCCGCCCACCTTCGACATCAGCGTCATGGCGGCCAGCTTCAGCGCGGCACCCGGTGTTTCCGGCGGCGCTTCGGCGAGCTTTTCCAGGACTGCCTGGAATCCCCTGTCCATGTTCTCGCCGTGGTCCGAATCACCGATGGCCCGGTCCAGCTCGATCAGTTCCATCCGGTGTCCTGCCATGGCCTGCGCGCACAGCGTCAGCCACTTCAGGGTCCAGTTAGTATCCAGCAGCATGCTCAGGCCCCCCAGCGCAGGGCGGCGGTGTGGACCGGCGCGTCCCACAGGGCGGTGAGTTCATCGTTCAGGCGCAGGACCGAGATGGAGCAGCCCTGCATTTCCAGGGCCGTGACGTAGTTGCCCACCAGCGAGCGGGCCACCACGGCCCCGTGGTCAACCAGTACCTGCGCTGCCCGCCGGTACACGATGTACAGCTCGCTCAACGGGGTTCCGCCCATGCCGTTCACAAACAGGAGCACCTGCTCACCCGCTTCGATCTTCAGGTCGGACAGGACGGGCTCCAGCAGCCGGTCAGTGATGCCGTCGGCGTTTTCCATGGCAATCCGGTGCCGGCCGGGTTCCCCGTGGATGCCGATGCCGATCTCGATTTCGTCCCCGGCGAGGTCGAAGCTGGGCGTCCCGGCGTGCGGTACGGTGCAGGCGGACAACGCCACCCCCATGGTGCGGACGTTGAGGTTGACGCGTTCGCCGATTCCGGCCACCGTGTCCAGGTCATCGCCGCGTTCGGCCGCCGCGCCGGCGATTTTTTCCACCAGCAAGGTCCCTGCCACACCCCGCCGGCCCGCCGTGTAGAGCGAATCCTCCACAGCCACGTCATCGTTGACCAGGACGGTGCGGACGCGGATCCCCTCGGCTTCGGCCAGTTCGCCGGCGGTCTCGAAATTCAGCACATCGCCGGTGTAGTTCTTCACGATGTGCACCACTCCGGCGCCTGAATCCACGGCCATTGTGGCGGGCAGGATCTGGTCCGGCGTCGGCGAGGTGAACACGGCGCCCGGGACGGCGGCGTCGAGCATGCCACGGCCCACAAATCCGGCGTGGAGGGGCTCATGGCCGCTGCCGCCGCCGGAGAGCAACCCCACCTTGCCTGCCACCGGCGCATCCTTGCGGGTGATGAAGGCCGGATCGGCGTTAACGCTCACGAGGTCAGCGTGCGCCAGGCCGAAGCCGGCAACACTTTCCCCGACCACTGAACGGGGATCGTTGATGAGTTTCTTCACGGCGTTGCTCCTGGCTGTGCTCCTGAAGGATGTCACAGACGACCCTACTACCGGCAGGCCGGGCAAAGGTAGGCACCGGCCGGGCCCTGGGGTGTTTCAACACGAAAAAGGGACAGCCCCCAATGACTGTCCCTTTCCGGGCCCCCATTCCCGGCCACCGCTAGTTTATCCATCAAATCGAATAAAGCCAAGACAGTACTGCCTTCGACGTCTTATTTGGAATTCCGGCCTAGAGGACGCGGATCATGCGGGTGTTGCCAAGAGTGTTGGGCTTGACCCGCGCCAGGTCGAGGAACTCCGCGACGCCCTCATCGTGGGAACGCAGGAGCTCTGAGTAGACCACAGGGTCCACCGCCGACTGGTCCGCCATAACCTCGAAGCCGTGGCGCTTGAAGAAGTCCACCTCGAACGTCAGGCAGAAGACCCGGTTGACTCCGAGGGCCCGGGCCCGCTCCAGGAGGCTCTCCACCAGCACATGGCCGATGCCCTGGCCACGCCGGTCCTGCGACGCCGCAAGGGTGCGGACCTCGGCCAGGTCCTCCCACATCACGTGGAGGGCGCCGCAGCCGATCACCTCGCCGTCGGCGGACTCGGCGATCAGGAACTCCTGGAGGCTTTCGTAGTAGGCGACGGTTTCCTTGGCCATCAGGATCCGCTCCTCGGCCAGGGGCGCCACAAGCTTCTTGATGGCGGAAACATCATCGGTGCGGGCAGGGCGGATCTCGAAGGAATTCGTCACAGGCCAATCCTAGTTGGGGCCTTGCAACGGCACCGAAATCCGGGCTTCTTCCGCTCAAGGAAGCGGCCCGGATGACGGTGCCGTAGGGTACGGGGGCGGCTAGAGACCCAACTCCCCGGGCAGTTCGGTTTCCTGGTCCAGCACGTTGCGGGCCAGGAATGACTCCACCACCTGGTACCAGATCTTCGAGTGGTTGGGCTGGAGGACCCAGTGGTTTTCGTCCGGGAAGTACAGGAACCGGTGCGGGGTCTGCCCGTCCCGGTCGGCTGCCAACTGTGATTTGGACAGCAGTTCGTACCAGAGCCGCAGGCCCTCGCCGATGGGCACGCGGTAGTCCTTGTCCCCGTGGATGACCAGCATGGGGGTGCTGATCTTTTCGACGTGCAGATGCGGGGAGTTCTCCCGCGCCATCTCCTCCGTCATTTCCTTCAGCCAGTACTGGGAGGAGTCGGTGGTGGGGCCGAACTGGTCCAGCGCCCAAAGGCTGGCGTGGGTCACAATGGCCTTGAACCTGTCGGTCTGTCCTGCCACCCAGTTCGCCATGTATCCGCCGAAGGACCCGCCCATGGCGGCCGTGCGGGTCCCGTCGATGTCCACCCGTTCCTCTGCCGCGTCGGTGACGGCCATAAGGTCCGTGAACGGCGCCTTGCCCCAGGCTCCCCAGCCGCGCTGGATGTAGGCCTGGCCGTAGCCGGTGGACAATGCCGGGTCCGGGAGCAGCACGGCGTATCCCTTGGCCGTGAGCAGCCAGGGGTTCCAGCGCCAGGTCCACGCGTTCCAGGATCCCAGCGGACCGCCGTGGATCCAGAGCAGCATCGGGGCGGGCGAGGCTGCGGACGCACCCTCCGGCAGTGCCAGGTACGCGGGCACCCGGGAGCCGTCGGCGGCGGTGGCGGCGATCCGTTCAAGCCGTCCGGAGGCCACGGGCCGCTCAGTGGGGGCCGGCAACCGTGTGGTCTCGCCCGTGGCCAGGTCGATCCGGACCGCTTCGGGCGGGAATTCGTAGGAGCTCCGCAGGGCATAGGCTGTGCGGCCTTCCGGGGACACCACAACGTCGGTATACGCCGCGGCGTCCTGCGTTACCCGGGTGATACCGACTTCAGCCGCAGCGGACGGGACGCTGATCCGGAAAACCGGCGACGCGCCGTCGTCGTCCGCGGTCACCAGGAGGGCGGACCCGTCAGGGAGCCAGGCCGCGGGCTTGGCCCACCGGTCCCAGTCGTGCGCCAGCGGCTGCAGCGCCACAACCCCCCGGCCCGCTGATACGTCCAGCAGGTGCAGCTTGATTTCCGGCGCCTGGTGGGGAGTGGAATCACTCTCACTGACCACCACCAGCGTGCTGCCGTCCGGGCTGACGGGGCCGGGAAAGAAGCTCATGCCTTCCTGGTCCAGTAGGACTTCCTGCGTGCCGGACGCCACGTCCACGGCCACCAGCACAAACCGGCTGTCTGCCCTGGCCAGCGGCTTGGTGTAACTGGTGTAAATGGTCCGGCCGTCAGGGCTCACAGCCGTTTCCGCTTCCCGGAGCCTGGCACCGGCGTCCGGGGTGAGGTTCCGGAGGGCCAGCGGCGCGGTGGCGTCCACCGTGGCGGGCTTCCCTGGAGCATCGCCGGCCCCGGGTTCCACGGCGAAAATGCGGGGCTGGCCGGGGCCCAGGTCCTCGTCCCAGTACCGCACCGGGTATTCGCTGTGCAGGATGGCGGAAACCTTGTTGTCTTTGCGGGCCTTGCGGCGCGCAGCGTCGTCCTCCTCGTCTGCGGACCCGGCCAGGACGTCCGCGGTCACGAAGGCCGCAGCGGCGTTCCTGGCGGTTTTCACGGCCGACACGCCACCGGGCCGGCTCAGGACGATCCGGGCTTCGCCGCCGCCCGCGGGCAGGAGCCAGAGCGCGCTGACGGGCTCGTCCTCCGGGCTCTCCGGATCGGGGCGGGCGGAGGTGAAGTAGACGTCACCGTTGGCGGCGAAGCATGCGCCGGCCTCGCCCTTGGCGCTGCGGGTGATGCGGCGGGCCTGCTGCCGGCCGGCCGGGTCGATTTCCCACAGGGCGGAGGCAAATGCGGTGCCCTTGCTGTTCAGGGTGCCGACGGCGGTGACCAGGCGGGTGCCGTCCGGGCTCAGGCTCAGGCCACTTACCCGGGGGATGGAGAGGTAGTGGTCGAGGTTGTGGAACGGGGTCAGTGGTTGCTCTTCCGGGGTCTCCGGTTTCAGGGTAGCCATGCGTCCGATTCAAACACGTTTTGTGCGCCAGGACACAGTACGCATGGTTTCGTCGCGGCGGGCCCGGCCAGGGAACGGATCCCGGGTTAAACGCGGAAGCCCCGCCCTCTCCTGGTGGGAGAGGGCGGGGCTTTCGTCGCTGGCGCTAGACGCTCGGAGCGATCTCCGGGATGCGTGGCTTGGCGTTACCGGCGAACGTGAACTTGGCTTCGTCGCCGTCGCCTTCCACATCCACCACCACGATGTCACCGGCGTGGATCTCGCCGAACAGGATCTTCTCGGAGAGCTGGTCCTCGATCTCGCGCTGGATGGTCCGGCGCAGCGGCCGGGCGCCCATGGCGGGGTCGTAACCGCGGGTGGCGAGGAGGACCTTGGCCGCGGGCGTGAGCTCGATGCCCATGTCCTTGTCCTTGAGCCGCTTCTCCAGGCGGTTGACGAACAGGTCCACGATCTCGATGATCTCGTCCTGGGTGAGCTGCGGGAACACCACAACATCGTCAACGCGGTTCAGGAACTCGGGGCGGAAGTGCTGCTTGAGTTCCTCCGTGACGCGGGCCCGCATCCGGTTGTAGCCGGTCTGCGTGTCCGTGCCCGACTGGAAGCCGGTGGCCACGGTCTTGGAGATGTCCCGGGTGCCCAGGTTGGTGGTCATGATGATCACGGTGTTCTTGAAGTCCACCACCCGGCCCTGGGAGTCGGTCAGCCGGCCGTCCTCCAGGATCTGCAGCAGGGAGTTGAAGAGGTCCGCGTGGGCCTTTTCCACTTCGTCGAACAGGACCACTGAGAACGGACGGCGCCGGACCTTCTCGGTCAGCTGGCCGCCTTCCTCGTAGCCCACGTAGCCCGGAGGGGCACCGAAGAGCCGCGAGACGGTGTGCTTCTCGGAGTATTCGGACATGTCCAGGGTGATGAGGGCGTCCTCCTCACCGAACAGGAATTCCGCGAGGGCCTTGGCCAGTTCGGTCTTGCCGACGCCGGTGGGGCCGGCGAAGATGAACGAGCCACCCGGACGCTTGGGGTCCTTGAGTCCGGCGCGGGTCCGGCGGATTGCCTGCGACAGTGCCCTGATGGCCTCGTTCTGGCCCACCACGCGCTTGTGCAGTTCGTCTTCCATCTTGAGCAGTCGCGAGGATTCTTCCTCGGTGAGCTTGAAGACGGGGATGCCGGTGGAGTTCGCCAGCACCTCGGCGATGAGGTCCTCATCCACCTCGGAGATGTCGTCCATGCCGCCGGACTTCCAGTGGCGTTCCTTTTCGGCCCGCTCGGTGATCATCTTCTGCTCCTTGTCACGGAGCGAAGCGGCACCCTCGAAGTCCTGCGCATCAATCGCGGACTCCTTTTCCAGCTTGAGCTTGGCGATGCGCTCGTCCATGGCCTTGAGCTCCGGCGGCGCGGTCATGCGGCGGATGCGCAGGCGTGCGCCGGCCTCGTCGATCAAGTCGATCGCCTTGTCCGGCAGGAAGCGGTCGGAGATGTACCGTTCGGCGAGGCTGGCCGCGGAGGCCAGGGCGCCGTCGGTGATGGTGACGCGGTGGTGTGCCTCGTAGCGGTCACGCAGGCCCTTGAGGATCTCGATGGCATGCGCCACGGAGGGTTCCTTGACCTGGATCGGCTGGAAGCGGCGCTCCAGCGCGGCGTCTTTCTCGATGTGCTTGCGGTACTCATCAAGCGTGGTGGCGCCGATGGTCTGCAGTTCCCCGCGGGCCAGCATGGGCTTGAGGATGGACGCAGCATCAATGGCACCTTCGGCGGCACCCGCACCCACCAGGGTGTGGATCTCGTCGATGAAGAGGATGATGTCGCCGCGGGTGCGGATCTCCTTGAGGACTTTCTTCAGGCGCTCCTCGAAGTCACCGCGGTACCGCGAGCCTGCCACCAGTGAACCGAGGTCCAGGGTGTACAGCTGCTTGTCCTTGATGGTCTCGGGGACGTCGCCGCGGACGATCGCCTGGGCGAGGCCCTCAACGACGGCGGTCTTGCCGACGCCGGGCTCACCGATCAGGACCGGGTTGTTCTTGGTGCGGCGGGAGAGGACCTGCATAACGCGTTCCATCTCCTGCTCGCGTCCAATGACCGGGTCCAGCTTGTTCTCGCGGGCAGCCTGGGTGAGGTTCCGGCCAAACTGGTCCAGGACCACCGAACCCGCAGGGGTGCCTTCGGGCTGGCCCGGGCCGACGCCTGCGCCGGTGGTTTCCTTGCCCTGGTAGCCGGACAGCAGCTGGATGACCTGCTGGCGGACCCGGTTGAGGTCGGCGCCGAGCTTGACCAGCACCTGGGCGGCAACGCCTTCACCTTCCCGGATCAGGCCAAGCAGGATGTGCTCAGTGCCGATGTAGTTGTGGCCCAGCTGGAGCGCCTCGCGCAGCGAGAGTTCCAGGACCTTCTTGGCGCGGGGGGTGAAGGGGATATGGCCGGACGGGGCCTGCTGGCCCTGACCGATGATCTCCTGCACCTGCTCGCGAACGCCGTCGAGCGAAATGCTCAAGGACTCAAGAGCTTTGGCGGCAACGCCCTCACCTTCATGGATCAGACCCAAGAGGATGTGTTCGGTACCGATGTAATTGTGGTTCAGCATGCGTGCCTCTTCTTGGGCAAGCACCACTACGCGACGGGCACGGTCCGTAAATCGCTCAAACATTTCGCCACACTCCTAGCTACGACGTACTTTGATGCTACGTGGCCCGCTACAAGATGGGGAGCGTGTTCGCCACGGGGGAAACCGGGACCGGTCCCGAATAGCAGCCGGCCGCCGTTGCCGGCATTTCCGGGGGGTGCCGGCAGCATCCGGCGGGAGGAAAAAATACCCCGGCCCAAATGAATTGACAAATCCGGTGCCGCTTCGGTTAGCCACAACAAAGTATGCGGTTTTTGCGGGCCGGACCGCATTCGCGGCTGGAACACAAAAAACCGCGCTTCCCGGAGTCCGGGCGGCGCGGCTTTCCGTGCATCACTGCGCAGGGCTAGGAATTTGCCTTTTGGTAGGCTTCCTGGATTTCCGCCTGAATTCGGCCGCGGCTGTTAACGGTGTAGCCGTTATCACGGGCCCACTGGCGAATCTGCGCCGAATCATTGTTCCGGCCGGCAGCGGGCGCCTTGGCGCGGGCCGCGCGGCCACCGGACGTCTTACGGCCGGCGTCGATAAAGCGCTCCAGCGAAGTGCGGAGCTCGGCGGCATTAGCTGCCGAGAGGTCGATCTCATAGTTGGCCCCGTCAAGGCCAAACTTTACATTCTCGTCTGCGGATCCCCCATCCAGATCATCAACGAGGATGATGTTTACTTTCTGTGCCATTAAAAGACTTCCTTGTGAGGGGTGGATTTTCAGAGAAGCAGGATGTTTCCTAAAAAGTTTTACTCTCTTTATGGCAACGCGTCAAAGTACGCAATGGTTCCTGGCTATATTCCCGGAAAGTTCACAGGGTTTAGTTATTGGAAACCGGACCGTGGCCGGCCGCTTTGGCATCCGCCTCGGCCTGCGCACGCGCCTCTGCCTGCCGCTCGGATTTGTCCGCATTGAAGATTGACTTCATCGCGAACCAGAACAGCAGGCCCACCACCAGGGAGGGTACAAGGACAGCTACATACTCCACGGTCAGTTTCCTTCGGGCTTCAGGAGTGGGAACAGGATGGTTTCGCGGATGCCGGCACCCGTGAAGAGCATCACCAGCCGGTCGATGCCCAGGCCGATGCCGCCCATGGGCGGGGCGCCGTATTCCAGGGCCCGCAGGAAGTCCTCGTCGAGCTGCATGGCCTCGTCATCGCCTGCGGCGGCGTGCCGGGACTGCTCGGTGAGCCGGTCCCGCTGGATGACGGGGTCGATCAGTTCGGAGAAGGCGGTGCCGCGCTCCATGCCGCCGATGATGAGGTCCCAGGCCTCGATGAGCCGGCCGTCCTCGCGGTGCGGGCGGGCCAGCGGCTGCGCCGAGGGCGGGTAGTCGTAAACGAACGTGGGGTTCAGGAGGGTGGGTTCGACGATTTCGCCGAAGAGCTCCACGGCAAGCTTCTCGGCATCCCACTTGGGGTCAACCTTCACTTCGTGCTTTTCGGCGATCCCGCGAAGCACCTCAACGGACGTGTCCGGCGTGACTTCCTGGCCAACGGCGTCAGAAAGTCCCGGGTAGACGGACAGCCAGGCCCATTCGCCGTCGAGGTTGATCTCCCCGGCGTCGGTCTGCAGCACACGGCCGGCGCCAACGGAATCTGCGGCGTCGAGGATGATTTCGCGCATGCGTTCGGCCATCACGAACTGGTCCGCCCAGGCCTCGTAGCATTCCAGCGTGGTGAATTCGGGGCTGTGGGTGGAGTCCACGCCCTCGTTGCGGAACACGCGGCCCATGTCGTACACCCGGTCGATTCCGCCCACCACGGCACGCTTGAGGTACAGCTCGGTGGCGATCCGCAGGGTCATCTTCTGGTCGAAGGCGTTCATGTGGGTCTCGAAGGGCCGGGCGAGGGCGCCGCCGTGGACCAGCTGCAGGATCGGGGTTTCCACCTCAACGTAGCGGCGCTTGAACAGCGTCTCACGGATGGAGCGGGTGATCGCCGCGCGGGTGTAGACCATCTCGCGGGCCTCGTCACGGACCATCAGGTCAACGTAGCGCTGGCGAACGCGGGTTTCCTCGCTCAGTTCTGCATGCAGCACCGGCAACGGGCGCAGCGCCTTGGAAGCCATGGACCAGGAATCGGCCATCACGGAGAGTTCACCGCGGCGGGAGGAAATCACCTCTCCCTTGATGAACACGTGGTCACCCAGGTCCACCAGCGCCTTCCAGTCGGCCAGCGCCTCCTCGCCCACGTTGGCGAGGCTGAGCATCGCCTGCAGGCGTGCACCCTTGCCGTCCACGCCGCCTTCCTGGAGGGTAGCGAAGCAAAGCTTTCCGGTGTTGCGGACAAACACCACGCGCCCGGTGATGCCTACGGTCTCCCCCGAGGCGTCGTCGGCCTCAAGGTGGGAGTACTTTTCGCGGATCTCCGTCAGCGAGTGGGTCCGTTCCACTCCCACCGGATACGCCTCGGCGCCCCGCTCGATCAGTTTGGCGCGCTTCTCCATGCGGATCCGCATCTGCTCGCTGGCGTCGAGGGGCTCGGGTGCGTTTTTGGGGGCGGGGGTGTTTTGGGAAGTCACAGTCATCAAGTTTACGGGACGCCACCCATCCGGGCTTGCCGGGCCGTCCGGGGCCGGAAGCCTAGGATGGGGTGGTGAAAGAACAGGCACTTCCAACGCACGACGGCGGCCGGCTGGCTTTGTACAGTTACGGCACCGAGGACGCGCCGGGCGAACGCCGGGTGGTGGTTATCGGCGGCGCTTTCCTCACGGCGTTGATTTACCGGCCGTTTTCGATTGCGCTGGCCGACGGGCTGGGACCGGGCTGGGCCGTGGACGTCTACGACCGCCGCGGCCGGGGCAGTTCCACCCCGCAGCCTCCCGGCTACTCCATGGCCACGGAGATCGAAGACGTCCGGACGGTCCTGGACGCCACCGGCGCCCGGAATATCCTGGGCCACAGCCTGGGCGGCTCGGTGGCCCTGAACGCCGTCCAGGAGTTCACCGGGACGGCGTACGTTCCGGACAAGCTGGCCGTGTACGACGCCGCCGTGAACATTGATGGGAGCATCGACACCGCCTGGCTGGACGGGTTTGAGGCGGCGGTCAACGACGGGAAGCTGGGCCATGCCCTGGCTCATGCGAAACGGGCGGTCAATCCCGGATCGGCAATGGCCCGTGTCCCCGAGCCCATCCTGGCGGGACTGATGGCGCTGGTGTCACGGACCAAGGTGAACAAGGTGTTCCGCGACGTTATGCCGAGCGCCGTGGGCGAATTGCGGGCCGCGTACAACGAGGCCGAATCCGCCAGGGATTTCCGGGTGCTGCCGGCAAACACCCACTTCATGGCGGGCGGGAAAAGCCCCGGCTATTACAAGGTCACCGCCGAACGGCTGCACGCGGCCGTTCCCGGCAGCACCTATGAACTCTCGCCGAAGGGATTCCACGGCTCCATCCCGGCCGCGGTGAATGAACTGGTCACCGACATTTCGGAGTACTTCAAGGGCTGAGCATCAGGGTGCGTATCGCCTGCGTCCGGATTGCTCGGCTAGGCTTCGACCATGACGCGCGAGAACATCAGGACCCCCGACGGCGGCACTCTGGAGCTCTTTTCCACCGGCGCTGAACTG
Source organism: Pseudarthrobacter sp. MEB009 (assembly GCF_030208875.1). Lineage (NCBI taxonomy): Bacteria > Bacillati > Actinomycetota > Actinomycetes > Micrococcales > Micrococcaceae > Pseudarthrobacter > Pseudarthrobacter sp. MEB009. The sequence continues at coordinate 195,842 of NZ_JARVTC010000013.1, forward strand.
GCCAAGGCCGGTTCCGGCATCGTTGTGGTGCCACCGTCCATGGTGACGGCTGCCGACTACACCAAGTTCGCCCAGAAGCTCAGCGCTGCCCTGGGCCGCCCCGTCCACACGTTCAACCGCCGCGGGCGGGGTTCTTCCTCACCCCAGCCGGAGGACTACACGCTGGATGTGGATATCCGGGACCTCGACACCATCATGAAGCACACGTCCAGCACTGACGTGTTCGGGCACAGCTTCGGCGGCGCCGTGGCGCTGCACGCGGCGCGGACCCTGCCCGTGGAGCGGCTCGCCGTGTACGACCCCGCGGTGTCCGTGAACCACAGCGTCACCGCCGATTGGACCGCCGAATACGAACGCGCCGCCGCTGCGGGCGACGACGACCGCGCCCTGGCCGTAATGAAGCGCGGCCTGGAGTCAGGCGGCAGCAGCTTCTCGTCCCGGATGCCGCTGTCCATGCTGACGCTCGCCAACAAGCTGACCGCCGGCACCAGCGAGGGCCGGCAGCAGCGGGACATGATGCGGACGGGCGTCCGCGAAATCAAGGCCATCATCGCCGCGGACATGCCCGCCGAGCCGTTCCTTGAACTGCCGCTGGAAACCCTGATCGTGGTGGGCGAGAAGAGCCCCGCTTACTTCGGCGTGGCCTGCGGCCAGATCCACGACGTGCTCTCCGGCTCCAGCTACACCATCCTGCCCGGCATGGGGCACGACGGTGTGATCAAGGCCCCGGACCGGCTGATCCAGGAGCTGAGCGACTTCTTCGCAGGCTGACGGTTCCTGCGCCCCGGCTCACCAACCTCCCTGAGCATCCCAACTAGCTCGCAGTTGTTGTCGTTTTGACGGGTCTAAACGACAACAACTGCGAGCTAGTTGGGGCGGGGGTCAGTGGGTGCCGTGACCGCCGGCCGCGCCCGCAGCGTCCGTCTTGCGCATCATGGCGGACAGGACAACGGCAGCCAGGGCAATCACCGTCGCCGTCATAAAGGCGGCACTCATTCCGGCAACCAGCCCGGACGTCGCTGACACCACGGAGAAGATGGACACCAGCAGCGCCGTGCCGGCGGCGCCGGCCACCTGCTGCGTGGTGCTCATGATCGCTGAGCCGTGTGAGTACAGGTGGGGCGGCAGCGGGTTCAGGCCGGTGGTGAAGGCCGGCGTGAACAGCAGGGCCAGGCCCAGGCTGAGTCCCACGTGCAGGGTGATGATCCACCAGACGGGCGTGCCGGCGTCGAGCATGGAGAACTGCCACAGGGTCAGGACCATCATGACGGAGCCGGTGACGGTGAGGGGCAGCGGCCCGATCCGGTCGAACAGCCGGCCCACCACGGGGCCAAGCAGGCCCATGGCCAGGCCACCGGGGAGCAGCGCCAGGCCGGTCTCCAGTGAACCGAGGCCCCGGACTTCCTGCAGGTACAGCGGCAGCAGGATCACGCCGCCGAACAGCGCCATCATGGCCACAACCATCAGCAGGACGGAGACGGTGAACATCCGCAGCTTGAACGCGCGCAGGTCGAGCAGGGGCGCCGCGGACTTCTGCAGCCGGACCTGGCGGAGCACAAAAACGGCCAGGCTCGCGACGCCGATGACCAGGGCCGCGATCGCCGTGGTGGCGGGCCCGGCGTCGCCGCCATGGCCGCCGCCGATCTGGCTCAGGCCGTAGACCAGGCCGCCGAAGGCGGGAACGGTGAGCAGTACTGAGACGATGTCCAGCTTGGTCTTTTCGGCTTCACCGATGTTGGTGAGGTACTTTGCGCCGATGGCCAGCGCCACGAGGGCCACGGGCAGGACAAACACAAACATGAACCGCCAGGTGAAGTGCTCAAGGATCAGGCCCGAGACGGTGGGGCCCATGGCCGGCGCCACGGAGATGGCGATGCTGACGTTGCCCATCACGGCGCCGCGACGCGACATGGGAACCAGCGTAAGGATGGTGGTCATCAGCAGCGGCAGCATGATGGCGGTGCCGCCGGCCTGGATGATGCGGGCCAGCAGGAGGATTTCGAAGCCCGGGGCCACTGCGGCCAGCGCGGTGCCTACGGAAAAGAGTCCCATGGCCAGCATAAACACGGCCCGGGTGGAAAGGCTCTGCAGGATGAAGCCCGTGGTGGGGATGACAATCGCCATGGTGAGCATAAAGCCGGTGGAGAGCCACTGCACGGTGGGGGCATCCACCTGGAGATCCACCATCAGGCGCTGCAGCGCCACGTTCATGATGGTTTCGTTGAGGATCACCACGAAGGTGGCCACCAGGAGCGTGGCGATGACCGTCACGGATTCCCGGGACATCTTCTCCGGCGCGGCAGGGGTGGTTGCCGCGGCCGGAGCTGGATGTCCGCTGGTGTTGGGCGATACTTCGGTAGACATGGGTGTTCCCTCAGGGAGTAAGAAGAAGTGGGTGCGCGGGAATCGCCGCTGCAGATGCAAACATTCTAGCGGCCGGACTAATTCCTCCGCACGGAATATTTTCCTTAACCCTGAGGGAACACTGGGGGCCTGGGCCCGGAGATCAGGCGGTCTGGCCTGCGTGCTGCCCTTCGGCGATCTCCTCCACCAGTTTGGCGTTGAAGGCCGGCAGGTCGTCCGGGTTCCGGCTGGTGACCAGGCCCTGGTCCACCACCACTTCCTCGTCCGTCCAGTTGGCGCCGGCGTTGACCAGGTCGGTCCGGAGCGTGTGGTACGAGGTCACGTTCCGTCCGTTGAGCACGCCTGCCTCGATCAACAACCATGGGGCGTGGCAGATCGAGGCCACCGGCTTGTGCTGTTCGAAGAAGTTCCGGGCGAAGCGCTGTGCGTCCTGGTCCACGCGGAGGTGGTCGGCGTTCACCACGCCGCCGGGAAGGACCAGCGCGTCGTAGTCGCCGGCGTTGGCTTCGGCCACGGTGAGGTCCACTTCAAAGGTGTCGCCCTTGTCCGTACCGTTATAGCCCTGCAGCCGGCCGCTGGCGGGTGCCACCAGGGTGGGTTCGCCGCCGGCATCCCTGACGGCCTGCCAGGGGCTGGTCAGCTCGACCTGCTCCACGCCGTCCGTGAGCAGGAACGCTACCTTTTTACCGCTGATGCTGTGTTCTGACATTGGTCCTCCTCGGTGCGGAGCGGGACCGGACCGCGCCCGGAAGGGCGCGGCAATGGCCGCTCCAAGAGTTGCTTGCCTGACGGTTTCCAGCCTAGGAACAATCAAAGTGATAAGCAAGCTGACTATCTGGGTCCCGAGTGCGGGGTGCTGGCTGCTGTCGCCGCTGCCGCCGGGAAGCAGGCCACGAGGCGGGCCAGCGGCTCCGGCGCGTGCCCGGCCGGCAGGGCACGGACCAGCAGCGGCGCGTACCTGATCTTGTTGCCGCTGCGGCCGCCGAAGAAACGGTGCAGCTGCGCCGTTTCGGTCCGGTCCCGGAGGGAAGGCTGGCGTTGCAGGAGCCGGAAGGACGGCAGTTCGCCCTGGGCCTCGATGATGCCGAGCACACACTCCACGCCCAGGCAGCGGATGAGCTCGTCTTCCAGATCGGAGCTGCAGATTTGGAAGCCCAGCGACGCCAGGGTGCCCGGCCCCAGGCCTGCCCTGCCGAGCGCGCGGGCAATGAACGGGGACTCGGCTGCATCGCACAGGCCCAGCAGCCGGTGGCCGGCGCCGCCGGGGCCGTAGCGGCGGAGGTACCTGCCGATACTGGTGGCACCGCCCATGGGCACCACCGCGACCTGTTCCGCTGCCAGGTTGTGGCCAAGACCCAGGGCCAGCGCCTCGACCGCCAGCCGGTCACTTTCGCCTTCGACCAACACCGTTGTCGCCTGCATCAGATCAGTATGCCTGATGCCTGCCCGTCCGGATCAGGAGCTGAGTGGAAGGTTGTCGATCAGCCGCACGGGGCCTACTTTGGCGGCGATCAGGGCCAGCGCCTCGCCGCTGAAGGGGGTTTCGCGGCAGTTCTCGGCCAACGGTTCGAGGGTGCGCGGGTCCACCACGTCGAAGTAATCAAGTTCCACAAGCGGCTGCGACGCGACCAGCGCCTGCGCCGAGCCGAGGTCCAGCGGTTCGCGGGCATTGGCGCGTTCCTGGAGCAGGCGCAGGGCCCGGGACAGGACCAGGGCAGCGTCCCGTTCCGCCGGGGAGAGGAACCGGTTGCGGCTGGAGAGTGCCAGCCCCTCCGCAGACCTGACGGTGGGCACACCGACGATTTCCACGGGGAAGTTCAGGTCAGCCACCATACGCCGGACCAGGGCCAGCTGCTGGGCATCCTTCTGCCCGAAGTACGCGCGGTAGGCGGTCAGCGCTGCTCCAGCTGAGGGTGTGGGGGCGCCTGCGGCCAGCCCTGCCGCGGGGGTGCCGTAGTGCAGCAGTTTGGCCACCACGGTGAGGGCGCCGTCGAAGTGGCCGGGACGGGACGCGCCCTCCCATTTGTCGCCAAGCCGGCCTGAGGTCAGCCGGACCAGCGGTTCGCCGCCCGGGTAGACCTCGTCCACGGAGGGGGCGAACACGAGGTCCACACCTTCCGCTTCAAGGAGTGCCAGGTCCGCTTCCAGGGTGCGGGGATAACGGTCCAGGTCCGTGGCGTCCCCGAACTGCAGCGGATTCACGAAGATGGACGCCACCACCACGTCGTTGTTTTCGACGGCGGCCCGCGCCAGGGCCGCGTGTCCTTCGTGAAGGGCGCCCATGGTGGGCACCAGGGCCTGCGAAGCCCCGCTCCGGGCGGCCAAGAGGCGGGCGCTTGCGGCCTGCAGGCCGGTGACCGTTGTGACGAGTTCGATGGCCATGCTCAGTCTTCCGTGGTGTCGAGGGCCTGGCGGAGGCCGGCAGCCTGGTCCGGTGTCAGCAGTCCCCGCCGTTCCGCGCGCTGGGCCGTGGCGCCGGCCATGGCCGTGTAGGCGGCCAGCACGTCGCCGTGTGCCCCGGCGTCGAACTCCCGCAGCGCCTCCGCGTGTGCGCTGACTGTTCCCAGGTCCCCGCGCGCCACCGGGCCGGTAAGGGCTGATTCACCGGAGGCCAGCGCGTTTTCCAGCGTGGCGCGCAGCAGGGGGCCCAGCATGCGTTCGGGGAATTCGACGGCCACTTCGCGGAGCAGCTCGGAGGCCTGCGCCACCAGGGTGACCAGGTGGTTGGACCCGTGCGCCAGGGCAGCGTGGTACAGCGCCCTGTCCGCCTCGGCGATGGCCACCGGCTCGGCGCCCATCTCCACCACCAGTGCCTGCGCGATAGGAAGCATGGCCGCATCCGCGGTCACCCCGAAGGTGCAGTCCAGCAGCCGGGTCAGGTCCAGGCTCATTCCCGTGAACGTCATGGCCGGATGCAGGGCCAGCGGGATGGCACCGGCGGCCCGCACCGGACGCAGCACCCCCACACCGAACCGCCCGGAAGTGTGCGCCACAAGTTGCCCCGGCTGCCACGCGCCCAGCTTGGCCAGGCCGTCCACCAGGTCCGGCAGGGCATCGTCGGGCACCGCGAGCAGCACCAGTTCCGCGCGCTCCACGATGTCCTGGACCTCAAGGACGGGCACGCCGGGCAGCAGGGCCTCGGCCCGGTCCCGGCTCGCCTCGGAGACGGCCGAAACGCCGATGACGGCGTGTCCGGCGCCGCGCAGGGCAGCGCCGAGGACCGCGCCGACTTTGCCTGCGCCGATGATTCCGACGCCCAGGCGTCCGGGCTTAGCCATGGGGGTGGCCTTCCTGTGGCGGGAGGGATGGGTGTTCCGGGCCGCTGTGGGCGGCCGCCGCAACACTGCTGCCCGGCGGCGCCACCTCCCGCAGCCATTGCTCGGTGGTTTGCCGTTTCCGGGCGAGCCGGGCACGTGCGGATTGATCGTTGAACAGGGTCCGGGCCTGCTCCAGTCCGGCTTGGTAGAGGCGCGGCGCCACTGGCCCTGCCGTGGTGTGGAGGACCAGGTCGGCCACGCCGAACCGGCGGGCCAGCGGCCCCTGGTGCAGCGCCATGGACTGGGTGCGCTGATGCGGGACCACAACAAGGGCCCGCCACCAGCGGCCGGAGCGGATCAGCAGCGCCGTGTCCGTGGCCGCATACGCGTTCCGCCGCCAGCCCAGTGGAGCCAGCAGCCGGGCCCCGCGGGGCGTGGTGACAAAGCCACCATCGGAATCCAGCCCCGCCAGCCCGGCGCCGAAAACCACGTCCGGCTCGCTGGTGCCCGGGTCGGGAAGCACCAGGGCCAGCATGGCCATGGCATCTGCCTTCTTGCCGACAGGCAGCAGCGTGGTCCGTGCGGAATTGCCGCCGGCGCCTTCCACTGCTCCGTAGCCGGCCACGTTGAGCTGGATCCGGTACCAGCCGAAGATCCGCCACAAGGGCGGCTGGCTGATTTTGAGGGCCTGGATGCGGCCGGGCGGGAGGGTCTGCGCCTGGGTGTCCAGCAACCCGTAGCGAAGCCTGATCCCGTCCGGGGAAATGGCCGCGGTGAAGTTGTAGCCCTTGTTGAACAGGCTCCAGTAACTGGCGGCCAGGCCCAGTGCCGCGGGAATCAGGTAAAAGTAGAAGCCGCGGTTGTCGGTTACCGCGGAGAGGACCACCGCTCCCACGCCGCCCAGGAGCACAAAGAAACTCTGCTCGCTGAGCAACAGCGACCCGATCAGGCGCGGCGGCGCAACGGACAGGACCTGGTGTTCCGGCGCCTCGGGCGCCTCAGCGTCCGGGGTGTCCGGCCCGACGGTGACGCCTGCGGCGCGCGCCAGGATGGTGGCCCGCAGTTGGCGGGCCTGGTCCACCTTGAGGTACGCCAGGCGGACGGCGGACTCGCCGGCGTCGGCCACTTCGAACTTAAGCTCGGCGAGCCCGAAGATGCGTGCCAGCAGGGGCTGGACGATGTCGATGGCCTGCACCCGGTCCAGCCGGGCCTGCCGCTGCTGACGGAACACAAACCCGGAGTTGACCCGGACATACCCGCCGGACACCTGGTACTTGGTGAAGTACCAGGTAAGGACAAAACCGAGAACGGCGATGACCAGCACAATCCCGCCGCCGGCGATCAGCCACGGCGCGCGGGCGGCGAAGTTGCCCTCGAACATCGGCCGGCCCTGCAGGGTTCGTTCAAAAATGTCCCTGCCGAAGAAAAATGCGATGGCGGCCAGGGCCACCCAGCCGCGCACAAAAGGCGACGCCGGATGCACGCGCAGCCACGCGCCGTCGGCCGCTTCAACGGCGGGCCCGTCCAGCGGCGCCGGCCCGTCCAAGGAAGCCGCCCCGTCAAGGGCTGAAGGACGCTCCGTCACAGCCCGGCCAGCCTTGCTTCGCCGCGCGCCGTCAACTGCTCACGGAGCCGTGCCCCCTCCGCTGCAGGAAGGCCCGGGATGTGGGCGTTGGTGCCGGGCGATGCGGTGTGCAGCTTCAGGGTGCACAGGCCAAGCCCGCGCTCCACCGGCCCCACGCCGATGTCGACGTATTGCATACGGCCATACGGCACGGCCATGGTCCGCTGGAAAAAGATGCCGGTCCGGACCAGGAGGTCATCATCCCGTTCGGCGTAGCCGATGGCGCGGACCTGCCGCGGAATGAGGACCAGCCGCCACAGGGCGGCCACCAGGAGCACCGCCGGAACAGTGATGGCCAGCCACAGCGGCGGCCACCGCCACCAGCCCAGGAGGACAAAGACCAGGGGCAGGCAGAAGACGAGGATGCTCAGCAGGTTGGCCAGCGCCCACTGCACCAGCCTGACGGTGACGTACTTCGGTGACACACGGACCCAGGTTATCCCTGGTGGATCAATCGCCTCTGTACGCATATTCGCCTTCCCCCGTGGCTTCTCCGCGGACTGCCCGGCCGGGCTTTCCGTCAATGTTCTTGGTGTCGGTGTCTTCGGGCGGGATCCTGCAGAACCGCTCCACGAGCAGGCCCACAACGATCATCACCAGGCCGCCGCCGGCCATGGCCAGGGCCAGCCAGGTGATGCCCTGGTTGCTCCGCAGCGTCCAGATCCGCAACTGGTCCAGGAAAATGCCAACATGCCAGCCCAGCAGCACGGTGCCGGCGTAGGCGCAGGCCTGGGCGAGGACCAGGGTCCTGGCGGCCAGGAGCGGGTCCAGCACAGTCTTTTTGATGGTGCTGTTGCGCCAGCGGAGCACCCGGATGCCCAGGACCAGGGTGATCACCACAATGACCCCCATGGTGGCCAGCGCTGTGGCGGGAAGGACGGGGGTGGCCATACTGTAGCGGCCGGTCACCACCGTGGCGGACCAGCCGGCCACCGCCAGGATCACCACAATGAGCAGCAGGCGGACGGGGCTCAGGGGTTTCATCGTTCCTCCACCGCACCAGCCGTGGGCAGGCCGTCGAAGTCGCCGAACCCGTCGAACGGGACCAGGTCGCCGAAGTCGGCGGCCCGGGCGGCCAGGGTGCTGACGCGCTCACCGTTCAGCATGGCGGCGGGTTCAATGGTGGACCAGGGGTAGAGCACAAAGGCGCGCAGCGCCGCCCGCGGATGCGGCAGGGTCAGGACCGGGTCATCGCTGGAGAGCTCGCCGTAGGTAATGATGTCCACGTCGAGGGTGCGCGGCCCCCACCGGACCTCCCGGACGCGGTGGTGCTTGTTCTCCACCGCCTGGCAATGGGCCAGCAGTTCCAGGGGGCTCAGGCTGGTTTCGACGGTGATGACCATGTTCAGGAAATCGGGCTGGTTCGCGGGTCCGCCCACGGCTTTGGTCTGGACCGCGGAGGAGACCGCCAGGAGCCGGACCTCAGGCGGGTCCACCAGGTCTGCCACCGCGCCGGAAAGGGTGTCGTTGCGTTCGCCCAGGTTGCTGCCCAGGGCGAGCACTGCCTTGGCGTAGCCGGCGGTCATGCCGGCACCCCTGCGGCGGGCCGTTCGCGGTGGACGGCGACCGTGACATCGCCGAACGGCACCTCGATGGGCGCCTGGGGTTTGTGGACGGTGATGTCCACCGCCTGCAGCGGGAATTCCGCCAGCAGGCTGTCCGCGATGCGCACGGCCAGGGCTTCGATGAGGTTCAGCGGCTCGCCGGTGATGTGGTCGGTGATCCGCTGCGCCACTTCCCCGTAATGCGCGGTGTCGCTGACGTCGTCGGACGCGGCGGCGGGACCGAAGTCCAGGTACAGCACGGCATCCACCACAAAGGGCTGGCCGTCGCGGCGTTCGAAGTCGAAGACGCCGTGATGGCCGACGGCGGTCACTCCGGTCAGCGTAATCCTGTCCATGGCGCGCCTACCGGGAGGGTCGTGGCGGGGCCATGCGTGCAGCGGCCTTGACGGCGTCAAGGCTGGGACCGACGTTGTGCACGCGGACCGCCCAGGCGCCGCGGAAAGCGCTGACGGCGGTGATGGCGGCGGTGGCGGCGTCGCGTTCCTCCGGTGCGGCAGCCTTGCCGGCCACGGTAAGGAGGGTGCCGAGGAACCGTTTGCGGGAGGCGCCCACCAGGACCCGGTGGCCCAGGCCGTCCAGGCGGTCCAGCTGCTGGAGCAGCTCCCAGTTCTGCGCATCGTTTTTGGCGAAGCCCAATCCCGGGTCCACGATGATCTGGTCCGCTGCCACGCCCGCGGCCAGGAGCTTGTCCCGGACACCGGCCAGTTCCGCGGCCACTTCCCCGGCGACGTCGGTGTATTCGGCCAGCGAATCCATGGTGCGGGCATCGCCGCGGCGGTGCGTGAGGATGTAGGGAACTTTGGTGGCCGCTACCAGCTCGGCCATCTCCGGTTCCATGGTCAAGCCGGAAACGTCGTTGATGATGGCCGCGCCGGCCTTGACCGCAGCCGCGGCCGTGGCAGTGCGCACAGTGTCGATGCTGACCAGCGCGCCGGCCTTCACCAGCGCTTCGATAACGGGAAGCACACGGCGCTGTTCCTCGTCGGGGCTGACTTCCTCGGCGCCGGGCCGGGTGGATTCGCCGCCCACGTCGATGATGTCCGCTCCCGCGTAAAACATCCGCAGCCCGGCGGCGATGGCAGTGTCCGCCGTAGGGTGCTTGCCGCCGTCGCTGAAGGAGTCCGGGGTGACGTTGAGGATCCCCATGACCAGGGTGCGGCCGGTTGGCAGGTCATCGAAGCGGGCCGCCGGGCGCGGTTTGCGCAGGACGGGCAGCGGGGAGGTCGCGGGCCCGGTGCCCGGGTTTGCGGCGAGTGAATCCATGGTCTGTTGGTTACCTTCCGAGGATGAGGCTCATGGCTTCGGCACGGGTAGCCGGGTCATGAAGCTGCCCGCGGACCGCACTGGTGACGGTCTTCGCTCCGGGCTTGCGGATACCGCGCATCGACATGCACATGTGTTCGCATTCAATAACGACGATCGCGCCACGGGGTTTGAGGTGGCTGACCAGCGCTTCGACGATCTGGGTGGTGAGCCGCTCCTGGACCTGGGGGCGGCGGGCGTAGATGTCCACCAGCCGGGCCAGCTTACTGAGCCCCGTCACTTTTCCTTCGTGCGACGGGATGTAGCCCACGTGGGCAACGCCGTGGAACGGCACAAGGTGGTGCTCGCAGGTGGAGTAGAAGGGGATGTCCTTGACGAGGACGAGTTCCTCGTGGTCCAGGTCGAAAGTGGTGGACAGGACGTCGGCGGGGTCGTGGTGCAGGCCCGCGAACATCTCCGCGTAGGCCTTGGCCACCCGCTTGGGGGTGTCCAGGAGGCCGCCGCGGCCCGGATCCTCGCCGATGGCCAGCAGGATTTCGCGGACGGCCGCTTCGATCCTGGGGCGGTCAACCGCAGGGTGGGACCCGCCCTCCGCCTGGTATCCGGCGGAGGGGGGCACGTCGTCGTCGTCGAAGAAAGTCACAGGGAAAGCTTAGCCGCGAAGGGTGTCCGGCCCCGAGCCGGTGACGCCGCCCTGGAACGGTGCGTCGTTGCTGACGCCCTGCGGGTGCGGGGGCTGGGCGTCCAGCGGTTCATCCAGGCGGGCCTGGGTGGCTTCCTCCTGGGCTTCGCGCTCAGCCTTTTCGCGGCGGCTTTCCACGGGACCCGCCGCCTGCACGGGGCGGGTGTCCTTGGACAGCCAGACCTGGCGGAAATCGCTCTTGCGGACATCCGTGAAGATCTCCGCCACTTCCGCCTGGTTCAGGGTTTCGCGTTCCAGCAGTTCCACGGCGAGCCGGTCCAGGACATCGCGGTTCTCGATCAGGATGGCGTAGGCCTCGTCGTGGGCCTGGTCGATCAACCGGCGCACTTCCTCATCCACCACAAACGCAACCTGGTCGGAGTAGCCGCGGTCACTGCCGCTGTCGCGGCCCATAAACGGTTCGCCGGCACCCTGGCCCAGCTTGACGGCGCCGATCCGCTCGCTCATGCCGTATTCGGTGACCATCTTGCGGGCCGTGGAGGTGGCCTTCTCGATGTCGTTGGACGCACCCGTGGAGGGGTCGTGGAAGACGATTTCCTCGGCGACGCGGCCGCCCATGGCGTAGGCCATCTGGTCCAGGAGTTCGTTGCGGGTTACGGAGTATTTGTCGTTGTCCGGGACCACCATGGTGTAGCCGAGGGCGCGGCCGCGGGGCAGGATGGTGATCTTGGTGACCGGCGCGGAGTTGCGGAGGGCACCTGCCACCAGGGCGTGGCCGCCTTCGTGGTACGCGGTGATTTTGCGCTCGTGTTCCTTCATGACGCGGCTGCGCTTCTGCGGGCCGGCCATCACGCGGTCAATTGCCTCGTCCAGGGCGCGGTCATCGATGAGGTTCGCGTTGGAGCGGGCGGTCAGCAGCGCGGCTTCGTTCAGGACGTTGGCCAAGTCCGCACCGGTGTAGCCGGGCGTCTTCTTGGCAACACCCTTGAGGTCAACGCCCGGCGCCATGGGCTTGCCCTTGGCGTGGACCTGGAGGATCTGGTCGCGGCCGATCAGGTCCGGCGCTTCCACCGAGATCTGCCGGTCAAAGCGGCCCGGGCGCAGCAGCGCGGGGTCCAGCACGTCCGGCCGGTTGGTGGCGGCGATGAGGATCACGTTGGTCTTGACGTCGAAGCCGTCCATTTCAACCAGGAGCTGGTTGAGGGTCTGCTCGCGTTCGTCGTTGCCGCCGCCGATGCCGGCGCCGCGGTGCCGGCCCACAGCGTCGATTTCGTCAACAAAGATGATGGCCGGGGAATTGGCCTTGGCCTGTTCGAAGAGGTCACGGACACGGGAAGCACCCACACCTACAAACATTTCCACAAAGTCGGAGCCGGAGATGGAGAAGAACGGGACGCCGGCCTCGCCGGCCACGGCGCGAGCCAGGAGCGTTTTACCGGTACCGGGAGGGCCGTAGAGCAGCACACCCTTGGGGATCTTGGCGCCCACGGCCTGGAACTTGGCGGGTTCCTGGAGGAACTCCTTGATCTCCTGCAGTTCCTCCACGGCTTCATCGGCGCCGGCAACATCGGCGAAGGTCACCTGCGGCATGTCCTTGCTGACCATTTTGGCCTTGGACTTGCCGAACTGCATGATCTTGGAGCCGCCACCCTGCATCCGGGTCATCAGGAACCAGAACAGCGCACCCAGCAGGATCACCGGGATCAGCAGCGACAGCAGGCCGGAGAACCAGTTGCTTTCCACCGGCTGGTCCGTGTAGCCCTGGGCGGGCTTGGCGTCGGTGACGGCCTTGACCACGTCCGCGGCGCGGGCATCCACAAAGAAGAACTGGACGCTCTTGCCCTTGTCCTGCCCGTCCACCTGGTAGTTGTCCTTCAGGGTCAGGTCCACCCGGTTTTCACCGTCGAAGATCTTTGCCTGCTCCACCTTGTCGCCGGTGAGCAGTTCCAGGCCCTTGTCCGTGTCGATCCGTGCCGCACCGCCGGGAGCAAGCGTTGCAAAAGCCACAAGGAGCAGGCCGACCACAACGATGATCCAGATGCCCGGGCCCTTGAAGAAGTTCTTAGCTTTCATCTGTTCGGGGGCTGGCCCCGTCCCTTCCGGTAGTGCTGCACGGCGTGTGTTTCGCGCGTGATGGTGCTGCGTCAGCTTCTAGCTATACACCGTCCGGAGTAAATCACGCTCGGTGGAAACCAAAAGTTCCCTGTGGGCGTAGCGGCTTAACGCACGACGGCGGCCCGGAGGCCGCCGTCGTCAGCGCGCTTTAAGTCCCCTGCGCCTTACTCGTAAACGTGCGGGGCGAGGGTGCCCACGAAGTCCAGGTTGCGGTACTTCTCGGCGTAGTCCAGGCCGTAGCCCACCACAAACTCGTTGGGAATGTCGTAGCCCACGTACTTGACGTCGATTTCCACCTTGGCGGCGGTGGGCTTGCGGAAGGCGGTGCAGATCTCCACCGAGGCGGTGCCGCGCGATTCCAGGTTGGTCTTGAGCCAGGACAGGGTGAGGCCGGAGTCGATGATGTCCTCAACGATCAGCACGTCCTTGCCCATCAGGTCCGTGTCCAGGTCCTTGAGGATCCGGACCACGCCGGAGGACTGGGTGCCGGAGCCGTAGGAGGACACAGCCATCCAGTCCATGGACACGTGGCTGTGGAGGGCCCGGGCCAGGTCTGCCATGACCATAACGGCACCCTTCAGCACCCCCACAATGAGCAGTTCGCGGCCCTCGTAGTCCTTGTCGATCTGGGCAGCGAGCTCGGTGATCCGTTGCTGGATCTGCTCCTTGGTGTAGAGAACGTGCTTGAGATCTGCATGGACGTCGTTTGAATCCACCAATGGCTCCTGTGTAGATGCGGGGGTGCGACTAATTCTTGGGCGGTTTTTTGGACCGGAATACTAGCTTCCCACAGCGCGCGGGTTCGCGGGGACCGGTGGCCTGCGGCGCCTGCCCTGCGGGGCCGCCTGCTCCGGTGGCGTCCTGCAGCTGTGCCAGCGACAGCCGGTACACGGACACCGCGCCGGGCAGTTCCACGGGGCCGGCGGATCCCTTCCGGCGCAGCAGCGTTTCCGCCGCCAAAAGCCGCTGGTAGCTGGGTTGCTGGCCGCCGACGTCGGCCGCCGCCCGGGCGATCACCCGGAACCGGATGGCCGGGGCCAGGGCGCGCAGCGGCTCCTCCGGCAGGGCCACGTCCGTTCCGTCCCGCTCCACCAGGGACTCGAAGGTGGTTTTTGCCACATCTTCGAGGTAGTCAGCGTCCAGTTGCAGGATTGCTGCGGTGCGGGCCAGGGATTCGGCCACCCCCGGGCCCAGGTTGGCTTCGAGGTGCGGCAAGACATCAACGCGGGTACGGGACCGGGCAAAGGCGGGATCGGAGTTGGTGGGATCGTGCCACGGCTGGAGCTCCTCCACGTCGCAGATCTCCTCGGTGTCCGCGCGGCGCAGGGTCAGGAACGGCCGGAGCAGCAGGCCCCGGGCGGGCCGCATGCCTGCCAGCGACCGGGTGCCGGACCCGCGGGCCAGGCCCAGCAGCACCTGTTCGGCCTGGTCATCCAGGGTGTGGCCCAGCAGGACAGCGCCGGCGCCCTGGTCCCTGGCTGCGGCGTCCAGCGCGGCGTGCCGGGCGTCCCGGGCTGCGGCTTCGGGGCCCATCCCGGTGCGGTCCACCGTGACGGTGCGGACCTGCACCGGTTCCAGGCCCAGGTCCCGGAGCGCTGCTGCCGTCCGGGCGGCCACCCCGGCGGACCCTTCCTGCAACTGGTGGTCCACCACCACGGCGCCCACGGTGACCGGGTGGCCGTCCACGTGGCCGCGCCGGGCGAAGTACCCGGCCACGGCGGCCAGCGCCAGGGAATCGGGCCCGCCGCTGCAGGCCACCACCACGTGCGAAGGGTAGCCGGCCCCGGCCAGGGATTCCTGCAACCGTTTCCGCGCAGTGCCCACAACCGGCGCCAACCTGCCGGGCCGCCGTCGTCCGCCCTGGACGCCGGGGACAGCGGCCTTGCCGGCCGGGACACCGGCGTTGCCGGCGGGAACGTCAGGCAATTAGAGGCCCATCCGCTCAAGCCACAGCTTGGCGTCGTGGATCTCGGGTTCGGTGGGCAGGTGGTCCGCCGATTCCCAGACCCGGTTGAAGCCTTCCATGCCGGCGGCGGCCACCACGGCACGGACAAAACGGGCACCGTCCGAGTACTGGCGCATCTTCGCGTCCAGGCCCAGGAGGTTGCGAAGGAACTTCTCCAGCACACCGCGGTCCTTGCCGCGGGCGTTGAACCGCTGCCTGATGGTCTTCACGGACGGCACGATGCTGGCGTCCACGGCGTCCATAACCACGTTGGCGTGCCCCTCGAGCAGGCTCATCACGGCGGTCAGGTGCGAGATGGCCGCCTTCTCCTCCGGGTCCTGCAGCAGGTCCAGGATGGCGCCGCGGCCCGGGGTGTCGCCGGTGGCTGAGCGGTCCTTGAGCGAGCGGGCTGCTGCCCCTGCCCGGTCCATCAGGGAATCGACGTTGCCCAGCAGGTGCCCGCTGAGGTCATCGATCTGCGCCAGCATGTGGTGGCGCAGCCAGGGGGCGGCGGCGAACTGCACCCGGTGGGTCTGCTCATGCAGGCACACCCACAGCCGGAAGTCCTCCGGCGTGACGTTGAGTTCGCGCTCCACGGAGACGATGTTGGGGGCCACCAGCAGCAGCCTGCCGCCGGCGGGCGCCTTGGAACCTTCGGCGAGCGCGGCAAAGGGATCGTACTGGCCCAGGACCTTGCTGGAAAGGAACGCCAGCACGGCGCCCAACTGGCTGCCGGTGATGGCGCCGCTGACCCCGGCGGCGGCCGGGCTGATGGTGCCCCGCCGGCTCTCGACCATCTTTTCCATGGCCGGCCGGAGCATCACGGCAAAGCTTTGGGTGTTGGCCTTGGCCCAGGAAGCCCTGTCCACCACCAGCACGGAGGAGTCCCGGAGGTCCCGCGCTGCCTCCAGCCCGGTGATCTCGTGGACGTGCGGAACGGACTTATCAGCCAGTTCCCGCAGGCTGTCCACGGCCTTGCCGATGTCCGCCGGGGACAGTGTTGGCCCGGCGGGGGTGAGCCGGGCCGCGGTGGACGCGGCCAGGTCCCAGTTGATGAGGGACTGGGCAGATGCGGACAACGGTTGTGCCGACTCGCGCGCGGTGGTCTCCATAAGTCCCATCAGAACACAGCATGCTGCTGATCGGCCTTAAGTTCGCTGACCGGCGAACAGCCCGCGGCTCACAGCGGGCGCATAGGCCGGCGAAAGCCCCGGCCTATGCACGCCGGGCAATGTTGGACCCATCAAGCACACCGGCGGCTCCCCCGCACGGACCCCACACACTCGCCAGGAGGACCCCATGATCCCGTACCGTCCCATCGCTCCCCTGACCGCAGGCCCGCGGAAGGGCTGGACGTCCGTGCTGGCCGCCGTTGTCCTCGCAGCCCTGCTGGGCACCACGGCTCCGGCGGCCCTGGCTGCCGACACCGGCACGGCGTCTTCCGTGGCGGCCGCAGCCGCCGCCCCGCTGGTGGCCACGGAACCCGTCCGCCGGGAGTCCTGACCCGACCCTGTTGCCGCCTACCGGCAGCCGCAGGCCGCGAGGGCCGTCGCGGCCCGGTCCAGCGCTGCCCGGTTCCCTGCCGCGCCGGGGGTCAGTCCGTTGCCGATGAAGGAGAACACCAGCAACCGGCCGTCGGCGTCCACCACATATCCGCTGAGCGCGATCACAGTGTTCAGCGTCCCTGTCTTGGCCCGGACCAGCCCGGCACCGCGGGCTGTGGCGTCGTCGCCGTACCGTGAGTCGAGGGTGCCGGAGACGCCGGCCACCGGGAACCCGGCCAGGGCAGCCCGGAGCCGGTCATCCAGGCCGGAGGTGATGGCAGTGACCGCCCGGACAAACGTGCCTGCCGGGACCTGGTTTCCCATGGCCAGCCCGGACACGTCCGCCAGCTGCAGTGGCCCCGGGGCGATGCCCGCCGCCACGGCCTCCGCCCCGACCACGGCGGTGGCCCCGTCATTGCTGCCGGGCCGCCCCGACGCAAGTGCCGCCAACCGGCCCAGTGCCTCGGCCAGGTAGTTGTCGGAATCCTGCAGCATGGCCCCTACCTGCTCCGCCACGGTGGCCGAGTCCGCCGCGGCCAGGACTTCCTGCCCTGCCTCGCCCCCGGTTCCGGTTCCGGTTCCGGCCGGAGCAGGCGCGCGTTCGACGGCGGCCGCCACCGTCAATCCCGCCGGTTCGACTGCCGCCCGCAGTTGGCCGGCAAACTCGGCCGCCGCGGCCGCCGCCGGGTCCTGGGGCCGCGGCCCGGTGGTCACGGCGGGATCGTAGCGGGCCGCGTTCAGCGCCAGCGGAGCCAGCGGAGCCACTTCGCCGGCGGCCACGTCCCCCAGGCCCCAGGCCGGATTCAAGGCCGGCCCGCTGAACAGCGAATCATCAAAGCGCACCGTGATTTCGCCCGTCACCCCGGCACTGCGCAGGGAATCCGCCGTCCGCGCGGCCAGCGTCGCCAGGCCGGCATGGCCGCGCACCCCGTCGGGGTCCGAGGCGCCGGCCCCCAGCAGCACGTCTCCCCCGCCGGTCAGGACCACCTGGCGGTTGTCCGGACCGGAAAGGACCTTGGTGCTGAACCGGTGATCGGGGCCAAGGGTGCGAAGGGCAGCGACGGCGGTCAGAAGTTTCAGGTTGGAGGCCGGCACCCTGGCGTCCGCGCCGCCCCTGTCGAACAGGACTTCGCCGGTGAGCGCATCCTGGACCTGCCCCGTAAAGTTTCCGCCGCCGTCGGCCGCCAGGAGCGGATCCAGCTGCGCCGCGACGGCTGCGGGCCGCGGGATGGCTGCGGCAGCCGACAGCGGCGCCAACGCCGGCACGGCGGACAACGTGGCCGGGACCTGCTGCCAGGCGGGTGCCGCCGGCGCCGGGGCGGGCTGGTCCGGGGCAAGGAAGCCCGGCACCACCAGCAGCGCCGAGGGGATGGCCACTGCCAACAGGACCGCGACCAGGAGCGCCGCCGGCCAGGACTTCCGGACGCGCGCCACCACCGCGGCGGCAGCCCTCCGGGCACGGTGCCGCCGGGGTTCCGCGCCTGCTGTTTTGGTCATGCCAGTGCCGGTCCTCACGTCCTGAAATATCCCCACAAGTTCCTGATTCCAGGGCCGCTCGCTATATCCTCAATAATAGTCGGCGGCACGGACACCCCATTTTTGGCGGCGGTCTCCCCTGTGCCGCGCACCCCCTGCCATTGCCGAGGAGCATTTCCATGAAGCATGACGTCACCATCGAGATCCCCAAGGGATCCCGCGTCAAGTACGAAGTTGACCACGAGACAGGCCGCGTCCGCCTGGACCGCGTCCTGTTCACCTCCATGCAGTACCCCACCCACTACGGCTTCTTCGAGAACACCCTGGGCGAGGACGGCGACCCGCTGGACGCACTGGTGCTCCTGCAGGACTTCGACCTGCACCCCGGCGTCATCGTCGAGTCCCGGCCCATCGGCGTCTTCAACATGACGGACGACGGCGGCGGCGACGCCAAGGTCCTCTGCGTCCCCGTGGATGCCCGGTTCGACCACATCCAGGAAATCAGTGACGTCAGCGACTTCCTGATCAAGGAAATCGAGCACTTCTTCACCCGTTACAAGGACCTGGAGCCCGGCAAGTGGGTCAAGGCCGAAGGCTGGGGCGACCGCGCCGCCGCTGAAGCCGAGCTCGAAGCCTCCATCAAGCGTTACGTGCCGGCAGCCGGCCACTAAGGTCCAGCAGCCGCCAATCACCGCGGGGCCACTTCCGGTTCGATGCACCCGCTGCATCGGACCGGAAGTGGCCCCGTGTTGTGGTTAAGGTGGAGGGTGAGCTCCGAACCCCTTTTCGCCCCGCCCTCCGGACCGGTCATCGGCCGCCGCGACGGCGATGTCATCCGCGCCACCGGCATCCCCTACGCAACGGCGGCCCGGTTCCAGCCGCCCACCCATGCGCCGGACCGGACAGCACCACTGGTTGCCACGTCCCCGGCGCCGGCCTGCCCGCAGGCGCCGGTGCCGTTCCTGGACGACGTGCTGGGCACCAAATACGGCGAGCTGCCCGGCAGCGAGGACTGCCAGAACCTGTCCATCACCCTCCCGGCCGGCACCCCGCCGGACGCAAAGCTGCCGGTCATGGTGTGGATCCACGGCGGCTCGTACACCACCGGCTCGGGCGACCTGGCCATTTTTGATCCGGCAGTGCTGGCGGCGGAGAACAATGTGGTGGTGGTGTCGGTGACGTACCGGCTGGGGCTGTTCGGTTTCCTGTCCACCCACAGCGGCAGGCCGGGCAACCTGGGCCTGCTGGACCAGCTTGAGGCCTTCCGCTGGGTGCAGCGGAACATCGCGGCATTCGGCGGCGACCCGGGCCGGGTCACGGCCTTTGGGCAGTCCGCCGGGGGCGACGCCATTGCCCACCTGATGGCCGTCCCCGAGGCGCCCCGACTGTTCCAGCGCGCCATCATCCAGAGCGCACCGCTGGGCATCTCCCGCGGCCGGGCCAAAATGAACCACGCCATGGGGATCGCCGCCGGGTCCGTCACAGCGGACACCCCGGCCATGGACGTGGTGGCCGTCGAGGAAAACGTGGCACAGGTGGCCCGCAGGTTCGGCATGCTGGCAGCCATGCCGTTCGGCACCCAGTACGGCCATGACCCCCTTCCGGCGGAAGCCGACATCGAAGCAGCCTGGGACCGGACAGCGCCGGGAATCGAGGTGCTGATCGGGCACACGTCCCAGGAAGCGCGGCTCTTCCTCCCCCGCAGCCCGTTCCTCAGCCGGCTGGAACAGGTTCCGCTGGCCGGCAAAGGCGCCCTCCGCGCCGTCAACCGGGTGGTCACCGAGGCGGTTTACGGGCGCGCGTCCAGGCGGTTCGCACGCCGCCACACCGCGGCCGGCGGCACGGCGCACCACTACGTCCTGGACTGGCACGCACCGGACAACGTCTACGGCTCGGCCCACACCATCGACCTGCCCCTGCTGTTCGGCAACCGGGGCACCTGGGACGGGGTGGGCCTGATCCGGGGCGCCACGTGGGACGAGGTGGACGCCGTGGGCCGGAAGGTCCGGGCGCTGTGGGCAGGCTTCGCACGGGACGGGAAGTTGGATGCCGCGGGCGGCATTCCGGGCGTCCTGCGGTACCGGGCAGCGTGAGTGCGCCGTGAAGTCGCTGGGTGTTGACCTCGCCGCGGCGGCCGCAAAGACTGCTGTGGCGGTCCTCGAGTGGGGCCCGGCCGGGGCTACCCTGGCTCACCTGGCACTCGGGGTTGACGACCAGGAGATCGTTGACCTCTTCGGCGCCACCGACGTCACCGGCATCGACTGCCCGGTGGGCTGGCCGGACGCGTTGCTCCCCTTCCTGACCGGGCACCTGGCGTCCGACGCAGGACCGGTCCTGCAGCACGACGGCATCGCCGGGCGCCGGCTCCTGGCCTACCGCGACACCGACCGGTTCGTCACCGCACAGACGCGCCTGATCCCGCTGAGCGTCTCGGCTGACCGGCTGGCGCACCCCGCCATGCGGTGCGCTGTGCTGCAGGCCAAAATCGCCGGCCTGCACGGACCCCAGCCCAAAGACGGCTCAGGCAGGCTCGCCGAGGTGTACCCGGCCGCTTCGCTGCGGGTCTGGGGCCTGAACGGGCGCGGCTACAAGGGCCGCGGCAGCACCGAAACAGAACGGCTGGCCGCACTCCTCGCGGAGCTGCGTGCGCAGGCGCCCTGGCTGGACGTGGCCGGGAACGAGGCCCGGCTGGCAGGGTCTGATGACCTGTTTGACGCCGTCGTGGCCGCCCTGACGGCACGCGCCGTGGCCTGCAACCTGACCCTGCGCCCCGACGCTGCGCACGCTGCGGCGGCGGGGACCGAAGGCTGGATCCATCTGCCCTCGTGCGGGCTCGACGGGCTGCCGGACTGACGCGTGCCGGCCTGGCTCCAGCAAGCGGGGCTGTCAGTTACCCGCGAGCATGGCCGGCGTCAGGAAAGCCAGCTGGGCTTCCTTGTCCGCCAACTGAACAACGGGGCCGAGCTCGAAGGATGAGGCAAGGAGCCGCCGGATGGCCTTGCCGTTGCGGGCGTCGGGCTCGGCGATGATGCGCTCCGTGCCCGGGTCCGCGAAGACGAACCGGGTCAGCGCCGCCGCCAGCACCGGGGTGAAATGCGGGATGAACCTCGACGCCGGGCCCAGCAGCAGATGCGTACCCGTGTCACCGGGCAGTGCAGGGTAGGCCTCGCCCACCGGATCGTGGATGGCCTGGTAGGTCTGGAAAATGCCGAATGGTTCGCCGGCCAGGTCGATCAGGTAGGCGTGGTGGGTGTCCAGCCCGGCCAGGAATTCGTAGACTTCCCGGACTTCCGCCACCGTATAGCCGGACATGCCCCAGAACCTGGCGCGCTCCGCCGTGACCCAGCCGTGGAGAACAGCGGCGTCCGCCACGGGGTCGATGGGCAGCAACCGGAACAGCCCCCAGGTTTCGAACTCCTCCTGGTAAGCAGGGGTCCGCCGGGCGGCTTCGGGTGCCGCGATTGGTCTGGTGGACATGGCTCTCCTCGGAATAGTCCTGCGGGCTGAATTTTGCCGTAACGCCGCTGCAACGGGACCAATGGACAGCGCAGGTTAGGTTAGGCTGTCCTCATTAAAGCATCGATTCCCGTTTTGCGTGCCCAGCGTCCGGGCAGAAGGAGAACCATGAAGCGCAGCTGGGAAGGCGCCGTCCTCAAAGTCTTCGGGGCCAAGGATTTTTCCTTGGCCGTGACGGGTCGCGAGCAGATCGGCCCGCAGTTTATGCGGATCCACGTGGACGGCGGTTCGCTGCTGGCTGACTGCGGCGTCCATCCCACCATGTGGATCCGGCTGTGGTTCGACGACAACGGCAAACCGCACCAGCGCGCCTTCACCCTGGTCAACCCGGATGCCGCGGCCGGGACCTTCAGCCTGGACTTCGCCCTCCACGAGGGCCGGGCCGCCGACTGGGCGCGGGCCGTCCAGGCCGGGGAAACCATCGAGGCCACCGTCCAGGGCAGCAAATTCGACCTCCCGGACCCGGCGCCCACGGCCGCGGTGCTGGTGGGCGATCCCGCCTCAATCCCGGCCATCAACTCACTGCTAACGGCCCTCGGCGACATACCTGCCACCATCTGGCTCGAATACAGCCACGACCCGGACCGTTCCCTGCCGGTACATGCCAGGGCCAGGGATACGGTGTCCTGGGTGCCGCGCCAGGACGGCGGCGACCGGCTGGTTGGCGAGGTCTGCGCTGCGTTGACCGCCCGCGCCGAAGCGACCGGCGCGGGCATGGATACCGGCTATTACTGGCTCGCCGCCGAGGCCGCCAGCACCCGCGCCATCACCAGGCACCTGCGGAAAACCCTGGGCGTGGACAAACGCCGGATCAACGCGTTGGGCTACTGGCGGTCCGGCGAAGCTTCCTGACCCGCCGGCGGCGCGGCCCCGCCGTCGGGCGCCCTCCTGCCTACGCCCCGCCGAGGGTCCAGCCGGTAATTTCCTCCGGATCCTCACCGTACGTGCGGGTGTGCTCGAAGGCCTTGTTTTTGCGGTCCAACAGGTCCTGGCGCAGGATCGAGTGCCGCGCCGCCAGTCCCGGCACGCGGTCGATCGCGTCGATGGCAAGCTGGAACCTGTCGATCCCGTTGAGCATGGCCATGTCGAACGGCGTGGTGGTGGTCCCCTCTTCCTTGTAGCCCCGCACGTGCAGGCCCTCCTGGTTCGTCCGGCGGTAAGCCAGCCGGTGAATCAGCGCAGGGTAGCCGTGATAGGCGAAAATGATGGGCTTGTCCGTGGTGAAGATGCCATCGAAGTCCTTGGCGGGCAACCCGTGCGGGTGCTCGGATTCGTCCTGGAGCCGCATCAGGTCCACCACGTTCACCACCCGTACCTTGAGTCCAGGGGCTCCCAGCCTGAGCAGTTCCGCCGCCGCGACGGTTTCCACCGTGGGCACATCGCCGGCGCAGGCCATCACGACGTCGGGCTCCTCTCCGGGGACTTCCGAGCCGGCGAACGTCCAGATTCCCAGGCCGCGGCGGCAATGGTTGGCGGCGTCGGCCGGGCCAAGCCAGGTGGGTGACGGCTGTTTGCCGCTGACCACGATGTTCACATAATCCGTGGAAGCCAGGCAGTGCTCCATCACGGAGAGCAGCGTGTTGGCATCCGGCGGCAGGTAGGCACGGATCACCTCCGCCTTCTTGTTCACCGCGTGGTCGATGAAGCCCGGGTCCTGGTGGGAAAAACCGTTATGGTCCTGCTGCCACACGTGGGAGGACAGCAGGTAGTTCAGGGAGGCAATGGGCTGGCGCCACGGCAGCGTCCGGTGCACCTTCAACCACTTGGCATGCTGGTTGAACATGGAGTCGACAATGTGGATGAACGCCTCGTAGCAGCTGAACACGCCGTGCCGCCCGGTCAGCAGGTAGCCTTCCAGCCAGCCCTGGCAGAGGTGCTCGCTGAGCACCTCCAGGACCCTGCCGGAACGCGCCAGGTTCTGGTCGACGTCCTCAATCCGGTACTGCCAGACCTTGTCGGTGACCTCATAGACGTCCTGGAGGCGGTTCGAGGCCGTCTCATCCGGGCCGAAAAGCCGGAAGTTTTCCATGTTCAGTGCGATCACGTCCCGCATCCACGAACCCAGCGTGATCATGGGGCTGACGCGTTCAGTTCCGGGCCGGGCCACCTCGACGGCGTGGTCCCGGTAGGCGGGCAACAAAAGGTCCCTGCGGAGCAAGCCGCCGTTGGCATGCGGTGTGGCGCTCATCCGGAAATCCCCTGCGGGGGCAGCCTCGGCGACGTCGGCACGCAGCCTCCCGTCGGCGTCGAACAGTTCCTCCGGCCGGTACGACTGCAGCCACTGCTCCAGCATCTTCAGGTGCCCGGCGTTGGTCCGCACCTCCGAGAGGGGCACCTGGTGGCTGCGCCAGGTCCCTTCCACCTGCAGTCCGTCCACAACCCGCGGACCGGTCCAGCCCTTCGGTGAGCGCAGCACAATCATGGGCCAGCGGGGTGCCGGGTCCTGCCCGGCACCGTCCGCTCCGGCGGGGCCGGCGGGGTTCCGGCGCCGGTCCTGGATGGCGCGGATGTCCGCCATGCAGGCGTCCAGCGCCTGCGCGAAGTCCTGGTGGGCCTGTTCCGTGGCGTCCGGATCCGCCACCGTGACGAAATATGGTTCGTGGCCGTAGCCGCGGAGCAGCTGGTCAAGCTGCTGTTCGGGCATCCGGGCCAGGATGGTGGGGTTGGCGATCTTGTAGCCGTTCAGGTGCAGGATGGGCAGCACGGCACCGTCCGCGACGGGGTCCAGGAAGTTGTGCGAGTGCCAGCTCGCGGCGAGTGGTCCGGTCTCCGCCTCGCCGTCCCCGATCACCACGGCCGTCACCAGCTGGGGGTTGTCGAACACGGTCCCGTAAGCATGGGCCAGCGAGTACCCCAGCTCGCCGCCTTCATTAATGGAACCGGGAGTTTCCGGCGCCGCGTGGCTGGGGATGCCGCCGGGGTAGGAGAACTGCCGGAACAGTTCGGCCATACCGTCAGCATCGTTCCCCACGTGGGAGTAGATCTCCGAGTAGGTCCCTTCCAGCCAGGAGTTGGCGACGACGGCGGGACCGCCATGTCCCGGACCGGCAACAAAGAGCATCTCGGCGGCGTCACGCCGGATGACGCGGTTCAGGTGGGTATAAACAAAGTTCAGCCCGGGGGTGGTGCCCCAGTGTCCCAGCAGCCTGGCTTTGGTGTGCCCCGGTTGGAGCGGTTCGCGCAGAAGGGGGTTGCTTCGCAGGTAGATCTGGCCCACGGACAGGTAATTCGCCGCCCGCCACCATCTGTCCAGGAGGTCCAGTTCGTTCGGTCCCATGCTGCCGGCCATGATGGTCCTTCCGTCGATGGCGCCGCCCTGGGACGGCATTACCACCCATCGCACCAGATGGGGAAACCTGGTGCAACCCTGCTTGCCTGCCCGGCACTGCCAACGGGTAGTCTTTGGTTCAATGTTCACGTTGACCATCAACCAAACGGATAGCCGGCGCGACGGCGACCGCGTCCCTCAGCTGTTGAAGGACCTGCGGCACATCCCCGCGCGCCTGGATTTCGACAGGTCCGTGGAAGATGAAGTCCAAGGCATTGTGGACTGCCCGCACCAGGCAGTGGAAGCAGCCCTGGTGGCCCTGCGTTGCGGCTCCTGGTTCGTGGGGATCGGGGTGGGGCCGGTGAACGAGCCGCTGCCCAACCAGATCAAGGACGCCTCCGGGCATGGCCTGGTTTATGCCCGGCGGGCCGTGGACCGGCTCCGCAACGGCAAGGAACGGGTGCCTGTTGCGGTGGAGGGCCCGGTGGCGGACATTGCGCACGACGCCGAAGCCGTACTGCGCCTGCTGGGCCTGATAGTCCGGGACCGGTCAGGGGCCGAGTGGCGGGTGCTGGACCTGCTCACACCAGGGGTCCGTGGCCAGCAAAAAGCTGTGGCCCAGGCGCTGGGCATCACCACGCAGGCCGTCAGCAAGGCGGTGGCGCGGGCGCAGTGGAACGAGGAGCACGCCGCCAGGCCTGCCGCTGCCCGGCTGTTGGCGTTAATCCTCGAAGCCAGGTAGCCGGCGCCGGCTGCTATGTGTTCCGCGGGCCGGCTGGGCGTTGTCAGGTGCTAGCTGCCTGCGGTGGCCAGAACCGGTTCGCCGTTGAAGAATTCCAATTCCCAGCCGTGGACGGCGTGGTGGTGGGCCAGGTTGAGTGCGGCGTTGTCCACGCTGGCGAGGGTCCGGCCGGTGGCCCGCCCCAGGCTGACGCGGAGCAGGGTGCCGTGCGTGACCACCAGGACGCGCTGGCCGCGGAATTCGTCGGCCAGGGCTTCGAGGGCTGCCAGGCCGCGGGTGGCCGCTTCGTCTTCGCTCTCGGCTCCCCGGAACCCGCCGGGAATGCGGAGCGCCTCAAGTTCAGGACCCGCCTGCATGCCCTCCGCGAGGCCGAAGCTGCGCTCGGTCAGTTCGGGGACGCGCCGCGACACGGTCAGCCCCAGCCCCGCGGCAATCAGGTCGGCGGTTTCCGCCGCGCGGCTCAGCGGCGAGGACACCACGGCGTCCCATTCGTAGGGTGCCAGGACGGCTGCGGCGTCGCGCGCCTGTCCGCGGCCCACGTCGTTGAGCGGGATGTCGGTGGCACCCTGCAGCCTGCGTTCGGCGTTCCAGTCGGTCTGGCCGTGGCGGACCAGGGCGAAAGTGGTGAGGCTCATGGCTTCCATTCTGCCTTGCGGGGCGGCCCGGACGGGAACCGGCCCACGGGCGCGCCGGCGATGAGGGCAACCTGGAAGACAGCGAGTCCGGCAAGCAGGACGCAGGCGGCCAGCGCCGCCGTCTGGACCACTGTCATCCCGGTGTGGCGCTAAAGGAGGCTGTGGAGCACACGGGCGGCGCCGTCGTCGTGCACGGAAAGGGTAACCTCGTCCGCAGCGGCGAGAACTTCCTCCGGCGCCTGCCCCATGGCCACGCCGCGGCCTGCCCAGGTGAGCATCTCGATGTCGTTCCGGCCATCACCGATGGCGACCGTCTGCTCCGGCCCGATGTCCAGCCTGGTGCGCAGGTTTTCCAGCGCACTGGCCTTGGTGACGCCGGCGGCGGCGATGTCCAGCCAGGCAGTCCAGCCCACGGAGTAGGTGACGCCAGCGAGGCCGATGTGGCGGATGGCCTCGTTGAACTCCTCGGGGGTGTTGTCCGTGCTGAACACCACCACGCGGACGGCCGTGGCAGCCAGCATGGTCTGGAAGTCGACGCCCACGGCCTCAACACCAAAACTGGCGTCCTGGAACCGCTCGGTGGAGAGGAAGTTGCCGTCCTCGTCCTCCAGCGCGTACTTGGCTGCCGGAAGCCGCTCGCGGAGGGCGCGGAGTGCGGGAGCGGGGTTGAACGTGGCTTTGTGGATGATCTCGTAGCCCTTGTCCAGCTCCGGGTGCAGCCGGAGGGTCACGCCGCCGTTGCAGCAGACAGCGTAGCCGTGTTCGATGCCGATCAGCTCGATGATGGGCAGCGTGGCGTTCAGGGACCGGCCGGTGGCAATCATCACTTCGTGGCCTGCGGCCACCACGGCCTGGGCTGCGTTGCGGACGGCCGGGGACATGTGCCCGTCGTGGTTGACGAGGGTGCCGTCCACGTCCAGGGCCACCATCAGCCGGGTGTCGTTGTTGTTGGGGTTCTCTCGCCGGTCATCGTTGCCGGCGACTGAGGATTCAGTCAGCATTGTCATTGAACAAGTGAAGCAGACGCCCGGCATGGCCGCTAGGACGCGCGCCACAGCTTTGTTGAACGTCCGGTTAATATTCACAGGTTGTCCCCGGTGTGGGTATTAACCCTGGTGGCCCCGGCCCGGGACGGGTCCGGGTCTTCAGCCTGTCCTCGAAGCCATGCGCAACGGCCCTGGGCTGTGGACCACCTGCCCAGGGCCTTTTCCAACCAGCCAACCACCGGGCAGGAGGCTTTCCAACACGGACGCAACCCGCCGACGCGCGGCGCAACAGATGTCCTCCCGTTTCCTTGGATGACAAGGCGCGACGCCCCGTTGCGGCCCGGGATGACCACGGGCTGCCGGCATGCTTAGCCTGTCGGTCAGGGAACCCGCGCAGCCGGTGCGGGGCCGGCCGAACACGAGAGGGCGCCACCATGACCGCCACCGCCACCACGTCCACTGAGCCGCTGATCGTCAGGCGGGCCCGCGAATCCGAGTACGCAGCGGTGGGTGAGCTGACCTACCGCGGGTTCGGCCACCACCTGCCGGCGGCGGACCAGCCGGACAGCGAGCGCCTGAACCTGCTGGTGGATGCGGAGGCACGCGCAGATGCGGGCACCCTGCTGGTCGCCGAGGACGTGCGGACGGGAAAGCTGGTGGGCACCATCACGGTACTGCTGCACGGATCACCGCTGGCCCGACAGGCTGAACCAGGGGAGGCGGAGGTTCGACTGCTCGCGGTCCTGCCGGAGGCACGGCGCCAGGGTCTGGGCCGGCTCCTGCTGGAACACTCGGTGCAGCTCGCAGCCCGGAACGGCGCCCGCGGCGTGGTCCTGGACACCGGCGTGGACAACCTGGGCTCCCAGGAGCTCTACCGGCAGTTCGGCTTCATCCGCCGGCCGGACCGGGAAAAGCCCCGGCCCGCGCCCAAGGTGCAACTGGTGGTCTACACGCTGGACCTGGCCGGCTGACCGCACCTGGCTACAGGACGGGCAGTACTTCCAGCCCACCCAGGTACTTCTGCAGCGCCTTGGGGACGTTGACGGAGCCGTCCGGGTTCTGGTGGTGCTCCAGGATGGCCACGATCCAGCGGGTGGTGGCCAGGGTTCCGTTCAGGGTGGCGACAGCCCTGGTGCCCTTGGCCACGCCGGCGTCGTTGACGGTGCGTTCGCGGATGTTGAGGCGGCGGGCCTGGAACGTGGTGCAGTTCGAGGTGGAGGTGAGCTCCCGGTAGGCGCCCTGGGTGGGAACCCAGGCCTCGCAGTCGAATTTCCGGGCCGCGGACATGCCCAGGTCACCGGCTGCGGTGTCGATGACGCGGTAGGGCAGCTCGC
This sequence comes from Pseudarthrobacter sp. MEB009, assembly GCF_030208875.1. NCBI lineage: Bacteria > Bacillati > Actinomycetota > Actinomycetes > Micrococcales > Micrococcaceae > Pseudarthrobacter > Pseudarthrobacter sp. MEB009. Next base: position 224,119 of record NZ_JARVTC010000013.1, read on the forward strand.
ACTTGGCCAGCATCTCCTCTTCCCAGGCCAGCAGCCGCAGGTGCTCGGCAGCGGCTTCCTCAACGGTGGTGTAGATAAACATCTCCACCTTGTTGAACTGGTGCACCCGGATGATGCCGCGGGTGTCCTTGCCGTGCGAGCCCGCCTCACGGCGGTAGCAGGAACTCTGCCCGGCGAACCGGATGGGCCCGGCGCTGAAGTCAAGGATTTCGTCCGCGTGGTAGCCGGCCAGGGCAACCTCGGAGGTGCCCACAAGGTAAAGGTCGTCTTCGGCGAGACGGTAGATCTCGGCGTCGTGCTTGACGTCGAAGCCGGTGCCCTGCATGGTTTCGGGGCGCACCAGGGTGGGCGTGATCATAGGGACAAAACCGGCGTCGATGGCCTGTTCCATGGCCATCTGCAGCAGTGCCATTTCCAGCCGGGCGCCCACGCCGCGGAGGAAGTAGAACCTGGAGCCGGACACTTTGGCGCCGCGCTCCATGTCGATGGCGCCAATCAGCTCGCCGATTTCCAGATGGTCGCGGGGTTCGAAGCCGGCGAATTCCCGCGGCTCGCCCACTGTCTTGACCACCACGAAGTCGTCCTCGCCGCCTTCGGGGACGCCGTCTTCAATAACGTTCGGGACGGCCCGGAGCAGTTCCTCCTGCTTGGCCTGCGCGGCGTCGGCTTCCGCCGAGGCTGCCTTGACCGAGTTGGCCAGCTCGCGGACCTCGGCAAGCAGCGCCTGCTTTTCCTCACCCTTGGCCTGCGCCACCTTCTTGCCGAACACGTTCTGCTCGGCGCGGAGGTTTTCGTAGCGGATCAGCGCAGCCCTGCGGTCCGAATCCGCGGCGATGATCGCGTCCACCACTGATTCGTCGGCGCCGCGGGCGCGCTGGCTGGCACGGAACTTGTCCGGGTTTTCGCTGAGGTCTTTTACGTCGATCACTCCCCAAGGGTATCCAATCCAACGCACGGCGGCGGGCAGCCGGGGCGGGCGCGCGGGTGCGGCGCCCGCCGGGCTACTGTTGAAGCACCATGAGCGACTGGATCCTGTACCTTCTGAGCGCGGCGGCGCTGGCCTTCGCCGTCTCCAGCTGGTGGGGGGTGCGGCGGCTTAAGGCCCTGCACATCCGCAGCGCCGTGGGCGGCGACGCGCACGAGTCCGGGCTGGCCCGGCAGCGCGTGGCAGTGATCCTGAACCCCATCAAAGCCCGCGCCGGCGAGGCCAGGGCCACCATCCAGCGCGCCTGCCTGTCCGCCGGCTGGGACGAGCCGGTGTTCTTCGAGACCACCGCCGAGGATCCGGGGTATTCCCAGGTGAAGGCGGCCCTGGCCGGCAGCCCGGACGTGGTCCTGGTGGGCGGCGGCGACGGCACCGTGCGGGTTGCCGCCGAATCGCTGGCGCACAGCGGCGTGGCCATGGGCCTGATCCCGCTGGGAACCGGCAACCTCCTGGCCCGGAACGTGGACCTTGATGTCCACGACCTGCACAGCAACGTCCACACGGCCCTGTTTGGCCGGCAACGCTACATCGATACCGCCCGGATGGGGATCGAGAACTCACGGACCGGGCATTCCTCGGAGCACGTGTTCCTGGTGATTGCCGGAATCGGCGTGGACGCCGAAGTCCTGGCCGACACCAACGACGGCCTCAAAAAAGCGGTGGGCTGGCTGGCGTACACGGAAGCAGGGGTGCGCCACCTGCCGGGCCGGCGCAAGAAGGTTTCCATATCACTGGACGGCAACCCGGAACAGGTCCGGAACATCCGCAGCGTGCTGTTCGCCAACTGCGGCCTGGTTCCCGGCGGCATCGACTTCATCCCGCAGGCCATGATCGACGACGGGATGCTGGACGTGGTGGTGATGAGCCCCCGCAGCGCCCTGGGCTGGCTGCTGATGTACCTGAAGGTCATCTTCAAGCACAGCGGCAAACTGCCCATCATGACTGTGTACCGGTCCGGCCGGATCGTCATTAAATGCCCCGAGCCCATGCCCACGCAGCTGGATGGGGACACGTCCGGGCTTGCCACCCGGCTCACTGTCCAGGTCAAACCGCAGTCCCTGCTGGTCCGGGTGAAAGGGCCCGCGGCGGGGCACTGAACCGGCACCTGCCGGAATGCGGCGGACCTGCAACGTGCGGGCGTCAGTCCCCTGCGGCCTCTGCGGCGGCTTTCGCGGCAGCCCTGGCCTCGGACTGCTCACGGATCATCGCCTGTTCCTCTTCAAAGCGCAGGCGGTCGGCGCGGTCGGCATCGTCTCCGTCCCAGTCCTGGTTGTCGGCTGCAGGCTTGGGGTTCACAATCATTCCCTGGCCGTCATCGGTGCTGTTCGCAGTCATGACCCGCTCCCTTCATTCGGGGCCATTCCCCGGTGGATCAAGCAAGCTTACGCACGGCCGGGGCCCTAAGTAAGTACTCGGAGCGGTATTCACCTACGCTGTGGGCGAAGCGGTGGAACCGCTTTCCGGTCCTGTTGATGCCGGTTGGAGAATGCGTTGCACCCAGGCCTGCGCAGCGCCGAAGGCGTCATCGGACGTGTGCGGCTCCACCACCGCAGCCTGTCCGTCGGCCCGGGGGTAGGAGCCCAGGAACCGGGTGGCGGGGCTGATGCGGTGCAGCCCGGCCAACGCATCCGCCATGCGGGCGTCGGCGGCGTGCCCGTCCGCGTCGATGCTGAAAAAGTAGTGCCCAAGGTACTGTCCGGTGGGCCTTGATTCGATCCGGCTCAGGTTCACGCCCCGGGTGGCGAACTGGTCCAGGATCTCCATCAAGGCACCCGGCCGGTCCGCGGGCAGCGGCACCACCACGGTGGTTTTGTCGGCGCCTGACGGGGGCGGCAGGGCGCCGGGCCTGCCCACCAGGATAAAGCGGGTCACGGCCGCGGGATTATCGCCAATGTCAGTGGCGAGCACCTCGAGGCCGGGCTGTGCCTGCGCCACCAGCGGTGAGCAGATGGCAGCGTGGTAGGGGCAGTCTGCCCCCAGCAGACCGACGGCGGCTGCTGCCGTTGAGGATGCCGGGACATATTCTGCCTCCGGAATATTCCGCTCCAGCCAGCCACGGCACTGCGCCCAGGCGTGGCCGTGGGTGGCCACGCTGCGGATGCCCGCCATTGGTGTGCCGGAACGGACGGCCAGCACAAAGCTGATGGGCACCAGGACTTCACGGAGGATGCGAAGTTCCGCACCGCCGGCGATCGCGTCCAGGGTTGCGGTGACGCCGCCCTCGACGGAGTTTTCGATGGGCACCATGGCCGCGTCCGCCGTGCCCCGGCGGACCAGGTCCAGGGCAGCGTTGACGTTCGAGGCGGGGATCCGGGTGGCCCCGGCCGCATCCGGCACCTGCAGGAGGGCCGCTTCGGTGAACGTCCCCTCAGGTCCCAGGAACGTGTACGTGACGGGTGGCGGCATGGTGGAGCCCTTCGGCTGGTGGTTGGTTGCTGCCCGGACGCGGGCCGGAGGGCCGGGGGCTCAGAGCACCAGCGGCTTGAGCCCGTTGTCCGAGACCAGGGGCTTGCCGGCCTCCAGCCACTGGTCCATGCCGCCGGAAACGTTCAAGGCGGAGTAGCCCTGTCCGGTCAGCCACTGGGCCGCCCGGAAGGAACGACCGCCGGTACGGCAGATGACGTAGAGATCCTCATCAGGGTCCAGTTCATCGAGGCGCGCGGGGAGCTGGTCCAGCGGAATGTGGCGGGCGCCGTCGGCGTGCCCGGCCACCCACTCGTAGTCTTCGCGGACGTCAAGGATTGCGGCGCCGGCGGGGACGTCATGGACGGGGACGGTGTCAAAGTCGCTCATTGGAAGTCCTGTCGTGGCAGATCGGAAGACACCATTAAGCCTAGTGCTTCCGGCATCCGCCGGCCCCGTTGCCGGCCGCGATACGCTACGTGAAACGCTTGGAGGATGCCATCACTGCAGTTCAGCCCGCCGGACCGGCCTTCTTCCGGGCCGCAAACAAGCCCGGGCAGCAGGACCCAGGCAACCGTGGCTGAGCTGCACGAGCTAGGGGCCGTGGAACTGCGGGACCTGCTGCGCCGGGGTGCCGTCTCCGCGGGCGAGGCCGCGGAGCACTTCCTGGCCCGCATCGCTGACCGGAACCCGTTGCTGGGTTCATTTGTGGCCGTCACCGGAGAGCAGGCCATGGCCGGCGCCCGGGAGGCCGACGCGCTCCATTCCCGCTCCAGCGCCGGGGACCTTCCGCTGCTCCACGGGATGCCGGTTGCCTTCAAGGACCTCACGGATGTGGCAGGGGTGGTGACCACCCACGGCAGCGCCGCCCTGGACCACAAACCGGCCCCGGCGGACGGGCAGCTGGTGGCCGTCCTCAAGGCCGCGGGCGTGGTGTCCCTGGGCAAAACGCAGGTTCCGGAGTTCGGACTGACGGCGTACAGCGAAAACCGGATCGCGCCGCCGTCGCGTAATCCGCACGCTCCCAGCAGGAGTTCCGGCGGTTCCTCCGGCGGCAGCGCAGCGGCTGTTGCCGCCGGTCTGCTTCCGGTGGCACCGGGGACGGACGGCGGCGGATCCGTCCGGATTCCCGCTGCTGCCTGCGGGTTGGTGGGACTGAAGCCGGGACGCGGCGCCGTGCCGGCCGCGGAATCCCAGGGCGATCCTGCCCGGCTGGTGGTGCCGGGCCCGCTGGCAAGGAGCGCCACGGACGCCGCGCTCCTGATGGACGCCATGGTGCCCGGGGCGGGCTACCTGGCAGCACTGGGCCCGGACCCGCGGAAGCTGAGGATCGGCCTGACACTGGAGTCCCCGTGGGCCGGAACGTTCCCGTTCACCGTGGAGCAGGAGGCGCTGGACGCGCTCCACACCGGGGTGGAGCTGCTGGCCCGGGCCGGGCATGTGGTGGCCGAAGCCCCGGTCCGGTACGACAACCGCTACCCGGACGCCTTCACCACCGCCTGGACCGCAGGGGTGGGCAGCGCCCAGATCAGCCCCACCAGGGAGGCGCTGCTGGCCCCGCTGACCAGGACCTTCCGGCGGCGGGCCCAGCAGCGGAGCCCTGCCAAGCTGCAGGAAGCGCTGGCGTTCCTGCGCAGGTTCGAACATGACACGGTGGCCCAGTACGCCCAGTGGGACCTGATGCTGATGCCTGCACTTGCCCAGACACCCCGCCCGGTGGGCTGGTTCACGGGAACAGTCCACGGCGGCGACAGGTGGCCTGCGGCGCAGTGGCCCGGGGATGCCGACGGGGATTACCGGAAGCAATGCGAGTACGCGCCATGGTCCTCCATGGTGAACGTGTGCGGCCTGCCCGCCATCACCATTCCCGTGCACTGGACGGGCGGGGCACCCGGGCAGGGGCTGCCCATGGGCATCCAGCTGGTGGGGCCGGCCGGCTCAGAGTCGTTGCTGCTGCAGGTGGCGCATCAGATCGGATTCTGAAAGCCCGTGGCGGGATCCGGCAGCCCGCCAACTCCGCCCTAACATGTGGAGAGCCGGTGGGAGCCTTCCCGGAGCAGTTGTTCCCGGCAGGCCCGCCAACTAAGGTTGCACCATAAGCATGCTTATTAGTTAAGGGGAACAACATGAGTTCTGGACAGTACACCCCCGGCACGGACGGCCAGCCGGATCCCGCCGGGCAGGTGCCGGCGGTTCCGGACCATGAGCCCGCAGCACCCGCGACCGAACCCCAGGCGGGCACCGCGGAGACCCGGAAGCAGGACTCCCGCAGGCAGGAGCCCCGGCAGCCAGCGACCCGGCCGGCGGAGGAGCCCAAGGTGACCCGCGCCGGCGTGGTGTGGGCCGCCGTCGTGGCCTCTCTGGTCCTGCTGATCCTCCTGATCATCTTTATCCTGCAGAACCAGGACCAGGTCCTGGTCCGGTACTTCGGCCTGGAGGGTCAGCTGCCACTGGGCATGGCCCTGTTCATCGCCAGCGTCACCGGCGGCGTGCTGGTGGCCGCGGCCGGCGGGGTCCGGATCCTGCAGCTCCGCGCCACGGCGCACCGGACCAGGGCCGCGAACCGCCGCTGAGGCGGGCCGCAGCGGTGGGCCCGGGCGGTAAGTTCCGGGCCCGCCTGCCCGGCGCAGGCCTGGAAGCGGCGGGAGCCTAGAAGGCGCCCAGGTTCCGGTACTTTTCCGCCCGGGACGCCACCAGCGACGCAACCGGCGCCCCGGCCAGGTTTCCCAGCTCGTACTCGATGGCCCGGGCCATCCGTTCGCAGAATCCGGCGGGCTCCAGCGAAGCGTCGCCGCGCTCGTCAACAATGTGGTCCACCAGGCCGTTGGCGTACAGCGATGCCACGTTCACACCCTGTGCCTGTGCCATGGCCGGAGCGTGGGCGGTGGTGCGGTGCACAATGGCGCTGGCGCCCTCCGGCGGCAGCGGCGACAGCCAGCTGTGCTGCGCCGCGATGGTCCGGTCTGCGGGCAGCAGGGCCAGCGCCCCACCGCCGGCACCCTGCCCCAGCAACACCGAGACGGACGGTGATTCCAGTCCGATCAATTCGTGCAGTGAGCGGGCAATCTCCCCCGCCAGGCCGCCCTCTTCAGCTTCCCTGGACAGATCCGCGCCCGCAGTGTCAATGACGGTCAGCAGGGGCAGCCGGAGTTCCTCGGCGAGCTTCATGCCCCGCCGGGCCTCCCGCAGCGAGCCTGGGCCCATGCCGGCGGCGTCCTTCCGCAGCGGCCGGGCGTGGCCCAGCACAATGCAGGGCTGGCTGCCGAACCGGGCCAGCGCCAGGAGCAGCCCGGGATCCTTTTCCCCCTGGCCGGTACCGTTGAGGGGCAGCGCATCGCTGGCGCCGTACTTAAGGAGCTGCCGGAGGTCCGGCCGCCGCGGTTTCCGGGAGATACCGATGGAGGTCCAGGCGTCAACAGTTGACGGCCGGACGGCAAGGGTTTCCGGCGGAGCCGGTTTGGCAGCCGGACCGGACCCCTCCGGGCCCACACCGGTACCCGGCGCTGCGGCCAGGATGTCCAGGGCCCGTGCCACCAGGTTCGCCAGCTGTCCGGGCGCCACCACGCCGTCGATAAGGCCCTTGCTGAACAGGTTCTCCGCCGTTTGCACGTTGTCCGGAAACGCCTCCCCGTACAGCGCCTCGTAGACGCGCGGGCCGAGGAAGCCCAGGAGGGCGCCGGGTTCCGCCACGTTGATGTGGCCCAGCGAGCCCCACGAGGCCATCACCCCGCCGGTGGTGGGGTGCCGCAGGTAGACCAGGTACGGCAGGCCGGCCTGCCGGTGGGCGCGGACGGCGCCGGTGATCTTGACCATGGACAGGAACGCCAGGGTGCCTTCCTGCATCCGCGTTCCGCCCGAAGCGGGACCGGCAAGCAGCGGAAGCCCCTCGGCGGTGGCCCGTTCCACGGCCGCCACGATCCGCTGCGCGGCCGCGTGCCCGATCGACCCCGCAAGGAACGCAAACTCGCTGACGATGACCGCCACGCGGCGGCCCTGGATCAGCCCGGCCCCGGTGAGCACCGACTCGTCGGTGCCGCTGCGGTCGCGGGCCCTGGCCAGGTCGGCGGCGTACCCGTCGGACACGGGCGGCTGCTCCGCGGGCGCGTCCCAGGAAACAAACGACCCCGGATCCACCACGGCCGACAGCAGCTCGGCGGCGCCCAGGTGCCGGACCTTCTCCGACGTAGGCATTACTTGGTGCCCGCCGCGGCGGTGAGGCCAAGCCACTCCCGGATCGCGCCGCCGTCGGCGTCCAGCAACGGCGGCGCGCTGTGGCTGGTGATGGTGGTTTCCGCGCTATCGCCGGCGGCGAAGAAGCGCAGCGGCGGGCCGGGAAGGCTGACGGTGCCCAGCAGCGGATGCTCCACGTCCACCACCAGCCCCTGCGACGCCACCTGGTCCCACGCGTAGACCTCATCCAGCGAGCGGACCTTGCCTGCCGGGATCCCGGCGTCGTTCAGTTTCTGCAGCAGTTCCGCAGCGCCATAGGCGGAGAAGGCGCGTTCGACGGCGGCAATCACCCCGGCGCGGTTGCGCACCCTGTCCGCGTTGCTGGCAAAGCCGGCGGCCGCCGGGTCCAGGCCGAAGGCCGCTGCGAACGCCGCCCACAGCTTCTCGCTGCCCACGCTGATCTGAACGCTGCCGTCCTTGCAGGCGAACAGGCCGTAGGGGGCGATGGAGGGATGGTGGTTGCCCTGCGCCTGCGGCACCTCGCCCGCCACGGTGGTCCGGGTGCCCTGGAAGGCGTGGACCCCGATCAGCGAAGCCAGCAGCGAGGTGCGCACCACCTGCCCCTTGCCGGTCCGGCCCCGTTCGACCAGGGCCGCGAGGACCCCGGACGCGCCGTTCATGCCGGCCAGGAGGTCGGCGATGGGGACACCCACGCGCTGGGGGTCGTCCGGGCCGGAGCCGGTGAGCGACATCAGGCCGGCTTCGCCCTGCAGGATCTGGTCGTAGCCGCTGCGCTGGGACTCAGGGCCGTCGTGGCCGAACCCGGTGATGGACAGGATGATGAGCCGCGGGTTGAGCTCATGCATGGCACCGGTGGAGAAGCCCAGCCGGTCCATCACACCGGGGCGGAAGTTCTCGATCACCACGTCGGCGCGTTCCAGCAGGCCGCGGAGCACCGCCTGGCCGTCACCGCTCTTGAGGTCCAGGCTGATGGATTCCTTGTTGCGGTTGCAGGACATGAAGTAGGTGGACTGGAGATCGTCCTCGGGTCCCACGAAAGGCGGGCCCCAGCCGCGGGTGTCATCGCCCGTGCCCGGGTTTTCCACCTTGATCACGCGGGCACCCAGATCCGCCAGCATCATGCCGGCGTGCGGCCCGGCCAGGGCGCGGCTCAGGTCGATCACCGTGTGGCCGGCCAGGGGTCCTTGGGTGCTGTCAGCTCTGCTCATGTGCGGTGTTCCTTTTCTGATGCGGGGTGGCGGGGAGCGGTGGTGGCTAGAGCCAGCCGGGGACCACCAGGGCCAGCCAGGCCAGGACCGGGCCTGCGACGATGACGATGCCGCTGTAGCCGAGGATCTGTTTGTAGAACCTGTCCTTGTCCACGCCTTCCGGTGCGTTGGCCAGGACCAGGGCGCCGTTGGTGGAGAACGGCGACACGTCCACAATCGTGGACGCAACCGCGAGGGCGCAGATGACGCCGACAGCGCCGATGTCGCCGGAGGACAGGAACGGGACGGCCAGCGGGATCAGTGCGGCCAGGATGGCGGTGGAGGAAGCGAAGGCGGAGACCACGGCGCCGATGTAGCAGATGAGGAGTGCGGCCAGGAGCGGCAGGCCCATCCCCGCCACGCCGCCGGAGACAAACTCGATGGTGCCGGCTTCCTCCAGCACACCCACGAAGGTGAGCATGCCGCAGATGAGCAGCACGGTGGACCAGCTGATCTTGTTGATCGCGCCCTTCTGGGCGGCCGGGGACACCAGTGCCAGCACAATCGCGATGGTGATGGACACAAAGCCCACGTCCACCTTGAAGCCCAGCGCGATGACCGCAAGCGCGATCAGGCCGGCGATGGTCACCAGCTGCGGGAGGCGCTGCGAACGTTCCCGGGTGGCTGCCACGCCGTCGCCGGCGGGGTCGCGGGGACCGTACATGCCGGAGCCGAAGCCCTTGAAGGCCACGTCACTGCCGGCCTTCGCGCCGACGCTGACGGACATCCGGGCCTCCGCTGCCTGCTCCACAAAGTGGCCCACGCGGGAGGACAGCAGGGCCTTCCCGCCCAGGACGATGAAGAGGATCACGGCGATCACGAGGTTGAAGCCCAGGCTGGAGAGGAACAGCGCCGTGGGGCTGAAGTCCAGGTCCGTTTTGGCCAGGATGCCGTTGACGGTGACGCCATACACGGCAATGGGCGAGAAGCCGCCTGCCTGGGCGCCGTGGATCACCATCATGCCCATCAGCAGGGGGCTGATCTTGTATTTTCCGGCGAAGCTGAGCGCGATCGGCGCGATGATGGCGACGGCGGCGGGAGACAGCGCGCCCACGGAGGTGATCACGGCGGTGATGGCAAACATCACCCAGGGAATGAGCGCCACCCGGCTGCCCACCAGCCGGACGGCACCCCGGACCAACAGGTCGATGGTGCCGTTGTTCTGCGCAATCGCGAAGAGGTAGGTTACCCCGACGATGGTCAGGAAGAGGCCGCCGGGGAAGTTGGCGAGGATGTCGTTGGTGGACATTCCCAGGACAACGCTGCCCAGCAGGAAGGCGCCCACAAACGCCAGCGCGCCCATGTTCAGGGGCAGCACGGTGGCGAGCAGGAACATCGCCGCCAGGATGATGATGGACAGGACAGGAGCGGACATCGTTGGTTCTCCATTGCAGAAAATTGTGACGTGGATTACTGGCTCACTGGACTAGCCTCTTAGACAGTGAGTCTATCTGTCAATAGGTTTGCACTGTATTCTGGGAGATAACGACGACGTAGCGGGGTTTTGTGGAGAAGTCATCACGGCTGGGACTCGAGCGGGTGGCGCGGCCACGGCTGTACGAGCAGCTGGTGGAGCAGATTCTCGCCTACATCGAATCGGCCAAGCTGGGTCCCGGCGACCTGCTGCCGGCCGAACGCGACCTCGCCGAACGGCTGGGCGTTTCCCGTGCCACCCTGGCGCAGGCACTCGTGGCCCTCGAGGTGCTGGGGGTCATTGACGTCCAGCACGGCACCGGCGCGGTCCTGGCCCGCCGGCCCAGCGTCGCTTCGGTGATCAAGGGCCTGCGCGAGCACCGCAGCCGGCTGCCGGAGATTGTCGAGGCCCGCAGTACCTTGGAGGTTAAGCTTGCGGCCCTCGCCGCCGTCCGGCGCACGGACGCGGACCTCACCGCCATTGACGGGGCGCTGGAGGTGATGGCGGCGGAAATCGGCGACGGGGACCGCGGCACGCATGGCGACGAGCTGTTCCACCAGGCCGTCACGGGCGCGGCGCATTCCTCGGTGCTGGCGCAGTTGATGGCGTTCATCGCCGAAATGATCCTGGAAACCCGGATGGAGTCTCTGGGCCAGCCTGGCCGGCCGGAGCAGTCCCTGGCCTCACACCGGAAAATTGCCGACGCCATCCGCGCCCAGGATCCTGACGGCGCAGCCGATGCCATGCTGGCCCACATCGAACTTGTCTCGGATGTGGAGCTGCTCCGCTAGCTGCCCGGGCGGGCGCCGTGCGGCACGGAACAGCCCGGATCCTAAGGTTGTCCGCAGATCAGGGCCCTGAAGGTTCGGATCCGCGGACAAGCCTGGGAAGGCAGCAGCAGGTCAGTACCCGTAGGAACTGGAGCTCGCGTACGTGAGCCCGATGATCAACAGCAGCCAGAAGGCGCCGTACCCCAGCAGGCACAAGTAGCCCAGCACCAGGCCGGTTATGGACATGCCCTTGCCGGCCGGTTCGCGCTTCAGCGCCATGTGGCCGGTGATGATGGCAGCGATCTGCGGGATCATCAGCCAGCCCACCAATACCGAGGCGATGCCACACACCATGCTGGCAATGCTTAGCGTCTTGGGCTGGGCGGCCATGCCGTAGTAGCCCTGCGGGGCATATGGGCTGCCGGGCGCACCGAAGGGACTGCCAGGCTGGGCGTAAGGTCCCGCGGCGTACTGGTTGCCGTATTGGCCCGTCGGGGCCTGGTTCGAGGCGTAGTGGTCGCCGTGGGCCGACCCCTGCGGCGCCTGGTAGCCGGCCGGCCCATGGCCCTGGCCATAAAGCGGCGGCGCCTCGTTTGCGCCGTAGGGCGGAACGGGCGGGGCGTCGGAGCCGTACGGCGGCACAAAGGCAGGCGGTTCATAGCCCGACGGCGGGACACCGGGCTGCGCCGGATCGAAGCCTTGGGCGTCGGGCTTGTTGGCAGGCTGGTCGGTCAAGAGGGTCCCCCTAGGATTTCTTTCCAGCCTACCGCCGCGTGCCGGTCAGCGCCCCAAATACGGCAGCAGATATACCGCGAAAACTATAACGACAGCCAGCAGCGCCAGCCGGAGCCCGCTGGTGGTTCCGGGGTGCTGGACCTTGATGCTGCGTCCCTTGCGGGACCGGTTTCCCATTTGCCGGGCGCCGGCCTTACCGCCGGCCTTACTACCGGGCCTGGCTTTGCCGGCGGTCCCGGACAGGCTGCCGCCGGCCGGCTGGGCGTTGGCGGCGCTGCCGGGTGCAGGGCTGCCGGGTCCGGGGCTGGCGGGCACCGGCCGGGGTCCGCGCGGCGGGAGGCCGCCGGCCGGCCGGATCACGGTGCCTGGCTGAACCGTGCGGAACGCCGTGATCCCGGGCTCCTGTTCGTGGGTGAGTTCCTGCCCGAGCTGGGCGTACAGGCCCACCACCGCCTGCGGGTCGAGGACCGGGGGCAGCGCGTTGATGGCACCAACAACGCGCCCGGCTCCAGCCACGGCCACGTCCGAGTTGGTGACGCCGAAGAGATCCGGCTGCGCGGCCATGCAGATCATGGGACGCACCAGCCTGCGGTGCTGCGGTGCCAGGACGGACGCCACGGCGGCGCACTGCGCCAGGGCGCCTTCCACCGCCTGGGTCCGCGCGTACCGGCCCTGCCACAGCACCCCGGCAGCAACACGCACCTCACCGGTCCAGTTTTTGGCGTCCACCACCACCACGCCGCCCGGTCCCACCAGGACGTGGTCCAGGTTGGCTTTGGGGCGGCCGGGCCAGTGGACATCGTGCAGCACGTACCAGCCGCGGGGCACCAGTTCGCCGAGCTTATCGGCCACCAGTCGCTCCCCCACGGCACCGGCATCCCAGGCTTTGGTGGCCCGCTCGGCGCGGTCCAGCTGGAGCTTCAGCCGGGCCACCCTTTCGGCCGCCAGCCGTGACTGCTCAGCTGCCCCGTCCCCTGCGCCCATGGCCGTCCCTGCTTCCTGGCCGGAGCAACGATGGCGGCAGGCCGGCGTCGTCCGTGGTTGATGTCATCCCTGGATTTTCTTGAAAAGTAGCAGCGGGCCAAGGAGCCGGTATATAAGTACTTTCTGCCCGGGGTACTCGGTGCCACTACTTGGTTGATGACGCCCCCGCGTCACAGGGGCGCCCAAAAGGGACCGGATTCTGGACGGTTCGTTTTGACTGCCGCCCGCTTCTGGCATGCTGGTCCCATGGCTAGCCGCGCGGGTACAGTTGCCCAACCCCAGGACCTTGTTGACATCACTGCGCTCCTTGACGCGTATTACGACATCACCCCGGACCTGGGGGACCCGGCCCAGAGGGTTGCCTTCGGCACCTCCGGGCACCGCGGCTCCAGCCTGAAGGCGTCGTTCAACGAAAAGCACATCGTCGCGATCACCCAGGCGATCGTGGAGTACCGGGCCGGGCAGGGCATCACCGGCCCGCTGTTCCTGGCCAAGGACACCCACGCACTGAGCGAGCCGGCGCAGAACTCGGCCCTGGAAGTATTGGCTGCCAACGGGGTCCAGGTCCTGGTGGACGCCCGCCACGGCTACACGCCCACCCCCGCCCTCAGCCACGCCATCCTCACCTACAACCGGAAAGCAGCGCCCGGTGCGCCGCAGGCGGATGGCATCGTGGTGACGCCCAGCCATAACCCGCCCGGCGACGGCGGCTTCAAGTACAACCCGCCGCACGGCGGACCCGCCGATTCGGACGCCACCGGCTGGATCGCCAACCGCGCCAACGAATTGCTCGAAGCCGACCTGCGCGGCGTGAAGCGGATCCCCGTCGCGGATGCCCTGGCCGCGGAGAGCACCGGCAAGTTCGACTTTCTCAGCAGCTACGTGGACGACCTGCCGTCAGTGCTGAACCTGGACGCCATCCGTGAGGCGGGCGTGCGGATCGGCGCCGACCCCATGGGCGGGGCGGCTGTTGACTACTGGGGTGAAATCGGCGAGCGGCACCACCTGGACCTCACCGTGGTGAACCCCACCGTGGACCCGCAGTGGGCGTTTATGACGCTGGACTGGGACGAGAAGATCAGGATGGACTGCTCATCGCCGTCCGCCATGGCCTCCCTGATCAACCGCATGTCCGACGGCGCCGCCTTCGACATTGCCACGGGCAACGACGCCGACGCGGACCGCCACGGCATCGTCACCCCTGACGGCGGGCTGATGAACCCCAACCACTACCTCGCCGTGGCCATCGACTACCTCTACCGGAACCGCAGCGGCTGGAACCCGGAGTCCGTGGTGGGAAAGACCCTGGTGTCCTCCTCCATCATCGACAGGGTTGCAGGCAGCCTCGGCCGGAAGCTCGTGGAAGTTCCCGTGGGCTTCAAATGGTTTGTTCCCGGCCTGCTCTCCGGCGAGGGCGCCTTCGGCGGCGAGGAATCCGCCGGCGCCTCCTTCAACAAGCTGGACGGCAGTGTGTGGACCACCGACAAAGACGGCATCCTGCTGGCCCTGCTCGCCTCCGAGATCACCGCCGTGACGGGCAAATCACCCTCCCAGCTCTACAAGGGCCTGACGGACCAGTTCGGCGCCCCGGTGTATGCCCGGATCGACGCCGCCGCCACGCGTGAGCAGAAGGCGGCACTGGGCAAGCTGTCGTCGTCGGACGTCACCGCGACGGAACTGGCCGGCGAGGCCATCACCGCCAAGCTGACCGAGGCCCCGGGGAACGGCGCTTCCATCGGCGGCCTCAAGGTGGTCACCGAGAACGCGTGGTTCGCGGCCCGCCCATCCGGCACCGAAGACGTCTACAAGATCTACGCCGAGTCCTTCAAGGGCGAAGAACACCTCAAGCAGGTCCAGGCCGAAGCCAAGGCCCTGGTGGACGGCGTCATCGCCTAGCCCCAAACGCCAGATGCTCTATCACTTATGGTTCCCATCCGGCCTGGTTGGGAACCATAAGTGATAGAGCATCACTGGTTTAAGCGGTGTTCCTGACTGCGGGTCAGAGGGTGCGGACAACCTCGTCGTAGGAGAACTTGGGCTTGGCCGCACCATAGGCGTCGGCTCCGGGCTGGCCGATGTTGACCACCAGGAAGCTCTTCTGGTCACCTGCCGGGAAGAATTCGGCATCGATGGCGGCGAAGTTGGCGCCCGTCATGGGACCGGCGGCAAAGCCCAGGGTGCGGACGGCCAGGATGAAGTAGCCGGCCTGCAGGTGCGCGTTGTTGTTGCCCGTGGCGGCGGCCAGGGCGGGATCGGCGTCGTACATGGCCTTGGGGGCGTTGTAGCCGGGCAGGAAGTTGTCCCACTGGCCGGCCCAGTGGGTGTCATAGCTGAGGACGGCAACGAGCGGCGCGGAGGCGGTCTTGGCCTTGTTGCCGTTGGCAAGGGTATCCACCAGCTTGGCGCGGGCCTCGTCGGAGCGGATGTAGGTCACGCGCAGCGGCTGGGAGTTGAAGGCCGTGGGGCCGAACTTGGTCAGCTCGTAGATGGCGCGGGCCTGGTCCTCGGTGACATCCCCCGTGAAGGAGTTGGCGGTGCGGGCCTCGGCGAAAATCGCGTCGACGGCTGCGGAATCGATAACCGCTTCTTCATGGGCAATGGTCATTGGCTTACCTTTCGCTGTACCTCCCCGCTCACGGGGGGAGACTTGTTGCTTCCTATGGTTGCAACTTCAACTGAAGTTGTCCTCTTCCCGTGACGGCCCGTGACGTTCACCACAGCAGCGCCGCGCGGTAGTCTGTTGCCAGCAAATCCCCGCCCTCCACGGCACCCTCCCCACCTTTGAAAGGCCCCGCCCCCATGAGCATGCTCGGAACCAAATGGAAGCTGCACGGCACCGGCAAGGCCATCAAACCGGGCCAGGTGGTGGCGCCGGACGAGCGGCTGGCCTGGCCACTGACTATCGGGGTGGGCATGCAGCACGTGGTGGCCATGTTCGGCGCCACCTTCCTCGTTCCGATCATCACGGGCATGCCGCCTGCCACCACCCTGCTTTTTTCCGGCATTGGTACCCTGCTGTTCCTGGTGATCACCCGCGGGAAGGTGCCCAGCTACCTCGGCTCAAGCTTCGCGTTCATCGCACCCATTACGGCGTCGCAGGCGCAGTTCGGTGTGGCCGGCGCCCTGGGCGGCGTGGTTGTGGCCGGCGCGGCGCTGGCCCTGGTGGGGGCCATTGTCCAGAAGTTCGGATCAGGCTGGATCAACCGCCTGATGCCCCCCATTGTCACGGGCGCGATCGTCGCCCTGATTGGCCTCAACCTCGCGCCGGCGGCCAAGGACAACTTCGACAAAGCCCCCATCACCGCGGTGATCACCCTGGCCACCATCATCCTGGTCAGCGTTTTGTTCCGCGGGATCCTGGGCCGGCTCAGCATCCTGGTGGGCGTGGTGGTGGGGTACCTCGTGGCCATGCTCCGCGGTGAGGTCAGCTACGAAAAGATGGACGCCGCAGCCTGGGTGGGGCTGCCCCAGTTCCAGACCCCTGAGTTCCACATCGGCGTCCTGGGCCTTTTTGTCCCCGTGGTCCTGGTGCTGGTGGCAGAAAACATCGGGCACGTGAAGTCCGTGGCGGCCATGACCGGGCAGAACCTCGACGGCGTCTCCGGACGTGCGCTGATGGCCGACGGCACCGCCACGGTACTGGCCGGCTTCGGCGGCGGATCGGGCACCACCACATACGCGGAAAACATCGGCGTGATGGCAGCCACCAAGGTCTATTCGACGGCGGCCTACTGGGTGGCGGGCATGTTTGCCATCCTGCTGAGTTTCTCGCCCAAGTTCGGTGAACTCATCGCCACCGTCCCGGCCGGCGTCCTGGGCGGCGCGGCCACCATGCTGTACGGCATGATCGGCATCCTGGGTGTCAAGATCTGGGTGCAGAACAAGGTGAACTTCGCCAACCCGGTGAACCTGACCACCGCGGCCGTGGCCCTGATCATCGGCATCGCCGATTACACCTGGACCATCGGCGACCTGACGTTCACGGGCATCGCCCTGGGGTCTGCTGCGGCGCTGGTGATTTACCACGGCATGAAGGCCATCGCCAAGGCCCGGGGCACCGCGGCGGAACCCGAAATGGAGCCGGCCCCCCTTCCGCCCGCGGCGAAGGCCGCCGCCAACGCTGCGGCTAAACGCGCCAGGAAGCGCTAGCTTCCGGAGCCGGCCCCGGTTCCGTCCCGGGCACAGCTTGGGGCCGGATGCCTGGGCCTTCCGGCGCCGGGCCTGGAACCACAACGTGCAGGGCATCCCGGAGGTCCAGTTCGTGGCTCAGCGCCTGCGCCTGCAGGATGCGCAGCGCCGCCTCACGGCTGAGGCCGTATTCGTTCATCAGGCTCCGCGCGGCCAGATCCACCAGCACCAGGGAGCTTCGGACCACGGCGATCCCCGCCACGGACTCCGCCCGGCCGGCCACCTGCGCCACCATCCGGAGGGCGCCCGCCACTTTCCGGGCGTAGCTGGTACTGCGGAGGATGTCATCACTGGTGAAGGTGTAGGGCTCCGGGGAATACAGCGTGATGGCGGCGCTGCCGGCCCCCTCGGACACGATGGGGACGGCCAGCAGCGACAGGACTCCGTGGCCGGCCGCGGCGCTGGAGTACCCGGGCCAGCGCCTGTCCACTGCCAAATCGGACAGGAGGACGAACTCACCGCTGCCCAGGGCTGCCAGCACCGGCCCGTCAGCGAACGAACACTGTTCCCGGTCGGCGGCCCGGGCCTGCTCACTGCTGGCGGCGAGGGTCCGGGATGACCCCTGCCGGAAGATGGTGGCCGCCCACCCGATGCCACGGTCCGCGGCCCTGATGTCCGTCATGAACCCGCGGGTCATCTCCCCGAGATAGTTCTCCACGTCCTTGCTGTCGAGAACTGGCTCGGGTGGAACTGGAAGCGGTCCCCAGCCGACCTGCCCCGAAGGTTCAGCAGCCATGTTCCAGCCTTGCTCGTGTCCGTTGCGGCCTGCCATGAAGCCTTGTTCAAGGATACGTCGCGGCGGCGCTCCGGCGGGAGGTTTTCAGGCACCCGCAGGCACCAGGTTATGCCTCGGGACGCACCCACCCGGCGGTCATGCCGGGTCCTTGCGGCCGGGTGTGACGGGATGCCGCGGCGCGCGGACGTCCGCGCCTCTGGAGCCGGCTCTACGCTGGCGGCGGATGCGCCGCGAGAGGGTGCCGGCACGGGAAAGGCCTCCGTCCAGCCTTGGGGAAGGATGAACGGAGGCCTCCGGAACAGGGGTGCCTGCTCAGCCGGCGGCGAAGTCCTCGCCGTCGTCGTCCTTCGGGGACTTTTCCTGCGGAAGATCGTTGCCGCTGCCATCCGGGACGCCGGCCGCCTCCTGCCCCGGCTCCGAAGAGACAGGCGCGGACCCCTTGGAGTCATCATTGGTTTCGTCGATCTCCGCCGCAGCGGACGGCAGGTCCATGTCGCGTGCCACGGGCGTGTCGCCGTCGGCCTGGGACTCGTTGGTGGCGGCGTCGCCCTGATGCTGGGCGCTGCCGGCCGTTTCCTGTTCGGCCGTCGGCGTACCGTAGCCTCCCGGGTCCTTCTCGGGCTCTGCGTGCTGGTTGTCCTGTGCCATGGTTCCTCCTGGTTGCTGGTGTGGAGCGGGGTTTTGCTGGTGTGGAGCGGGGGTTGGTTGGCCGTCAGAGGCCTTTGCCGCCGGTCACGGGCAGCACCGCGCCGGAGATGTATGACCCGTCCTCGGACGCCAGCAGCACGTAGGCTGCCGCGAGTTCTGCGGGCTGGCCGGCCCTTTCGAGGGGCGTGTCCTGGCCGAAGGACGGAAGCTTGTCCGGCCATTCGGTGGCGGGGATGAGGGGCGTCCAGATGGGACCGGGCGCCACCGCGTTGACCCGGATTCCCTTGGGCCCGAGCTCCTGGGCCAGCGCCTTGGTGAACGCCACCTGTGCTGCCTTGGTCATGGCGTAATCGATCAGCGCTGGGGAAGGATTGAAGGCCTGGATGGAGGCCGTGGTGATGATGGCGGATCCGGCCTTCAGGTGCGGTACCGCGGCCCGGGCGGTCCACAGCAGGGAGTAGAGGTTGGTCTTGAACACCCGGTCGAATTCCTCGGTGGGCAGCGTCGCCAGGCTTTCCCGGTTTTTCTGGTAGGCGGCGTTAAGGACCACCACGTCCAGCCGGCCGAACTCCGCAGCCGTTTCGTCGGCAATACGCGTGCTGAACTCCTCCTCCCGGCCGTCTCCGGCGAAGAGGAGGGCCCGCTGGCCCGCCTTCCGGATCCAGGCCGCGGTGTCCTGCGCGTCGTCCTCCTCCTCGGGAAGGTAGGAGATGGCAACGTCGGCACCTTCGCGGGCGAACGCGATGGCCGTGGCCTTGCCGATCCCGGAATCGCCGCCGGTGATGAGGGCGGCCTTGCCCTGGAGCTTGCCGTGCCCCTCGTAGCTGAGTTCGCCGTGGTCCGGGGTGGGGTCCATGGGGGCCGTGAGGCCGGGCTGCTTTTGTTCCTGTTCCGGGAACGGGCCCGCGTGGTAACCGCCCCGGGGGTCTGTGGGCTGGGTGGTCTGCTTGTTCGTTCCGCTCATGGTCCGCCTGCCTGTGTCGGGTTTCGAAGAGCTTCGCCGGGTACCTGTCTTTCGAAGCTATCCCGGCCGGCGGACCGAAGTCCACCGTTTCCGTGCGAATAATCAGCAAACTTATCAAATATTGTTTCCGGACGCAGCAGCCTTGTTTCTCTGTAGCGGAGGAGTAGAAATGGATCAGCACCGATGCACGGCAGAAGGAGGCGGCGTGTCCGCAGTGGAGGACTACACTGGCCCGACCGGGAGGAATGAAACCCGGGAGGAGCAGCTGGACCGGAACTGGGCCGAACTCCTGCAGGAACTGCGGGTCCTGCAGACCGGCGTGCAGATCCTTGCGGGCTTCCTCCTGACCCTGCCTTTCCAGGAGCGGTTTGGGGATTTGGACCGGTTCCAGGTCACCCTCTACCTGGTCAATGTGGTGGTTGCCGCGCTGACCACCGCGTTCATCCTGTCGCCCGTCAGTGTGCACCGGCGGCTCTTCCGCAAGCGGCTGAAGGAAACCCTGGTCTCCAGCGCCGATGCCATCACCAAGATCGCCCTGGCAGGGATCGCCCTGCTGAGCGCCGGAACGGCCGCCCTGGTGTTCGACGTGACCGCAGGCCGGCAGGCGGGGCTGACAGCCGGTGGGGTACTGCTGGCCGTCATGGTGGTGCTCCTGGTCTACGTTCCGCTGCACTTGAACAGGCGTGCCGCCGCTGCAGGCAACGGCGCCAAATGAAGGAGGGCCGAAATATGGGCAGATGGGCCAAGGAGCACGGACTGCTCCTGGCGAACGCCGGACTGTTCCTGGTGTTCTTCGGCGGGATGATCCTTTCCGGCGCCGCATCGTACAGCGACGAGCAGCAGGCACACGGCGAGGCAGCGGTCTCCGTGCTGGAGTTCCTTGGCACCGGGGCGTTTGTGGAGGCCACCTTCGAGAACTGGGAGTCGGAGTTCCTCCAGATGGCCATGTACGTGATCCTGACGGTTTTCCTGTTCCAGAAAGGCTCTTCGGAGTCGAAGCCGATGGGAAAGGCGGCCCCGCAGGACCAGGACCCCCGGGACGCCACCGTGGGTAAATCCACGCCGTGGCCGGTGAAGCGGGGCGGTGCCGCGCTGGTGCTCTACGAGCACTCGCTGTCCATCCTGCTGCTTCTGCTGTTCCTGGCGTCCTTCGCCCTGCACGCCGTGGGCGGCGCAGCAGCCTACAGCGAGGACCAGCTAAGCCACGGCGCGGCGCCGGTCACTGTCCTGCAGTACCTGGCCACCAGCCGGTTCTGGTTCGAGTCCTTCCAGAACTGGCAGAGCGAATTCCTGGCCGTCGCCGTGCTGGTGGGAGCGTCGGTGTACCTCCGGGAAAAGGGGTCCCCGGAGTCCAAGCCCGTTGCCGAACCCCATTACGAGACGGGCTCGTAGCGCTCCCGGCCCGGGAAATCCCCGCCCGGCCCAACCGGGCCCGGCCGGCGCAGCGCCAAGTGCCGGCAGGTCCGCCTGGGGGGTCAGGCGCCTTCCAGGACCTGCGTGGTGGCCCGGGTCAGGTACTTTGCGGCGTTTGCGATCGCTTCTTCCGGGCTTCCGGCCACGTCCAGCAGCTGGGCGGCGGCCACCACGCCATGTCCGGCCAGGTCTTCGGGCGTCACCAGGATCCGGCCGGCCACCACAATCACGGGGATGCCGCGGTCGCGTGCGGCATCTGCCAGGGCGATCGGCGCTTTGCCCGTGAGGGACTGTGAGTCCATGGATCCTTCGCCGGTGATCACCAGGTCGGCTGAGCCGAGCTGGTGGGCGAGGCCGGTCAGTCCGGCAACCAGCGCAAAGCCGCCTTCCAGCGTGGCGCCGGTGAAGGCCAGGAACGACGCCGGGAAGCCTCCGGCGGCGCCGGCGCCCGGGACGTTCACGTCCCGGCCCGTGGCCTCCCGGAGGATGGACGCCCAGTTGCGGAGCCCGGCGTCGAGCGCTTCGATGGCGTCAGCATCCGCGCCCTTCTGTGGCCCGAAGACGTGTGCTGCGCCGGTGGTGCCGTACAGCGGGTTGCGGACGTCCACGGCGATCCGGAAGGTGGTGGCCGCAAGCCTGGGGTCCAGGCCGGTGCTGTCCAAGGCCACAATGTCCGCCAGCGCGCCACCGCCCAGCGGGACCACATTGCCGGCTGCGTCGAGCGGCTTCAGGCCGAGCGCCCGGAGGGCGCCGCTGCCGCCGTCGGTCATGGCCGAGCCACCCAGGCCCAGCACGATCTCGGTGGCGCCGGCGTCGAGGGCGGCGGCAATCAGCTGGCCGCAGCCGTAGCTGTGGGCACGCAGCGCGTTGGCGGGTGTGGGTTCCATCTCAGCGAGCCCGGAGGCCTGCGCCGTCTCGATCACGGCGGTAACGTGGCCGGCGGCGTCCTTGTGCAGGGCCCAGGCCGCGCCCACCGGGGCAAGGATGGGGCCCACCACGGCGTTGACGCGTTCCTCGTAACCCGCGGCCACTGCCGCTTCCAGGGTGCCCTCGCCGCCGTCGGCGATGGGGAACTGGGTGGCCACCGCGTCAGGGTAGACGCGCAGCGCGCCTTCCGCGATGGCCGCTGCCGCTTCGGCAGCGGTCAGGGAACCCTTGAACTTGTCCGGAGCAATCAGAATGCGCATCCGACCATCATGCCAGCCTGCGGCGGGAAAGCGCTTGCCGGGGTCGCGCCGGGGTGGGGTTTATTACGGCCCTAGCTGCGGGGTCGCAGCACTGCGAAGTAACCGGGCACGCGGCTTTGCTCCGGCACCCCCGTGGCGGGGTTGGTTTCGATGGCCACGGCACCGTCCGCCAGCAGCTCCCAGTCCGCCGCCGGCAGGGCCCGCGCCCGCTCCACGGGACCGAAATGACCCGGCATGGGCAGCTCGCGGATGGCGCGCTCCAGTGGCGCGGGAATGCCGCGGCCGGTGGCGCCCAGATGCGAAACGTACGCCACCGGGTTGCCCTGGAAGTTTGTTTCGGCGATAAACACAGTGCCGCCCGGACCGGCGAGCCGCCGGAGGTTCGCGGCAAACGCAGCCTGGTCCGAGTGGTCCAGGACATGGAGGACGCCGCGGACAAAAACGTTGGCGCTGCCGCCGGCCACCAAGGATTCCGCCGCGCCCGGTGCAGTCATGTCCCGGACCTCGAAGCTGGCATTGCCCAACCCGGCGGCTTCGGCCCGGGCCCGCTCCACCGCGTGCGCCGAGATGTCCACACCAATGGCCTGGCTAAACAGGCCGGCCAGGGACCGGGTGAAGCTGCCGTGGCCGCAGCCAACGTCCACCACGGGCAGGGCAGGGTCCAGGTATTTCACCAGCGTGTCCCGGTAACCCAGGAACTCGTGTTCGGTGCCGGAGTCCCACAGGACTTCCCCGCCGATACCGGTGGTCCTGATGCCGGCCCAGTAACGGTCCCAGGCCACCGCCCGGTCTTTGGGGGCGGAGCGTGAGAGCCGGGCCAGCCGGGGAATCAGCAGGTATCGACGCGCTGCAGCCAGCAGGGAGCGCAGTGCCGGCGGGCATGCGCCGAAGGAACTTTTGACGGTGGACACGCCTCAAATATAAGTCCGGAACGCCTTTCCGGGCGCCCATGCACTTGTTCTGTGACAGCGCCAGCCCCGGGCACTGCCCGTCAGGCTCCGTGCCCGGAGTCCAGCTGAAGCCACGCCATGGCCTCCGCGCGGGAGGTGAAAAAGCGCGTAGGGCACGGCAGCTTGTTGATGCCCAGGATGAAGTTGGCCAGCACCTTGTCCACGGGCGAAGAGCCCAGCAGGGCAATCCGGGATGCCTGGCAAGGCCGGCCGAAAACGGCCCGGGCGCCGCGGCTGACCTGCGCCGTGGTGGCCATGTCAACCAGCATGGGATGCGTGTCGGTGCCGCAGAGGAGGTTCACCCGGCGCATGGCATCCTCGGCATCGGCCTCGCTGATGGACGCGCCGCGCGGCCACAACAGCTGAAGCACGCCGCCCGCATCGAGGGTCAGGTCGCCCTTCACAGGTTCAGCCGGCTGATCCGTCACGCGTCTCCTTCGCAGATTACCTATGGAGCCCATCACCCCTGCTCCCCCTACAATGTACTCAACTGTGAGGGAAGGGGACATTGTGGCGGCTGATGTGCCGTGTGAATGGCGCGCACCCCGTACCGCCGTCGTGGCAGATCCCGACGCCGGCCGGCTGGAGGTCAACGCCGCTGCACTCCGGCGCGTCGGTTACGCCGTCCGGACCACCGGTGACGCCGCCGGCCTGGCTGCCCTCCTTGCCACCGGCCAGCCCTCGGTCATCGTGGCGGACGCCTCCCTGTCCGCCGTGCATTCCGACGCGCCCATGTTGGTCCTTGTGGACCTTGATGACCCGGCCGACATTGCCGCGATGACGCCCCCCGGCATCCACGACTGCATCACCAAGCCCCCGCCGCCCGCCGAACTGGTCCACCGTGCCACGGCACTGATCGACCAGGTGGCCCGCCGCAGCAGTGCCAGGCAGGAAGCCGAGGCCCTCCGCGGGCAGCTCCGCCAGGTCTCCGCAGCCGTCCGCGCCACGAACAACCCGCAGGAAATAGCCCAGCACGTCGTGGCGGGCTTCGGTAAAACCTTCGGCGCCGACCGGGTGTGGCTGACCACGTTCGAAGACGAACGGGTTCCGCGCATCACGGCCACGTGGAACCGGCCCGGCCTGGTACCCGCCGGCGCCGAGGCCATCCCGGACGAAGTGCAGGCCCGCCAGGTGGCGGATTACCTCTGGGCCGGGACCGAGACACTCTCCACTGACGCCTCCGATGAGGAAGCCACCGGCGGCGAGGGCCCGGCGTCGGGCATTACCGATGCCGTTTCCTCACTGGCCGTGCCCATGGGCGAAGGCGATTCCTCCCTGGGCATCATCTGGATTGCCATGGTGGACCAGCCCCGGCAATGGTCCCGGACCGAACGCGGACTCATCCAGCACGTGGCCGGCAACGCGGCGCACGGGCTGATCCAGAGCCACCTGATCAGCAACCAGCTGCAGGTGGTCAAGCAACTGCAGCAGCTGGACAAGGCCAAAACCGATTTCCTGGCCACCGTCAACCACGAGCTGCGCACACCCCTCACTTCGATCATGGCGTATCTGGACATGATCCAGGAGAGCACCGAGGGTCCGGTCTCCTCCGAGGTGCACCAGATGCTGGACATCGTGGTGCGGAACACGGAACGGCTCCGGTCCCTGATCGAGGACATGCTCAGCGTCTCCCGCGCGGGCCTCGACAACAGCCTGCTGCACCTGACCCCGGTCCGGCTGGGGCACACCCTTGACCTGGTGGCAGCAGCCCTCCGGCCGCTGGCCAAACTGCAGAACGTGACCATCGCCGTCGACTCCGTGCCTGAAGACCCGGAAATCCTGGCGGACGAGGTCCAGCTGCAGCAGGTCTTCACCAACCTGGTCTCCAACGCCATCAAGTTCACCCCCAGCGGGGGCCGGATCGAGGTGGGCAGCGTCTCGCACAAGGCCCCGGACGGCAGCCGCTGGGCCACCGTCAGCGTGGCGGATACGGGCATCGGCATCTCCAGCGAGGAAATCGATCACGTCTTCACCCGGTTCTACCGGGCCTCCAACGCCATGTCCGGTGCCATCCCCGGCACCGGACTGGGGCTGGCCATCACCCGCGACATCGTGGCCAGGCACGGCGGCAGGATCGACGTGGCGTCCACCCTGGGCCTGGGCACCACGGTCACTGTCAGCCTGCCGCTGGACGCCGACAGCAACCGGGCCAACTAGGGCCGGAAGGAGGACCACACATGTTTTCCGACGAAGATCCCCGGCTTTCCCAGCTCCTGGAAGGCATTGTCCGGCTCGCCTCGGGTGACCTCAGCTCCAGGATCGAGGTGTCCGCCAACCGGGATGAACTCGACGCGATCATCATGGGCACCAACCTGCTGGCCGAGGATCTCCAGGTCATCTACGAAGAGCTTGAGCAGCGCGTCCAGATCCGCACCCGACTGCTGCACGAGGCGCACCTGGAAATGCAGCAGATGGCCATGCAGGACCCGCTGACGGGTCTGGCCAACCGCTCCGCGCTGATCGAGGCGTTGCGTTCCGCACTGGACGCCGAGCGGGAGGCCGGCGAGGGACCGGTGATCCTGCTGCTGGACCTCGACGCGTTCAAGTCCATCAACGACACCCTTGGCCATACGGCGGGCGACCAGGTGCTGATTACGGTCGGGGAACGGATCCGCGGCGCCGTCCGCAGCTCCGACGTCGTGGCCCGCCTGGGCGGTGACGAGTTCGCTGTGGTGATGCCCTCGGCGTCCCCCGACCAGGCCACCATTGTGGCCCACCGGATCCTGGCAGCACTGAAGGAACCCATCGAGCTGCCGGGCCGGAGCGTCCGCTGCGGCGCGAGCATCGGCTTGAGCGTGGGCGGTGAAAACCCGACGCCGGAGGACATGCTGATGGAGGCTGACGTCGCAATGTATGCGTCCAAAGCCGAAGGGCAGAGCCGCCTGCACCGGTTTGAACCCGGCCTCCTGCTGGTCCGGCGGCTCCGGAGCCAACTGGTGGAGGACCTCCGTACCGCCATCAGGAGCAGCGGGCTGACGCTGTATTACCAGCCGGTGGTGGAGCTGGGCACGGGCAGGATCGAAGGTGTGGAAGCCCTGATCCGCTGGAACCACCCCAAGCGCGGGTTCATCATGCCGGACGAGTTCATTCCGCTGGCCGAGGAAGCCGGGTTGATCTCCGAGCTTGGACTGTGGGTGCTCCGCACCGCGGTGCGCCAGCTCCGCGGCTGGATCGACGACGGCCTGGTGGACGCCCGCTTCTCCGTGCGCATCAACATCTCCGCCACCGACCTGCAAAGCCTGCAGTTCATCGAGGATGTGCGGACCGTGCTGAAGGAAACCGGGGTGCAGCCGGACCAGGTGGTGCTGGAACTGACGGAAGTTGCGATCGTCAAGGGCAACGAGCTGGACCGCTACTCCCTGGGCGGACTCCGCGGGCTGGGCGTCGGCATCGAAATCGACGACTTCGGGACCGGCTATTCGTCCATCAGCTACCTGCGCCGGCTGCCCGTGGACAGGGTCAAGGTGGACCGTTCGCTCATCACGGGGCTGGGCACCGATCCCAACCAGCCGGCCCTCGTCGCAGCGGTCCTGCAGCTGGTGCGCGCCTGCGGCCTGGAAGCGGTCTGGGAGGGCGTTGAAACCGCCGAACAGGCCCAGATCCTGCTAAACCTGGGCTGCCTCAGCGCGCAGGGCTACTATTTCAGCCGGCCCGTTCCGCCCGAGAAAATTCCGGCATTGTTGGCTGACCAGCCGGAAAGCGCTAGCCCGAAACTGTAAAGTACTGCGCTTTTGGTCCTGCCGATATACGATCATCGTGCGGTGTCAGGTTCTCAGCACCGCAACACGTTGGGCATCAATAGCAGCAC
Source organism: Pseudarthrobacter sp. MEB009 (assembly GCF_030208875.1). Classification (NCBI taxonomy): domain Bacteria; kingdom Bacillati; phylum Actinomycetota; class Actinomycetes; order Micrococcales; family Micrococcaceae; genus Pseudarthrobacter; species Pseudarthrobacter sp. MEB009. The sequence continues at coordinate 250,742 of NZ_JARVTC010000013.1, forward strand.
CGACCTTAAAAAGGCGTTTGAAATTTGAACATTAAATGGGCCATGGGGTCATTACTTCGTCAACTGGGGGCGTAGCTAATGTCGGTTCGGGTACAGGCATGGGGAATTATTGCGGCTGTTCTGGCGGATTCTGATCCGTCCGGAGCGGCCATACGGCAGCGCCTGAGCAACAGTCTCGACGAGAATCCCGGCGTCCCCGAGCGGGCCCTGCTGGAGTATCTCCTTGAGGCGCGGCAGCAGGACGCCGCGGCAGCGCAGGACACGGAAGGCGCACCGCGCCGGCTGGCGCCGCCGGTCCTGCCACCGCAGATCATCGAGCAGATGGATGCGATCCAAAGCATCTCGCGGATCAGTGCCCTGCTGGAAAGCCAGATGCTGATGACGGCGTTCCAGCCCATCTACGGGCTGGCCGGCAGGAACGTGGTGGGCGTCGAGGCACTGTCCCGCTTCGTCAGCGACGACGGCGCCGCGGCGGAGCTGTGGTTCGCGGAAGCGGCCGCCGTGGGGCTCGGGGCCAACCTTGAGTTCTCGGCGCTGGGGTCCGCCGCAGCCGCGGCGCGCGACCTGCCCGAACACCTCTACGTCTCCTTGAACATTTCCCCCTCATCCTGCATTGATCCGCGGCTGCCGGAATTGTTTGCGCACATCGACCTGCCCATCCACCGCGTGGTCCTCGAATTAACGGACAGCATTTCGGATGAGGAATACCTGCAATTCATCGCTGCGATTAATCCGCTGCGGGAAAAGGGCCTGCGCATTGCCGTGGATGACGCCCACTCCGGGGCCGGCGACCTGAGCCGGATGATCCACCTGCGGCCGGACTTCATCAAAGTGGGCCGGAACGTCATCAGCAGGGTGGACTCGGACGGCCTGCAGCGGGCCCTCGCAGCCTGCCTGGTGGACTTCTCGGACCAGATCGGCAGCACGCTGGTTGCCGAAGGCGTCGAGACCGTGGGCGAGCTTAAGGCCCTGTCCCAGCTGGGCATCAGCGCCGGTCAGGGCTACCTGCTGGGCCGGCCTTCCGTGCGGCCGCAGGACTGGGCCACCTGGAACAAGCAACTGGACGTGGACGTGCTGGAGCGCCAGCTGGGTGAGCGCGAAACAGCGTCCGGCTCGGCCACGCCCAAAAAGTCCCGTTAGGCAGCGGAAGACCTATTCTGCGTGGCCCTGGTCCCCGCTCATTTGGTCTTCTGCAGGCGGCGTTTCGCCCGGCGGCACTCCCCCGCCGGGTTCCAAACCGGTGATGTTGCCTTCGGCAGGGTCCGGATTGGACGTACCGGCGGAGTCCTTGCCATGCGGGTGCGGCCCGGCCTTGTCCGTGCCGGCCGGCCCTGCACTGCCGGCCTGGTCGCTTCGGGGCTGATCGGGATTGGCGGGATCATTTTCCGGATGGTAAGTGCTCATGGCGTGTGCGTCCTCCCTGTCCGGCCGTGGCGGATTCCCCAGCCTGGACTAATTGTAAGCATACTGATAATCCTGAAGGACTGGCCGGTGCGGCCGGCACGCTTGAGAGGAGCGCCGCGCGCGAAGGTCCCGGACCCGAACACGCCCGGAGACGGACACCGGTCCTAGGACCGTCCGCCGGCCGCCGGCCATTCCCCGCGGGCCAGCAGCACGTCCCGGAGCAGGTCGGCGCGGTCTGTGACGATGCCGTCCACACCCAGGTCCAGGAGGCGGCGCATTTCGTCGGCGGAATTGATGGTCCACACGTGCACCACCAGCCCCAGGTCGTGCGCACGGCGGATGAAGCCCGGAGTGGCCACCCGCACGGGGCCTTGCCGGACCGGGACCTGCAGGGCCTGGACATCGCGCAGCACGTGCCGCATCAGCCGGGCAAATACGGGCGCGGGGAGTACCGGGCCCAGCAGCGTGAACAGGGCGTTGGAGACCAGGCCCGCGGACGCGGCAACGGGCCGGGTCAGCAGTTCCAACAGGGCCCTGCGGCGCCGGTCCGAAAAGCTCGTCACCAGGACCCTGTCGTGGACCCGGTGCCGCTCAATGGCCGCGGCGAGGCTCCGGACTGAACTCCAGTCCTTGACGTCCAGGTTCAGCCGGACGGCAGGCAGTGCGGTGACGAGTTCGTCGAACAGCGGCACGCGCTCCCGGCCGCTGATCCGCGCGGCGGCCACCTGGGCCGCGGTGAGCTCCGAAACTTTGCCCCGGCCGTCCGTCACCCGGTCAAGGGTGTCGTCGTGGAAAAGGTGCAGCACGCCGTCGGCCGTGGTGTGCACGTCCGTCTCCAGGTACCGGTACCCCAGCCCGGAAGCAGCCCGGAAGGCCGTCATCGAATTCTCCAGCCCCTCCCGGGAAAACCCGCGGTGGGCCATGGCGATGGGGAGTATCCGGCCGCCGTCGCCGGTGTTCTCGAAGTAGGGCAGGGTCACACAGCGAGCGTACCCGAGCCGCGGAGGCTAGCTCTCGGCGGGCAGGATCTCCACGCCGTCGCTGCAGTGCAGCAGGGTCCGGCCGCGGCCGCCGTCCAGGTTGATCCATACGGCGGTGTGGTCTGCGGTGATGGCATCGACCAGGCCGCCGGTCTCAAAGCCCGGGCTCAGCAGGACCCGGACACGGTCGCCCTGGCTCAGGTTCCGCCAGTGCGGGGCTGGCGTTGCCCGGCGCAGTGGTGCTTCGGCGCTGCCATGCTTGACGTTCTTTGCCATCGTTACCCCTCAGTGCTCGTAAGGAGAGGTTGGGGCTCTCCGGAAGCTACGCTACGGAGGGAAGGTAAACGCGGAGTGATCGTTAGCTGAATGCCACCTTGGAACCCGTCCGGCGGCGGCGCGTCAGGACAGCGGCGCGCCGAGCCCTGCGAGCCTGGCCTCAAGGACCTGGGCCACGCCGTCGTCGTCAAAATGCGGTGCCTGCTGGCCGGCGGCACTGATGGCGTCCGGATGCCCGCTGGCCATCGCGTAACCGTGGCCGGCCCATCGGAGCATCTCGATGTCGTTAGGCATGTCGCCGAAGGCCACCACGTCCGCGGCGTCGATTCCCAGCGCGGCAGCGTAGCCCGCCAGGGTAACGGCCTTGTTCAGGCCTGGCCGGGCAAGTTCCAGCATGGCCACGGTGGGTGCGGAGTGCGTTACGGAGGCCAGATGCCCGACGGCGGGACGCACCTCCGCGAGGAATTCGTCCGCGGTGCCCTCCCGGACAATGGCCAGGAACTTCACCACGGCGTCGTCGTCCGTCAGGGTGTCCGCCAGCGGCGCGGGTGTGAATTCGGCCAGGAGTTCGCTGGATTCGTTTTCCACAAACCCGGGCTCCAGGTGGAAGCCGGCCAGCGTTTCCACCGCGAACCGGGCGGATGGCCGCAGGTCCTTGATGATGCGGCGGGCTTCGAGGACCGTGGCGATGTCAAGGGTTTTGGCCGACACCAGCCGGTCCGCTTCGAGGTCCCACACCACAGCGCCGTTGGAGCAGATGACCGTGCCCGAGTGACCCAGCTGCTCCTGGAGGGGGTAAAGCCAGCGCGGCGGCCGGCCGGTTACAAAGACCAGTTCGACGCCGGCGTCACGGCAGGCGTGGAAGGCACGGATGGTGCGGTCGCTGATCTTTCCGTCGTGCCCCAGGATTGTTCCGTCAATATCACTTGCCACCAGCCGCATACTGCCAGTCTACGTGGGAATCAGGGGTGCCGGTCCTGCGTCAGAATCGCGACAGCGCCTGGTCCAGCATCCGGTGCCCCTGCGTTTCAAACGCCCCGTCGCCCACTTGGTGCGCCCACACGGCAGTGCCGATGGCTTCGCGGAGCAGGTAAACCGGCCAGGCGTCCCCATCCCGCGGGTCCGCGCCGTAGCCACGGAGGAAGGCCGCTTCCAGGGCCGGGTCCCGCTGCCACTGCTGGACGGCCAGCCGGCACAGGTCGGTGGCTGCCGGCCGGAGGTCGAACCTGCCGAAGTCGATGACGCTGATGGCGCCGTTGTTGCTGATCCAGTTCCGCGGCTGCCAGTCCCCGTGGGTGGGCACCATCTCGGCGGCGGCGGCCCGGTAGTCAGCGAGGCACTGCCTGGCCCGGCTTTCCACCCGGGGATCGATCCGGTGGTCAGTGTCCAGCCAGGCGAGGGCTTTGGCGGTAGCGCGGGTTTCCCAGCCGCCGTCCGCCGTGCGGGCCTGGCTGTGGAATGCCTTCAGGAGCCTGCCGGCCTGCAGATATGTCTCCGGGTTCTGTTCATCCGGGGCGCCTTCCACCAGGACCCCGGGCAGGTAGCCGGCCACCAGGAGGGCCTCGTTGATGCTTGCGTGCAGCATGGTTGCGGCCCGGCCGGACTCCACCAGCGGTCCAGTGAAGGTGGTGTGGGCCATGATCTCGCGGCCGAGGTGGTGGTTGTCCGGCCCGCCGGCTTTCACAATCAGATCCTTGCCCCTGGAGCGGATGCGAAGAACCGTGGTGTCAGTCAAACCCCAGGACAGATCCTCAATGAGTTCCGGCTCACCGCACCAGGCGGCCACCAGCTCCGATTGCCTCGCCGTGAGCGTCCCCCTATCCCAACGCATCACGCCGTTTCCCGCAGGAATTTTCCGGTCCTGGAGAACTGGCGGAATGCCTGGACGCCAAGGGGGATGGTGGCCACGAAGAGCAGTAGAGACAGCGTGTTGGAGACGCGCCAGGGGTCCCCGTCCACAGCCAGGGCAGCGAAGTAGAGCGACAGTCCTGGCGTCGTCACCAGGCGCCGGGCAGTACGTTCACGCATCTGGGCGGCCGCGCCACGAAGAACACCCAGCGCGGCAGGATCCACCGCTTCTATTCCCAGGATCTGGCGCCGGACGTGACGCGCCGCTGCCGGCCCCAGTTCCAAGGTGACAAGGGCGCGCAGCGGCTGGACTTCGGGCATAATCCGCAGCCAGCCGTACAACACTCCTACGGCGAGGACCCCAACCGCGGCCAGGTACAGGCCCAGCGTCAAGCCGGAAAGGTGAATACCGACGGCTGACACGGCGCCGCTGGCTGCCAGGGCCATTCCCGCACAGAGTGCGGCCAGCACCGTGGCGGGGAAAACCGCCTGGAAGTAAAACCGGACCGTTGCCTCGACGCCCACGTCCTTGACGCCGTCAGCGACGGCGGAAGCGCTGGCCCAGCGCGCCTCCGGTCCAGCAGCGGAACGCCTCATGCATGCCCCCTAAGTGATGTGTCAGCCCAGTTTAAAGCCGACGGGGCCGGTCACCGCGCCTCTGGACTCAGTCGCTGATGGCGGCTTTCATTTCGTCCACCGCTTTCTGCCCCGCTTCTTCCGGCGACAGCCGGTTGAACAGGACCTCCACCGTGTAGCGGCGGATGATCTCCTGGATGATACCGGCGCCTTTCGGCGGCGGGGCGGGAGCAGCTCCCAGCTCTCCCTTGATCTGATCGATGAATTTAACCACCTTGAGGTCGGCGGACGGCAACTTCGATTCCGTGGCGGTCCGGATCCCGGAATTCGGGTTCACGCCACGCTCCGCAAGCAGGATCTCCCCGGCCTTGATGTCGTTGGCCAGGAAGTTGATGAACCGGGCCGTTTCTTCGGGATGTTTGGTCCTTGCGGACGCCGACCAGAACTGCGAGGTCTTGTACCAAAGCTGCGTATCGGCTGCGTCGCCTGTCCGCGAGGGAAACCGCAGGATCTCCAGGTCGCCACCGGCTGCCTTCTCCAGTGCCGGGAGCTGGTTGGACCATCTGAAAGCGAATCCGTTGGTGCCCACGGCGATGCCGCTCTGATCCAGCGTGGCGGCCTCGGCTTCAACCACTTCAGAGGCGGTGGGCACTGCTTCCTTCTCGCGGAGCTCCTTCAGGAAGGCCCACCACGCCGCGATGTCCGGCGCTTCGAACCCAAGCGTGCGGTCCTGGGTGTAGAGGGACTTGCCGTTCTGGCGCAACCAGACGCCGAGGGAGGCTTCGTCCCCGCCGTACGCAGCGGATCCGTAAGTGCCCTGCGGTGACTTGGCCGTGACTTCGGCGGCGATGCGCCCGAAGTCCGCCCACGTCCAGGTTGCATCATCCGGCAGTTCAACACCGGCGGCCTCGAAAACCCGCGGATTGGCCAGGATGGTGGGCGCATTAATGCCGGCTGGCAGGCCAGTGAGGCCATCTTCGCTGGTTCCCGACTGGAGTGCTGCTGGATCAAATTTTGACGTGTCAATCTTGTACTTGGACAGGTCCAGCAAGGCGCCGCGGCTGGAGTACTCTGTGATGTACTTCTCGTCCATCTGGATGATGTCCGGGGCATCGTTGGCTGCAACCTGGGTGGCCAGCCTGTCCCAGTACGGCCCGGAATCACCGAACTCCGGCCTGATCTTGACGTCCGGGTTTTCCGCTTCGAACGCGGCGATGACGTCCTGGGTCAGCTGGGCCCGTTTGTCGCCGCCCCACCAGGCAAACCGAAGCTCCACAACACCATCAGCCTCCTGCCCGGAGGTTCCGCCGCCGCAGGCGGTTAGCGCAAGGACCGCTGCTGTCAGCGCGGCGGCTAGCCCCGACCTGGCAAAGCGGCGTCCCGGGCGGGACCCCGTTCCGGCTCGGCCGAATGAGGATGAAGACTGCACTGGGGCTCCGATCGTCGGTGATCACATGACTCTTGATACATCATATACTAAGTACGATGCAGCATGCGGTCCCGGAATGTGGGAAAGTTTGAGCGTGACCAGCCAACCAACTCCCCATGGCCTCCTGCCGTCAGCGTCCCGGACAGGCCTCGTTGTTGAGGCGCTCCGCCGTTCGATCCTCACCGGTGAACTACCCGCTGGCCGGGCCTTGGTTGAGGCCGAGCTGGCCCGCTATTTCGGGATTTCGAAAACGCCGGTGCGGGAGGCGCTGAAGACGCTTGTGGGCGCGGGCCTGGTGACCATGAGCGATTACAAGGGCGCCACCGTCCGGGCGGTGGATGCAGAGATGGCCCGCAGTGTCTTTGACGTCCGCTCCCTGCTTGAGCCGGTGGCCGTTGCACGAACCATCGAGCGCGGCCTTGACCTGGAGCTCGCGCAGGACGCGCTGAACCGCGCGGCCAGGGCACTGGATGAAGCCGACCGGAGCCTCGCCAACCGCGATTTCCACCAGTTGCTCTATTCAAACTGCGGCAACCAGGTCCTGGTGGACATGCTGGACGGGCTCCGCGAACAGACGGCGCTGATCTCCGTCAATGCGTGGACCCAGCAGCCGTCGTGGGACGTCGAGGCCGCGGAGCATGCCGACATACTGGCCGCGGCCCGCCGGGGTGACACCGACGCCGCTACGGAACTGGTGCTGAACCACATCCGCAGTTTCGAAGCCCGCGCCGTTGGGCAGCTTGCCGGCGGCAAACCCTGATTGTTCCCACGCAGGGAACAGGGGGCCCGGTGATCCACCGCAGTGGCATGATGGGCGCATGAGCCTCGTCACCTGCGACCTGACCATCTCCCTCGACGGCTTCGTCGCCGGCCCGGACCAAAGCATGGCCGAGCCACTGGGCCGGGGCGGCGAGCGGCTGCACCGCTGGATGTTCGAAGAACCCGAAGAGCACACAGCCGAGCGCGACGGCATCCTGGCAGCGGACGCCTACATCCTGGGCCGGAACATGTTTGCCGGGCCGGGGACGTGGGATCCGGACTGGCAGGGCTGGTGGGGTGCGGAACCGCCCTACCACGCACCCGTATTTGTCCTCACCCACCATGCGCGCCCGCCGCTGGAAATGGCGGGCGGCACCACGTTCCATTTTGTCACCGATGGAATTGAAACGGCCCTGGCGCAGGCCCGCCAAGCCGCCGGCAGCGGGGATGTGGCCATTGCAGGCGGGGCACAGACTGCACGGCAGTACCTGTCGGCCGGGTTGATCGATGAACTCCGGCTGCATATAGCGCCCATCGCCCTGGGGGCAGGCGAGCGGCTCCTGGACGGCGTGACCGGCCTGAACCTGGAACCCTCCGAGGTGAGCGGGACGGCGTTGGTCACGCACATCCGCTACCGCGTCACCACCTGACGGGCTGACACGCCGCAACTCATGCCTGACGCACCCGGGGTGCGCGGAAAAAACCCGAGGGGTTGATCTTTTACCGTGTCCGGATGGTCTAGGGGTGGCTGCGACATGGGCAGCAGTGCCCATTGACCCGTCCTTCACCGGAAATTATTCTCACGACATGATGAATATGAAGAGGAAGCTCGCGTCCGCTGCTGTTGCTACATCAATGCTCGTTGGGGGAGGAATCGCGCTTGGCTTGCCGGCTCAGGCTTCTGAGCGGGTCGTGTACTGGAATGGTACGAAAGCCTTGTGTGAGTCTCGTTTGGATGCTGCCCGTCCCGGCTTTGGTTCTTACGTGCGTTTGGTTGAGGGCTGCGTGAGGAACGGTAACGGTTACGCGTACACGGTGGTCTGGCGGTAGTTCTGCGCTGCCGTTCCCTGCTTTGGATGGCAAACTGCTGGGAGAAGAAAACCCCGGAGCCTGGGTACTTCGCTTATCCAGGGTCTGGGGTCTTTCCATGCCGCTGGCTACTTGGCGCTGTCGATGATGATCTATTCAAGCCTCCGAGGCGGCGCATCCCATATGACCCACTGCTGCAGGTAGTCCCGGGGGACGGGGTGTTGCCTGTGTCCAACTGTCAGGAAAGCGACACCGGGTGGGCGCGGTCATCATAAGCTTCCCGCGCCGCAAGAACATCAGGGATATTCTTCTCGGCCCAGCGGCCCAAGGCCGTGAGTGGCTCCTGCAACGAACAGCCCAGCGGCGTTAGTTCGTATTCCACCCGGGGAGGCATCTGGTTGTACGCGGTCCGGCTAAGAATCCCATCCCGCTCCAGGTCCCGCAAGGTATCGGCGAGGACCTTCCCACTGATGCCACCAACCGCCTCCCGCACCGCCCCGAACCGCAAGGGCCCGGCACTCAAGGCAATCACGATCATCGCGGTCCACTTGTTGGCAATCCTCGCCAGGGACGTCCGCGAGGGACACGAAGCCACCATGACGTTCCATACCGGGACACTCACCTGAAACACCACCAAAAGTCTCTATTAGTTACGTTGAGGTAACAGGTTACCAGATGTAACCATTGGAATCTCGATCCCCACTCCAAGGAGACCATCATGACCAGCCCTACACCCATTGACGTTGCCACCGCCTACTTCGACGCCCTCAGCCGCGGGGAAGTCCCTGCTGCCATGGCACTGCTGAAGCCCGAAGTAATCTGGTACCAGCCCGGCGACAACCGGTTCTCCGGCACCCACCAGGGCCTTGACGCGATCGGCGCCCTCCTGGGCGGCATGATGGAGGCAAGCCAAGGCACTTTTGTGATCGCCGTCAACGGAACCATGATGGCCAACGGCTCCATGGTTGCTGTCCCTGTTCAGTTCTCCGGCACCCGGACCGGGGCCAGCATGGACATGCCAGGCATGGACCTGCTCACCGTCGACGACGGGTCCATCACCGAGGTACGCCTCTTCTCCTCCGACCCTTACATCGAGGACACCTTCTGGGGATAGTGAAAGCAAACCCAACCCCGCACCAAGACCGCAGGCGACCACACGTCGGGGGTTTTTGCGTGTGCGGACCGGTTGAGATCGCTGGAGGTTACGCTCAGGGCGGGAAACTCATTGCCCCGGCTTGGCAACAAGCCCTCAGGCGGCTCCTTCAAACTCTGCGGAGTCATTCAGAGGGCAGGAGGGCCTCGAAACGTCTCCGGTAGTCCGTGGGGGTTGTTGCGAATGCGGTCGCGAAGTTTTGCCGCATGGTGACCGTGCTGGTGAACCCGCTGGCGGAGGCTACCTGATCAATGGGGAGGGTGGTTTCTTCCAGCAGCCTTCGGGATTCGTCGAGGCGCCGGCTGCGCACCCAGGATGCCGGCGTGGTGCCGGTGCTTGCCTGGAAATCCCGGATGAATGTCCGGCGGCTCATGTGTGCCCGGGAGGCCAGCTGTTCGATGCTGAGCGGTTCCAAAAGATTGTTCAGGGCCCATTCGATGACGCGGGAGATGGGGTCGTCGGTTTGCGGCGGACGGATGGGGCGTTCGATGTATTGCGCCTGCCCGCCTTCCCTATGGGGCGCCACAACCAGGGCGCGTGAGACGGCGTTGGTGGCGGCGGCCCCAAGGTTCTTGCGTACCAGATGCAGGCAGGCATCGATTCCTGAAGCGGTGCCTGCCGAAGTTATGACGTCTCCGTGATCGATGTAAAGGACCGAAGCATCGATGTGGACCGCTGGGCGGCGTCCGGCCAGGTCATCCACGGACTTCCAGTGGGTCACCGCCGACCGGTGATCGAGGAGGCCGGTATCGGCCACGGCCAGTGCCCCCAGGCACAGTCCCATAATCGTGGCCCCGCTCCGGTGCGCCTCGACGAGGAGCGCCTGCAGGTCACCGCCCGCCGCCCTATCGTCGTCGAACCACGATGGGACAACAACAACGTCAGCTCCAATCGCGGCCTCCGGACCGGAGATTCCACCAAGTTGATATCCCTCCGCTGTACGTAAGGACTCCACGCCATCTGAAAACAATTCAGTGGACCATCCATGCCCCTGCCTTTTGACTTCCTCGAAAACCATCTGGGGCACCGCGAGGTGGAACATGGGCACACCGTCGAAGGCGTAAATGGCGATCTTCATGCGTCTCCATGGATGGATGGGTTGAGCGGCTCAGCTGCGTCACGAAGGGCCGGATCGATCCGCCGGACACCATAAATACATTGGCTCAAATCCATCGTAAAGCAGCGTTCATGCCACTGGTGACTTATTTGACGCGCCGGAAGAATGAGATTCGGCAGTCCTGCCCAACGCCATTCCTCGAGGAGAACACATCACCATGACCACGCCCCGCCGCGCACTCATCATCGTTGATATCCAGCAGCAGTACTTCAGTGGCCCGCTGGAGATCCAGTACCCCGCCCACGCAGAGTCACTCCCAAAAATCGCGCGCGCAATTGACGCGGCTGCGGCGGCCGGAATACCGGTGGTGGCGGTTCAGCACAGCGCAGGAGCAGGTGCGCCGGTTTTCGATCCAGGCACCCCGGCTTTCGCCCTGCATCCGGAAGTGGAGCAGCGCAAAGCCGACTCCTGGAAGCTGCTGACCAAGCAGTACAGTTCGGTCTATGCGGGCACGGACCTGGCTGAGTGGCTTCGCGACCGGGAGGTAGACACCGTCACCCTGGTGGGCTACATGACCAACAATTGCATCCTTGCATCCGCTGTGGAGGCAGAATTCCTTGGAATCCACACGGAGGTCCTGTCCGATGCAACCGGCGCCGTCAACATTGCCAATGACGCAGGGTTCGCCGATGCCCGAACCGTCCACGAGACCCTCATGGCCCTCCTGAATTCGAACTGGGCCAGGGTCGCCACCACCCAAACCTGGACAGAAGCACTGGCCTCGGGGCATGCCCTGTCCGGCAGTGATCTTGGCAGTTCCGCCGTCGCAGGCGCCGGTCGGGCGGCCCTGGCCTAAGCAGTCGGCCGCGCCAGCGGATGCCCATCAGTTGGTTGGCGCGCAGCGCAGACCAAGGCTCTCCCGAAGTTCCCAGGATGCCCTGTTACGGTAGGGCAGTCCCGCCCGGTCCCCCCACCTGGCGGGACATTTTTGTACGGATGGGCCTTCAGGAGCAGGCGGTGCAGGCCGGCGCCCGGCTTGATACTCGTCAATCACGAGAATGCTTCCTGTCTGCCGCTGTCCATCCGTAGCTCTGAACGGCTACGTCGCTCAGTCAATCATTCAGGGCATCCAGGGTGGAGCCGCTCCCGTTGGACTGCGGCAACCGACGCCTCGCTGCATGCTCGGTAACCTGGGGAGAGGACGAATACGGGGGACATTGTGCATGAACATGTTGTGGATCGACGGCAAATCGTCCGAGATTTCTGGGGACGCGTAACGATTCCCGCCGCGCTTTTCGCCGCGCTGGTCATCCTTGTCTTCACTTCCGTTCCACTTGGCTCGCGTCCGCCTGCGCTGCTGGTCGCCGGAGCTGCGCTCTTGATCGGCGGCGCCACCGGATTCCTCACGGGCATTCACGGGCCGCGCTGGCCGATCTACGCTTCGATCTTGACCGGATCGGCTGCACTTCTCCTCCTGCACCATCCCTGGCAGGGGCTCGCCTTCGTGGCCATCCCGGCATCGGCCATCGGGTACGCGGTGGGCAAGGAAATCGCGTTCTTCCGCTTAAACCTTCGGCAACCGGTTTCGCCGGCCTCAAAATGACCTCCCTCATCAACCGCTTCACCGCGGTCATGTAGCACCCGTTGGACCGCGGTCCAACGGGTGCTTTTGCGTTCGACAGGGGATCCCCTCGCGTGCGACACCAAAAGATCGATGACTCCGTGAAAAAGCCGCCATTTATCGCCGAACGTCACACGCCTGAGCTGATCCCGGAACAGGGAACCCGTCTCGGCCGAGTTGACCTTTGGGTGGAATGGCAAGTCCGACGATTTATGGTCAGCCCAAGGGACAATTTTCGACCAGAAGTACTCGCCATCCCGAAACCGCCAGGACGCAATGGCTCAGCTACGATCGGAGTCATGCCTACGCTTGCCGCACCCCACGTCAGTTACCACCACTCCTGGCTGGAAGCCGCCGCCGAATTTGGCGGCACCCGCATGGATGGTTCCGGCACCGACGGCTGGCTCCTGGCAGACCTCAAGGATCCCGCGGCATTCCGCCGGTTTGTTGACACGCTCACCAACGACGCCCTGCCGGAAAGCCCACGGCAGCAGGGACACGTGCCCTGCACCTACCTGTGGATCGTGGACGGCGACACGTTCCTTGGCTCGCTGGCGATCCGGCACAGGCTGAACGACTACCTGCTTAACGAGGGCGGGCACATCGGCTACAGCGTTCGGCCCTCCGCTCGGCGCCGCGGCCATGCAGCCGGCGCACTCGCCGCCGCCCTGCCGGTCGCCCGCGACCTGGGAATCATGCGGGCGCTGCTCACGTGCGATGAGGACAACGCCGGGTCGCGGGCCACGATCGAAAGGAATGGCGGCGTCTACGAGGACAGCCGCAACGGCAAACGCCGCCACTGGATCGGCACCGCGTAGCCAGGGTGCGCTGCTGCCGGTGGTCGACGCCGGCCGCCCCTGAGTTTATTCAGCCCGGGCTGCGGGACGGGACCAGCCGGACAGCGTAACGGCCATCAGCACCGCCGAACGGCGCCATGCTGACATCCGCCCCGGGCGCCGGCACGTCAACGGCCGCCGTAAAAGTGACCCCGTTGCAGGGAACGCCCACCGGGTCGACGGTCCCTGCTCCGTTGCTGCTCATGGAAAACCTGGCCCCGGTCGGCCCGTCGCAGATGAAATGCAGCTCGTAGCTGCCCGGCCGCGTGGACATGCTGATGCTGGTGGCATGGTTTGCGGCGGTGCTGGCCATGGTTTGGCCCGGGATTGAGGGCTTGAACTGCTGCGCCGACCACTCAGACATGTCTTCCAACTCCGCGGCCCGCGGGTCCGTGTTGGGCCGGATGGCCACACCGGCGGCGGCCGGCTTGGCCAGGGGCGAGGCGGAGCCAATGGTGACCGGGCCACCGGGGTGGCGGAGGAACCGCTCCAGGCCTGAGGAACACTGGTACGGCGTCGTCATCGGCGCGTTCCCGCCGTCGACAATGGAAGTTTCAACGGATGACGCCGGCACACGCACCTTTCACCATGTAGTCGCCCGGAGCAAGGTCAACGGTGATCTCCCCGGCCGGCGCCGGCTTCTTTGGCACCCCCGGGCCCTGGGCCGCGGCGCCCAGCAGCCGCCCCACTTCGGTGGCGTTTTCCTCGAAGGAACGCTTGGGCGCCGCGATGGCTTCTGCGCCTGCTGCCTACGCCGTTTCTCGCGGATGTCGGCGCCCGGGACTACACTGAACTAATCGAACATATTTTCGAATAAGGGTGTGTTGTGGGCGTTATTGTTGGTCCCCGTGTGCTAACCGCGGGCGCCTCGCTGATCTCGGTACTGGTCTCCCCCATGCCTGTCGCAGCGGGGTACCCGTCGCCGGCCCAGGACTACTTTGACGGCCGGATCGATCTGAATGCGCACCTCATTAAGGACATCACCAGCACTTTGTGGTCCGGGTGACCGGGGATTCCATGGAGGGTGCCGGCATCAGCGACGGTGACGAGCTGATCGTCAACCGGGCCCTCGAACCCAAGGACGGCTCGGTGGTCATCGCCGTCCTGGACGGCGAGCTGACGGTCAAACGGCTCCGCATTACGCCGGCCGGTGTGGTGCTTCAGGCCGAGAACCCGCGGTATCCGGACATCAGGGTGTCGGCATTGTCGGACCTGACGGTATGGGGTGTGGCCACCCGATGCCTGCACCACGTCTAAACAGCCCCCGGGCCCCGGCCGACGGCCGGCATGTCTAAGCCGGCGCTGATGCGGCAACTCCCGCAGATCGCCCACGTGGACGTGAACTGCTTCTACGCGTCGGCGGAGCGTGCCTTTGACCCCAGCCTGGAAGGCAAGCCCCTGGTGGTGCTGTCCAACAACGACGGCTGCGCGGTCACCCGCTCCCCGGAGGCGAAGGCGCTGGGCATTCCGGTGGGTGAGCCGTGGTTCAAGCTGGCCCCGCGGGCCAAAGAATGGGGCCTGGTGGCGCGCTCCAGCAACTACGAGCTGTACGGGGACATCAGCGCCCGGGTCATGGAACTCCTGGGCCGCCACTCGGCCTGGCTGGAGGTCTACAGCATCGACGAGGCCTTCCTCGGCGTCAAAGGCGAGCCGGAGGAGCTGCTGGCCTTGGGCCGGATCATGAAGACGGCGGTCCTGCGGCATGTGGGAGTTCCGGTCTGCGTGGGGATCGCACCCACCAAAACACTGGCCAAGCTGTGCAACAAGTGGGCCAAAAACAACCCGTCGTTCCTCGGCGTCTGCCATTGGGACTCCGTCCCGGGATCCGTCCGGGAAAACCTCCTGGGCAAGCTTCCCGTCGACCAGATCTGGGGCGTGGCCGGCCGGCTCAGCAAGAGGCTGAACGCGATCGGAATCCACTCCATCCTGGACTTGTCCCGTGCGGATCCGGTGGCCATCCGGGACAAATTCTCGGTGGTCATGATGCGCACCGTCCTGGAGCTGCGCGGCACTCCCTGTATTCCCCTGGAAGAGGAGCGCGTTGGCCGGGACCAACTCATCTTCTCCAGGTCGTTCGCTACTCCGGTGACCACCACCGCGGCAATGCGCCAGGTCCTGAGCATTTACGGCCAGCAGGCCAGCGCCCGGCTGGCCAAGCACGGGCTGCAGGCCAAAGTGCTCACCGCGTACGCGGCCACGTCTGCGTTCAGTGGGCAGGAACAGGCGTATCCCAGCGTCTGTGTGCCCCTCCCCATGCCCACCGCGGACCCCCTCCTGCTCACCCGGGCAGCCCATGCCCTGCTGCCCCGCCTCCGGGACGGGCTCAGGTACGCCAAAGTGGGCCTGATGCTCACGGACCTGCGCCCCACCGGCAACCAGTCGCCGCTGGAACTGTTCGAAAACCCGCACGAGGAACGCGGCATCGGTGTCCTCCTGGCGGATGTCAGCAAACGGTTCGGCCGGGGCGCCATCGGGCTGGGCCATGGCGGCATCAAAAGCGGACTCGACTGGACCATGAAGCGGGACATGCGCTCCCCCAGGTACACCACGCACTGGGCGGAACTGCCCCTGGTCAAGGCAGCCTGACGGCACCGGATCCGGCCGTAGGAAGACGTCCCGCGTCCCTGGATGACGCCGGGCTACGCCATATTGAGCCTTCGCGTCGTCCCGTGAACGTGCGCGACCGGAACGATTGTGGCCCCGCTGGGCGCTCCGTACTCTCAACTCAGCATCCCCCCACCGAAGGAATCCCCGATGTCTGAATCCCAGGACAAGAGTCCGCAGAGTTCCACCCGCATTGTGGCCGGCCAGTCCGCAACCCCGAAACGCCCGCTCGGCCTGAAGATCGGCATCGGCGCCGCCATCCTGGCCCTGGTAGGTGGCGGTGTCGCCGTCGCATCCGCCGTCAACGCCAACAACGGCGGCACAACCCCCGCCGCGGACAGCGCCCCCGCCGGCAACCCGGCCGCCGACCTGAAGCTGGGCTACTTCGGCAACGTCACGCACGCCCCGGCGCTGGTGGGAGTCAGCAAGGGCTTCATCGCCGAAGAGCTGGGCAGCACCAAACTCAACACCCAGGTCTTCAACGCGGGCCCGGCCGCCATCGAGGCCCTCAACGCCGGTGCCATCGACGCCACCTACATCGGCCCCAACCCGGCCATCAACTCGTTCGTCAAGAGCCAGGGCCAGTCCATCAACATCATCGCCGGCGCTGCAGCAGGCGGCGCCCAGCTGGTGGTCCGGCCGGAGATCACCTCCGCCGCCGACCTCAAGGGCAAAACCCTGGCCACCCCGCAACTGGGCGGCACCCAGGACGTCGCACTCCGTGCCTGGCTCGTCACGCAGGGCTACAAGACCAACGTGGACGGCAGCGGCGACGTCGCCATCAACCCCACCGAAAACGCCCAGACCCTCAAACTCTTCCAGGATGGAAAGCTGGATGGCGCCTGGGTACCCGAGCCGTGGGCCTCCCGCCTCGTGCTGACCGCAGGCGCCAAGGTGCTGGTGGATGAAAAGGACCTGTGGGACGGCTCGCTGTCCGGCAAGCCCGGCGAATTCCCCACCACCATCCTGATCGTCAACCAGAAGTTCGCAGCCGACCACCCGGACACTGTAAAGGCGCTGCTAAAAGGCCACGTGAAGTCGGTTGAATGGCTGAACAAGGCTTCCGACGGCGAGAAGGCCACCGTCATCAACGCAGCCCTCAAGGAAGCTGCCGGGGCAGAGCTGAAGGCGGACGTGATCGACCGCTCGCTGAAGAACATCGTGTTCACCGTTGACCCCCTTGCCGGAACCTACCAGAAGCTCCTGGCCGACGGCGTCACCGCCGGCACCACCAAGCAGGCGGACATCAACGGCATCTTCGACCTGCGTGCCCTCAACAGCGTGTCCGGCGAGCAGACCTCAGCTGCGAAACTCGGCAAGGAGTAACACCGGCTCCAGCCAGGACGCTCTCACTAGATGCGCCATTTTGGCCAACACCCGCTCACCGTCCCCAGGAAAGTTAGCGGGTGTTGGCGATTTAAGCGCATTAAGTGAGGGAACGGCCATCCGATGGGTATCGGTGAGGCAGATAGTTGATATCGAAAAACTCGCCTTCCCCAAATATATGAAGTGCTTCACAGTGGTTACAGGACCTGCACCAAACCGACCGCAGCCAGTAACCAGAAGGACTTCAACGTGGAAACTCCCCTCTCCCATCTTGCCCACCTCGAGATCACCGCCCCGGACGTCGAAGCGTCGGCACGGTTCTACGAGGAAAAGTTCGGCATGCGCATCATCGACCGCATGGATGGCAACGTTTACCTGCGCTGCTGGGGCGACTACTACCGTTACAGCCTGGTCATCACCGAAGGCCCCGAAGCGTCCCTGGGCCGGATGGCCTGGCGCACCAACTCCCAGGCAGCCCTTGAAGCCGCAGCCCAGCGCATCGAAGCGACCGGCGTCCAGGGCACCTGGACCGCCGGCGGCCACGGCTACGGCAAGGCCTACGAATTCACCGGCCCCTACGGCCACCACATGCGCCTGTTCTACGACGTGGAAAAGTTCGTGGCCGAGCCCGGCTTCGAATCCACCTACCCGGACCGGCCCGAGCGCCGCAGCAGCCACGCCGCCGCCCCCCGTTTCCTGGACCACGTCACCGTGGCATCCTCCGATGTCCGCGGCTTCGCCAAGTGGTACAACGAGGCCCTGGGCTTCCGCGTCATGGCGTTCGTTGACCTGGACGAAGCACCCATCACCGTGTTTTCCGTGCTGACCACCAACGAAAAGTCGCACGACCTCGGCGTTGTCCTGGACACCTCCAGCCGCGCCGGCCGCGTCAACCACATCGCCTTCTGGGTGGACGCCACCGAGGACCTGCTCCGCACCGCCGACGTCATGATGGAAAACGGCACCCCGATGGAATACGGCCCCTCCATCCACGGCGTGGGTGAGCAGAACTTCCTCTATTTCCGCGACCCCTCCGGCCTGCGCGTGGAGCTCAACTCCGGCGGCTACCGCAACTACGTCCCGGACTGGGAAGCCAACACCTGGAAGCCCTCGCTCGGTTCCAACAACTTTTACAAGAACGGCGCCATGCCGCACTCCATGACTGAATCCTTCCCGCCGGCCGAGGGCTTCACTGCCACGGAGGAAGGTGCGTCCCCGGAAATGAAGGAAGCCCTCCTGAACCCGTACGCCAAGCAGGGCCGGGGCTAAGACACCATGGCTGAAACCTATGCACTCATCCGGTTCCAGGAAGCCGGCGACGCCAAGGCACGCACCGGCCTGCTGGTTGACGGCCGGGTCCTGCCGCTGGACGGGGACATCAACTCCCTGATCGAGCACTGGGACACCACCGAACCACAACTGGACTCGCTGGCGGCCTCCGCTGACGGGCACACCGGCCTGGCGCTGGCCGACGTCGAAATCCTCGCCCCGGTGGAGCCCGCGCAGGTCCTGCAGACCGGCGCGAACTACCGCAAGCACGTGATCGACCTCGCCGCAGCCCACCGCGAACCCGGCGAGGACGAGGAGGAAGTGCGCGCCAAGACCGCCGCCATGATGGACAAGCGGGCAGGCCAGGGCACGCCGTACTTCTTCATCGGGCTCCCGACGGCGATCGCGTCCGCCACGGACGACCTCACCCTGCCGTCCTACTCCACGTCCCATGACTGGGAGCTGGAACTGGCAGCAGTGATCGGAAAGACGGCATTCCGGGTCACCCCCGAGGAAGCCCTGGAGTACGTGTTCGGCTACACCATGGTCAACGACATCACCACCCGCGAGTACGTCTTCCGCAAGGACATGCCGGCCATCGGCTCGGACTGGTACCGTGCCAAAAACGCGCCGGGCTTCCTGCCCACCGGGCCGCTGCTGGTGCCCGCCAAGTTCTTCGGCGACCCGCAGGACGTCCAGGTCACCCTGAAGCTCAACGGGAAAGCCATGCAGGATGAGTCCACGCAGGACATGATTTTCGGTGTCGCCAAGCTGGTCAGCGAAGCATCGCAGATCATGCCGCTGCGCCCGGGCGACCTCGTGCTCACCGGCAGCCCAGCCGGCAACGGCCAGCACTGGGGCCGCCTGCTCCAGGACGGGGACGTGATGGAAGGCACCATCACCGGGCTCGGCACCCAACTGATCCATTGCAAGGACGAACCCACAAGTGAAGGTGCCCAGTGACCACCCAGGACACAGCACCAACCGGCACCGGGGAATCAACTGATTCCCCGGTTATCCGGCGTGACGATCCGCTCGGCAGCATCCGAGCCATGGCCGCGGCCCACAACAACTGGGGCCGCTGGGGCCAGGACGACATCCTGGGCACCCTGAACTTCATCGACGCCGCCAAGCGCGTCGAAGCCGCAGCACTGGTGAAGACCGGTGATGCGTTCTCGCTGTCCCAGCCGTTCGACACCAACGGCCCGCAAAAGGGCTGGCGCCGCCGCACAAACCCCGTCCACACCATGACGGACACCGGGGTGGACGCCGAACGCGGCAACCAGGGTTTCCCGCACGGCTTCGGCGGCGCGGACGACGTGATCGCCATGCCGCTGCAGTGCTCCACCCAGTGGGACGGCCTGGGCCACATCTTTGACCAGGGCAAGGCCTGGAACGGCCGCGCCGCCGGGGACGTCGTCACCTCCGAGGGCGACCTGGTGACCGGCATCGAGACAGCCGCCGCCAAGATCGTCACCCGGGGCGTGCTGCTCGACGTCGGCCGGGCGCTCGGCCCCGAGCTGGGAAGGAACGACGGCGAACTGCCGGACGGCTTCGCCATCACCCCGGAACACCTCCAGCGGACCATCGAGCTCCAAGGCCCCAGCTCAACCGTGGGCCGGGGCGACATCGTGGTAATCCGCACCGGACAATACACGCGGGTCTGCCGCGACGGCTGGGGCGACTACGCCGGCGGCTCAGCCCCCGGCCTGTCCTTTACCACCGCGCCCTGGCTGCACCGCTCAGAAATCGCCGGGATCGCCACTGACACCTGGGGTTTCGAGGTCCGTCCGAACGAGTTCGACGCCGCCTTCCAGCCCCTGCACCAGATCGCCATCCCCAACCTTGGCCTGTTCCTGGGCGAGATGTGGGACCCGGACGGGCTGGCCGAAGCGTGCGCAGCGGACGGCAGGTACGACTTCCTGCTCACCGCAGCCCCGCTCCCGATCACGGGGGCCGTTGGCTCGCCGGTCAATCCGATCGCGGTCCGGTAGCTTTCAGCTAAAGCAGAACAACCACCAGCAGTATCGCCGTCAATACAAAGGAGTCAGCGATGGCAGCAGTACAGAACGTCGGAATCGTTGGGGCGGGAGCCGCCGGGCTGGCCGCAGCCATCCTCCTGGCCGACGCCGGAATCCAGGTCGAAATCCTCGAAAAAGCGGACGCCCCGCAGAGCCTCGGGTCCGGCATCACCCTGCAGGGCAACGCGTTGCGGGTGCTCCGCCAGCTCGGTGTCTGGGACCAGGTGGAGGCGAAAGGTTACGGGTTCAGCACCCTGGGCCTGCGCGCCCCCGACCCCGCCGGCACCGTCATCGCCGTCCTCGAAGACATCCGTACCGGCGGCGATGACCTTCCCGCCACCATGGGCATGTACCGCCCGGACCTCACCGCCATCCTCCGCGAACGGGCCGAACAGGCCGGTGCACGGATCAGCTACGGAAGGACCGTCACCGGAATAACGGACGACGGCGGGTCCGTCACCGTCAGCACCGCCGACGGCGGCACCGCCACATACGATCTCCTGATTGGCGCCGACGGCCTGCACTCAGCCGTGCGCAAGGCCATCGGCATCGACGTGGAACCCCAGCCCACCGGCATGGGCATCTGGCGTGCCTTCGTGGAGCGGCCCGACGAGGTGGTCCGCACCGACCTGACCTACGGCGGCCCCTGCTTCATCGCCGGCTACTGCCCCACCGGCCCGGACACCATCTACGCCTACCTCGTGGAGAAGGCGCAGGAACGCAAACACGAGGACGGACCCCGCATCATGGCCGAACTCGCCGCAGCCTACGGCGGCCCGTGGAAGGAAATCCGCGCCAACCTGGACCACAGCGCACGGATCAATTACACGTGGTTCACCACCCACCTGGTGGACGGTCCCTGGAACCGCGGCCGCACCGTGATCATCGGCGACGCAGCACACAGCTGCCCACCCACGGTGGCCCAGGGTGCCGCCATGGCCCTGGAGGACGCGACCGTTCTCGCTGAACTGCTGATCCAGGCCGACGAGATCACCGAAACGCTCTGGAAAGAATTCACCGACCGACGCCTGGACCGGGCCACGGCAGTAGTTACCGCCTCCGTCCAGCTGGGCCAGTGGATGCTCGACGGCGTCCGCGACGCCAACGTGCCCGGCCTGATGAACTCGCTGTCCACCATGCTGAAGGAACCCGCATGAGCACCGCTCCCGTTCAAGTACCTATCGTGGACGTCCACGCCCATATCCTGCTTCCGGCCCTGCAACAGCTCGTGGCCGAGGCGGACCCCGAAGGCTTCGGCGCCCAGCAGGCTCTGGAAGTCCGGCGCAACGGGCCCGAGTCCATGACCGCTTCGGGCAGGATGATCAAGGAACGCTGGCCGCAGCTGACCGACCTCGACCGCCGGCTCGCGGATATGGATGCCCAGGGCGTCGATGTGCAGCTGGTCTCGCCGTCGCCGTCGCACTTCTACTACTTCGCCGGCGGGGAACTGGCCCTGAAGCTGGCGAAAGCTGCCAACCAGGCGGTGCGGGAGTTCGTGGACCGCGCGCCCGGGCGGCTCAACGGCCTGGGCCTGGTCCCGCTCCAGCACCCTGCCCTGATGGTGGAGGCCCTGGAGCATGCGGTGCTGGAATGCGGGCTGTTGGGTGTGGAGATCGGCTCGTTCGCCGCCACCCCCGAGGACCCGGAGCGCAGCACCGTGGAACTGTCCGATCCCCGGCTGGAGCCATTCTGGACCCGCGCGGAGGAGCTGGGCGCCCTGGTGTTCCTGCACCCGTTTGGCTGCTCGCTGGATGAGCGGCTGGACCGCTTCTACCTGGCCAACACCGTTTCCCAGCCGGCCGAGAATGCGGTGGCCCTGTCCCACCTGATCTTCAGCGGCGTCCTGGACCGGCACCCTGAACTGAAAGTCCTGGCGGCACACGGCGGCGGCTACCTTCCCACCACCCTGGGCCGCTCGGACCGCGCGTGGACGGTCCGTCCCGAGGCGCACGGCTGTGCCCAGCCGCCGTCGTCCTACCTGAAGAAGCTGTACTTCGACTCGCTGGTCCACAGCCCCGCTGAACTGCGGGCACTCGTGGCCGCAGCCGGCCCGGAGCGCGTGCTGCTCGGCTCGGACTACCCGTTCGACATGGGATCAGACCTCCCGGTGGACGAGGTCCAGGCCGCCGGACTTCCGGCCG
Source organism: Pseudarthrobacter sp. MEB009 (assembly GCF_030208875.1). Classification (NCBI taxonomy): domain Bacteria; kingdom Bacillati; phylum Actinomycetota; class Actinomycetes; order Micrococcales; family Micrococcaceae; genus Pseudarthrobacter; species Pseudarthrobacter sp. MEB009. The sequence goes on from NZ_JARVTC010000013.1 coordinate 273,071, forward strand.
ACGACGAAACCCAGGTTTTGGGCGGCAACGCACGCACGCTGGGCATCACCGCGGCGGCCGCCCTGGCCGCCCGACGCGACGCTTAAGGAACACGCACATGGTCAAGATTGCCCGTTGGGATCACGACGGCGGGACGCAGTCCGGCTTTGTGGACGGTGGAAACTGCTATGCCCTGCCCGCAGGCCAGTCCGTCCAGACGCTGCTCGACGCCGGACTTGAGGAGACGCTGGCACTCGCCCGTGAGGTGGTTGGTTCCGCTGCTGCCGTTCCGCTGGCGGACGTGCGCCTGCTCGCCCCGCTGGAGCCCGCCACCATCCGCGACTTCGTGGCGTTTGAGGAACACGTCGAAGGCGTGCGGAAAAGCATCGATGGCGTGGCCGGCGTGGTGCCCGAATGGTACGAAGCACCCACCTTCTATTTCACCAACCCGCACACGGTGACAGGCACCGGTGCGGTCATCGGTATTCCGGCCGGGTGTACGGACCTGGACTTTGAGACGGAAGTGGCCGCCGTCGTCGGCCGCGTTCCGGGCAGCGACGGGCGGAACCTGGGCGCGGAGGAGGCCCACCGGCACATTTTTGGGTACACCGTCCTCAACGACTGGTCCGCGCGCGACCTGCAGCGCCGGGAAATGAAGGTCAGCCTTGGGCCCTGCAAGGGCAAGGACTTCGCCAATACGCTCGGCCCGTGGATTGTCACGGCGGACCAGTTCGAGGACCGGCACGACGCCGAGGGGTTCCTGCCCATCTCCATGGCTGTCGAGGTCAACGGTGAGGCGATCGGCCAGGACCTGCTCTCCAACATGGGCTGGCCGTTCGCGGAGTTGGTGGCTTATGCCTCGCAGGACTCGGTGGTGCGGCCCGGCGACGTGCTGGGCTCCGGCACCTGCGGCAGCGGCTGCCTCGCCGAACTCTGGGGCCGGAACGGCGCCCAGACTCCCCCGCCGCTGAAGACCGGCGACGTGGTCCGGATGACGGTGGAAGGAATCGGAACCATCGAAAACACCGTCGGCACCCGGCGCGAGGCCGCGACCCGGGTTCCCGCCCGGACCCGTCCACGCAACCGGGTTGCCGCTGCGGCTCCTTCCGGAGACGCCCTGCGCTGAACAGCCCCTCCCCATCCGGGTTTCGGCTGGTCCCGGAGACGGGCTCAGGCGCCTTCCGCGGCAGTGCCGGCAGCCGGAGCCGTGGAGTCTGCGGCGAGGGCTTGCCGCCGACGGTAGACCTGGACCGCAATGGCGGTGGGGATCGCAGCCAAGGCGGTGATCCGCATCCAGGGCCGGTCCAGGATATGGCCGGTGAGCGCATCCAGGGAGTACGGTCCGGAGCCGCCAATAGTGAACGCGGCGGCAGCCAGGCCCAGGACGGCCGGGTACTCGAGGCCGCCCTCCTGGGCGAAGAAACCGTTCGGGGCGTGGACGCTGGCCGCGACGCCCATGGTGGTTGCGGCAGCGGCGCCCGCGGCAGGGGTGGCCAAACCCAGGGCCAAGGCAAGCCCGGCTCCTGCTTCACCAACGCCCGCAAGGACGGCGCTTGCCTTAGCGGGGCGGAACCCCATGGCGTGCATGCCCTCACTGGTGCCTTCGACGCCTCCCCCGCCGAACCAGCCGAAAAGTTTTTGGGATCCATGGGCCACGAGAACCCCTCCCAGAGCCACCCGGAACAGGGTCTGCGCGGCGGCCGCCGCCTCAGGGCTGGTGGTTACATTGCTCATAACAGTCCTCCTTGGGTTGTTTGAGTCGCTGCACGGCTCGTTCCAGCATGAGTCTACGGCTGAGCGACCACCGCGTCACAGGAGAGAATCGGGCAGGGTACACCCCTCCGGCAGCAGGCACCAGCCGTGAGCTTACGGGGTATCCGCCGCGTGGATAGCCACCGGATGCGCGTTGACGGGAAAGAGCTCGTGGAGCCGGGCGCAGGAGCGCTGGACCACGGACCGCAGCCACACGTTTGCCGGGTCCTCCGCCTGGGACGGATGCCAGTACATGGCCTCCACCAGGGATGCTTCGGTCCCGCCGGAGAACTCCAGCACCGCGATGTCCGCGCCGCGCTGCGCCCGTCCGGCCAGCATCCGCGGGACAAGTGCCACAAGGTCCGTGCCTTCGACCAGGAGCGGCAGGGAGAGGAAGCCGGCCACCACGGCGGCCACCCGGCGCTGGATGCCGCGCGCTTCGAACAGCTTGTCCGCGGGGGTGCTGATGCCCTCGCCGAAATAGCCGACGGCGTGGGGCACCGCGGTCAGGTGTTCGAGGGTCAGGCACGGCTGCTGGAGCAGCGGGTTGCCAGCGTCGGCCACGGCCACAAAACTGTCACGGAAAAGCTGTTTGCTGGCTCCCTGCATCTGGTACCCCGTGGGTCCCACCAGCAGGTCGATCCTGGAGTAGTCGGCCATGTGGCCCTGGATCCCGGAGCCTGCGGTGGGGACGAAGTCCACGGAGACGCCCGGTGCTTCTTCCCGCAGGATCCCGCGGAGCGGTCCGACGATGAGCGCCGCAGCGTAGTCGGAGGCGGCGATGATGAACTCCCGCTCACTGGTGGCGGCGTCGAACCCGGACCGCACGCGCGTGGCCCGCTGGATGTGAAGCATGGCTTCATCAACCAGCGGGACCAACGACTGGGCAAAGGGCGTGAGGTCGTAGGTGCGGCCGTTTCGGACCAGCAGTTCGTCGTCGAAATGGCGCCGGAGCCTGGCCATCGCCGCGCTGGTGGCCGGCTGGCTGAGCTGGAGCCGCTCCGCCGCCCGGGAGATGTTGCGTAGTTCCAGGAGGACCTGAAGTTGGGGCAGCAGGTTCAGGTCCAGGTTCTTCATACCCACAGGTTATCCGTGCCCGGAGTTCCGCCCTTCCGAGGGCCGGCTAATGGCTGACCGGCACCAGGCGCGGTCCCCGGACCAGGACGGCGAGGAGGGCCACCGCGCACGCGATGCCCAAGGCGCCCAGGGCAAACCCGAGGCTGCCCAACCCCGCCGCGGCCGCGCCGAGGACGATGGGAGTCAGGAACTGGCCGATGAACAAGGTTCCGGTCCAGATGCCGGTGCCCCGGCCGCGCTGCTGGTATTCGAGTCCGTTCACGGCCCAGGTCAGGAGGGTGGGCAGCAGGACACCGGTTCCCGCGCTGGCGATGACGGCACCGGCAATGGCCAGCGGAACATTCCCGGCAACGGAAACGAGTGAAAGTCCCACGGCGGCCAGACCGAAGGCGAGCGCCAGCAGGTTCTTCGTGCCCAGCTTCACCAGGAAGCGGAAGGAGATGGCGCCCGCTGCGGTGGCGAGGGATGCGATGGCTGCGGCGAGCCCGATGAGTGCCGCGTCGGCAACGCCGAGGCCGGTGATGACATACGGCAGATGCACGATGAGGGCGTAGAACACGATGCCCCCGAACAGCGTGACTGCGGCCGGGGCGCCGATCTGCCATCCACGGGACGGATGGACGCCGGCCTAACCCTCCCCCAACGCCCCGTTCAGCTCGGCGCGCGTGGGCGGGTTGGCGCCGGGCCGGGACACGGTGACTGCGGCGGCGCGGGCGGCGTGAGCCAGGAGCTCGCCCAGGCCCTCGGCGGAAAGCGCGCGGAGCACGTCACGGTTCTGCGCCCCGTCCAGCCCCCGGTCCACCAGGCCTGACAGCAAAGCGGCCATAAAGGAATCCCCGGCACCCACGGTGTCAGCCACAGTCACAGAAGGGGCCGGGTACTCGGCAACGCCGGCGGCAGTGATGCCCCACGGGCCGTCGGCGCCACGGGTCACCACCACCATCGCCGGCCCTTCGGAGCCGCCCAGCGCCAGCCAGTGCCGCGCCGATTCAAGCACGTCCCGGCCCGGATACAGCCACGCCAGGTCCTCATCCGAGGCCTTGACCACGTCGGCGAGCGCGACGAACTTCTCGGCCTGGCCGCGCGCATAGTCCACATCGGTGATGATGCTGGGGCGGCAGTTGGGATCGAAGCTGATGGTGGCGGACGGGTGCGCGAACTCGACGGCGGCCAGCACGTCAGCGGCGCCGGGAGCCAGCATGGTGGCGATGGATCCGGTGTGCAGGAGCGTGGTGCCCTGCAGCATAAAGGCGATCCTGTCGGCCAGGCCGGGGAGCTCCCAGGCGAGGTCGAACGTGTAGGTGGCGGCGCCGTCGTCGTCAATCAACGCGGTGGCCACGCTGGTGGGCAGGCCGTCGGGCCCCTGCGGCAGCATCACCGAGCTGGCGCGCAGGTGCGCGGCCACGGAGTCGCCATACGCGTCCCGGCCGTACCGGCCGATGAACTGCACCGGGTGGTCCAGGCGGGCCAGGCCCACCGCAACATTGAGCGGGCTACCGCCCACGTGGGCTTCGATTCCGGAGGCGCGCTGGACTACGTCAACAAGGCCTTCGCCGATAACTGTGAGCATGGACATACTCTGCCAGAGAAGTGGGTCCGGCAGCAGTTCGTTTCACTCCGGTCAGCGCAGCAGCCCCTGGAGCAGTCCCCGGCACCTGGCATACGCCGCGGCCCCCGGGTCGATCAGCGAAAAGTGGTCTCCCGGCACCATCACCAGATGGGCGGGCTGGTGCCCCGCCTGGGCCGCGTCCGTGTAACTGGTGGACATGGCGAGCGGGACGGTGGTGTCGTCCACCGCATGGACGGCGTACACGGGAACGTCCAACGGCAGGGCATTCATGGGATCCGCGGCCCGGTACCGGTCCGGGAAGTCCGACGACGGCCCACCCAGCAGGTTGGCCACCGCCCCGTCGCTGAGATTCAGTTTCTCCGCCTCGGTGAGGTTCAGGACGCCGGACTGGCTCACCACACCCGCGAGCCGGACGGCGTCGGGCCCGCTGCCCAGCCCGTCCTGCTCCGGGGCGGGACCGAACCCGGCCAACCGGGAACGCCCCGCCGCCCACACCGCCAGGTGCCCGCCGGCTGAATGGCCCAGCGCCACCACGTTGGCCAGGTCAAGGCCGTGTTGCCCGGCCAGTCCGCGAAGCCTGTCGATGCCGGCCAAAACGTCCTGGAAGGTTTCCGGCCAGCCGCCGCCGTTGCCCGCGCGGCGGTATTCCAGGTTCCAGGCTGCCATGCCGTGGGCGGCAAGGTCCCTGGCCAGCGGCTCGCCCAGCTCGGCACCGTACTGCGCACGCCAGTAGCCGCCGTGAATTACCACCACCACGCCCTGGCTGGTCCTGCTGGCGGGGCTTTCCGGAAGGAACAGCTCGCCCCACTGGCTGGGATCGTCGCCGTAGGTGTAGCGGTGCCGCTGAACAGTGATGTCTTCGATGGGGTCCCCCGTGGATGGTTGCGTGGTCGACGTCCGCCCGGCGCCGGGCTCCGAAGCCGGGCTGCAGGCTGCCAGCGCGGCCGCGGCAACTGAGGCCAGGAGCGCTCGACGCCGGAAGCCAGTCATGTTCCGACACTATCGCGGGTGGAACGGGGGAACGTCCCAGGGCCCCGGATGCCGCCCGGTCCGGGCGCGCATCCGGGGCGGTCAAATGTGATGCAGGCGTTATCTCCGAAGGGTGTTACACGAGTGACGGATGGGGCTACTGTCGTAACAAGGTGCATATCGGGCCACGAGCGAACCGTCAAGGGGCGTCCGAAACTGCACTCACTGCATGGCAGCAACGGTGCTGTTGATAAGGGGGCATGTATGTGGGAGAAGCCAGGGGCCGGCCAGGTCCGCACGGGACGGGTGTCTGCACTGTTCGGCCGCATCGGCCGGCGCGGCGTCGCACCCCGTCCGCACTACAAGGTGGGCGAGGTGCTGATCGGCGATGATCCGTTCACGGGCAGGCGGCACGGCCGGCTGGCTGTTGTGAACAAGGGATCCGTGGGTCTCGAGGTCCATGACCGGATCTACTTCTACGACCACCGCCAGGTCCGGCGGCCCGGCTAAGCCCCCGCGCCCCGGAAGGCCTAGGAATCCTGCCGGAGCCGTTCTTCCACGTCCGCCGCGGAAGGGTAGGCCGCCTGGGTGCCCTTGGCCGTGGTGGCCAGCGCGGCCGCCACGGACGCGAACGCCGCGGCCTCGGCGAGCGCATCGCCCGCGGCAAGCCTGACAGCGACCGCACCGGTGAATGCGTCCCCGGCGCCGGTGGTGTCCACGGCCTTAACGGTGGTGGGGGCAACCCGGGTCACCGCCGGCGGTTCGGCCAGGGAATCCAGCACCACGGAGCCTGCCCCGCCGAGGGTCAGCAGGACACGGCGCACACCGTGGTCCGCAAAGCGCAGCCGGACGTCCTCCCACTCGGACAGCGGCGCCTCAGGGCCGGGCATGCCGGCGCCGCCCAGGAACAGCGCAGCCTCGTGCGCGTTCACCAGCAGCACATCCGTCAGCCCGGCCAGGGCTGCGGGGATCTGCGCATACGGCGAGAGGTTCAGGAGCACTGTTGCACCGGCGTCGTGCGCTGCCTGCGCGGCGGCCGTCACGGTCTGCAGCTGCACCTCAAGGCACAGGCTCACGACGGCGGCACCCGCCAAGGCGTCCGACGCGCCTGCCACGTCGGCCGGCACCAGCGTCCCGTTGGCGCCGGCGGAAATGATGATGTTGTTCTCGCCGCCGGCGTCCACCGCGATGACGGCCACACCGGTGGGCTCCTGCGACATGCGGACATGCCGCACGTCCACGCCCGCGCCGGCAACCGACTCACGCAGCATGGCGCCGTTGGCGTCGTCCCCCACAGCCCCCACCAGCGAGACGGTACCGCCCAGCCGGCCGGCAGCCACGGCCTGGTTGGCGCTTTTGCCGCCGGGATTCACGGCGAAGCCGTTGCCGTGGACGGTCTCCCCGGGGGCCGGCAGCCGTTCACAGTAGATGGTCAGGTCCGCGTTCAGGGACCCGACGACGACGATCCGGCCGGGGGCCTGCACTGCGGAACTCATTCGGCCACCTCAGCCTCAACGGGCTTGGGAATCAGCAGCGAGGCAGCAAACGCGGCCACCGTCAGCGCCAGGCCCACCAGCACAACGGTGAGGTAGGACGCCTTCGCGTCCGCCAGGCCGGCGGTGGCCACCAGCACGGCGGGAAGCACCAGGAAGCTGAGCCCGGCGCCGAGATTGAACGCGCCGGCGTTCATGCCGGGAAGGAACCCGGGGTTGCCTGCCGGGGAGAGGACCACACCAAGACCGTTGAGCATGATGTTGACCGTACCGGCGTACATAATGCCCAGCAACACCGTGCCCACAATCATCATGGGCAGGCTGCCCAAGCCCAGGAAAGCGATGATGGCCAGCGCCGCCACGCTGCCCAGCAGCCCGATCCGGAGCACCCTGGTGTAGCCCAGGACGGGGGCCAGCCGGCCACTGAGCGGACCCACCAGCCAGCCCAGCAGGGCGTACGGGGTGAGGATCAGCAGCGACATTTCGGTGGGGCCCACGCCGAAGCCCGGCCCGGCGGCCTGCACATAGGCGGGGACAATGCCGTTGATCACGGCGAAGATGCCGGTCATGGTGAGGGTGGTGGTGAGCAGCGGCGCCCAGGTGGAGCGCTGGCGCAGGTGCACCGTTTCCACCATGGGCTGGCTGGTCCGCTGTTCCGTGCGCCAGAAGGCATAAAACGCAGCGGCGGAGACCAGCACCAAGGCCAGGCTCAGCACCAGCGTGCCACTGGAGAAGGCACCCACCAGTTTGGCGCCCTCATTCAGGGCTGTGAGCAGCGCGCCCACGGCCACCACGATGAAGAACACACCCAGCCAGTCCATCCGGGTACCGGCCGCGGGCTTGCTTTCGGTAGCCAGGAAGGCGATCAGTGCGGTGGCCGCCAGGGCCAGGACCACCATCAGCCAGAAGATGCTGCGGAAGCCGAAGTGCTCGGCGAAGTAGCCGCCCACAAACGAGTCCACGCCGGCCACGCCGCCGTTGACGGCTGTGATCAGCCCCATCAGGGTGCCGTATTTACGCGGGTTGCTGACGGCGGAGCGCAGCATGATCAGGCAGAGCGGCACGGTGGGTCCGCTGATGCCCTGGATGATGCGGCCCACGAAGAGCCAGGTGACGTCCGGGGCCAGGGCGGCGATGACGGACCCTGCGGCCATCAGCACCATCATGCCCACCAGGACCTTCTTCCGGCCGATGATGTCAGAGAGCCGCGGCAGGAACAGGGAGAACAGGGCGGCGGCGGTGAAGAACCAGGTCTGGGACAGGCCGATGACTGCCTGGTTGGTGTTGAGCTCCTCGCCCATGGTCACCAGGGCGGGGCTGAGCATGGAGGCGTTGAGCTGGAAGGCCACGCAGGCGGCCAGCAGGGCTGTCATCAGGGCGGCGATGTTGCCGCGGCCCGTGACGGGGGCGGTGAGGGTGGCAGACATTTACTTTCCCCCTGCGGTGGCGAGGTCCGCGGTGGACTGGCTGCCGCCGTCGTGCGGGTCCCCGATCCGGACCAGCGCATCGGTGACGAGGTCCCAGAACCTGGCGTGGTCCAGGTCAACGGCCACGCTGGTGGTGCAGTCCGCCGGCGCGGGGGCGCGGAAGTCCGCCACGGTCATGCCCAGGGTGAGTGCGCCCTGGAGTTCGATGTTGACCGGGACCTTGCGGGTGGTGACGATGCTGGGGTCGATCACGTACGCCACGGCGCAGGGATCGTGGACCGGCGGGAAGTCGAAGCCCTGGGCGTCCTTGTAGGTGGCGGCGAAGAAGTCCATCAGTTCACGGACAAAGCGGGCCGGACCCGTGCCGATGGCGTCGATCCGCTCCACCACGTCCGTGGTGGCCAGGGCCTGGTGCGTGAGGTCCAGCCCCACCATCACCACGGGCCACTTCTCGTTAAACACAATGTGCGCGGCTTCTGGGTCGATGATGATGTTGAACTCGGCCACGGCGCTCCAGTTGCCCACGTGGTAGCCGCCGCCCATCAGGACAACTTCCTTGACGCGTTCCACGATGCGGGGTTCCTTGCGGGCCGCCATGGCGATGTTGGTCAGGCCGGCGGTGGGGACCAGGGTGACGGTGCCCGGCTCGTGTGCCATGACGGTGTCAATGATGAGGTCGACGGCGTGGCGCGGGTCCAGTTCGATGGTGGACTCCGGCAGGGCGGGGCCGTCCATGCCGGATTCGCCGTGGATGTCCGGCGCGGTTTCGATGCTGCGGACCAGGGGGCGGTCGCAGCCGGCGGCGAAAGGCACGCCGGTGATGCCCGCAATGGTGCCCACGGCGAGGGCGTTGCGGGTGACCTTTGCCAGGGTCTGGTTGCCCACCACGGTGGTCACGGCCAGCAGATCGATGGCCGGGCTGCCGTGCGCCAGCAGCAGGGCCACCGCGTCGTCATGGCCGGGGTCGCAGTCCAGGATGATTTTCCGGGGGGCGGTGGGCTGGGGGTTGGGTTCCACGATCGTTCTCCACGTCATTGGGGCCTGCCGGGGCAGGGTACTGAAGCATTCCAGAAGCGATCATGACACCTGCCTCCGGTTTACGTCAAACGCTTAACGCTGGTCTGTGCGGCATGCGCGTCAAACGCTTAATGCATTGCGGTGGCTGGCGGGGGCTGTTGCCGACTACGATCGAGGGATGGATTCGGCAGAGCAGGTGCAGCAACCCGCGCGGCCGCGCCGGATCACTGCCGCCATGGTGGCGGAGCGGGCGGGGGTTTCGGTGGCCACGGTGTCGCTGGTGGCCAACGGCAAAACCGCAGGCCGGGTTTCCGGGGACAACATCACCCGGGTCCGCGAGGCCATCTCCGAGCTGGGCTATGTGGTGGACGGGATCGGCAGTTCGCTGGCCAGGGGTGTCAGCTCGATCGTGATCCTGGTGGCCCCTGACATCTCCAACCCGTTCTTTGCAAAGGTGATCAGCGGCGTCCGCGAGTCCCTCGGTCCGGACTACCAGCTGCTGCTTTCGGTGACGGACTCGGGACGGTTCCCCAAGGCCGACGACGTGCGGCGGCTGATGTCGCTGCGTCCGGCCGGGCTCCTGGTGGACGCACCCAACGCGGACTTCCTGGCGGACCTGTCAGCAGCCGGCCCACTGGTGCTGCTGGACGCACCGGGCCTGGCGGAGTTCGCACCGGCCGTGAACCTTGACGTGGCCCATGGCGCCCGCCAGCTTGCTGCCCACCTGGCCGCCCAGGGGCACCGAAAAGTGGCCTACGTGGACAGTGTGACCGGCACGGACACGTTCGCCGTCCGGCGCAGGGCGTTCCTCACCGAGGCTGCCGCGCTGGGCATCAGCACCCCCGCGGACGGCATCATCGCCACCACCATCGACGTCGGCGCTGCCGCGGCCGCTTTCGCCACCTCGTGGACGCAGTGGCAGCGGGAGGGGGTGACCGCCGTCGTCTGCGGAACCGATACCCATGCCTACGGCGTGCTGCAGGAGGCGCGCGTGGCCGGGGTGGACATCCCCGGCGAGCTGGCCGTGGCGGGTTTTGACGACCTGCCCTACTCGGCCACCAGCAATCCCGGCCTGACCAGCGTCCATCTGCCCGCCGCACCCCTTGGACTGGAAGCCGGCGCGCAGCTGCGCCGGCTGATGCAGGGTGAGGCCCTGGTGCAGTCCGAGGTGACGCTGGAGAGCTCCCTGGTGGTGCGTGGTTCCACGTCCGCTGCCGCGGATTAACTGCACGCCGCGGCGGCGCCTTGGGATGTCACAGCCCCGCCGTAAGCTAAGACCATGCCGAGTAACTGGGAAAACCTGGACGCCACGCTCCGCGAATCCGTGGAACAGAACGTGGAGATCTACACGCGCGTCCGGCCGGCCCTGAAACTGGTCACCAGGGATGTCCTGCTGACCCTCCGCGACATGCTCAAGGACACGGACGTCACACCGCTGTTCGTCACCGGGCGGACCAAAACGGTGGCGTCGTTCCGGGAGAAGATCTCGCGGATTGAGGAGCCGCTGGAGCCTGGCGGCCCGCCCGTCCTGAAGTTCCCGGACCCGTTCCGCACCCTGAACGACATGGTGGGCATCCGGGTGATCACCAAGCTGCCGGCGGAGAATGCCGCGGTGGCCAACCTGATCAAGCGCCAGCGCCAGCTGTTTGATTGCCGCGGCGACCGGGAAAAGGACATCGGCTCCATTGAGTCCGGCACCTACGGCTATTCCAGCCGGCACCTGATCCTGCGGACCATCCAGAACGAGTCCGTCAAGGAATACCAGCAGGCATTCAACCCGGAAGCCCAGCCCAACGGCAGCTACTTCTTCGAATGCCAAATCCGCACCGTCTTCGCCCACGCCTGGAGCGAGATCGAGCACGACATCCGCTTCAAGGCGGAGGATCCGCGCGCGTGGACGCCGCAGTTCGACCGGCAGTTCACGGCCACGGCAGCCATGCTGGAAACCGTGGAGACAGCGTTCTCGGAGCTCAACGAGAGCTACGAGCAGGTCCGCAGCTTCTGGGACCTGGAGGGCGAAGGGGCTGCCCCGCTGACGCCCAACCGGATCCGCGACGTGTGGCGTACGCTGTTGCCGCACGTGGACCGCAAGGTGGACGACGACTGGGGCTGGGCCGCCGAACTGATGGCAGCGCACGGGCTCAACCAGACTGTCCAGCTGGCGGGGCTGCTGAGCGCCAACCGGATCACCGAGGTCCGCAAAGCCCTTGACCACCGCTACTCCCCCGGTCCGGACCGGCTGCTGGATGACCTGCTGCTTTGGCAGTACGGCACCAAGCACATCGACCTCACCGCGGAATCACCGGACACCATCCCCCACCCGCGGCGCGACAGCCTCCAGCGCCGGCTCAAGCAAATCGAACGGTACCGGCTCACGCAGGCCTAGAAACCTGCGGGATCCGCCTCGGGACCCACCGGCATCCTCCGGATCAAGGCCGCATGCCGCCCGTCCATGCGGGCGTGCGGGTGCGTCCCCGCGCGCCAATGCGCTCAGTGGGATGCACGGGCACGAAAAAACTCTGGACACCCAACCGGTCCTGCCCTACACTTCACTGATATATCTCTCTAGGTAATTTAAACATATCAATTCTCGCCGCATCGCCGGCCGAACTGCCGGTACGCACCCACGAAGTGCAAATCGTCGACGGCAACACCAAGGTCACCGCACCGGACGAGGCCCCCAACCTCCCGTCCGCGCCGACCTCCGAGGGCCTGCCAGACCGCACGCCCATGCCTCTCCGAGCAAAAGGACCCGCTCATGGCTTTTGATAGTGACTTAAAATCCCATCCGCCCGAGGAGTTTCCTGCCGATACCACGCCGGCAAAATCCTCCCGCCGCGAAGAACGCGAAATTTCCCGCACAACCCCGCCGGCAGTTGCTGTCTCCAGCGAAGCAGACACCAACCCCGCTGTCCTCGACCCGGAGGAAGTCGCGACCACCCTGCCGGAAGCCGGCGAGTACGCGCAGATCATGGAGGAGCTGCGCAGCGCCAGGACTGAGCGGGCCGTTGCGGACCGCCGCAACCATAAACTCACCCTGGATAAGGTCACTTTTGGCATCACGGGCGCGATTGCGATTGCGTTTGTGGTCTGGGGCTTTGTGGGGCGGGACAGCCTGTCCGCCAGCTCAACGAGCGCCCTGAACTGGGTGATGGAGTACACCGGGTGGCTCTTTATGCTCCTGGCCTCCCTGTTCGTCGTCTTCGTCCTGTGGCTCGCGATGGGCAAATTCGGGAACATCCCCCTGGGCAAGGACGGGGAGAAACCCGAATTCCGGACCGTGTCCTGGGTCGCCATGATGTTCGCCGCCGGCATGGGCATCGGCCTGATGTTCTACGGCGTCGCCGAACCGCTCTACCACTACGTCTCGCCCCCGCCCGGGACCGTGGACGGCCGCACCCCCGCCGCCATCCAGACCGCCATGGCCACCTCAATCTTCCACTGGACCCTGCACCCCTGGGCCATGTACGCAGTGGTCGGCATCGCCATGGCCTACGGCACCTACCGCCTGGGCCGCCGGCAACTGATCTCCGTCGCCTTCACCTCACTCTTCGGCGTCAGGGTCGTCGAAGGCCCCGTCGGTAAATTCATCAACATCCTCGCCATCTTCGCCACCCTCTTCGGCACCGCCGCGTCCCTGGGCCTGGGCGCCCTGCAAATCGGCAGCGGCATGACCTCCAACGGCTGGTTCGGACAAATCGGCACCCCCGTCCTCGTGGTCATCGTCGCCATCCTGACCCTGTGCTTCGTCGCCTCCGCCGTCTCCGGCATCAGCCGCGGCATCCAATGGCTCTCCAACATCAACATGATCCTCGCCGTCGTCCTGGCACTCATCGTGTTCCTCGTCGGACCCACCCTGTTCATCCTGAACCTCATCCCCTCCGCCGTCGGCGACTACGTCCGGGACCTCGCCGAAATGTCCTCCCGCACCGAAGCCGTCGGCGATGACGCCCTGCGCACCTGGCTCTCCGGCTGGACCATCTTCTACTGGGCCTGGTGGATCTCCTGGACACCCTTCGTAGGCCTCTTCATCGCCCGCATCAGCCGCGGCCGCACCATCCGCCAATTCGTCACCGGCGTCCTCCTGGTCCCCAGCGTCGTCAGCGTCATCTGGTTCGCCATCTTCGGCGGCGCCGCCATCAACATCCAACAACAAGCCGACACAAACAACACCCCCGGCCTGGTCACCATGGTCAACGGCAGCCCCTCCATCAACTTCGACGGCTCCCTCTTCGACCTCGTCAAAAACCTCAGCATGCCCGACTGGGCCACCGCCGCCGTCATCATCCTCGCCATGGTCCTCGTGGCAATCTTCTTCATCACCGGCGCCGACGCAGCCTCCATCGTCATGGGATCCCTCAGCTCCAACGGCGCCGAACACCCCCGCCGACCCATCGTCATCTTCTGGGGCTGCCTCACCGGCGCCGTCGCAGCCGTCATGCTCCTCGCCGGCGGCGACGTCCCCTCCGAAGCCCTCGCCGGACTCCAACGCATCACCATCGTCGCAGCACTACCCTTCGTCATCGTCATGCTCCTCCTCTGCATAGCCCTCGCCAAAGACCTCCGCCGCGACCCCCTCTCCCTCCACCGCCGCCTCGCCACCTCCGTCGTCGAACGCGCCATCCGCACCGGCGTCGAACAACACCGCGGCATCCAATTCGACCTCGTCACCCGCCACGAATGCGGCGAAAACTGCCCCGAGACTGACTGCCAGGGCGGAACTCCCACGGGGAGCATCCCTGCAGTGGGCACCCAGTCCGGAACCGGTCAGCAAAACAGTCAGTAACACCCCAGGCGGCACACGGCTTCCCCCGGCCCGTGCCGCCTGGACCCACCCTCCCCATCCCCAGCAAAGGCAAACCCCATGTCCCAGCTCAACGTCCCCGAACAGGTTCTCCGGGTCAGCACCGACGGAAAAGACTTCGTCGACGTCCGGTTGGAGTCCGCAACTCCCGTGACCGTCCGCCTGCAGCTCGATGGCGGCTGCAACTGCCAGCACACCACCGGGACCCGTCCCGGCTCGTACGTCGACAGCGATCTCGGTTCCCGCTTTTCCCGTCAGCCTTAAGAGTTCTCCACTGAGCGGTCCAGGGCACTCCAGTCCTGGACCGCTCAGCCGTGCCCTCAATTCGGCACGGCTGACCAGGGCCTAGTTTTCGTCTTCCGGCCGGGCGGTGAGGATCCGGTTGGCTGTGACCTGGAGGATTCCGAGGGACTCCTGGATCAGGGGCGAGGCGATGCTGCCCTTGCGGACCGCGGCGATGATGCGGCGCACGGGTTTCCCCTTGCCGGTAATCCGCAGCCGGGTCACATTTTCTGCGTTGCGCAGGGGTGCCAGCCGCGGCAGCAGCCCCACACCCAGGCCCGCGCCCACAAAAGCGATCTGGGTTTCCCATTCCACGGCCTCATGGGCAATCCGTGGGGTCACCCCCACCGCGGTGAATGCCGCGGTGAACAGGGCGTGGTACGTGGAACCTGCGGCCTCGGTGATCCACGGCTCGGACGCAAGTTCTTCGAGCGTCACCGTTTCCCGCGACGCCAACGGATGGGTGGAAGGGACGATCACGTCCAGCGGATCGTCGAGCAGGACGGTCTGCTCGAAACGCGGATCGTCCTCACCGTATGTGTCGGCTTGCATCGCCACTATGACGGCCAGATCGATCCGCTCCGCAACCAGCAAGTCGAAGCACCGGGACGGGTTGGCCTCGAGGACCTGCACCTCCAGCAGGGGGCGGGTGGAGCGCAGCGTGGCGGCCAGCGGCGCAAGCAACTGGGCTGCCGCCGTCGAGAATCCGCCGAGTCCAAAACGACTTGGTATCTGGTCGCCGGCCTCCATGGCGGCAGCCCGCAAAGCCTCCCATTCCGCAATGATTGCGTCGGATCCCGCCACCAGATAGCGGCCCGTGGCGGTCAGCCGCACCCCCCTGCCGTCCTTCGTCAGCAGCTGCATGCCAAGCACCCGCTGGAGCTCCCGCAATTGCGCGGACACGGCAGAAGGCGAGTAGCCCGTGAGCTCCGCGGTTGCCCCTACGGTGCCGCAGCGGGCGAACACACGAAGGGTGATGAGCCTTGGATCGATCATGCACCCATTGTGCACGGTCCCCTCCAGAATCTTGCGCTTTTGTAGCAGGTCGATGATCCCTAATCTCGTGATTACACGCTTTTGAAAACGCCGGTTGGCGCCATCCACCCCGCGGCTCTAACAAACCGCACCTTTACCCAGCCTTCCCCGGAGGAAACACATGACTGCTCCTGTGAGCCTGCCCCTCAATTCCCGCGGAAAACTCGCATCGTCCTTGCCTGCAGCGCAGCTGGCGGAGATCACCGAGTTGTTCGAGTTCCGGCGCACGGGATACTCCCTCGACGCCCCGTTCTACACAGACCCGACGATTTTCAACATTGACATGCAGGCCATTTTCGGCCAGCACTGGATCTTTGCAGCCAGCGTCGCCGAGCTGCCGGAGCCGGGCGACTACGTCACCGTCGACTACGGCCCCTACTCGCTGATCGTGCTCCGCAATGACGACGGCGGCGTGAACGTGCTGCACAACGTGTGCCGCCACCGCGGCGCCCGCGTCCTGACCGAACCCGCCGGCACCACGGGGAACCTGGTGTGCGGCTACCACTCCTGGACCTACGCCCCCAGCGGCGACCTGATCCACGCCTCCGCACCGGGCGAAACGAAGTTCGACAAGGGCTGCTTCGGCCTCAAACGCGCCCACAGCCGCGAGTTCGCGGGACTCATCTTCGTCTGCATCGCCGATGAACCCCCGACTGATTTCGACGAAACCGGGAAAATCTTCGAGCCCTACCTCGCGCCCCACGATCTGGCGAAGACGAAAATCGCCTACCAGCAGAACATCATCGAAGAGGGCAACTGGAAGCTCGTCATGGAGAACAACCGTGAGTGCTACCACTGTGACGGCCACCCGGAACTCGCCTGCTCCCTCTTCCCCACCTGGGGCCTGACCGAAGGCCTGATCCCGGCGCACCTCGAGGAAGTCTGGGACCGCAACAAGGAAGCCCAGTCCTCCCTGGAGGAGCGTTGCCGCCGGTACGGCCTGCCCTACGAGGTCGTCGAGGAACTCGATACCCGCATCGCGGGAATCCGCATCTCCCGGGAATCGCTCGACGGCGAAGGCGAGTCCTTCTCGCCCGACGGCCGCCGGCTCTCCAAGAAGCTGCTGGGCGACCTCCGGGACTTCCGCCTGGGCCGCTGCTCGATGCACCTGCAGCCCAACAGCTGGTTCCACTTCCAGAGCGACCATGTCATCACGTTCGGTGTCTTCCCGGTCAACGAGCACCAGACGCTGGTGCGCACCACCTGGCTCGTCGCTGACGACGCCGTGGAAGGCGTTGACTACGACCTGGCGAAACTCACCTACACCTGGGAGCAGACCAACCTGCAGGACAAGGCGTTTGTGGAACTGTGCCAGAAGGGTGCCGGCAGCCCCGCCTACCAGCCTGGCCCGTACATGAAGAGCGAATACCAGGTCGAGGCATTCATCAACTGGTACGTGCAGCGTGTTCAGGAGCACTTGGCATGATTGAGCTCCTCCCTGAGGCGGCCATTCAGGAACCACAGCGTATTCGCGGTCTTGAAATGCCGTGGAACAGGGTGATGGGAACCACCGACGGACCCGCTGGAGCCGCCCGCGCCCTGGGCCCGTGGCATCCCCAGGAGTTCATGGCCGAATGCGTCGAGACCGTTCCCGAGGCGGGCGGCATGATGACCTTCGTGTTCCGCCGCTGCGACGGTGCGCCCCTGGCGTTCCGCGCGGGCCAGTACGTGAACATCGCCTTCCCCGTGAACGGTGCGGACCAGGACCCGGTGGACCGCAGCTACTCGCTGTCCAGTTCGCCCACGGAACCGTGGACCTTCAACATCACCGTCAAAGCCGACCCCACCGGGCTGGTTTCACCGTGGGTGCACGAAAACGTCAAACCCGGCACCGTCCTGGACATGCTGGGACCCGTTGGCGCCTTCCACCTGCCCGACGCCGACCGGCGGGCCAGGTACCTGCTGCTCGCCGCCGGCGCAGGCATCACGCCCATCATGTCGATGCTGCGGACCATCCACTCGCTGCCCGGACATGCCGACGTTGTGGTGCTGTACCACGGCGCGGAGGCCGGCGGCTTTGCCTTCCACCGGGAGCTGGCCTACATCGCCTCCGTGGACTCCCGCGTCAAGATCTTCTACTCGCTGGGCGACCGCAACAAGCCGGAGGGCTGGGAAGGGCTCAGCGGACGGCTGACAGCGGCAATGCTCGACGAGGTGGCACCCGACGCCAACGGCCGGCAGGTCTACGCCTGCGGTCCCGAGGGTTACCTGAACACGGCCACCGAGCTTCTGGGCAAGGTGGGCGTGGATGACACCTCCATCTACATGGAGTTCTTCACGGGGGATCGCCAGACCCTCCTCGAATACCAGGCGGAGCTCGCGCTGGCGGCGGACATCGCGGAGGAAATCGCGGAGGAAATCGCCGATTCCGCCGAGGTCTACTACGAGGGCCAGCCCGCGGCATTCGGACTCTACGAACCCGGCTACGACGCCGATGGCACCCTGGAGGCCACGGGGCTGCAGCTGGAAACCGTGGACCGGGACGGGGCCTCGACGAACGACGGCGGCGCCAGCCAGGAACCGCAGGCCGCGTCACCTGACGCCTCAAGCTTCGACACCGTGGGAACCGGCAGCCTCACCCTGTCCTTCATGCGCACCGGCATCAACGTCCGGATCGACCCCACCGAGCACATCCTGGGGGTGGCCCAGCGGGCCGGGGTCAGGATCGGCGCGAACTGCAAGGAAGGCATGTGCGGGTCCTGCAAGGTCGTCAAGCTTTCAGGGGAAGTGGAGATGAACCACCAGGGCGGCATCCGGGCCCGTGAAATCGATGCCGGCAAGTTCCTGCCCTGCTGCTCCACCGCGCAGACCGACATGGTGATCGATGCCTAGCCGTTCCCCGCTGCCGTTCCCCGCTGCACACCTGAACCACAGACCGCCAACCATAGGAGCCATTCAATGACAGGTAACAAAGCCGTTGCGTACAAGGCACCGGGAATCGTTGAAATCATCGATACCCCGTACCCCACCTTTGAACTGCAGGCCGGGCCCGGCGTCAATCCCGTCAATGTGGGCCGCAAGGTCCCGCACGGGGTCATCCTGCGCACCGTAAGCACCAACATCTGCGGGTCGGACCAGCACATGGTGCGCGGGCGCACTACGGCCCCCGCCGGACTTGTCCTGGGACACGAGATCACGGGCGAGGTCATCGAGACCGGGCCCGACGTTGAGTTCATCAAGGTGGGCGACATCGTCTCGGTCCCCTTCAACATCTCCTGCGGCCGCTGCCGGAACTGCAAAGAGGGCAAAACCGGGATCTGCCTGAACGTGAACCCGGACCGTCCCGGCTCCGCCTACGGCTACGTGGACATGGGCGGCTGGGTGGGCGGCCAGGCCGAATACGTCCTGGTGCCCTACGCCGACTGGAACCTGCTGCGGTTCCCGAACCGGGACCAGGCCCTGGAAAAAATCATGGACCTGACCATGCTCTCCGACATCCTGCCCACCGGCTTCCACGGCGCCGTCACCGCCGGGGTCGGCGTCGGCTCCACCGTCTACGTCGCCGGCGCCGGACCCGTAGGCCTTGCCGCAGCAGCGAGCGCCCAGCTCCTCGGTGCTGCAGTGGTCATCGTGGGCGACCTCAATGCGGACCGCCTGGCCCAGGCCCGCTCCTTTGGCTGCGAAACCGTCAACGTTGCCGACGGCGACCCGGCCGACCAGATCGAGCAGCTGCTCGGCGTCCGGGAAGTCGATTCCGGCATCGATGCCGTCGGCTTCGAGGCCCGCGGCCATGGCCACGGCGCCGCCGAAGCACCGGCCACCGTCCTGAACTCGCTGATGGACCTCACCGCAGCCGGCGGGTCCGTGGGCATTCCCGGCCTCTACGTCACCGGGGACCCCGGCGCCTCGGACGAGGCAGCCCGGAAGGGCTCCCTGTCATTGTCGCTGGGTACCGGCTGGGCCAAGTCGCTGTCCTTCACCACCGGCCAGTGCCCCGTAATGAAGTACAACCGCCAGCTGATGATGGCCATCCTGCACGACCGGATCCAGATCGCCAAGGCCGTCAACGCCACCTCGATCCCGCTTGAGGACGCACCGCGGGGCTACGCCGAATTCGATGCCGGCGCCGCCACGAAGTACGTCCTCGATCCGAACGGCTACCTCAGCAACTAAGTCACGGATGTACCACTGCTGACCGTCCATTCCGGCTGGTCAGCGCAGGAGAGGGAGGGCACCCTGGGCGCCCTCCCTTTTCTGCTTTGCTCCCTGCCTCCCGAGACCCCTGGACCGGTACCCATCCGGAGCCCCGGACACCCGCCGTTCACCCTCCGGTCGCCTGGCGTGGTTAGACAGGACGTATCACTCGTCCTTTCCTGGGAGAACCCATGCCGATATCCAGACGCGCACCACGCGGGCTTGCCCGTGCCGTGGTGGCTTCTGCAGCGCTCACGTTCGCAGCATCCTGCGTCGTGGCACCGGGGGCCTCGGCCGCCGTCGTCCCCTCGCCCATCACGTACCCGGCCACCGGCTCAGCCCTTTCGCTGACGGCCCTCGGGTCCTATGAAACCGGCCAGTTTGATGAGTCCGCGGCGGAAATCGTGGCCTACCACGCGGCCACCCAGCGGCTGTTTGTGGTCAACGCGCAGGCCGCCGTCGTGGATGTCCTGGACATCGCAGACCCGTCGGCCCCCAAAAAGCTCTTCTCGATCGGCGACGCCGGCGGCGGGGTGGCCAACTCCGTCGCCATCCGCGCCGATGGCCTGGGCACCATAGCCCTGGAGGCACCCACCAAGACCGACGCCGGCTCCCTGCTCTTCTTCGACGCCACCGCCGACGCCCCCGTCGCCCTCGGCCGGGTCACGGTGGGAGCCCTTCCGGACATGGTCACCATCGCCAAGGACGGCAGCCGCGCCGTCGTCGCAAACGAGGGCGAACCCTCGGACGACTTCACGGTGGACCCCGAAGGTTCCGTCTCCGTCGTCGCCCTTCCCACCGGCCTGGCGGCACCCGCCCAGTCCGCTGTCCGCACCGCCACCTTCCACGCCTTCGAGGCCGGCGGGACGAAAACCCTGCCGGCGGACGTCCGCGTCTTCGGCCCCGCCCCACACGGCGCCGACCACCCGGTATCCCGCAATCTCGAACCCGAATACATCGCGATCGACGGCGGCAAAGCCTACGCCGCGCTGCAGGAAGCCAACGCTGTGGCCGTGGTGGACCTGGCCACCGCAACGGTGGAGGACGTCTGGCCGCTTGGCTTTAAGGACCACGGCCTTGAAGGCCAGGGACTCGACGCCTCGGACCGCGACCCCGAAGACGCCCCGGCGTTCAACATCCGCACCTTCGAGGGCCTCAACGGCATGTACATGCCCGACGGGATCAACGCCTACACCGCCGGCGGCGCCACCTACCTAGTGACTGCCAACGAGGGCGATGCCCGCGAATGGGGCGACTACGTGGAAGGCGCCCGGGTCAAGGACCTCGGCAAGGACGGCCTGGCACCAATCTGCGCAGACAGCCCGCTGGCTGACCTGACCGCTGACGGCGACCTGGGCCGGCTCACCGTCACCACCGCCACCGGCCTGGGTGCCGCCGGTGACTGCTACGGGGAACTGTATTCGTTCGGCTCCCGCTCCTTCTCCATCTGGACCACCGACGGGCGGCAGGTTTTCGACTCCGGCGACGACTTCGAGCGGATCAGCCACGCCGCCAACCCGGAGTTCTTCAACTCAAACCACTCCGAATCGAACCTTGAAGGGCGCTCGGACGACAAGGACCCGAACCGGAGAACCTGGCGATCGGCGAGGTGGGCGGCCGGACCTACGCGTTTGTCGGCTTCGAACGCGTGGGCGGCGTCGCCGTCTACGACATCTCCACCCCCGAGGACAGCACGTTCGTGACGTACGTGAACAACCGTGATTTCGCCGTCTCGGTCGAGGACGACGGCGTGGACACGCTTGGTGCCGCGGGCGACCTGGGTCCCGAAGGCCTGGCCTTCATCCCCGCCGGGGATTCCCCCACCGGTAAGCCGATGCTCGCCGTCGGGAACGAGGTCTCCGGGACCACCACCCTGTTCGGCATCGACGGGCTGGGGGTTGGGGAGCCGAAGGACACCACCACCATCCAGGTCCTGGGCATCAACGACTTCCACGGCCGTATCGAAGCAAACGGCGCTGAAGCAGGCGCCGCCGTCCTGGGCGGTGCCGTCACGGCATTGAAGGACAAAAACCCGAACACGCTGTTCGTTTCAGCCGGCGACAACATCGGCGCGTCGACATTCACCTCCTTCTCCCAGCAGGACAACCCCACCATCGATGCGCTGGCCCAGGCCGGGCTGGACGTGTCCGCCGTCGGAAACCATGAATTCGATGCCGGCTTCGCCGACCTCACCGACCGCGTTATCCCCCGCTACGCCGCAGCCGCGGGCGACCCCGCATCGGGCGCGGAAGCCGCCGACTTCGCGCTGGGCGCCAACGTCTACCTCAAGGGCACCGAAACGCCGGCGCTGAAGGAGTACGCGATCCGGGAGGTTGATGGTGTGCAGGTCGCCTTCATCGGCACCGTGACCGAGCAGACCGCCGCGCTGGTCTCACCGGACGGCATCGAAAGCATCGAGTTCGGGAACCAGACAGCCGCCGCAAACCGCGTGGCCCGCAACCTCTCGGACGGCGACGCGGCAAACGGCGAGGCCGACGTGATTGTGCTGCTGGCCCACGACGGGTCAGCAGGCAGTGACTGCGCAGCCATCGCGGCCGAGGACACCACCTACGGCGAGCTCGTCCGGGACTCCTCCCCCCACATCGATGCGATCCTGTCCGGGCACACGCACCAGTCCTACGCCTGCTCCTTCCCGGTCAAGGGCAACACCGGTCTGGAGCGCCCGGTCCTGCAGGCACACCAGTACGGCACCACCCTGGACCAGCTGACCATCGAAGTGGATCCGACGACCAAGGACATCGTCTCCCTGGCCGGCGGACTGTTGTCCCTGACCACCACCGTCGGCGAAGGGGATGACGCCCAGATCGTCGGGGCGTTCGAACCCCTCGCCACCGTGGCGGAGACCGTGGCCAAGGCGGCAGCGCAGGCGGAGGTGGCCGGCGCCGTCGAAGTCGGTTCCATTACCGCGGACATCCTCCGCGGCGGCACCAACGGCTCTGACCGCGGCGTGGAATCATCGCTGGGCAACCTGGCTGCGGACATCCAGCTTTGGGCCACGTCCAACGAGTCATTCGCCGGCGAGGCGGCCCAGATCGCCATCATGAACCCGGGCGGGCTCCGCGCAGACCTGCTCTACGGCACCAACGGCGTGCTGACCTACAAGGACGTCGCGGCGGTGCAGCCGTTCGGCAACACGCTGGTGACGCTGGACCTGACCGGGGCCCAGCTCAAGGCCATCCTGGAAGAGCAGTGGCAGCCGGATGGCTCGTCCCGGCCCAAGCTGCACCTGGGCATCTCCGACGGGCTGAGCTACGTCTATGACCCGGCGGCAGCGCGCGGCAGCCACGTGGTCTCCGTGGCGTTCGCCGGCAAGGCCGTGGCGGACGGGGACGTCTTCCGCGTGGTGACCAACTCCTTCCTGGCCGCCGGCGGCGACAACTTCACCACCTTCGCCCAGGGCGGGCGCGTCACGGACACGGGGCAGAGCGACCTGGTTGCCACGGTCCAGTACTTCGAAGCGCACCCCGTGGTTGAACCGGCGCCGCTGGGCCGCGCCATCCTGGCCGCGGACATTCCCGACGGCGGCAACGGGTCAGGCGACGGCGGCACCGTTGTTCCGGGCGACGGGACGGTTGTGCCGGGCGACGGCACGGTTGTTCCAGGCGCAGGCAATGGCGGGACCGACGGCGGGAACGCGGGCAATGGCACCAGCGATGCCAACCTGACCGGCAACCTGGCAACCACTGGGGCCACCCTGACGCTGGCCGGGGTGGGCCTCCTGCTGGCGCTGCTCGGCGGACTGCTGGTGGTCATCCGCCGCCGGCGGACCGCTCCAATGGCCGCGGACAGCTGATTCTAGGCAGTTCCTACCGGTTCCAATGACGGCGCCCGGCTTCCTTGACGGAGTCCGGGCGCCGTTGTGTTGTGGCCAGTTCGAAGCACGCAGCACGCAGCACGTGAAGCCGCAAAGCATTGGCGCAGAGAAAGTATTTCTTGGATCAAATGCGCTTGGATTACTTTTACTTTACGTAACGTCGGCTATCGGTTCGACAAGCAGGGAATTACGGCTGGATGGGAAACTGCGGCCTGCAGAAGACTGTGCTTTTGCAGTTCAGAGAGGGGTTCGGCAAGCGACTGATGACGCCATCGCAGCCTGGGGCGTTCACCGACGTCGAGCTACGCGTTCTGCGATATGCCGCCCACCTGATCGAGACCGGCACGGGCACAAACCAGGAAGCGAAGGCTGCCAGCTTCGAAGGACTGTTCTTCTCTGAATGGGTGCTTAAGTTGAGGGCCTTCGCCATTGACATATCCCGAGGTGTCCATCGGATCCTAGGCCGATTCCCTGACCACTAGGTGGTGTTGCAGGACCACCCGCGACTCAGCTGCCCCGGCGGGTAGTTCACCTGCAAGTAGCCGCTCCACGAGCCGCACCGCGACGGCCCCAACTTCGCGCAGGTCCAGCGCCAGCGTAGTCAGTTCAGGTGTGAGCAGCTCGCCCAGGGCGATTCCATCCATGCCGATGACGGCGCAATCGCCGGGCACATTCTTGCCGCCGGCAGTGAGGGCCTTCATAGCCCCGGCAGCCATAAGGTCATTAAAAGTCACGATTGCTTTGGGGGAGTTGCCCTTGGCGAGGTAAGCGGAGATGGTCTCGCGCGCACTGCCCGCGGAATCTTCTGCGTTTAGGAAGGTGGTGGCCATTCCCAGTTCCCCCGCCCGGCGGGCGAAAGCCTGACCCCGGACAGACAATCCACCATCGCGGACATAATCCAGATATGCGACCCGGTTAACACCCCGTCCTGCGAGGTGGGCGAGTGCCAGGGCGGCCGCGTGCGCATAGTCGAAGGACACCTCGCCGGCGCTGGTGCTGCCCGTCAGATCAAGCAGTACCAACGGACGCCGGCCAAGAATTTCCTGCGATGCGCCGGTTTCGTTGCCCAGGTAGCCGATTACGGCGTCCACCTGGGGCGCCAGCTGGCTGACGGCGGAGACCGGCCCCATGGCGCGGTCCACGTAGTCGCTGATCACCACCTGCCAGTTCCGCTCTGTCGCCTGCTCGACGACGCTGGCTATAAACGCCGGGAAATACGGGTTGGTGAGGCCGGGGATGGCGAGGCCAATAGAGGTTTGCGCACCCTGGGCGAGGCCTTTGGCGAAACGGCTGGGAACATAGCCAAGGTCCTTGGCCAGTTGCTGGATCCGGGTCCTGGTCTCGGCCTTGATTCCCGGCATGTCGTTCATGGCACGGGTGACCGTCTGCTTGGAGACGCCCGCCGCCGTGGCTACATCCACGATGGTGGCGCGGCGGCCAGGGGCCCCGCTGATGGATTCCATAACTCCTGAGTCTAGGGGCTGCACCACGGCGGGCGGTGCCGGCGCCCTGCTACTTCAGCCCCGTCGTCGCAATCCCCTTAACCAAGTACTTCTGGCCGACGAGGAAAACAACGAAGACAGGGATGAGGGTCACGATGGACATCGCGAACAGGGAGCCCCAGGAGGCTCCGCTGGTGGCATCCACAAAGTTGCGCAGCGCCACGGGTGCCGTCTGCAATGCAGGCTTCGTAAGGTAGATGAGTTGTCCGAAGAAGTCGTTCCAGGTCCAGATGAAGGTGAAGATCGCCGTGGTGGCCAGGGCGGGGACTGACAGCGGCAGGATCACCTGGAAGTAGGTCCGCCAGTATCCAGCGCCGTCCAGCCTTGCCGCTTCGTCCAGTTCCTTGGGCAGTCCGCGGAAGAACTGCACCATGAGGAACACAAAGAAGGCGTCTGTGGCCAGGAACTTGGGGATGATCAGGGGAAGGTAGGTGTTGACCCAGCCCAGGTTGGAAAACAAAACGTATTGCGGGACCAGGACCACGTGCATGGGGAGCATCAGGGTAAGCAGCAGTGCCCCAAACAGCAGGCCCTTTCCGCGGAACTCGAGTTTGGCAAAGGCGTAGGCGGCCATCGAGCAGGTCACCAGGTTTCCCAGGAGTGATCCCGCCACGATGATCGCCGAGTTGGCCAGGAAGACGTGGAAGGGATGGGCCAATGCGGTCCATCCGTCCGCGTAGTGGCTGGTGTCCACTTCCGTCGGTATCAGCGAGGGGTCCCGGAAGATCAGGGCTTCGGGGCGGAACGAGCTGGCCACCATCCATAGCAGAGGGTAGAGCATGAGCCCCGCGGCCAGAACCAGTGCAACGTGTTTGAACAGGCCCCGAAGATTTTTGCGCATTTTTCCGGCTTGGGGATACCCGGTAGGAAGAGGTGCCTTCGTCCGGGGTGGCTTGATATCAGTCGCGGTCACTGTAAAACACCCATCGTTTGCTGAAGTAGAAGTTGACGGCCGTGAACACGGCGATGATCATCACCAGCACCCAGGCCATCGCGGATGCGTACCCCATGTTGAGACGGCCGAAGCCCTGCTCATAGAGATAGAGCGAGTAGAACAGGGTGGAATCGGCCGGTCCGCCGGTCCCCCCGCTGACCACAAAGGCCTGGGTGAAGGTCTGGAATGAATTGATGATCTGCAGTATCAGATTGAAGAAAATGATGGGAGTCAGGAGTGGAACTGTCACGTTGCGGAACTGCGCCCACCGGCCGGCCCCATCCAGCGCTGCCGCCTCGTAGAGCTCCTCGGGGATCTGACGTAGCCCGGCCAGGAAGATCACCATCGAGGATCCGAAGCTCCATACGTGCAGCATGATCAGGGAAGTCAGGGCTGTACTCGGGTTGGAGATCCACCCCGGACCATCGATGCCGAAGAGCGCAAGGAACTGGTTGACCAGGCCCTCAGTGCCGAAGACCTGCCGCCAGAGCACTCCCACCGCCACTGACCCACCAAGAAGGGAGGGCAGGTAGAACACGGAGCGGTAGAACGGCAGCCCCCTGATGCCGCGGTTCAGCAGCATGGCCAGGGAGAGTGCCACCACCAAGAGGGCGGGAACCCCAATCAGCACGTAGGCAAACGTGACGCCAAGGGACTTGTGCAGCCGGGTGTCAGTGAGCATCTGTTCAAAGTTGTCCAGACCCACCCAACTGGGGGCGCGGAGCAGGTTGTAATCCGTGAACGAGAAATAGAGCGACGCGATCATGGGCCCGATGGTGATCAGCAGCATGCCCACGAACCACGGCAGCAGAAATTGCCAGGCTGCCCGCTCTTCGAGCTTCTTCATGAGTGTTCGCCGCTGCGGCGCCGGGGGCGGGGCGGCTGCCGTACTTCGGGGCAGGTGGGTCATCGTTGACATGAAAACGCTCCGGGTCAGAGGGAATGGGGGCGGCTCACGCCGGCAGGTTGGATCGAGTATTGCAGTGAAAATTCGACGGCGTCAATGGTCTTGACGAAAATAGTTACCGGTCACTATTGTTCAAGGTATTCCTTGAGAAGTGTTTTATTTACAACGCACTCACGGGAGTGAACGGTCACAATTGTTGTTAGATCGATGACCGTTTCAGTCCGGTCAGGCATGGCAGCTCGACTGAGCTTCCCAAGCCGGTTGCCGATATTTCGCCGCACCCTGAAAGTCCATCGACGCACTGCCGCTGATCCCTGCGGCGCGTTGCCACCCGTAGCAAAGGAGCTCCACCATGGCACAAAAGAACGCAGGACCCCTGAGGGTCAGAACCCTCGCAGCAGCCTTGGTAGCCGCGGTGAGTCTGGGCGTCGCCGGCTGCGGCAGCCCGGCGGGGGATGATTCCGTAACACTCCGCTTCAACTGGTGGGGTTCGGACGCCCGGCATGCCCAGACGCAGGAGGTCATTGACCTTTTTGAGGAGGCACACCCGAATATCAGCGTACAGCCGGAGTTCTCCAACTTCAGTGACTACTTCAATAAGCTTTCCACCAGCGCTGCATCCCGTGACCTGCCTGATGTTATGCAGATGACCGATCCATACATGTACACCTACATCGACAACGGCCAGCTGGTGGACCTCACCGGACAGGCCGAGGTGCTGCCCACCGGCGATTTTTCCCCGGCATCGCTGGCCGGAACGCAGATTGACGGCAAGCTTTACGGCATCCCCTCCGGTGAATCCGGCTTTGGCATGGCAGTGAATCCTGCGTTATTCGAAGCCGCAGGTGTTCCCGTGCCGGACGACAACACCTGGTCCTGGGACGATTTCAGGAACACCGCGGCCGCCATCACCAAGGCCACACCGGAGGTGGCAGGCGCGGCGTTGACAATGGACGAGCAGACAATGAACCTGTGGCTGCGCCAGCATGGAGAAGACTATTGGAAGAACAACGGCAGCGAGGTCGGCTTCAGCGCCGATACCGCTGCAGGGTGGTGGGAGTTCGTTCGCAGCCTGCGGGACAGCGGCGGAACCCAGTCCGTGGAAGCCGAACTCGAAGCGGCCAGCCTTGCCCTGGAACAGTCCCCTCTCGCGCTGGGTAAAAAAGCCATGTCCCTGGTCTCCGTCAATCAACTCGGAAACCTGGAGAAGGCGGCAGGGCAGGAATTCACGCTGCTCCGCCTGCCGGGCGAACGGCAGTTCCAGGAACCGGGTGGCTGGACCAAGCCCGGTATCTACTATTCAGTGGCAGCGAACAGCGACCATCCCAAGGAAGCTGCGATGCTGATCGACTTCCTGACCAATTCCGCCGAAGCCGGAAAGATCTCGAAGTTTGACCGCGGTGTGCCGTCCAGCTCCAAGGTCCTTGAAGCCATCACGCCCACGCTGACCCCCGTGGAGGGCAAGGTCGCCGAGTACGTGACCAGGATCAATGAGCTCGACACCCCTCCTTACGCCATTCCCAACCCGAAGGCCGGCGCGGTGCTGATCGACTCCGTCAAGAGGCTCTCCCAGGAGGTCGTCTTCGACCGGATGACGCCCCGCCAAGCGGCAGACCAGCTCATTGCCGATGTTAAGGCAGCCATGTAGTCGCTGCTTGTATCCAGGCAACGAACTCTTCAGGCAACCAACCCTCCTCCCTTCTGTGAAAGTGCAGGCCATGAGCCCCACCCCCTTAGAGTCCTTCCAGCAGCGGCTTCCCGGCCTGGTCTATGGCGGTGACTACAACCCGGAGCAGTGGCCCAGGAGCACCTGGCCCGAGGATGTCAGGTTGATGCGGGAGGCGAACGTTTCACTTGTCAGCCTGGGGGTTTTCTCCTGGTCGCGCCTGGAACCGGCGGACGGGGTTTTCGATTTCGGCTGGCTGGACGAAGTGATGGACCTGCTCGCTGCCGGGGGCATCCTCGTGAACCTCGCCACGCCCAATGCCTCCCCGCCTCCGTGGCTGGCCGAGGGGTTCCCCGAAACATTGATGGTGGAACGGTCAGGAACCCGTGTGGCGGTGGGCAGCCGCGGGCATTTCTGCCCGTCGTCGCCCGTGTACCGGGACCGGAGCCAGCGGGTGGCGCGTGCCCTCGCGGAGCGTTACAGGGATCATCCGGCGCTGGCCATGTGGCACATCGGCAACGAATACCACGCATACTGCTTCTGCGGGCTGTGCGACGGGGCCTTCCGGTCCTGGCTGCAGGAGAAGTACGGCAGCCTGGATCAGCTTAATGCCAGGTGGGGGACCACTTTATGGGGACAGGTCTACAGCAGTTGGGACCAGGTGCACCTGCCACAACCCGTGCGGGGGTGGGTGAATCCGGCACGCGAACTGGATTTCGCCCGCTTCACCACAGACATCCAAGTGGACCTGTACAAACTGGAGCGGGACCTGCTCCAGGGAGTTACACCGGACATCCCAGCCACCACGAATTTTGTCCAGTTCTTCCGGATCCAGGATTACCGCCGGTGGGCCCCGGAGACGGACGTGATCGCCCTGGACATCTACCCGGACCCTGCCAAGCCCGCCTCACTGGTGGAGGCCGCGCTGCAGTACGACCTCATGCGGCATCTGGGGAACGGAGCACCCTGGATGATGATGGAGCAGGCAGCAGGTGCAGTGAGCCAATGGAAGGTGAACCTGACCAAGCAGCCCGGCATGATGCGGCTGGGCTCCTACCAGGCGGTGGCCCACGGAGCAGACGCCGTGATGTTCTTCCAGTGGCGCGCCTCCCGCTTCGGTCAGGAAAAGTTCCACTCGGCAATGCTTCCCCACAGCGGCGAGGCCAGCCGGACCTGGCAAGAGGTCAAGGAACTCGGCAACGAGCTGGCGCAGCTCGCGGAAATCGCCGGAGCAAGGACAACCGCAGACGTTGCCCTGGTGTGGGACTGGGAAAACTGGTGGGCCGTGGAGGGACCCGCCCACCCTGTGAACAACTACGATTACCGGGCGGTGGCGGCCAGCCACTACCGCTCTTTATGGCTGGAAAATGCGGCTGTGGACGTTGTCGCCCTCGCATCCGACCTGTCCGGCTACAAGGTGCTTGTCATCCCCAACCAGTACCTGATGAGCTCCAGCCAGCAGGCTGCCGTCGAGGCGTTCGTGGCAGGCGGCGGCCATGTCGTGGCGTCCTATTTCTCCGGCATCGTGGACCAGGACGATCAAGTTATCGGCAACGGATATCCGGGTGGCCTGCGCACTGTGGTGGGCGGGCACATCAGGGACTTCTCACCGTTGGCCCAAGACGCCGCCGTCGAAATCAGCACGGTTCAGGGGCAGGCGCTCCTGGGCAGTTACGCCCCGGATTTACTCCAGGAAGCGTTCGACGGCGGCGCCACACGGTGGCAGGATGACATGGTTTCGGAAGGGGCAGAAGTCGTGGCCACCTACACGACCGGCCACCTGGCCGGGCGGCCCGCCATCCTGGATCACCGACTGGGTGCCGGGACGGCCGTTTACATCGGCACGCACCTGCCCCAGGAAGCGCTGGACCTGGTGGTGGGAGCAGTGCTGTCACGGGCCGGAATCCGTGCGCCGCACCCGGCACCGCACGGTGTGGAAGTGACCGAACGCTGCACCACCGCAGGACGGTACCTCTTCTTCCTCAATCACACCGCATCGGTAGTGGTGGTGGAACTTGAGGTGGACGGCACGGATCTGCTCGGTGGAGCAGGGCTGCAGCGCGGCGGGACCATGAAACTCCCGCCGGCAGGGGTATCGGTGGTCCGCGTCCACAGCCAGCCTGACCTGGGATGACAGCCGTCGGCCGGCCATCACTTAAGGGCGCGGGCGTCGCCGTTCAGTCCACGTTCGAACAGGCTCCCATCAGCTCACAAGTAATCCTCAGGTTCCAGGGCACATAATGAACCGAAGCTCCGGTCAACCGCTATTTGACTGGAGCTTCGCCCATTGCAGGCACATGCTGGTTCTGGTCGCTCTCGACTACTTGGCGAGTTGCCGCAGGTGACGCAACCCGTGAGGACTGTCAACAGAGGTCCGCGGAAGCCTTCAGAGAGCCTCTCTTGGCCCCAGCTTTACATAAGACCCGTTATCGGCGCTCAGGAAAGGACAAGGGGAGTGCCCCGAGAAGGCGATGTTTTGCCATCGATCGTGGCACCTTTTCACCGGATACGGAAGTCAGGCTTCGAAGCCAGCGCCCGGTTGACGAAGGGGATGTCCAGGAAGGCCCGGAGCTGGTCACCACAAGTTCCGTGACGGACATACATCGAAGGTTGCTGTTCACGTTGGCCCGATTCATCCTTTCGGCGGTGTGGTCCACCATGCCAAATCCCGCTATCGTTCGTTCATCGAAACCGAAGCGTTGCCGGCCGGTCATGCGGAACGGCCGGCAACGCGCTCACTGCATCGGCAGTCCAGTTTGACGCGGTCAGAGCTGGGCCGGGGATGCGGCGAGTTCAGCGCGGATTCGTCCATGGGGCCAAATTGGCTGCAGGGACCGCACCAAGATGCCCAAAATCCACGAGTGCTATGTCGTTGCCCTCGATGGTGGCGGTGAACTGTTCTCAGGCAACGTTGGTCGTCGCCAAGTTTGTTCCTTTTCGTTATAACCGTAGCCTTGGGAAACCCCGTGCGGTGTCAGCCGAGACGGGTGATGACGGGGACGGGGTTGGCCAAGGTGTCACGGATTGGGGATGTGGCTTCGAGCGCGCCAATCAGATCTTTCAGGTCAGCCCGTGAAGTGCCGGGGCTGTCGATCTGAACGTCCACGGTGATTTGCTGTGCACCCTTGCGGACGCTCTTATCAATTCCGAGGAAGCCGCTGAGATCGATGTCGAAGCCCAGGGTCAGTGCGACGTGCTTCAACTGAATGTTCCTGGCTGCAGCAAGGGAGGCCAGCGTGACCATGTAGCAGCCAGCCAGGGCCTTGAGGATGTATTCAGCGGGGCTGACGGCCGTGTCAGTTCCCAGCAGGGAGACCGGCTCATCACTGTGCAGCGTGAACTGGCCGCGGCGCGATTCGTTGCCGACTCCCGCCTGGGTCAGGGGTCCGGTGATGGTCTTGGCGGTCAAACCTCCGGCCGACTCGCTGTGCATGCTGAAGGTGACCTTGCCAAGCTCACGCTGCTCGGTGACAGCTGCCACTGTCGCCTCGATGGCTGCCAGGTCGGCGAAAGGCTCTGTGCGCAGGGTGTTCGTTTCAGTCATGGTGTTTCCTTTCAGGTTGGTTGATGCGGTTCATCCGCCCTTCCGCAGCTAAAGCGCGTCACGGGCCAGGCTTGTGTGGAATGCCCTTTTCGGAGGGAGTTTGCTGGCAGCTCAACATCGGCGATGTCTCGTTGAGGGTGGTGCCCCTGTTGAGCTGCCTGGATATCAGTTGCGGGCCGCTGCCCCCAGGTAGGGGGCAAGACGGTCTTCAAATGCTTCCTTCGGCATGGCACCAAGGAACG
Organism: Pseudarthrobacter sp. MEB009; assembly: GCF_030208875.1. NCBI lineage: Bacteria > Bacillati > Actinomycetota > Actinomycetes > Micrococcales > Micrococcaceae > Pseudarthrobacter > Pseudarthrobacter sp. MEB009. Next base: position 305,240 of record NZ_JARVTC010000013.1, read on the forward strand.
AACCCACGACCTCACCGTTGTTGAATACCCGGAAGGCGGGAATTGAGGTGACGCCATACTGCCGGGCGAGCTCGGGGTTCTCATCGACGTTCACTTTGATGACCTCGACTTTCCCGGCCTGCTCAAGGGCCACTTCATCGAGCACAGGCCCAACGGCACGGCACGGCGGGCACCATGGTGCCCAAAAGTCGACCAGGACCGGCAGATCGTTCTGGAGGACATCGGATTGGAATGCGGAGCTGGTTGTTGATCGGGCAGACATGGCTTCCTCTTTCATTTGCTGGTCAGGGAAAGGCGGGTGCGGGCCCGGTTGCAATGCCGTGCCGGATGAGGGTCATGTGTCGCTAAGCGAACGAGCTTCGGAAAGATCCACCGCAAGTTGTATAGTGATCGCTACGTATCTCATGGGATGTACTGTAGTGGATATTACAGAAAAGGCAAATGGCAGCATTTGCTGAGATCAGGAGGGCATGAAATGCCGGGAGGCCGTAAACGCGGATTCGATGATCAGGCCGCCCTTCAGGCTGCCATGGAGCTGTTTTGGCGTCAGGGATACGAGGGCACATCTATTGCCGACCTGACACAGGCGCTCGGCATAAACCCGCCGAGTCTGTATGCCGCCTTCGGCAGCAAGCGGGAGCTATTCGAAAAGACGCTGGACCGGTACATGTGCGAACGCACAGTCCAGCTGGAGGACGCCATGTCCAGGCCTACGGCCCACGAGGCAGTGCTGACCCTTCTGACGGGGAGAGTTGACGTATTCACTAGCCAAGGTCAGCCTTTCGGCTGTATGACGATCCAGGCAGGCCTTGCATCCGGAAAACCTCACCACGAAATAGTTGATCTCCTGGCAGCCGCTCGCGAACGGATGAGGAGAACCGTTTTGGACCGGCTTGAAATGGCCCTCGCCGACCGCGATCTGCCCGCCGGCACAAACTGCACCGCGCTGGCTCGATACGTCATGTCGGCGATTTACGGGTTGAGTGTCGAAGCGGCCGCCGGGGCCCCCAAGGAGGAACTCACGGCCGCTGCGATCCTCGCCGCACAGGTAGTACCGAGAGCCCCGTAGGTAGTCAGGGGCGCTATGGATGCGGTGCCCTGCCGCCCCCCGCGTACATAAACTCACCGAAGGCACCTCCGTGATGGCCATGATGGTCCGAGGGTCAGGCTGTCTTTTCGACCTCTCCGCCGAGTTCGTTGAGGTAGTTGTAAATGGTGAAGCGGGTGACTCCGAGCGCGGTAGCCGCTGTCTCGGCTGCCTGCTTGATGAGGAAGAATCCACGGCGGTCAAGCTCCGAGACGACCTGCATCTTGTGTTCCTTGCGCATTTGCTCAACGGGAACCCCAATGGCGGTGATCGCGGCCTCAACGAGCTTGGAACTGAGTTCCTCCACGCTGTGCGGGAAGTACTCGCTCCCCTGGGGGCCGACCGGTTTAGCCCCGTGCACGGCAGGGGTCGCCAGCATGGAGCTCCCGTCGTGACCGAGGACGAAGCGGTCCAAGGCGGAGCGGAGCGTGACCCAGGCTGACACGTCAGCGTTCAGACACAGGGCTGCAGCAGCTTGGCCTTCCTTGTCGATGTAAATGATCGTCGTGCTCTGCAGGATTCTCCCGTCAGGCAGTTGCGAGCGGTAGCCGATCTCATGGGAGAAGTTACCTGCTGCCACGCGTTCGAGCAATTTGTCGGTAGGTGGGTCGCCGATCTGACGGCGAGTGACATCTCCGGCGATAGCACGGACCGTGTTCGGGATTCTCTGCAGGTCATGCAGAACGACTTCCGTGGGCTGAGGCACCGCGGCCTGAAGGGGTGCCACCAGGAGCTCCAGAATCCGGTTGATGGACTCGGCGTCCATGCCATGCAGCGCGTCCGGGGGCGGAGCTGCTGATCCGAGCGAACCAATTTGGGTCATTGGTGCTGTCCTTCCGATGAGTAGGCGGATACAAGTTCCCGAAACCGCTATAAATTATACCTTTTGTTGAAGTGTATCGCTGTCGCGGCAGAGATCGATCCCGCAGGCTAGGGCTATTTGCTTCAACATACTGTTGCATTGCATGGATCACGCTGGCTCTCCCGTACGGGATTCCCAGCGGTAGCCGATCCAAACTTCGAAGCCGTCGGTGCGCTGGAACATCATCCGCGGCTGCAAGATGTCACCGGCGATCCAGAGAATCGCATCGTCCAGGGTGACTGCGTCGACGATACCTTCGCGCTAGTGATGCCGCTGCACCTCATTTGAACTCTTTGGCCGATGACAGGGTGCCAGGTGTGGTGGATACGCAAAGCCATACGTTCTCCGTGGTCGGCCGGGTTGTATTGCTGGACCGTCAGGCGCGGGCTGATGAGTCTTGTTCAATTGGGACGGCGGCCCGGCCCATCCGGGTGACAGCCTCGGTGAGTATGGCCTGGGAAGTGGCAAAGTTGAGGCGGACATGTCCAGCGCCGCCCGTGCCGAAGACATGGCCGGAGCTCAGGGCGACCCGCGCCTTGTCGAGGAATATCTTGGCCGGCCCGGCGAGGTCGGCTACGGTGCCGAGGCCATCAGGGCCGCCTGGCGAATCGGGGGCGAGATGGCTGCAGTCCAGCCAGGCTAGATATGTCCCCTCGGGAGCGGCGTACCCCACACCGGGAAGATGTTCGGCGAGCATCTTTCCGAGGAGAGTCCGGTTGGCGTCGAGGCCTCGGAGGAGTGCATCCAGCCATTCTTCACCGTCACGGAACGCGGCGGTCTGGGCGATGATTCCCAGGTGGCTCGGTCCGTGGCTGACCTCTTCGGGCATACGGTGAAGATCATCGGCAGCGTCGGGTCCGGCGATTGCGAGTGCTGCCTTGAGGCCGGCCAGGTTCCAGGCTTTCGACGCCGAAGTGAGCGCAAACGCGTTCTCGGTCTCGGGCACGCTGAGATACGGAGTGAATGTTGCTCCCGGCAGTATGAGCGGGGCGTGGATCTCGTCCGAGACGACCCGGACCCCGTAGTTGCGGGCGAGGGCCGCGACAGCTGCGAGCTCTTCAGGGCTGTGGACCACACCGGTCGGGTTGTGTGGATTGCTGATCAGGTAGGCGGCGTTCCGTCCCTGCGACCGCACGTGCTTGAAAGCTTCCTCGAGGGTGCCAAGGTCGATCCTGAGATCTTGTCCTAGCGGGGCTTCAACGATCCTGCGCGAATCATGGGTGATGAAGGCGTAAAAAGGTGCATAGACCGGGGAGTTGACGACGACGGCATCACCTGGATCTGTGATCAGCCGCAGGATTTCAACGACGCCCATCATCACGTCGGGCACGATGGCGGTGCGCTCGACCGCCAGCCCGTCCCAGCCCCAGCGCCGGGAAGCGAACGCACTTATGGCCTCCGCGAACTTCGTCCCAGCAGGGTATCCGGTGTCTCCGTCATCGATGGCCTGGTGCAGCGCTTCCGAAACGGGCGGCGCGAGCCGGACGTCCATTTCGGCAACCCACAGAGGCAGCACGTCGGAGGGATGAGTGCGCCATTTCATGCTCGTGCGCTGGCGGAGCTGTTCGAGGGAGAGCTCCTCAAGCGGGTTCCCGATTGTCGTGAAGCTGCGGGCCTGAGCCTGCTCGGCTGCCCTTAGCACTGGACAGTCATTTCGATCTCGACGCATGCACCCAGCGGCAGGGAGGCTACTCCCATTGCCAGCCGCGCATGGTGCCCTTTTTCTCCAAGCACATCGAGGGCGAGTTGGGACGCACCATCGATTACGGCGGGTGCATCCACAAATCCTTCCCCTGCTGAGACGTATCCTCCGATCCTGGCGATACCTTTGACCACGTCCAACGACCCGAGTTCGTCGCGGACGACGTCCAGGCACCGGCTGGCAGCGAGCACGGCAGCCTCGCGCGCCTGCTCGACTGTAACTTCCTGGCCCACGCGCCCGGGATAGAGCAACCCAGCATCTCCGATAGGGAGTTGGCCGGAGACAAAGAGTAGATCCCCCACCCGGACCGCGCGTTCGTAGAGCGGTGTGGACGTAACGGACTCAACCATGAAATACCTTCCAGACGTTCGAGAGGCGAACGCGGCACAGTAGGCACGGCACGTCGATTCACCTTCAAGGATATTCAACACTCAGTAATTAAGAAGCTGAACTTTCCACCACTATTACACAGCTTGTTTACATGCGGTAGATCGAATCACCTTGTACATCCCGCCTGTCCTGTACTTCTAGTGCATGGAATGCGGAAGTCGTCTGAATATATCCAACAATCTGTTGATTTCTGGATGTGATGTCCGGCATACTCTCAACTGTGATTTGAATCTCCCAATAGGCCGGGGGTTCAGGTCTTCCACATCCCGTCGCCCCTCATCAGGTCGCCTGACCGCGGGCAGGCTCAGAACCGCAATCACCTCGACTGCCACGAAGCCCTACAAAGGGCGGACATCCTCTTAGCACCCCAACTCCGGCGGTTACGCCGTAGACCATCAGGCCTCGCAATTCGAGCTTCGTATCTCCAGGAAGGCTTCCCATGTCGATTCAGCCACCCGTCACAGACTCCGGGCACGCACATGCTCCCGATCAAGTACTGCACGCCGAGGATGCCGGCTACCAGAAAGGACTCAAATCCCGACAAATCCAGATGATCGCCATCGGGGGCGCGATCGGTACAGGCCTATTCCTCGGCGCAGGTGGCCGCCTTGCCGCAGCCGGGCCATCACTCTTCGTCGCCTACGCGATCTGCGGGGCCTTCGCGTTCCTGATCCTGCGCGCCCTCGGCGAACTCGTACTGCACCGGGCATCGTCGGGCTCGTTCGTCTCCTACGCCCGAGAATTCTTCGGCGAGAAGGCAGCGTTCACCGTGGGATGGTTCTACTGGCTGGTTTGGGCCGCCACGACCATCGCCGACACGACCGCCGCCGCACTCTACATGAGCTTCTTCGGCAGGTACGTCCCCTGGATCGCCGCGGTCCCGCAATGGGGCTGGGCCCTCATCGCCCTGGTGCTCGTCCTCGCCCTCAACCTTGTCTCCGTCAAGGTCTTCGGCGAGATGGAATTCTGGTTCGCCCTCATCAAGGTCTCCGCACTGGTCATGTTCCTCCTCGTGGGCATCTATTTCGTCATCTTCGGCACCCCAACCGGTGATCCGGTCGGCTTCCAGCTCATCTCCGACAACGGCGGGATCTTCCCGAACGGCATCATGCCGATGATCCTGCTCATGTCGGGAATCATCTTCGCCTACGGCTCAATTGAGCTCGTCGGCACCGCCGCCGGCGAAACGGAGAACCCCGAAAAGGTTATGCCGAAGGCGATCAACGCCGTCATCGCCCGCATCGCGGTCTTCTACGTCGGATCCGTCGTCCTGCTCTCACTGCTGCTGCCCTACACCGCCTACGAAAAGGGCGTGAGCCCGTTCGTGACGTTCTTCAGCTCAATCGGCGTCAATGGCATTGACTCCATCATGAACCTCGTCGTGCTCACAGCCGCCCTGTCTTCGCTCAACGCCGGGCTCTACTCCACCGGACGAATCCTGCGCTCGATGGCCACCGCAGGGTCAGCGCCGAAATTCGCGCTCCGAATGAACAAGGCGGGCGTCCCCTATGGCGGCGTTGCCATCACCGCAGCAGTCTCCTTCCTCGGCATCCCGCTGAACTATATCGTCCCGGGCGACGCGTTCGAGATCGTTCTCAGCATCGCGGCCGTTGGCATCATCGTGGCATGGGCCGCGATTGTGCTGTGCCAAATCCAGTTTCAGCGGTGGAGCAAGAAAGGTTGGACCCAACGTCCTTCATTCCGCATGCCTGGAGCCCCCTTTACCGGCTATCTAACCATTGCCTTCCTCGCCGTGGTCCTTGCCATGATCCTTATCGAATCCCCGTTGACCATGCTCGTAACCGCAATCGCGGTCGCGCTCATGATCGCCGGCTGGTATGCATGCCGCGGAAGGATCCGCGAGATCGCCGCTGCACGCAACGGCTACACCGGAGCGGCACCCATCGTCAGCAACCGCCCCACAGCCCGGCAGCCCTAAGATACAGCGCAACGGGGCGGACGACCGTAACTCCGAGCAGTGGTCGTCGGTCCCGCCCCGATCGATCTGCTGTTTGCACCTCACACCAGAGCGGCGAGAGTGAGGCAATGAGTTCCACGGAGATACCACAGGCTTCTTCGCCTCCAATCCCTTACTGCCGGCGGCCACCCCGACGCTCGCGGACTACGGCGTCTTGCGCTCGGCAAAGGTTATGGCGAACACGGCCAGGCATTTAGCGCGGCCAGTTCCCAGTCCCTGGACGGCCCGGGCCCCAATGAGCGCCCCAAAACTAGTCCGACAAATTGAATTTATCGATCATTCCAAGCCACATAGCAAGGTGCCAGTCCTGGTCATTGGCAAGGGGATCGGCGGTGTGAGCCGGGACCCCGTCCACGGTGGTGGGCATGATGAAGGCACAGGTTGCTGACCCGTCGGGAAAGTAATTGCTCATGTTTGCACGAAGGATAGCTAGGGCCAGGCTTTCATGCCCTGCATTCAGAAGTTCCTCCGGCAGGCCTAGAAGAGCCTCTGCGGTCAGGGCGCTCCAATAGTGAGGAAAAACATCGCCCCATTGCCGACGAAGGCCGAACCAGTAGCCGTCCCAGTGGCGGATTGCCACTCCGTACAATCGGGTGTGCGGCTGCGGGCCTCCGAAGGCAAGCAACCATGGCAACGCCGTGCGTGTGGCGTCGAGGAACACGTGGTCCCCTGTAAGCCGGTAGGCATCACTGAATAGGCAGACCAAGGGCGCCACGATTGACTGTTCGTAGAACACCTCGTGTGGGGGCAGCTGCACCCCGCGGGCAGCAAAGTAATGGGCGCTTTCAATCACTTGGCCTCTAAGTTGTTGGGCTGCCTCAAGAGCACCAGCCACAGCCAGCGCGTCGGCCACTGCAACGCAGGTGCCAGAGAAGTGAATTGCCAGGAAGCCTTGCGCTCCCAAGGCGAAGGCACGGTTGAGAATTCGTTCTGCGCGGTGAAGGTGGGTGGTGTCTTCTGTTTGAAGGTAGCGCTCAAGGAAGAACTGGGCCAGCCATGGCGCGTCGTAAAGCCGTGCTCCGGTGTGATGGTCCTGGGAACCCCGGCGAGGCGCATCTGTGCTGTCCATAAGGTTTTCCACCGCGAACTCGGCCCACCCCTCAAGGGCGTCATCAAGGGCCGGGTCTATGAGGCCGCGGCGCACAGCCATTTGCAGGAGCAGGGCCATGCCAATTCGTTCCGAGCCATCTGTCCAGTCAGACCAGCCGTTAGTGGTCTGCGCCAACTTTGTTGCGGTATCGACGGGGACGAACGCGTGGGCCAGGGAGCCGGGACGGTATGCCGCGCGCTGGTGGTCAAGAATGTAGGCGCACCGCCGTTTGATGACCCCGGCTAGCGGGTCGTGGAAGGCGATTTCGGTGCGTGAGCTGCCGCCGATTTCGATCATGAAGGTGCCGGGGCAGGCGCTTCGGACCTCTGTGCCCTCGGGGGTGGGAGAAATTTTCAGCGCCTCTGATCTACTGGTAACGGAGAGGTTGGTGGTGATGGTGATTGCTTGGTTTATGGGTGCTGACACCGCCGAGAGTTTGGCCGACGGTTTGGTGGCAGAGAGGAACTCGTCGATGTTTCCGTACCAGCCAAGCTGCCATTGGAGGACAAGGCTCTGACCGGGCTCGAGTGTGAGGGCCGGTTGGCCGCCGAAGGCGTTCGGGTTGCGGGCGTGGTCAGTTACCTGGAGAACGATGTGTCCGCGGGCATTGGAGGATGTGTTCCGGTTGCGTGATTCTATGGAATATCCCCAAAGTTCCCCTTCCTCGAGGACCAGCCCAAGGAGAGGCCCTGTTCCTGACATGGGCTGGGCGAGCACCCATGCCCAAGCGCCGCCGGTGAAGATGTGGGCGTGCACGGAACGCTGGAGGGCTTCCTGGGCGCTTTCATATAGGTCTGCGAACGGCGTCTGGATGCCGACGCTGGTCACCTTCGTTGTGTGTAATCCCGTGTTGGTAAATTCGTAGCGTTCGATGAACTTGTCTTTGCGAACGTTCCTTTTGACTGTCAAAGCGAGCTGCTCCGAAGGGAGGAAGTGGCTAACTGAGGAGTTGGTGGCCACTTCCTGCCTGTCCGGTCTGTTCCAGCGTGCCGCTCCCCCATCGGTGATGATGTGTCCGCTGCCCCATTGGTGCTCCAGAGAGTGCCAGACCAAGTCAGGATCAAGAAGGAATCGGCGGTCCGGGGCATTTTTGGCCACAAACTGCACGGGCGCGCCGGTCACGGGGTCAATAGAAGCCTCCCCCTGGCCGAAGGGGATACGGATCCTGCCGAGGGCCTGGGGTGCGTTGAGGGACGATGAATCGGTAATGGTCATTTGACCGCTCCCCCGGTTGCGCCTGCTGATATGTAGCGTTGGGCGACCGCGAGCACGGCGATGGCGGGTGTGGATGCGAGAACTGCGGTGGCCATGACGGCGCTCCAGTCATTTACGTAGGTGCCGAGGTAGGAGTACAGGCCAACGGTCACGGGCCTGACTTCATTGGTGGTGGTGAGGGTGACGGCGAAGAGGAAGTCTCCCCAAGCAAAGAGGAAGGCAAAGAGACCCGCGGTGATGATCGCATTCCTACTCATCGGAAGGACGATGGAAACAAAGGCTCTGACTGGCCCCGCACCGTCGACCCGTGCAGCTTCTATGACTGAGGGCGGGATGGAAAGCATGAAAGCGTGCATGATGAGGATCCCGAACGGTATGCCGGCGCTGGAGTTGGCAATAATTAGGCCAATGATGCTGTTCAACAGCCCCAACTGATTGAACGCTGTATAGAGAGCGTTGGACACGACGATCCCTGGAATCATCTGGCAGATGAGCACCGCGAAGAGAAGGGTCCGGGCGAACGGGATCCGCAATTGCGCCACTGCGTAGGCGGCAGGGGCGGCAATCACGAGACTGAATAGGACACTGCCCCCAGCGACGAGAAGGCTGGTGACGAGGTTTGGGCTTTGCTCGGCGATGGCGGTGGCGTAGCCGGACAGGTCAGGATTGATGGGAAACCAGGGCGTGCCCACGGCCCGTCCGCCGGGTTGCAGCGACACGTTGACCATCCAGTAGACCGGAAAGAGCAAAACGACAACGATCACCAGTCCGAAAATCGTGTGGCGGGAAGCAGATCGTTCCAGTCCAAATGATCCGGCCGCTTTTGTGGCGGTGGTGCTTGTCATGCCTTCGACCCCTTCCGGTTGGCCCGCAGGTAGAGCAGTGCGAATACGAGGGAAATAACAATGAGGATGTTGCCCACTGCGGCTCCTTGGCCGAAGTCGAACTGTTGGAACGACAAACGGTAGGACTCTGTCGACAAGGTTTGTGTTGCGTTCGCAGGTCCCCCTCCGGTGAGGCCAAGAATGATATCCAGGGCCTTCAGGGTGTAGACGACGCCAAGGACCAACACCACCGTGACGACGGGCCGGAGAAGGGGCCAGGTAATGTGCTTGAATGCTTTCGCTCCGGTGGCACCGTCTAGGGCGGCGGCCTCATAGAGTTCCTGTGGGATGTCCTGCAGGCCGCTGTACAGCAAGGCCACGTTGAACGGAATTCCCAGCCAGATATTCACACAGATCACCGCCAGGAGCGCCACTGTTGTGTCGGTGAGCCATCCGATCCGGACATCGCTGAAGGTCAGAGCACCAAGGATCTGGTTGACCACCCCAGAGTCCTTGTCCAGCATCCACCGCCAGACTGCACTGGAAACAATCAGTGGAATCAGCCATGGCAACAGCAGCAAACCCCGCAGTAGGTTGTTAAGCGGGAATCTGCGGCGGAAATAGAGGGCGATGAGCATGCCGAAGATCAGCTGTCCTGCGATTGAAAAAACTGTGAATGTCAGGGTGTTCATAGCAGCACGGCCGAAGTCCCGCGACTGGAGTACTGCCTGATAGTTGGCAAGGCCTATCCAAGGGGCATGACCGGTGAAGAATGTGGCGGTGGTGTACTGCTGAAGCGCCATTATGACGTTTTGCACGACGGGGTATCCGAAGATCAGCAGAATATATAAAGTGGCCGGCAGCAAAAAGGCCTGCTGTAGGAGCCTTTCTTTGTTGCGACCAGATACCCGCCAGCGTGGTGCGATTACCGGCTTCGTCTTGATTTCAGTCATGATCATGATGCTTGTCTCCCTGCAAGGGCGCCTGCACGGACTGGTCCGGCCATCGTGGCCATTGCTATTTGGTTTCCGCTCGACGCAGAGCTTCCAAAGGTTCCGCTCCTCCTGTAAGTACATCCTGGATGGCGGTGTAGATGGTTTGGGACGCTTTGGCGTAATCCGGGCCCAACTGGGCGGTGCGTGCACGAAGACCGGGAATCTGGTCAACGAAGCCCTTCATCTTGGGATTCTCTTGCGCATACTGTCCCGCGAGATTCTCATTCGTTGGGATGAGGTTTCGCCCGGATCCGAGCTCGAGCTGGCTTGCATCGGACCCCAGGCACTGCACCACCTGGGCAGCTGAAGCCATCTTTTCCTTATTGCCGGTGACAGGAACCGTCCAAGTCTCGCCCCCGAGCGGAGAAACAATTTCAGCACCCGGCTGAGGAGCAGGAAGGGCCACGGCCTCGTATTTGACTCCGGCCTTATCCAGGGACGGAAATTGCCACGGCCCATTGATCATCATCGCAGCCTTGCCTGCGATGAACTGGTCGTTGACATCCGCCTGCGTCCAGGTCAGCACCGATTCCGATGCCGCATGGGCGATCACGAGGTCCTTCCACAGCTGAAGAGCGGCCGCACCTTCGCTAGTGGGAATGTTGGTCTCATCGCCGCCGTTGGACCAGAAGAACGGAAGGAACTGAAATGTTCCTTCCTCAGACGCGGCTGCGGAAAAAGCGACGCCATAAGTATCGCCTTTGGTGAGGATAGAAGCCGTTCTTTTCAATTCATCCCATGTTGTAGGGGCTTTCAGCCCAGCTGCCGCAAGGAGTTCGGTGTTCACAAACAATGCGATCGTGTTAGCCACGGGCTGCACTCCATACAGTTCACCTCCGTAAGTCGAAGCCTGCACTACACCTTCAGCAAATCCATTGGTCGTAACGCCCAATGGCTTCAGGGGTGCAAGGGCCCCCGATTCGGCGATCTGAGGTACCTCCCCGTTGTCCAGCATTAATACGTCGGGCAGGGTTTTGGAGGAAGCCTGTTGAAGGACTTTGGCCAGATAGCCACTACTGGGGATGTCCTGAGTCTTGATAGTGATCCCGGTAGTCTTTTCGCACGTGGCAAGAACCGAGTCATAAATTTTCGTGTCATTAGTGGAACCTGCGGGACGCTGCAACAAGACTGTTTGCGCATCTTCAGGGCCGCTCGATGTCGGAGCACATCCGGCTACACCACATGCCGTGGAAAGAACCGCCACAGCCGCAGCCGTCCGCAGAACCCTGCCTCGCCTTTGAGTCATCATCTCGCCTTATCTATCAGAAAAATTAATCGATGCGTATCGACTCGATACGCATCGAAAATAGCATGAAACAATTCTTTTAGGAAGGGGGTGCTGCTTTGCTGTAACTCGGGTTAGGTCGTGCAGCGGCGAGTGAGCCGCGGCGGGATCAGTTGAATCTGGCCGCCCGGCTCGGCTCCGTCCAATAGTTCGAACACGCGGTTCATGGCCGCGTACGACACTTCCCGCGGCCTCGGGGAGACATTCGTGACAGGGGTGCTGAAGGTTTCAGAGTCTTCGTCAGTACACATGCCGACCAAGCCCACGTCCCGGCCAGGTTCGAGATGCCCGATGAGGAGCAACTGCAATACCCACGCCACAGTTTGGGGCGTGCGGGCGATGAAACCAACCCGTGAAGTCCTTGCTTTACCGATTTGCTCTGAGACCTCGGCCAAGAATGCATTCCACCCCGGGGCTGCGGGCCGAAGCACTTCAGCTTCCGCAGCCCGCCGGTGGCACGCCTCCAGCGCGCCCCGTTCGAACCCGGCGATAAAGCCGTACGCACGCACGTTCACCTCAGGCGGCTCACCTATTACCACGACCCGGGTGTAGCCCCGGTCCAGCAGTTCTTCCGCAGCCATAATGCCGGCAGCTTCAAAGTCGAAATCGACGGCGTCCAGGCCATGGTTATCTTCTGCGAGGCCGATGAGGACAACAGGGACAGCCAGCTGAGCCGCCCGCTCAAGCCGGGCGTCATGCAGGTGCACGTCCATGAGAATGATGGCATCAACCAGCGACCTTCCCGAGAGTCGTTCCAGGCTTGCCGTTCCAGCCTCCTCGGTTACCAGTACGACGTCATGATCGCGCACACGGGCATCCGAAGTTATTGCCTCGATGAAGGGCAGCAAACCGGCCATCTCCGTTGTCCGGGACATACTGACCACGAGGCCGATGACGCTCGTCCTGTTGCTTGCTAGGGCGCGCGCTCCAGCATTTGGGTGGTATGTAAGCTCTGCTATCGCAGCTTCGACTTTGGCGCGGGTTTCCGGCGAGATGGATCTCTTCCCACTCATAACGTAAGAAACCGTGCTCTGGGCCACACCGGCACGGGCCGCCACGTCCTTGCTTGTTACCACCCACACTCCTCACGTACATCATCAATGACTTCCCCTTCTGTCTCCAGAGTACCGATTCACGGTGAAGTAGGCAGCGCAGCTGTTCACCGGTATCCTCGATCTGCCTCCCTTGAGGCCGGGGGAATCAAGGCAAGCCCCCACAATCAGCTGTCAGGGCTTGAACTTCGAATCAAGTGTATGGCCGCAGGCGCCAATGCCATTCGAGCGAAAGGTCGACCCCGTGGCAATGGCTTAGCACCAGCGGTATCGGTGTTGGCTTGACGCCAATTGGCATGGTCTTTCGGATGTAATTGCTGGTCAACATCGCCAACAGTGCCGGTGCCGCCGGGGTAAAACCATGCACCAAACGCTGATAGCGGTCCTCAACTCCAACTGGGCCCGCGTTTCTCCGACGGACACCTTGGCAGATGCAACTGCCAGTTCGTACCAGTCCTACAATTTCCCCGACCGCTACCTTCGGCATGCTGATTTCCGCCTTCGAATAGATCCAATCACTTCCAATACCTCTCGGAGTGATGCTACGTTCCGCAACGTCCGTTGACCTGAACAAACGATTAGGTGGGACTCGACCCTGCTCCCCGTGCGCGGAGGGACAATTGCGGAGGTTCGCCTTTCTCCTCCGATCCGTCAGCGGAGGGCAGCTCCCGGGGCCGGGGCTTCCCGGCTGGTGCGGTTGCCGGCAGTCACGGGGACGGCAGTGCCTCGAAGCGCCTGCGGTAGTCGGTGGGGGTTGTTGCGAAGGCGGAAGCGAAGTTCTGTCGCATGGTGACGGTGCTGGTGAAACCGCTCGCAGCCGCTACCTGGTCAACGGTCAGTTTGGTTTCCTCGAGCAGCCTGCGGGCCTCGTCCAGGCGCCGGCTGCGGACCCATGCCGCCGGCGTTGTGCCTGTGCTGACCTGGAATTCGCGGATGAAGGTCCTTCGGCTCATGTGCCCCTGAAGAGCCAATTGCTCAATGGTGAGAGGTTCGGAAAGATTGTTCAGCGCCCATCCGATGACATTGGAAATGGGATCGCCTGTCTGCTGCGGGCGGACCGGGCGTTCAATGTATTGCGCCTGCCCGCCCTCCCGGTGGGGAGCCACCACCAGTGCGCGGGAGACCGAGTTGGTCGCTGCGGCGCCGAGGCTCCTGCGCACCAGATGAAGGCAGGCATCAATCCCCGACGCGGTGCCCGCCGAGGTGATGACGTCCCCGTGGTCGATGTACAGGACCGAAGGGTCAACGCAGACAGCCGGGCGCCGCCGGGCAAGAGCCCCAACGGCGTTCCAGTGCGTTACGGCTGACCGGTGGTCAAGAAGGCCGGCATCAGCCACGGCCAACGCCCCGAGGCATAGGCCCATGATGGTGGCTCCTTCCCGGTGTGCGTTCACGAGGAGTGCCTGCAGGCCGGCCCCAGCAGTCCTGTCGCCGCCGTACCACGATGGGATCACCACAACATCGGCGTTGACAGCAGCTTCGGGCCCGGAAATTCCGCTGAGTTGATAGCCCTCGGCGGTCACCAAGGAGTCCGCGCCGTCTGAAAAAAGCTCGGTGGACCACGGGTGCCCTTGGCGCTTGACCTCTTCAAAAACCATTTGTGGAACCGCGAGGTGGAACATGGGCACGCCGTCGAAAGCATAGATGGCGATCTTCATAACGCTCCAGGGTGGGCTCAGGAATAGTTTTGGCGCAAATCCATCGTAAGGCAGCATTCATGCCACTGGTAGCCGGGGGCGGGCACCCGAACAATGGAAGCCAGGGGTCCTGCCGGACGCCAACGACCTAGGAGAAGAAATTATTGTGACCACGCCCCGCCGCGCACTCATCATTGTGGACATCCAGCAGCAGTACTTCAGCGGTCCGCTCGAGATCCACTACCCCCGGCCTGCTGAGTCGCTGGCAAATATCGGGCAGGCCATTGATGCCGCCGCGGCCGCCGGAATACCGGTAGCGGCCGTTCAGCACAGCGCAGGAGAAGGTGCGCCCGTTTTTGATCCGGGGACCCCTGCCTTTGCACTGCACCCTGAGGTGGAAAACCGCAAGGCTGACTCCTGGAAGCTGCTCACCAAGCACTACAGCTCCGTTTATGCCGGCACGGACCTGGCCGAATGGCTCCGCAGCCAGGACGTGGACACTGTCACGCTGGTGGGCTACATGACCAACAACTGCATTCTCGCCTCAGCAGCGGACGCAGAATTCCTTGGCTTTGCCACAGAGGTCATCTCGGATGCGACAGGTGCCATCAACATCGCCAACAACGCCGGTGCCGCCGCGGCCAAAACCGTGCACCAAACGCTGATGGCGGTCCTCAACTCAAACTGGGCCCACGTTTCCACCACGGCAACCTGGACCGCGGCGCTTGCCGCAGGGGAGCCAACCACCGGCAGCGACCTGGGCAGCTCCGCCATCGCAGGCGCTGAGCAGGCAGCCCGGCTCTAAGCGTGGAGCTCCACGAACAACTCCGGGCGCATGCACGGCATAGCCCGATGCACGCTGCAGCGACAGAGATGCTGATTCGGGGCTATGACGGAAAGTTCGCGGCGTTGGGCCAGCCGTGGATCCGTCCCGGCCTGCTCAAAACGCCGGCTGCGGTGAACTTCCCGGCGCTCGTCACCTATGCCGCGTCGCTTCCCGCGGACGAGAGGAACTTCCTGACGTTGGTGGCTTCCGTCGCCGACGCTGAACAGGTATCGCTTGGATCACTGGTTCCAGGACTCGGGCACAGGGAAATTGAGGTCCTCTTGTCAGCCATCCGCCATCTCTCGACGCCGTAGTTCGGCCACACCACACCATCCAGGGCCGTTCAGACCGGTTCCAGGAAGAATTTCCACAAGGAGTTTCAGTAAAATGCAGTTCGGGAAAAACTCCGGCACGGCACCCTTTGTCTTATCTGTCCTGTCCGCTGGCGGCACAGGCGTGGGAACCACAGCCACCGAGGGCCTCGCAGGCACCGTTTCCCTGGCGCGAGCCGCGGACCAGCGGGGGTACCACCGCTTCTGGATGTCCGAGCACCACGGGATGGGTGCGACGTCGGTGTCCTCACCGTCCTTGATGATCGCCCGCCTTACCGCGGAAACAGCGCGCATCCGGCTGGGGGCCGGCGGGGTGATGCTTCCGAACCATGCACCCTTGCTGATAGCCGAGCAATTCGGGATGCTGGATGCCCTGGCACCCGGCCGGATAGATCTGGGCCTGGGCCGTGCGCCCGGCACTGACCAGAGAACGGCGGCGGCACTGCGCAGGAACGCGGACGCCAACGACGGGTTCCCGCACCAGGTACTGGAACTGCTTGGCTTCCTCGGGGACAACTTTCCAGCCGGCCACCCGTTTGTGGACGTCCATGCCGTTCCCGGCCCGTGGCAGGCGCGGGAGAACCAGGTCCCCGCCCCGCTGACGGCACCGGAACCGTGGATACTCGGCTCGTCGCCCTACTCCGCGCGCCTTGCAGGCCAGCTTGGTCTCCCGTACGCCTTCGCCCTGCAGTTCGGGGACGCTGACATCGATACGGCGATGCGCGTCTACCGCCAGAGCTTCGACCCCTCGGAGGTCCTTACCGCGCCACACACCCTCGTCAGCGTGCCCGCTGCCATCAGCACAGACACGGCTGAAGCGAAGAGGCAGGCGGCTACCTCAGCCATGGCCATGCTGCGGATGTTCAGAGGGGAAGGCTACCTGCTGCTGCCACCGGATGAAATCGACTCCCACCTGCATACCACCGCCGAGCGCCAGATCGTCGACGCCTACACCGACCGTACCTTTCACGGAACACCCGCCATGGTGGCCAGCCGCCTCGAAAACCTGCACCAACGAACCGGAGTCGATGAGATCATGCTGGTCGTCGGGGGCCACTCATCCGCCCTTGACCTGGACGCACTGACTCTGATGGCGGATTACTATGACTTCCCTCGCCTGTAGCGCCCACCCTCGGACGCCGGGAAAACCGACATGAAATGGATCTTCCTTGCCGGGGCCATCTGCAGTGAAGTCACCGCTTCCCTTGCCATGAAAGCCGCACTCGACAACCCTGCCTTCATCGCAGTCGTCGTTGTGGGCTACATCGCCTCCTTTGGCTTTCTGGCCGGCACCCTCCGCCAGGGTATGCCGCTCGGTGTCGCCTACGGAATCTGGGCGGCGATCGGGGTCACGCTCACCGTACTGCTGGCCACCCTGCTTTTTGGCGAACCACTCAAGCCGCTCATGATGGTGGGAATAGTCCTGGTTATCGGCGGGGTTTTGTGTGTGGAACTCGGTTCCCACCGACCGGTACCGGCAAGCGGGTGCTCCCTCGCCTGTCCTCTACAAGGCGTGAGTAGAATCCGGCATCTGCGCAACCATGGGGACGGACAGCGCCCAGTCGTTCATGGAATTCAAGACCGTCCGCAGTTCCTGACCAGCCGGGGTCAGTTCGTAAACCACCCTGGGAGGGATTTCCGGGTAGACGGTCCGGGTCAGCAGGCCATGGTCTTCGAACTTCCGCAGAGAGTTCGTCAGCGTATGTGCACTGATGCCGGTCAGTCGGTCCTTGATTTCGCCGAACCTGAGCGGTCCTCCCAGCAGCTCGCGAACGATCAGTGTGGCCCAAGGTCCATTCATGAGACCCAGAAAACGGGCGACGCCACAGCCGGGAAAGTTCGAAGCGCAGAAAGTCATACATAAATTTACCATTAGTGCACTTGATGTAACCGATGCATAGTATGCACTAATGAATACATGAAAATTATCGTGCATGGCGCTACCGGCGCCCAAGGTTCCCCCGTCCTTAACGCCCTCAAGGCAGCAGGTCACTTGCCTGTCGCCGCGGTACGCGATGCCTCCGGTGTCGCCGGAGAAGCGGTGAGTGTGGATTTCACCTCCGTTGAATCGCTGACCGCCGCCTACGCCGGCGCTGACGGTGTGTTTATCCATCTTCCCCTTGCTGCCCCCGGCGCACAGGAAGACTTTGCCCGTAACGTTGCAGGCGCGTTGGAGAAGACCCGGCCGGCCAGGGTCGTGTTCTCCACGAGCGGCTACCCGGCTTCTACGGAATCGCCTTTGACTGCACATGCGATTCTGGCCGCTTACCTCGGTGCCAGCGGGTTGTCCTACGCGGTCGTCGAACCACGCCTCTACCTGGAAAACCTCCTCCTGCCGCCGGTGATGAACGTCGTGAAGAAAGAGGGCACACTGAAATATCCCCTGAAGAGCGGCTACAAGGCCTCCTGGAGTTCCCATCTGGATGTCGCTGATGTTGTCGTCAGGCTCCTGACTGAAAGTGGAATCACCGGAAACGTGTCGGTGGGCTCCCTGCCCGCACTCTCCGGCGCGGACCTTGCCCGGGGATTCAGCGCTTACCTGGGTACTGAAGTCAGGTACGAAAGCATTACCCCGCAGGAATTTGGTATCGCCACCGTCCCGCTTTTTGGCGAAGCCGGTGTCCTGCCAGTGGTCGAGGCATACGAACACCGGCAATCCCAGCCTGGTGACGTCATCGCTGAACCGCGTTCCGCGCAGAAACTCCTCGGAATCGCGCCGCGCACCGTCGAGGAGTGGCTGCGGGAGTTGGCTCTCCAGCCCTGAACCAGAAACCATAGCTTCCCCGTCCACAATAATGATCGTCCGGCACCCTGGTTTCAGGGAGCCGGGTGCACCATAGGGTTGAGGTGATGTGAAATATTCGAGTCAGGACGACGGTTTCCGGAGGAGCAGCGTGGGGATTGACCACATCGACAGGCCGGAGATCGACAGCCCTATGGTGATTTCGGTCCGCGGGGCCCGGGTGCATAACCTTCGCAGCATCGACGTCGACGTGCCGCTGCGCCGGCTCGTGGCCATCGCCGGTGTATCCGGCTCCGGAAAGTCCTCGCTTGCGATGGGGGTCCTTTATGCCGAGGGTTCACGCCGCTATGTTGAGGCTCTTTCGACTTACACGCGGCGGCGGATGGCACATGCGACCCGGGCAGCCGTGGACTCAGTGCGGCATGTTCCCGCCGCCCTGGCGCTGAGACAGAGGCCGGGTGTCCCCGGCATGCGGTCCACCTTTGGCACCTCAACGGAGCTTCTGAATGTCTTGCGGGTCATGTTTTCGCGCTTGGGTTCACACACATGTCCGAACGGGCACCGGCTGGACCCCACTATCGATGTCGCAGCTAACCTCGACCTGACCTGTCCGGAATGCGGGTCCGTGTTCTACCCGCCGGGAGCTGAATCGCTGGCGTTTAATTCCGATGGTGCCTGCGGGAACTGCTCGGGAACGGGCACTGTCAGGGAAGTCGATGACAGCACCCTCGTTCCTGACGAGTCGCTCACCATTGGCGGGGGTGCAGTTTCGCCCTGGAAAATGTTCGGGCTTACCGTCATGCCCCAGGTTGTGGCCGAACTGGGAGTGCGAACGGACGTACCGTACACGAACCTCACCGAGCATGAACGTAACATTGTGCTGCACGGACCGGAGGAGAAAAGACACATTGCCGTTAGGTCCAAGAACGGCAAGTTGTTCGAGCTGGACTTCACGTACCGCAATGCCCGGCTCGCCGTACAAGAAGCCTTGAAAAACGCCACATCCGAGAAGGGCTTCACACGAGTCAACAGATTCATGACGGCCCAGACGTGTCCCGCCTGCCACGGGAGCCGCCTGTCAACGGCCGCCCGCAGCACGCAGGTCGCCGGCAGCAACCTTGCAGAAATCACGGCAAAGACTCTTGATGAGACGGTCCTTTGGGTATCGGCAGCCGTTGACACGCTGCCGCCGGAGATGCACCCGATGGCTCGGATGATCATTACCCAGTACACGGGGATGGCCGATCGGCTGGTCCAGCTGGGACTGGGTTATCTCAGCCTCGACCGGGCCAGCTCGAGCCTCTCCACCGGCGAACGGCAGCGCGTGCAGCTCGCGCGGGCAGTCCGCAACCAGACCACCGGCGTGCTGTACGTATTGGATGAACCCTCGATTGGTCTTCATCCCGCCAACGTCGAGGGCCTGATCGGAGTCATGCGGGACCTTCTCGCCGACGGCAACTCGGTAATTCTCGTGGACCACGATGTGCAGGTTCTCCGTGAAGCTGACTGGATGATCGAAATTGGACCCGGTTCCGGGACCAACGGCGGTACGGTGACGGCCACCGGATCCATCGAAGACATCAGCCGGAACCCGGAATCGGTCATCGGGAGCTATCTCTCCGGAAAAGAAACTGTCCAGATCCGCCAGCAGAGGCCAGCGCAGGACGTTTTCGACGCCGGGACCATCCGGCTCGCAACGGCGCCGATCCACACCGTGCACGCTCTCGAAGCTTCGATTCCGCTGGGCAGGCTGACGGCTGTAACCGGTATGTCCGGATCCGGTAAGACCACCTTGATACTGGAGAGTCTGGTCCCGGCACTGGCCGCGGCGCACGGCGGCGAAGCCCTCCCGCCGCATGTGACTTTCCTGGACAGCGCGGGTGTGACCCGCGCCGACGTCGTTGATGCCACCCCGATCGGAACTAACGTCCGATCAACCATCGCCACCTACAGCGGCATACTGGACGAGCTGCGCAAGGCGTATGCCGCTACGCCCGAAGCGCGGCAGCGGGGGCTCTTGGCCGGCGACTTTTCATACAACACCGGAACGCTGCGGTGTCCGCGGTGTGAAGGCACCGGGCAAATTGTTCTCGACGTCCAGTTCCTTCCCGACGTTGATATCCCCTGCCCGGACTGCATGGGTACCCGGTATTCTCCCGCAGCAAACGACATTGTCCTGGCCACTTCCCTGGACCACCGTTCGCTTCCTGCGATGCTCGGGACCACCGTCGCTGATGCCGCCCATCTGCTCACCGGAATAACCAAGGTCCAACGCAAACTGAAAACCCTCATCGATCTGGGTCTCGGTTACCTCACCTTAGGAGAAGACACTCCAGCCCTCTCCGGCGGTGAAGCGCAGCGACTCAAACTTGCTACGGAACTGGGCCGTAACCACAAAGGAACAGTGTTCGTCTTCGACGAGCCTTCTGTTGGACTGCATCCCCGCGACGTCCGCAACCTCCTGAGGGTTTTCGACATGCTGCTGGCTACCGGGGCAACACTGATCGTCATCGACCACGACCTGGACCTAATCGCCAACGCCGACCACATTATCGACCTCGGACCCGGCGGCGGAAGCAACGGCGGACAGATCATCGCCACGGGAACCCCCGGACAAGTCGCCGCTGACCCGGCAAGTATCACCGGCCGCCATCTCGCCGCACTGCTGCGAACAACCCCCACCCGAAGAGAGCGCCCAGAGTGAAAACGACATCCATCGTGGGCGGCAAAGCCAGCCTGGGAATCCGTGAAGACGGCGTGATTCACCTCGTCTGGCAACCAGGGTCCAGCCTTGACGTTGACGACGTCAAAAGCGCCATGGCTGAAGTCAACAAGATCAGCAAGGGACTGGCGATGCCGCTATTGGCGGAAATGGCAGATGTAAAAACGGTTAGCCATCATGCCCGTGCAGCTTTCTCCACCCCCACCGCAGCCTCACGAATTGCCCTGCTCGGTGCCGGCCCTGTCGACTGGATGATCGCTAATTTCCGTAGCGCCCATTCTTACCCGTGCCCAACCCGTTTCTTCACCCGCAGAACCGAGGCCCTGGACTGGATCCTGGCGTCAGCTCCGCAGCCAGAACACTGAGGACGGATGGACACATCTCTGAAGGACAGTTCAGGCCTGCTGCCCGTCATTGCCGGTCCATGCAAGTTCTGACCACACCTGCCCGGGCACCCTCCTCAGCCAGGATTACCCCGTACACCGGATGCTTCTCTGATGGCGTGGTGGTCCCGTGTACTTCGGAAGTTTTGGAGCCTGAGGCTGTTGTAGACCACCAGAACTGATGACAGCGCCATGGCGCCGGCCGCGATCAGAGGGTTCAGGAGTCCGGCGGCTGCGATCGGCAGAGCCGCTATGTTGTAGCCAAAGGCCCAGAGCAGGTTGATCCGGATGGTCATAAGGGTGCGCCGGGAAAGTGCGATTGCATCAGGGATAACGGACAGGTCCTCCCGCACCAGAATGATGTCGGCGGACTTAAGCGCGATATCCGTCCCTGTGGCTACCGCCAGTCCAAGGTCAGAGGCCGCGAGGGCCACGGAGTCGTTGATTCCATCGCCGACCATGGCCACCCGGTTACCCTCATCCTTTAGGCCACGGACGATAGCGGCTTTTTCTGCAGGCAACACACCGCTGTAGACGTGTTTGATTCCGGTGTGCGCGGCGATCCGCTGCGCCGCGGCATCCGAGTCGCCCGTGAGCAGAACTGTCTTCAGGCCCAGCCCATGCAGGGCAGCAACGGCTTTGGCAGCGTCGGCCTTGATGGTGTCTGCCAGTTCGATCTTTCCGATCAATTCGCCCCGGTAGGCAACGAAGACGGAGGTTTCACTGCTTTGGACCTGCTCTAACGGGCCAGCCAGGGGCTGCAGGCCGGAAACGGAATTTTCACTCAGATAGGCAAGATTTCCCACGAGCGCTGCGCTGCCGTCTACGGATGCTGTGGCACCGCGGCCGGGGTGAACATCGAAGTCAACAAGGTCACTGAGCATCAGGTGTCTGGAACGAGCCTCGCGGCCGATGGCTTGGCCGATCATGTGTTCGGAACCCTGCTCTACGGTGGCCGCGATGCGCAGCACCTCTGACTCCGTGAAGGCGGCCAGTGGCGTCACGGAGTGCACTGTCATTTTTCCGGTAGTCAGGGTTCCCGTTTTGTCCAGAACCACCGTGGTGATCCGGCCGCTGGCTTCCAGAGCGTCCTGGCCTTTGACCAAAATTCCGAGGGTTGCCCCGCGCCCGATGCCGACCATAAGGGCTGTAGGGGTTGCCAGCCCAAGGGCGCAGGGGCAGGCAATAATGAGGACGGAGATACCTATGCCGAACGCTTGGGAGAGTTCTGCGCCGCTGAGGAGCCATGCCCCGGTAACGAGGACCGCGAGGGTGATGACCCCTGGAACGAAGTATGCGGTGATCCTATCGACGAGGGTCTGGACGTTGGCTTTTCTGGCTTGTGCCTGTTCTGCCAGCGCTGCCATCTGCGCCAGTTGGGTGTGCGCGCCCACTGAGGTGGCCTGCACTTGGAGCCGTCCATTGGTGCTGATGGTTCCGCCTACTACGGTGTTCCCTGTCCGGGACTCGCGGGGCAGGGGTTCGCCGGTCAGCATGCTGGTATCTACCGATGCACGTCCCGAGGTGATGAGTCCGTCGGCCGGGATCGCTTCGCCGGGAAGAACAACGAACGTGTCTCCCCTGCGTAGCTCGTGCACAGGCTTGAGCCGTTCGTAGCCGTCCTCGAAGACCCGGACGGTGGTTGGTGCCAGGCGCGACAAAGCACCGAGTACGTCGCCGGCTTTCCGCCGGGACCGGGTTTCGAAATAGCGGCCTGCCAGTTGGAATGTGGTCATCCCTGCTGCAACATCCAGATAGATTGAGTTGGCGCCCGCAGGAACGGTTCCAAACCCCAGCCAGTATCCGCTGCCGCCTTCGATACCCAAGGCAAGCGTGATGAGGGCCCAGCCGAAGGATGCGGCAATGCCCAATGACACCAGCGTGTCCATAGTGACTTTGCCGTGGCGGAGATTCCGGAGCGTGGTCCGGTGGAATGGCCATGCCGCCCATGTCACAATCGGCAGCGCGAGGGCAAGGCAAAGCCATTCCCAGCCCGGAAACCGCCATCCGGGGACAAGAGCGAAAACGATGGTGATATCCATTAAGGGGACCGTCAGCACAGCAGCCAGCAGCAGCCGGCGGCGCAGTGAGGTAACCCGGACCTCGTTGGCCCGGCGTGACCACTGGTCATCGGCGTCATCATGGAGTTGCGCGCCGTAACCTGCTTTCTCGACCTTTGCCACTGCTTCGGCTACCCGACCTGCCGGCATGCCTGTTATCCAGGCCCGCTCAGTGGCATAATTAACGCTTGCGGTGACACCGTCGAGGCGATTGAGGGCCTTTTCGACCCTTCCGGCGCAAGCGGCACAGGTCATCCCTGAAATATTTAATTGCAAGGGTGGCCCGGTGGGGGCTTCGACGGTCATGGCTTTTCCCTTCGTTGGACGAGCGGGTTTGCGAGTTGAGTTTCCTGGCGGGCCGCGAGTGTATCGAGCATCCGGTTGTAGGCCTCGTATTCGTCGTCGCGGCCCTCGTCCAGGTGCCTGTCTTTGCGTCGGGCATCTTTTGCGTCCTGCCGGGACCACTGGATACCCAGGGAAATAATGACCAGCAGCAGCGGCAGTTCCCCTCCGGCCCAGGCGACACCGCCGCCAAAGTATTGTGAGGACGGAAGGTCTGACCAGGGCAGCGCGAGTGACCTGTAAAAGTTCTCAGCGATGATGCTGGTGCTGGACATCAGGATGACGCCGAAGAACGCGTGGAATGGCATGGCCGCGAAAACGAAGCCGAGCTTGCCGATATGCGGCAGCGGCCGTGGTGGCCGGTCCACACCGATGACGAGACTGTAGAAGAGGTATCCGGCGATGAGGAAGTGCACGTTCATGAGCTGATGTGCCCAGTGGAAGCGCATGTACTCACCGAATATGCCGGAGAAGTAGAGCCCGTAGTAGGAGCCTACGAAAAGCGCAAAGACGACCAAGGGGTTGTACACCAGGCGCAGTACCGGCCAATGCATGCCCTGGGTAATCCAGAAATGCAGGCCCACCGGAGTGCCGGGCTGGGTCGTCGCGGCACGCAGGAGCAGGGTGAGGACCCCGCCCATCACCAGCAGGATGGGTGCGAGCATATTCAGGCTCATGTGCACGATCATGTGGATGCCGAAGTCTGGCGCGGAGTACTTACCGAATCCGGAACTGGTGGCGAACACCACTGTGGCCCACCCTGCGAGCCATGACACGGTCCGCCCAACCGGCCATTTGTCGCCCCTTCGGATCAGGGTACGGACTGCCAAAAGATACACCAGCACGCCAGTGGCAGCCATCACGAGGAACAGCACGTTAGGACGCCACTCCGTGAACAGGATGGCTGCCGTGGGTGCCTGTTCAACGTTGTACCCGAGAAGGATCTGAGTGATGGTGGTGGGCTGGAAATAATGCGGCGGCGGGATCCGCGCCATACCGGCAGTAACACCGATCCAACCACTGCCGGCGGCGGTACACAGGGCTAGGATGCGGTTGATACGCCTGTCGGTCAGGCTCCGTTGCTGCCAGTAGAACCAGCCCCATGCTGACGCGCCAGCGAGAGCCACAAGGCAAACCCACCGCGCTGTGATTTGCCAGCCTGTCGATGAATCGAACAGGCCGGTCCCGGCGAGCTTGAACCACGTCAGGAGCACGTCGAAAACGATGATCATGGATGTTGTCAGAAC
The DNA here is from genome assembly GCF_030208875.1 of Pseudarthrobacter sp. MEB009. Classification (NCBI taxonomy): domain Bacteria; kingdom Bacillati; phylum Actinomycetota; class Actinomycetes; order Micrococcales; family Micrococcaceae; genus Pseudarthrobacter; species Pseudarthrobacter sp. MEB009. The sequence continues at coordinate 330,012 of NZ_JARVTC010000013.1, forward strand.
CATGGTTTTGTAAAGGCGCAGGACAATTATGGGCGCTATGAGGTGGCCGGAGGCCACCCGCAGGGCGGCGACAAAGGAAAGCCCGAATACAGTTGTTGTCAACAGAGTCTGGATGGCTCCTGCATCGTTGGCAAAGTCATGGTTGGGTCCCACCAGTGTCTGGCCTACGACGACAGGTGCCAGAACTCCGAATCCGGTGGCCCACAGTGCTATAAGCAGACCGTTCCAACGCTCGGCGAAGATACTCGCCGCGAAGGCAACAGAGGCGGCGACGGCCGAGATGGTCCACGCCTTTGGCGCGTCGCCTCCGCCGTAGAGGAAGGGTACAACGTCGGGGCTAGCCAGGCTTCCGAACGGAAAACCCGAAGTGTCCAGCATCTCCATCAGCACCATGGCCGCCGACATCGTTGCCCACCCGGCAGAGGCCACCTGCAGGACCCGCATCTCCACGGAGAAGCCTAGCGTCGGCGAAGTTTTTCCGTGGGCGTCCCGAAAGAATAACAACATCAGGAGCGCACCGACCGTCAGAGCAGCGAAAAGATCAGCCGCAGCCTGCGCGGCACCAGTGGACACGGCCACGTCGAGCCCGGGAAAACTGGTATGCAGTTTCTCGTAGGCTTCGCTTCCCGCAGATATGGCGGAGGTTATCGGCGGAGTCATTATTAACCCCAGGCTCCCTGCGGCTACCGAAAATATTGCGCGACGGTTGCGATGGATGCGCTTGCCGTCAATAGCGGGATCAAACAAGATTGGTGCTGCTGTCACGGATTCCGGTCCGGCCAGACGCCCAAGACAAACCCGGCTTCTGTGATCACATTCTCAATGCTCTGACGCTGAACAGGTCCATCCAGGTGGAACCCGACGCGGCCAGTAGCGGCATCGGCGGTGACACCCCCGATTCCCGGAACCCGCGAGAGCCCGTCCGCGACTGTTTTCTCACAATGTGAGCACGTCATTCCGTCGACTCGGATTTCCATCGTTTCCATGGTGCCCACCGCTCCTTATTGTTCGCCGATCCGCCCGCAAGTCTACAACATGTAGAGATAGTATTCTACATGTTGTAGATTAGCCTTCGAGACCGGCAGGAGAATATTCCATTGATCCAGGACCCCACATGGCAGTGGTTACTTTCCGCCCTTTTTGCCGGCACCACTGCAACATCTCTTGCGCGTTTAAAAGCCCGGGGTGTACGGGGCGTTGTTGACGGCGTTCTTCATGCCATGATGAGCCTGATCATGATGGCCATGTGCTGGCCGTGGTGGAACCTTTGGCCCAAGAGCCCACAAATGGCCGTTTTCTTAGCCGGCGCACTCTGGTGCACAGCTTGCCTCGTTATAGACCTGCGGCGGGACGCTTCCCGGCTATCGCAGGTATGGCACGACTTCGCACACTTGGCCATGATGACGGCCATGGTGTGGATGATTGCTGCCATGCCTGCCGGTGGTGGGGTGCACCACACCACCATTACAGGCGGGATGTTGGTGATCGGTTTGATCCTTACGGTGATTCTTGCAGTGGCTGCTGTCGTCTTCTTCGCAGATACTGTCCTTCCGCGCAGCACTGGTTCGGGAACAGCGGAACTTGCCGGAACTGCCATGCACGCTGGAATGGCGGTGATGTGTTGGTTGATGCTAGCTCACTGATCGGAACGGCCCTGGAATGGGTTGTGCAGGACTTCCCCACCGAGGATCCCACCGTCAATGCAACCGTGGACTGGCTGACGGCTTGCCAGTACATTGGGCTCATCGCATTTGCAGGGCTCGTGGTCTTTGAACGATGGATCGTCCCGGCTGGCCAGCGCAGTAAATTGTTCATGCGTGTTGTGCCGTGCGTGTTTCTTCTGGCCGGAACTGCGGCCACGCTACTGCTGGTGCCGTTGACCGCTCTCCGGATCGCCGGTCGGCCATTCTCCGCGGCATGGGATACGAGCGAGTGGGGCGCCTACCTGTACCCACCATCGGTGCAGGCAGCCCTGGTGCTTCTTGTGGCGGCACCGACAGCGTTACTGATTGTTCGTGCGGCAGAACCCGCCGCGTGGAGCAGGTTCGTCTTCCCGCTCGTGGTGCTGGCATGCCTGGGTATCCCGGTCCTCTCGGGACATACCCGCAGTCAACAGCCTGCGTGGCTGATCTTCGCGGCAGACTTGACGCATCTGGCCGTGGCAGCGGTCTGGCTGGGCGGTCTCCTCGGTCTGTTGCTGCGGCTAGGTAGACTCCCCGCCACCCCGCCTGAGGCTTTCAAACTGGCGGCCGTGGTCGTCAGGTTCTCTGGATTCGCCTTGGTGAGCGTGGTTCTGTTGGCGGTTTCAGGTGTGGTTATGGCGTTCCTGATCCTTGACGGACCGGCTCAGCTTTTGTCCGGAAGCTACGGGCGGATGCTGCTGGTGAAAGTGGGGTTGGTGTTCGCTGCTGTAGCAGTCGCTCTCTGGAACCGGATGGGCCTCATACGCCATCTGGCAACGTCCTCCGGCTCCGAATGGTCGTCGCTGCGCCGGACCCTGGCATACGAGTTGTTGTTGCTGGTGGTCGTGGCTGTGATTACAGCTGTCCTGACGGGTACCAGTCCCTCTCACTCCCACTGAACCCGACCTCAAAGCTATCTCGCCAGGAGCTTTCGTTCCGGATCGTGTCGGACGATCCCGCGGCGCCGGGGCCATTGTTTTCCAGCAAGCCGTTCAGCGCGGAGCCGCATCGACTGGTCCCCGGAGTTCCGGGACAGGGTGACCAGGGCGTTTGCAAGAAATACAGCGCCCACTTGCCGCGCAGCTGCGTCATCGGCGGCGAGCTCGACGAGGAGTGTCGTGGCCCGCTTTAGTGATTTTCCTTGGTTCATTCCAGGCAGACAGGCAGCGTTGATTTTTGCTACCAGCATCGCGAATCCATGATGCTGCCGCAGGTGCGCATACTCATGCGCCACCACAGCCAGCAGCTGTGGTGGCGTCAGGGCACGTTCCATGGCTGACGAAAGAAAGATGGCGGGGCGCTTTCCCGGTATGGCATAGGCGATTTCATCGGATGATTCGAAACGGACCAGCGTGTAGCCGGCAAATTCCTCCCGACTGGTAGCTACGGAAGCCAAGGTCGCGTTGCTCATCCGCTCCAGAGCCACCACCGGCGCAGCCGACGACACCACAAAGAACGCAAGCGCACCGAAAAGAGCAAGACTCAACCATCCGCCCAGCGTCAACAGAATGGCGTCGAGGACCGGAGTGGAAACGGAGGCTGAAACGGCACCACCAACACTGAGCACCAAGGCAGCCGCGCAAAGCGCCACTCCGAGAAAAAATGCACCGAACCATGCCGCAAGGGCCCTTCTTGGATGAAGGAGCTGCCACCTTCCCACGGTCATGAGCGAGGGGGCGAAATACGCTATCAGGGCAGCGCAGGCTACGCAGGCCAACGCGGTCAGCAGCATGAAGTACCTCCGACTTACTCAGATATCGTTCCGAAATTTGCCCGAAGAAGATCCAAATCCTCGTCATTAAGATTGCCGGCGAAAGCAAGCAGCGCTGCCCGCCTGTCACCGGCCCCGCCCAGCGCCGTCATCATTGTTTCGCTGGCATGCTCCTCATCGGAACGTGAGGCGCTGAATTTAATCTTCCGCGGGGAATCCCCGGACCTGACAACGCGGCCTTTCCGCTCCAGCCGGGACAAAGCAGTCATGAGGGTAGTGTAGGCAGGCTGCGGGGCCGGAAACTTCTGTGCAAGTTCATTCGCACTGACAGGCTGGCTTTCCGCCCAAAGCAGGCGCATAACCTCTGTCTCAAGCTCACCCCTGGCGCGAACGCGGGTGCTGGCCATGGATACCTCCTATTGATCAGTATTCTATGGTATTCGGCGGTGTCACCCCGGCGGCGCAGGTTCACCGCTGCCTCGATCAAGATGGTTGTTTCCCTGCTCCACCATCCCGCGCTGCGTAACGCCCGTTCAAGCGCCTGGACAAGATTCTTACGAGGCATCTTTGCCTCGTTCATGGCCGATGCCGCCAGGGGCCACCCGCAATCGGCGGTCCCGTCGATGAGTTCTTATCCGAACGAAGCCGGGCGGCCAGTACAGGAGCAGCCCACCGTTAGCTTTTACCGTGCGCCAGAGTCTTGCGATGGCGCTGGACTGCATCGTTGTTTCCGCACCGGGTGGAACAATAGGACCGCAGGCCGTTACGGCTGGTGTCCACGAAGACGATGCCGCAGGAACCGCGGGCGCAGATCCCAAGCCTGGCGCCATCGGATTCGACAGCGAAAATAGCGAGCCCCCCGGCAGTCACCGCCTTAACCCGAGCAAGGACATCATCATCATCAGGCGCGAAATGCAGGTGCGGACGCAACTGGTCGTGAGTACTCAGATACGCCCGCATTGCTCCTGCATCCAGCAGTCCGTTAATCACCCGGCAGCGGGTCCCTACGTCGATGGCCTCAAAGGCGGCTCGTAAGCGTCCAGCCCAGTCCTGCAAGGATTCTGATGTGGAGCTGGTCAATGAGGCTCTGCGGATCTGATGCTTTCTGAGAATTTCCTGGGCGCCATCGACGGTCCACGTCCCGCCGGCGAAATTTACGAGATCCACAGCAAGCAGCGGCCCTGTCATATTGTCATGGTTGAACTGCACTAAACCATTGCACCATAGTTTCTGAAATGAACCTCGTAACTACGGCTATTGTTCCCATTGTCCTCATCCTTGGCCTGGGCGCTTGGCTGCGGCACCGGTACTTGAGGGAGCCCGGTTTTTGGCGGGGATTGGAGTGGATGAGTTACCGGATATTTACGCCGGCGCTTTTCATTACATCCATCGCGGGTACGGACCTCACCGTCATTCCGCTCGGGTCGTTGCTGCTGAGTTTGACCCCACCAATCCTCCTTGTCACTGGCCTAGTCCTCGCCCTTCGACGGCCTTTCCGGGTCAACGGCCCTCAACTCACCTCCATGGTGCAGGGCTCAATTCGCATCAACACCTACGTTGGTTTGATCTTCGCGCAAGCGCTGCACGGCCTGGAGGGAGTGGCTACGTTTGCTTTGGCCAGCGCCGTTGTGGTCCCCCTGGTCAACATCATCAGCGTGAGCGTTCTGGCAGCTTACGGAGATAAAGCGGCATCGAGTCCAAAAGTCCCTGTCTGGCGTGAATTGATCAAAAACCCTTTGATCCAAGCCTGCGCCCTGGGGCTGGTCCTGAACCTTATTGCTCTCCCCCTACCTGGCTTCATTTCATCAGCGGTCACTATGCTCTCCGCCCCTGCATTGGCTTGTGGGACACTCATCGCCGGAGCCGCACTGCACCTGACGTTCCATAAACGGGACATCTTCGACATCGGCGTGGCCACCGCACTCAAACTTGTCATTCTTCCGGCCGCTGCCGCCTCCTTGGCTATCCTGCTCGGCGCGACAGGCGCAACGTTGACTAGCATCGTGCTGATCAGCGCTGTCCCAACCGCCCCGTCGGCGTACGTGCTGGCAGCAAAAATGGGTGGGGACACCAGGCTCATGGCCTCCATCACCGGCACACAAACCATTCTCTCGATTGCCACGCTGCCCATCACGCTCATGGTCATGGATTTCCTCTCCGGCAACCCGTGAAGACCGGCTACGTTAAATGGATCCCCGGCAGCGTGTCCACGACAGTCGTTCAGTAGGCCATTTCGTCACGGCGTGACTCAAGAAAACAAGTCATCGCCGGTGATCCCATTCGGTGAAGGGGGCAGTCGCTGTTAGCGCTTCCCTAGGTGCGGGTGGGAAGCGTGGCGGGGCCGGGCCGTGTGTCGTACGAATCGCGGGCCGCCATGACTTCGGCGATATGGGTTTCCGCCCAGCGCCCAAGGGCCACCAACGGTTCGTGGAGGGACCGTCCCAGGGTGGTCAACTCGTAGTCCACCCGGGGAGGCATTTGGTCATAGGACGTGCGGCTCACAATCCCGTCCCGTTCCAGATCCCGCAAGGTGTCGGCGAGGACCTTGCCGCTGATCCCGTCCACGGTCTGGCGTACTTCCCCGAACCTCAGGGGCCCCGCGCTGAGGGCGATCACGATCATGGCGGTCCACTTATTGGCGATTTTTGCAAGGGACGTCCGGGACGGACAGGTGGACACCATGACATTCCAGGCCGGTTCGTTCGTCATCAGTCCTCCAGTTACGTTGAGGTAACAGGATACCAAATGTAACCATTGAGCGTGTTACCTCACTTTATTAGGAGAATCCCATGAGTACACCTTCCACCGTCGCCACCGATTACTTCGATGCCCTGGGCCGCGGCGACGTCCCGGCAGCCATGGCGCTGCTGAGCCCGGACATCATCTGGTACCAGCCAGGAGCCAACCGGTTCTCCGGCACCCACCAGGGCATCAACGCCGTCGCTAGCCTGCTGGGCGGCATGATGGAAGCAAGCCAAGGCACATTCGAACTTGCGGTCACGGGAGAGCCGATGGTCAACGGCGGCTTGGTTGCCGTACCGGTCCGGTTTTCGGGATCACGGCCGGACGCGACCATGGACATGCCCGGACTCGACCTGCTCACCGTCCACGAAGGAGCCATCACAGAGGTACACCTCTTCTCCTCAGAACCTTCAGCAGAGGACAACTTCTGGGGCCAGGCCAACAACTAGCAAGAGCTGCCCGGCCCATACAACGGCCGGCCAGTCACGGGGACGGCAGTGCCTCGAAGCGCCTGCGGTAGTCGGTGGGGGTTGTTGCGAAGGCGGAAGCGAAGTTCTGCCGCAGGGTGACGGTGCTGGTGAAACCGCTCGCAGCCGCTACCTGGTCAACGGTCAGTTTGGTTTGCTCGAGCAGCCTGCGGGCCTCGTCCAGGGCTGCTGCCACCGGATGAAATCGACTCCCACCTGCATACCACCGCCGAGCGCCAGACCGTCGACGCCTACACCGACCTTCCACGGAACACCCGGGTCTTCTTCAAGGAACGGCTCACACCGATAATGCTGGCCGAGTTGGGACTCATCATCACCGGAGTCCTGCTCATCGAGTTGGGCGCCACACACTGACGGCAACGGCGCAACTCCATGGCGTGCCGGATGCTGCCAGGAATCCTGCTGCCCGCGTCATCGGCCGAAATCCGGCAGTGCCCCTGCATGCTGGCCAACCCGATGTGCCCGCCAGCTGCAGCCGTCGCGTTCGTAGCGGCGGTTCGTTTCACGTGACGCCCGGATGCTTTCCCCGGTGGCTGGATCCAGGTCTCACAGCCTGCATGGATGACTCCGACGGTGGGCCCGCAAAGATGGAGCCGATGTCGGTAGCTGAACGATTTCTACTATTTCGACGTTTTGTAGAAGTAGTATGGTCAGCGAGTTGATGCGACCGTGATGGATTCGGTTGCCGTGGACGAAAGTGGAGCTGATGACGGGACGTGTGGTGCGCTTGCTGCGTGGCCTTGCCGCGGCCGTTGCGGCAACGTTCATCGCTGCTTTCTCGCACATCGCGGCTGGCGGCCCTTCCCCGGATGGTGTCATCTTCTTGTTGTCGCTGGCATTGTCGGGGTTGGTGTGCACAGCTTTGGCCGGAAGATCAATGTCCCTCTTGAGGCTGAGCGCCGCTGTTCTTCTCAGCCAAGCCCTGTTCCATGGACTTTTCAGTCTCGGCGCTTCGTCCCATACGGCTATGGCGTCGGTTCCATCTTCCGGTCACGCCGGACATTCGGCCCACGTCATACTGGATCCGGCCACCGCTGCGGGAGGAATGGATCATGCCAACCCAGTGATGTGGGTGGGGCACACGATCGCGGCCGTGCTGACGATCGCAGTGCTGCGGCATGGTGAGGTTACTGCCCTCAGGCTGATCCAGGCGCTGGGTCTGAGGCTGGTCCCGTTCCTGCCCTTGTTCCAACCTTTGGCGGTGTCAGCGGAAGCACCTTTTAACCCATCAGACTGGCCTGTACGGCCTCTGCGTAATCTTGGTGTCCCTTTGCTGGTGATGCGGCACCGCGGCCCGCCTCTGCTTCCGGTCGTGTCCTAGGCGCACCGCGCCTTCACAACCCACTTAGCCCCGCCCGCCGAGGGTGGTCGCGGGGCGGGAAGCAGCCATGGCAAGTCATTCCTTGCATTCATTCACATGGCGGATTCCTGAACGCAGCAGGAACACCCTGCTGTTGGCCGTGTTGCTGTGCCTTGGTTTTACCTTGGTCGGCGCACCATCAGCTTCCGCCCACGACGAGTTGGTTTCGTCAACCCCCGGCACCAACGAACGGTTTACCACCGCACCGTCGAGTGTCGCTTTAGAGTTCAGCGCACCGTTGCTGAAGATCGGTCATGAGATCCGTGTGGTCGATTCCGGTTCGAAGAACTGGGTCCAAGGAGAGTCTGTCCTGGCCGGGGAGACGTTGACCCAGCCGCTGGCCGGGGACCTGCCCCCTGGTGAGTACCAGGTTCGTTGGCGTGTGGTGTCCAGTGATGGGCACCCGATCAACGGCAGTTACTCGTTCCTTGTCGGAGCTGACGCTCGAACCGGTTCCGTCCCGGCACCCGGTGCCGGCACCTCAGCGCCCACCGCCATCCCGGAGTCAGCGGCGCAACCGCAAGTTGCCGGCACCAGCGGTGAGCCTTTGTCATGGCCCGGCTGGGTACTGGCCGCTGGAATAGGTGCAGCCGGAGGCTTGTCCCTCTATCTGCTGTGGGCTGTGGTGCGCGGGGTGCGTAAAGCCGCGACCAAGGGCAACTGACGCCTTACTGAAATACTAATTTTCCTCTCCACGAACCTCACTGCGTTTCTGTGGAGAGCCGAATTCACCAGGAGCATTACCATGTCAAAAAAGAACTTCCTTTACCTCGCCCTGCCCGTCATTGCAGCAGCTGCGCTGGTGCTGACCGGATGCGCCCAAGGCAGCAACCCGGCGTCGTCCGCTTCTGCGTCCGTAACGCAAAACGCCGCGGCGCTGACCGTCTCAGAGCCGTGGGTCAAGGCAGCAGATACTGGTATGTCTGCAGCGTTCGGCACCATTCGCAACACAACGGACAAAGATGTGACGGTTGTCAGTGCCAGCACCGCGGCCTCGCCCATGGTCGAGCTGCACGAAACCGTCATGGGCGCCAACGGCACCATGCAAATGCAGGCCAAACAGGGCGGCTTCGTGATTCCTGCAAAGGGTGAGCTGACGCTTGAACCCGGGGGGAACCACCTTATGCTCATGGGCCTGGCGAAGCCTGTCCTCGCTGGGGACGACATCAGTGTTGAGCTGAAGACGTCCGACGGCGGCACGGTTGACTTCACCGCCCAGGGCAAGGACTTCGTGGGCGCCAACGAGAACTACATGCCGGGCGAAACCAGCCCGTCAGGCCATGACTCCATGGACCACAGCCACAGTGAGTCCGCTGCGCCGGCCCCGTCCGAGTAGTGTCCGCCCATTCTGAGGACCTAGACCGGCCCGAAGCCGGGGTGCGTCGACGTCATCTGCTCTTCGGCGGCGCAGCTGCCGGAGTGGGGGCGTTAGCCGCTGTCGGTGCGCAACTGGCCGGGCAAACGCAAACCGTGGCTCCAGCTGCAGCACCCGATGCAAACGGCTCTGAAACGGTTCCTTTTCACGGGGCCCGGCAGGCCGGAGTCGGTACCGACGCCCAAGCGCACGGTGTCTTCGTTGCTCTGGATCTGCAACCCGGGACCACGCCCCAGCGTGTGAAGGCTCTCTTGAAGCTCTTGAGCGACGATGCTGCCAACCTGACCCAGGGCAAGGCTGCGTTGGCGGACACTGAGGGTGAACTTGCCCTCCGCCCGGCGCGGCTGACGGTGACTTTCGGTTTCGGATCCGCTTTGGTGGATGTGGTGGCCCCCCGGCGTCGTCCGGCATGGCTGAAGGACCTCCCGGCGTTCTCCGTGGACCGGTTGGTCCCGGAGTTCACCGGCGGAGATCTTCTGCTGCAGATCTGCGGTGATGATCCCCTGACCATGGCACACGCACAACGGATGCTGCTCAAGGACAGCAGAAGCTTCACCAGTGTCCGGTGGGTGCAAACGGGGTTTCGCCGGGCCTACGGGACTGAGAAGCCGGGTACCACCATGCGTAATCTCTTCGGCCAAGTGGACGGAACAACCAACCCATCTGCCGGTACCGGACATTTTGAAGAGGTTGTCTACGGCACTGACGCGATCCCCGCGTGGACGCAGAACGGTACGTCATTAGTCATCCGGCGAATCAGGATGAACCTGGACAAATGGGATGAACTGGACCGTTCCGGACGGGAAGAGTCTGTGGGGCGCAAGCTGTCCAACGGCGCTCCCCTGACCGGAACCACTGAACACGAGGAACCGGACTTCGCGGCGGTCAATCCTGTGGGTTTTCCGGTCATTGCGGAGTTCTCCCACCTGCGCCGTGCACGCCCGGACGACGAAACCCAGCGGATCTTCCGGAGGGCGTTCAACTACGACGCCGCGCCCACTTCTGGTGCGGTGTCCGACTCCGGGCTGATCTTCGTTTCCTACCAGGCAGACGTGGAACGGCAGTTCGTACCGATCCAACGCCGTTTGGACGAACTGGACCTGCTCAATGAGTGGACCACCCCCGTGGGCTCAGCCGTCTTTGCCATCCCGCCGGGGTGCCAACCCGGCGGATTCATCGGGGACCAACTCTTCACCTGAACCATTACTCACTCAGCACCGTGACCACCCCACAGGGTGGTCACGGTGCGCTGCCCCTTGCCCTACGCTCCGCCCGGTCATCCCAGCCGGCACGAGCATTCCTTTGAGGAAAAACACACGTCATGACAAGCACCATCACCAACGACCCCGGCACACCCGCCGAGTCGCCCCGTCCAACCGGTAAACGACCCGGGAGTCCTCTGAGAGCCCTGCTCAGCCGTCTCCATTTCTATGCCGGCGTTTTCGTCGGCCCCTTCCTGCTCATCGCCGCACTCTCGGGAGCACTCTACGCGCTGACCCCTGCCATGGAAGAGGCCATCTACGACAAAGAACTCCACGTTCCCGTCTCGCAGACCTCGATACCCCTCTCCGAGCAGATCCGCGCGGCACAGCAAATAGTAGGAGACCAACAACCCTCCGCCGTTCGCCCTGCACCCAAACCAGGGGACACGACCCGCATCATGTTCACCAACCCATCCCTGGGGGAATCAGAATCCCGGGCGATCTTCATAAACCCGGCCAACGCCGAAGTCCGCGGCGACCTGACCGTCTACGGAACCTCCGGCGTCCTGCCGTTCCGAACGTGGATCGACCAACTCCACCGCAACCTCCACCTCGGTGACTTCGGACGACTGTACAGCGAACTCGCTGCCTCCTGGCTGTGGGTGATCACCCTCGCCGGCTTGGCCCTCTGGTTGACCAAACCACGCCGGGGAAAGCCGATCGCAAAGAACACGAAAGAGACTGGTCAAAGCCCTTCCCTGGTGTTACGGAAGGGCCGCTTCAGCCGTCCGCAGTTGCTCAAGATTCACGCTACCGGCGGCGCCGTATTGCTGCTCGGCTTCCTGTTCCTCTCTGCCACTGGTCTGACCTGGTCGCAGTTTGCCGGGGACAACATCACCAACCTGCGGGCATCCCTGACCTGGACAACACCAAAACTTCCCACAGCGCTGACGCCCACGGCGGCAACCCAAGCCACCGGTGAGCACGACCACGGCGGTCACGACCATGCCGCAATGACAACCGGTACGGCAGATCCGGCCATGTACGACCACGTACTCGCCGCAGCCCGGCAGGAACCCCTCATCAACGCAGGCAAGATAGAGATCAAACCGCCCTCCAAGGAAGGAACCGCCTGGACCGCCACGGAAATCGACAGGTCCTGGCCTACGGAAGCTGACGCAATCGCAGTCGACCCCACCACCATGACCGTCAGCGGAAAACTGGTCTTTGAAGACTTCAACCTAGCCGCGAAACTCAGCCGCTGGGGCATCGACGCCCACATGGGCGTCCTGTTCGGCCTGGCCAACCAGCTGGTACTGGTCCTCATCGCGCTGAGCTTGGCGACCAGCGTAGTGGGTGGCTACCTGATGTGGTGGAAACGCCGCCCCACCAAGGGGTCAGCCTGGACTGCCGGGCGCCCTCCTGCACGTTCCTTCGTCCGCAACGCCCCATGGCCGTTGACACTCGCGGTGGCGATCCTCGCCACAGGCGTCGGCATTGCCATACCAATCCTGGGAATCAGCCTGCTGGTCTTCCTGGCCTTTGACGTTGCCCTTGGCTTCATCAAGAACCGCCGCCCCGCGGGCACAACCACCAACTAGAAAAACCAAAGGTCCCAGCAAAAGGCTGAGGGCGCGCCAGGCGATGATGAGCTGTTGTGGTGAGCTGAGTCCTGCAGGGCATGCCACGATTCGTAGCCAGAAGGTCTTTTAGGAGCCCTTTTCAGGCCTAGCTTTACATCAGGTCCATTATCGGTGCTTTGGAGACATAGGTAGAAATAGCTGCTGAAGCCCCGTCGTCGCGGAAGATAGGACAAGACCGCCGGCCCTGCACCTGGGTCGCGGCTACGCGCGGCTATGCGCGGATTTCTGCGTGGCAGCGGCCTGGGGACCTGCCGCAGTCCCCCCACCTGAGTTCGGTGTACAAAGCTTTCGAGCTCTTTTTACGGCAGATACTGGATCTTCACGGCAAACCCGAACGCAATCCACTGACGGCTGGCACGATCTTCGAGGACGCCCACCTCCTGGACGTGCGCATCGATGTGCGCCGCTCAACCGGGGGTGCGCTGCTCGAGATCCGCCGGTCTTGTCTTCCGGCTGAACGCGACATCGCTTCACTTAACTGTGGGGTCATGATGTTTCGAAAGACGACAGAAGTGTCATGGACCAGGGATACCCAACAGGACGGGCCAAACCCCGAGGTCTGACCGGTGAATGAATGCCACGTGGAAGTGTCTGCTACCGGTGTCAAAGTAAGTCCTCGGGATTAAATCAATGGCATGAGCCTGCTAATTATGGCCTGATCCGTCGAATTCTATGCCGGCAGGCTACACAGCCGGCCGTCCCGCCACTATTGGCCGTAAACGTTCTGGTAGCGGGCGTAGAGGGAGTCGATGTGGCCCTGGTCGATGGATACCGGCTCGCCGAGCTGCCGCGAGATGTGCACGGTGCGTGCCACTTCCTCGCACATCACGGCTGCCTTCACGGCCGAGGTGGCGTCCTTGCCGATGGTGAACGGGCCATGGTTCTGCATCAGCACGGCCGGGGAGCTGGAGCCGCGGAGGGTCTCCACGATGCCTTGCCCGATCGAGTCGTCGCCGATCAGCGCGAACGGGCCCACCGGGATGGACCCGCCGAACTCGTCACCCATCATGGTGAGTACGCACGGGATCGCCTCGCCGCGGGCGGCCCAGGCGGTGGCGTAGGTGGAGTGGGTGTGGACCACGCCGCCCACCTCCGGCATGTGCCGGTAGACGTAGGCATGCGCTGCCGTGTCCGACGACGGCGACAGCGCCGGGTTGCCCCATTCCGCCCCGGCGTTGCCAGCCACGGGCACCCCGTAAAGGTCGGTGACCACCATCAGCTCGGGGGCCAGCCCGTCGTAGGAGACTCCGGAAGGCTTAATGACCATCAGGTCCTCGCCGGGGACCCGCGAAGAGACGTTCCCCGCCGTCCAGACCACCAGCTGGTACCGGGTCAGCTCGGCGTGCAGGGTGCAGACGTCGGCGCGGACTTTGGCAATGGTGTCCAGGATTCCTACGGCGCTCATGCGTTCACCCCGGCAGCTGCCTCAGTGTCCGCCCCGGCTGCCGGGAGCGGGCCGGCGGCCCGCCGCTGGATGGCCTTGAGGCGGTGCATCACGTTGTTGGTGCCGCGGCCGAAGTAATCGTGCAGGGTCCGGTATTCCTGGAACAGCTCATCGTAGGCAGCCACGTTTTCCGGGATCGGGGTGTACACCTCGCCGGGTTCGGCGCCCATGGCGGCGGCGGCCACGCGGATGTCCGGGTACTTCCCGGCAGCCACGGCGGCGTGGATGGCTGAGCCGAGGGCCGGGCCCTGGGTGGAGCCGATGGTGGAGAGCTGCAGGCCGGTGACGTCGGAGTAGATCTGCATCAGGAGCCTGTTCTTCAGCAGGCCGCCGGCCACGATGAACTCCTTGACGGGTACTCCGGAGTCCCGGAAGGCGTCCACGATGGTGCGGGTGCCGAAGGCCGTGGCTTCCAGGAGGGCCCGGTAGGTGTCCTCGGGCCTGGTGGCGAGGGTCTGGCCCACCACGATGCCGGAGAGTTCGTGGTCCACCAGGACCGAGCGGTTGCCGGAGTGCCAGTCGAGGGCGATCAGCCCGTGCCCGCCGATGGCCTGTGCGGCGGCCAGTTCGGTGAGGTATTCGTGGATGCCCAGGCCGGCCTTCGCGGCGGCCTGGTGGTAGGCCGGCGGGACGCCGTGCTTGGTGAACCAGCCGAAGATGTCGCCAACGCCGGACTGGCCCGCCTCGTAGCCCCAGAGCCCGTCCACGATGCCACCGTCCACCACCCCGCACATGCCGGGTACTTCGCGGAGTTCGGTGCCGTTCATCACGTGGCAGGTGGAGGTACCCATGATGGCCACCAGCTGGCCCGGGTCAACGGCCCTGGCTGCGGGCGCGGTGACGTGGGCGTCAACGTTGCCCACGGCCACGGCGATGCCTTCCGGCAGTCCGGTCCAGGCCGCAGCTTCGGCGGTGAGGTAGCCGGCGGCGTCACCCAGCCGGCCAATGGTGTGTTCGAGTTTGGTGCTGACGAAGTCCTCGAACCCGGGGTTGAGGGCGGCCAGGAAGTCCCCGGACGGGTAGCGGCCGTCCTGGTAGATCCCCTTGTAGCCTGCGGTGCAGGCGTTGCGGACGTACTGGCCGCAGAGCTGCCAGACGATCCAGTCGGCGGCTTCCACCCAGTGGTCCATCGCCGCGTAGGCCCCGGGGTCCTCTTCCAGCAGCTGCAGGCCCTTGGCGAATTCCCATTCCGAGGAAATCAGGCCGCCGTAACGCGCCAGCCAGGCCTCGCCGCGTTCCGCGGCAAGCTCGTTGATCCGGTCCGCCTGGGGCTGGGCCGCGTGGTGCCGCCAGAGCTTCACGTAGGCGTGTGGCCGGTTGGCGAAACCGGCCACCTCGTTCAGGGGCGTGCCATCGGCCTTGGTGGGCACCATGGTGCAGGCGGTGAAGTCAGTGGCGATTCCGACGACGGCGGCCGGATCGATCCCGGCGTCGGCCACGGCTGCCGGGACGGCGTTGCGCAGGACATCGCGGTAGTCGTTGGGGACCTGGAGGGCCCACTCGCCGGGAAGCCTGGCGGATCCGCCGGTGCTTGCGGGCAGGGCGTCGGTGACCACGGCGTGCGGGTAGTCGAATACACCGCTGCCCAGTTCCTTGCCGTCCCGCACGCGGACCACCACGGCGCGGCCCGAAAGGGTCCCATAATCCACGCCGACGACGTAAGCGTCCCGGCCTTCCACAGCGTCCATAAGAAGATTCCTTCAGTTGCTGCCGCCACTTCGCGGCCTGAATCTATTGTGAGCGCTAACAAGAAATGCGTCAACGCTGGCCGCGAAGAGTCTGAGATCGAGAATGGCCGCGCCGGGGGCCGAACCCTGCTTCTTTTTTGCGGCTCGAAGCACGTGAAAAAGGAGGTGCTCCTGTTGTGAACAGGAGCACCTCCTTTTATGGATCAGCTCAGGTGCTATTTGACGACGATGATCTTGGTCGTAGCTGTGAGCTCAGCGCTTCCCTTTGCAGTCAGGACCAATGCTCCTGTTGGGGCCCCGGCCGGGATTTGGATGGTGAGTCTGGCGTTGCCTTTCTCGTCTGTGAGTACTGACGATGCTTCAGTGGACCCGCTGGTGAGCGAGACTTTGTCCCATCGGTTGAAGCCGGTGAGATTGAAGGTGATGAATCCACCCGGTTTGACGGTGCTGACGCCTGTCTTCAGCGTTGTTGCTGTGTTGGGCGTGATTTTCACTGTGGTCGAACGGATCCTGTCGATGTTTCCTGCCTCGTCCAAGGAGCGGTATGCCACGGCGTAGTCGCCCACGGTTGAGAATTCCACCGTGGTGGTAGCCGCTGTCGTGGTCCAGGGTCCCTGGTTGATTTTGTATTCGATCTTCGCGACTCCGGAGTGGATGTCCCTGGCGGAGAAGGTCAGGTTGACCGGGTTACGGGGTGTGCCGACCAGGCTGGTGGGCAAGGCGGCTACGGATGTTACCGGTGTGATCTTGTCAATCTTGACCGAGGTGCTTGAGACTGATCCGTCCACTAGGACGTTGTTCTTGAGCAACCGGTGTTCGATGGTGTGCGGGCCGCTGGTCGAAACAGTCAGCGTCTGCGTAGCAGCTTTCCAGGTTCCGTTGTCGAGCCGGTACTGTACGGCGTATCCGACCGGTGCTGTGGCCTTGACCAGGACGTCCGTCTGGTACCAACCCTGTGCTGATGGTTCGGTGGCCGATGTCGTGGTCACTGTTGCTTTCGGCGCGGATGCTGCTGGCACCAGCGCGGACTGTCCTGCGCTGGGGTTTCCCGCAGAATCGATGGCCCTGTATTCCACTGTTGTGGCCTTTTGTCCGACAGTGATTGCCGTTGCAGAACCCGGGACAGCTGTCCAGCCGGCGTCGGGGTTGTCCCTGTACTCCATCCGGTCAATCCCGGACCCCGGCTCGGGATCGGTGCCGCTGATAGTGACCTTCCGTGCTGCCTGGTCGACGGTTGCCGTGGCAGTGGGAATTACCCTGTCTATCTTGAAGGCCCGCTCGATGACCGGGGACTTGTTGCCCGCGGCGTCCACGGCCCTGAGCTGGAGCGAGGGGGTGCCCCCGCCGAGAACCAAGGGCGTGAAAGGAGCCCAGGTTGTTCCGGCGTCACGGCTGATTTCGACCACCGGTTTGGGATCGATTTCATCGGCTGCGGTGGCGGCAACGTTCACCACTGACTTCCACCAACCCGCGTTCCCGTCGGCAACCTCCGGAGAGGCAGACACTGCCAGTGTGGGCGCCTGCACATCAGCGGCAGCAACCGTGAACCCTGTTGCAGGGGATTCCTCGGATTTTCCTACGGCGTTCGTAGCTGACACGGTCACTGAATACGTATCGGCCGTTAGTCCCGTGAACGTGGTGGTGGTTCCCGTCGCCGCCTTGGTGACCGGTACCTGGTTGGCGGCGTTCAACGTGACGGTGTAGCTCGTGATGGGGTTTCCGCCGTTCGTAGGTGCCGTCCAGTTAATGGTCGCATCAGCTCCCGCTACGGTGGCAGAAGGTGCGGCCGGTGCCGCGGGTTTGGTGGCTGCTGCGGGATCCGGGTCCACGGTAACAGTGACGGAGGCTTTGAGTCCGGTTCCAGACACAGTGCCTGCGACTGTAAAGGTGCCCGTCTGTGCGTAGGCGGCTGGATCAACCGCATCCCAGGTGACGGGCCTGGATTCCCTGGCTCCGTTTCCACCGCCCAAGACCACTACAGCCGTTCTGGGCAGATCCGGTGCTTTCCCTGCCAGCGTCTGTGCGGTTTGCGGGTCGATGGAGATGACCTCGCTTCCCGTTTCGCCGACGCTGATGGTGCCCGTGACAGGCAGTGTTGATCCGGTGAATACCCCGGTGACGGTAACGGTGCCCGGGGCGTTGAACCGTGAAGGTTCGACCGCATCCCAGCTCACCCGCAGGTCTCCCCGGTTTCCGTTGGGATACACGACGGTGGCTGTCTCGGGAAGGGTTACCAACACGCCCGCGCTGGTGCGTTTGGCAATTACCTCATAGGAACTGGGGTAGTCGCTGAAAACGTCGAATTCAGATGCAGCCACGGCGGAGTATGTCGAACTGGAGGCGGCTTTGCTTGCCGAGATTGTGGCCCTGAGCTGGGTTGTGGTGACGGGTTCGAATGCGACTTCGTTGGACGTTCCGATTCCGGCCGTGGCGTAGGTTGTTCCGGGCTTCAGGATCACCGGTTTCCAGGTGGCCCCGTCCAGGTACTCCAGCTTCCATGCCGAGGGCAGTGCCACGCCGGCACCCGTTCCTTGGGCAGTATCTTGCCAGAAGGCCATTCCGGCCCCTGCCAAACGCGTTGCGTTCGGCCAGGTATAAGTCACCGTCTGGGTGGCCGGCCTGTTGTTGTCGCTGTAGGTTCCCCACAGCTTGGTCTGATCTGTTTGCGCGGTGCCCACGGTTTCGCCGTCATTGATGGCACTGAGCCGGTTCCAGGGAGCTACATAGGAGGTGGCGGGTTTTGCGTACGATCCAACGTCCGGTCCGAGGGGCCGGATGTCGGAGACGTTGATGACCTGTTCAACACTGGTTTCCTTCATCCCGTCCGAAGCTGTGAGGCGTAGGGTATAGGAGCCGGGGATGGAAAACCGGGCGGTGGTGTTGGGTGAAGCTGAATCGCTGAACGTGACGGTGGCGTCGTCGGCCGGTTTGGCCGTCACGGCCCAGCTTTGCGTCAGTTCGCCGGTTGGCAAGCCGTCATCGGAGACGGTTCCTGTGAACCGGGCAATGCTGGGGTCGGCCACGGTGATGCGTTGCACCGATATTGCCGGGGCTTCATTTTCCGCGGGCGTGTAGGCGGTGCCGATCCGTCGGACCTGGAGTTCCTTGATGCCGGTTTTCTGGCCCTGCTGGTGAGTTACGGCTATCCGGATCTTTTGGGTCCGGACATCCGCGAAGCGGATCGAATTCTCGTTGCCCGCAGCGATTTTGGGTGTCCTCGCCTGCGCAGTGACAGACTTCCACGTTGTGCCGTCCCAGTACTGGACTGAGTAGGACTTCGGTGCGGCGTAGCCTTGGACCGTCGTGCTGGAGGATGTCCGGTAAAAATACGCTTTGGCTTCGTTGATCGTTTGTTCGGTGCCCAGATCAACTTCCAGCCAGTCACTGGCATTCGGTGAGCCC
Organism: Pseudarthrobacter sp. MEB009; assembly: GCF_030208875.1. Classification (NCBI taxonomy): domain Bacteria; kingdom Bacillati; phylum Actinomycetota; class Actinomycetes; order Micrococcales; family Micrococcaceae; genus Pseudarthrobacter; species Pseudarthrobacter sp. MEB009. Next base: position 348,749 of record NZ_JARVTC010000013.1, read on the forward strand.
GTAGTTCCCCAGAACGGTTCATTGACCGTCGACCCGTCCACGGCGTTCCCGGGAACGTTAGTACTTCCAAACGGGGTAGTGCCGGGGGCGGAGAAGGAGGCGGTGGCGGGTTTTCCTTCTGCCAGATTGGGTGCAGCGCTGGAGGCAGGATCAATGTCTACACCGGCTTTGGCGAGCAGACCCACGACAGAATCTGTGGAGGCAAAACGGACGTCTCGGGCCTGCTTGACCGCGTTGGCTTTGTTGTAAGTGACGTTTGCTTTAGTGGTGACGGTTCCGGTGACCGTGTCGAAGGTGACAGGGACGAGGGCGTCGATGGTGAAGGCCCGCTCACCGTTCAAATAGACCGAATAACCCTCGGGGGTATCACCGTAGTGTTTCTCCCCGCCGGGCTGATCCCACACGATGGTGAGGTCTTTGTCGTGGTATTTGAGGTTGTTGGCGGTGAAGTGGTCCCAGTCGATGTTGATCGGCGAGAGCTCCAGCTTGTCATCGGTCCTTGCCTGAAGACCCATGGCGTCTTCAATCATCGTGAAGTTGGTGGTGCCAAGCTGCGTCTGGTGGATCCAGGAGCGGTACTTGATCGATCCGCCGTCAGCTGCTGAGCCGTGGGACCAGAATTCATTCTCGTTCTGACGTGTGACGTCGCCCTTTTCGTAAGATGCCCACGCGTTCCAGTACAGCATTTTCTTGTAGTAATCGCTGGTGAGGTAGCTGTTGGGATAGTCCCGCAGGGTCGAGGAGAGCAGCCTGAACATCACCGTGGAGTTGATGGTGGAAAAGTTGTTGGAATAGTGCTTCCCTGACCCGGCATCCCTGATTGCCCGGGCCTTGGCGTCTTTTTGGTTTGCTGTGTAGAACGGGAAGGGCGCGTAGTGCTCGCTATCGACAAACAGCCTGAAAGCCTCCAGGTACTTCTTGTCGAAATCGGCGTCTCCGGGTTTGGGCATGAGGCCAACGGTGTACGGATAGTACATGTTGACTTCCTTCCAGGGGATCTTTGATCCCGCGGCCAGACCGGAACTGCCATCCGAGTAGCTGGCCTTAATCATGTTTCCGAACAGACCGGCTTCATCTGCGGTGAGGCGTTTGTCTTCCCACATCACGTCGAGGACGGCTTTTTTGATGGCTGCGGCTTTTTGTTCCATCCGCTCGGCTCCGGCTGTGTCGCCTGAGGTTCTGTAAGCTTCGGCAGCTGCGCGTGCCCCTGAATAGAGATAGGCCGTTTCCGGGCGGTCCATGGGGTGGGATGTCCATGCGGCAGTGTTCCGCCAGGAGAAGGACACGGCATCCACGTCGTTGCCCGTCAGTGCGGGGTTGGAATACTCGATCAGATTGTTGTTGTTTTTATCGAACTCTTTGAGCTGGCCTACAACGTCATCCTCGGCGTATGCGGCCAGTTTTTTGGCAATGGAGGGATCACCGCCGTGCAGTTCGTAAGAGTTCCAAGCCGCCTCGGAAATGTAGTTGGCATAACTGCTGTTCCAGTTGTTCGGGTTACCGGGGTTGTCGGTGTATTTGCTGTTCCGTGCCACCTCGCCGGCGGAGAGCCATGTTCCGTAGGCGCTTGATGGGTCACGGAAATACTTCATGTCTTCAATGAACATGCCGGCCGTGAGAACGATCGCGTTGTTGTACGCACTGCCGTAGACCCCTTCCAACGAAGTGGGGAACTGAAAGTCGTTGCCCGGTACCTGGGCGTCCAGGAAGTTCGTCCGCAAAAGCCACCAGCGGTAGAACAGGGTTTTGTCTATTTCCCCGGACGGCGTTTCCAGGTAGGGGATGTTCTGGACCCACCAGGAGTTATACGACGAAGTCTGGTTTTCGTAGGCTGCCTGGGGCGAAGCTGAGGTGACGGCTTCGAATTCGGTAGTGCTTTCCGGGATCTCGGTGGTGGTGAATCCCATCTGGACTTTGATGTCCGTGGCGCTGGGGGAAACATCCACGGTGCGGGCAAGCGCTGTGCCGCTGGCGGTGAACTGGTCGCCTGAGAGCCTGGTGGCGACCTTGGTGACGTTATGGGCGGTAGCGACGGAACCGGTTAGTTCTGTGCCTGCCAGCGTTGGGGCCAGAGATGAGGTGAGGGAGAAGCTGACCGTCTTGGTGGATCCGTCAGTTGTGGTGATCTGCAGGCGTTCCACAGCCACGTTTTGCCGCGTCATGAACTTGGTTTGCTTCACCAGCATTCCGCCGCCGGTATATTCGGTGTACCAATAGCTGGGAGTGTTGTGTCGTTTGGATTCGGTCTCCTGCAAAGTGAGACTTACCCCGTTGATGGTGGCGTTGAGCGAATAAGCGGAGCTGCCGAGGTCTTCAATGTAGGCCACCCTGCCCCGGAAACCGAGCCCGGCTTCCGAGTCCTGCATGTAGAGGGCACGTCCCCGCGAGAAGAAGACGCCGTTGTTGTCGAAATTCACGTCACTGGGCTGGTCTGAGACGAAGTCCAGCCCGCCGGGTTCGTCGGGTTGAACGCCGTCACGGGCAAGCATTTTATCGAGCCAATAGTCATTGCCGGGTGTCTTGCCTGCCCCGGCGGCGGCATCGGCGGCGAAAATCCGCCCCAAATACGGTGTGGTGGGGTCATAGGCGGCAGTCGTTGCGGGAATGGCTTTGTCGCCGTTAACAAACGCGGGATACCCCAGCGAGGCGTTTGTGTTTTGTAACCCTTCACCATATGGGTCCCAAGCGTCAGCGGCATTCGCTGGTGTTGCCATCAGTACCGAGCCGGCGAGGGCTGCAGTAACCGTTGAGGTAACGCAGGCCGTGATGGCCCGCGATAATCTACTTTTTTGCGTCATGGGGACGCTCCCGTTCTTTGTCGTTTCTGGGCTGGTGTTGATGCATTCGGCTCTTGCCCGTGGATGGGTGCTGGGGCAGGCCAACCCCTGTGGCCGCGTATACCGCGAGGATCTTGCAGGGGTGCGAGGGAGGTGCCAGCTCTTTTAGGAGCGGGCACCTCCCCTGGTGTGTGGTGCGGGTCGCACCTAGGTGATCACAACGATCAGACCGGCTGGATTTTGATGGTGTTGGTGGTTCCGTTGAGCCCGGTCAGGGACAGGGCGGCTGTGGTCCCGTCGGTGGTGAGGGTTTGGGTGCGCTGCCCATCCACCAGGACCTGGTAGTTCCCGGCCGGGAGCCTGGTCAAGGAGATCGAGGGTGAGTAGCTGTTGGCGGTCGTGTTCTCCAGCGTCACCTCCACTGTCCGAAGGTCAGAGCTGATCGTGGCGGCGCGGTACTTTGCACCCTCAATGTCCATCGCGAACTTGTTTTTGTTGAACATGGTCAGCCGCTGGCGCACCCCGTCCTGGGGAGTGATCCGGGTTGTTCCGTTCACGACGGTGATGTCGCCGCCGTAGGCGTACGTCCCGAAGACTTTGTCATCGACGATGTTCACGGCAGCGGTTTTCAGGCCGCCCCAGAAGCCGAGCGCCGATTCGCCGGACCAGCCCCACCAGCCGTTGAGGTTGGGGATGTAGCTGTATTCGGTGGAGCCCTTTTCGCTTTGGTACTGCCAGGAAGCGGCACCGTAGTTGGCGGGGTCGGAGCTGATCTGGCCGGAGTTGATGTTTGCCCAGCCTGCGAGGTAGGCGCCGTAGGTCGAACGCATGGTCTCGTCGGCGTTGAAGCCGGTTGTTGCGGCGTCGTAGGACTTGAGGTAGTCCTGCTGCTGCCAGGCGCCGAGTTGGGTTTCGTATCCCAGGTTCCACCAGGATTCGCCCATGTGCCGGTTGTCTCCCCCGTAGTAGTACCACAGGGGCTGGGTTCCGCGTGATGACAGGGACGCGGCGGTGACTTTTTGGGCGAGCTGGGTATCACCAAACATTTTGGCCAAGGTGTAGTTGGCTTCGAAGGCGGTGGTGTCGATGCTCATTTCTGATGCGAATGGATATTTTTTTGCGGCGAAGATGTCGTACTTGTGGCGGAAGTGCTGTTGGAGGGAATCCGCTTCCGCGGTCTTGCCTTCTGCTTTAAGTGCATCGCGCACCGTCGGCAGTGACAGTTCGCCCATGGATGCCATGTCGCGGGATGCGTCGGGCAGGAACTTACGGCTGTCGTCGTGTTCGAAGTAGGCCCGCATGGTGTTGTAGGTGTAGTCGAGGTAGTCGGCAGCGCTGCGTGCGGTCAGTTCCGGGTGTTTTTTGGCGATTTTGTACATGGCGAAGTAGGTGTTCCAGACGTGAGGTGAGTTCATCACCCGCCAGGTGGCCAGCCCGTCGCCGACGTCGCCGCTGCCGTCTTCGCGTCCCGTGGCAGGCCTGTCTCCGTCGCCGCCGTCGTACCAGTGGTAAAGATTCCAGGTCCGCTTTCCGTCTTTGACCTGGTTTTGGAGGTAGCCAAGGAGGAAGTTGTCGATGTAGTAATCGAGGGATTTGATCTGCGCCCCGTTGGGGGCCAGGGCGTTCTTTTCCGCCAGGAAGGTGGCGGGGGAAAGTCCGACGTCATCGGAGCCGCCGGTCATCCATCGCAGGTCGAACTCGCTGATTCCGGATAATGCCACTGAGCCGAAGTTTTGGCGGGTGACCATCTGTTTGGTGCGCATGTCCCACTGAAGGTAAGCGCCATCGTAGCCGCGGGTTTTGTCCTTGGACTGTTGTTTGGTGGAGATGAAGTTCGCGTTGGCTTCGATCAGTTTCTCCACGGGTTCGATGGAGTAGTACTGCATCACGGATTTCTTGTTGTTGCCGTAGTTGACGGTGATGAAGTTTTCTCCCAGGGAGTTGAACTTCACGTCATAGATTTTGTAGCCGTTCCGTTCTCCGGCGGGTGTGACGGTGGCGTTGTTTCCGGCGGCAGTGACTCCCCCGCCGGGCGTCACGGAGTTGATGCCGGCCTTGGCCCGCACGGCAAGTTTGGCCGTTGTTCCCTGCGGGATGGTCATTCCAGGCAGTGAAACAGCGTCCACAACGCCGGCGTTGTAGAGCACATTGCGTATATCCTCGTAGGAGTTGGCCCACTGGAAGCTGAAGCCGTAGGTCCTGCTCTGGCCGGCGGCGATGGTTGCTGATGTTGCAGGCAGAAACTGGCCTGCTTTGCCGGCCGCCACCCGTTCCGGGGCTTTTGACTTTGAGTGGATGTAGTACTCGACAAGTCCTTCCCATGACGGGTCCTTTTCGGCGAAGGGACCCTCGCCGGGGCGGGCCTTGTCTTTGAACTCGAGTGAAGTGTTCGCATCCGGGACCATCACCAGGTAGGGGCCTTCACCGTTGGGCCGCTGCCAGTACATGTAGGAGCCGTCACCGGCAACGTAGGAGTGCCGTGCGACGTTCTGCTCGTAGATCCCTGTCTGGTTTCCCCCGTCCCACCATGAATTCATCAGCAGGGGAATACCGAGGTCCTGGACCTCCATAGATTTGGTGGAGGTGTTGTCCAGGGTGATGGACCAATCCATGACCTGGCCTGCGGTGCCGCTCAGTGCGTATTTCTCGGTGAGCCCAAAGCCGCGGATACCGTTGGGATTTGCTGCGGTGCCTTTGTAATCAACCTTAACGGCGTTTCCTTCCCGGGTGACCGACCGGATGTCATCGGACAGGCCTGTCGTCCGGTTGACGTTATCGACCTTCATCACCACATCGCCGGTCCAGCGGGAATCATTGACATCGAACGGAGGGTGCAGGGACGGGTTCATGACGTAGTTCGTGCACGAGGGAGTGTCTTTGGCGTTGCTGAGCTGGAAGAGTCCCCCGGTCCCCCGGTCGACGGCGACATTGAAACTGTCGCTGCTAAGGACCTCCTGCCCGCGGCCGGGGGCCTGTGGCACGTCGCCGGTCACGGCAAACTCGCTGACTGCAACCGCAGCGTTGCTGGTGCCGTTGGAGGCGGCATCAAAAACCGCACGAAGTTTGGCAGTCAGGACAGGTCCTGCAAACGTGACAGTATTGGGGGCATTTTTTACCCTCGGGTAGGCGGCACCGTCTTTAAGCGCAATGTCCCGCCAAGCCGCACCATCCCAGGACTGCAGCTTCCACGACTTTGGTGCCAGTACCCCGTCGCCGCCGACATCTGCATCAGTTTCGGACCAGAACGAAACTGTCGCTCCGGTGAGTGTGCCCTGACCGGACCAGTCGTACTGCAGCCACTGCTGCGCCGGCCTGTTCGCACCTGAATAGGTGCCCCAGATCTGGTTCTGGGAACCACCGCGATGCAGGACCACGCCATCTTTGACTGCGGCAAGGTTGTTCCACGCCGCCGTGTAAGAGGCGGAAACCGTTGCCCGCTGCGCAGGGCTGTCAGACATCGGCCGTTCACAGAACCCGGGTTCAGCCACCGAGGCAATGACCGATGGACTGCCGCCCAGGGCAATAGCCGGGGCGGCGATTCCGAGGACGAGGACAGAGGCAATCCCTAGACTTAAACTCGTTGTTTTCATATTCCAGCGCGTACTTCCTTGTCGCGAACCACGCCACGCCCCGCAGACCGGGCGCGCAGCCTCATACCCCCCGGACTTTATGTGGCCCAAAGAATTAAGTAAAGGTTTTCGGAAGTTTTCGGAAGTAATGAAGGGAGCGTACTAGAACTACCGCATGCGGCTGTTGGTGGCTCCTGGATAAGGTATCGGGCGATGCTGTGGGGTAGGAAAAGATGCGAAACGCTCTTTCCTGGCTGTTGAGTGCTGCTGGCGGAGGGGGCGCCGGCGCCTCCGGGCGGGCTTCAGTGGGTGGGCGTCGTCGTCTGCCGGTTGACGAGGCGGGTGGCGATGACGTGAACGCCGGGCTCGGGCTTGCCGTCAATGGCGGCAAACAGCAGTTGCGCTGCGCGGCGGCCTACGAGTTCAAGATTCATGTCGATGGTTGTCAGGGGCGGCCGTGCCTGGCTCGCGAACTGTTCCCAGTTATCGTGGCCGATGACGGCGATATCATCGGGCACTATCCGGCCCGCTTCACGCAGTACGTCCAGGACGCCGCGGGCGATTTCATCGCTTGCGCAAACGATGGCGTCCAGGTCCGGGTGCCGTTCAAGGAGCAGCCGGGCGGCACCCCGGCCCCAGGTTTCATTCCAGGCTCCGTACAGCGGTGCCCCGTCAACGAGGGTAAGCCCGCGTTCGGCCAGTGCTTCCGTTGCCCCGGCGACCCGCTCCCGGGCCGCCATGTACTCAATGTCGCCGGAAACGTAGGCGATCCGCGTGCGGCCGCAGTTGAGGATATGTTCAACCGCCTGGCGGCCTGCGGCAACGTTGTCGCTGATGACGGACATGTCATTGTTGTCTTCTGACGGTGAGTAGGCGTACACCACAGGAACGCCCAATGCCTGGCCCAAGGATTTTCTGGGATTGGTGGTGTCCCCTACGACGATCAGCCCGTCCACCCTGCGGCCCAGGAGAGCGCGGAGGTGGTGCTGTTCCCGGATCGCATCCCCCCGTGCATCACACAGGAAAACAGACATGCTGTCAGAACCGAACGCATCTTCGGCTCCCACCATAACTGGAATGGAGAACCGGCCAACCATGTCGCTGGTCAGCAACCCGACAGTACCTGACCGCCCCGAGAGGAGATTCTGGGCAAGGACGTTGGGGAAAAAGTTGAGTTTTTCCGCCGCCCGCTGCACCTTCTGCCGGGTTTCGGACCGTACGTGCTCCCGCCCGTTGAGGGCTTTGGAAACCGTAGCAATGGATACCCCTGCCAGTGCCGCCACATCCCGAAGCGTTGGAGGGCGAACGAGATCGGTAGCGTCCTGATTATCAAGCACGTTCGTCATTCGTTTCCCACCAGTTTTCCGTAAAGCTCAAGTGATAGACCCTTGACCTGACTTTACACGGGCCCTACTCTATAAAAAGGTTTTCGGAAGTTTTCTGTTTTGTGCTTTTTGACGCATGTTTTCCGAAACCATCCCGTTCATTCCGTTTGCATCACCGACCTCGATCGCGGGTCGTACAAGCAGCAGATCCCGACCCGCAGGGGTTCGGTGAACCGCTCAAGGAAGAGTAAAGAGATGACTATGTTCGATTTCATCCGTGGAGGGAAGCCCACTGTCAGCCGGCGGGCCGTAACCGGCGCTGCCGGTGCGGTCATTGCGGCCCTGACGTTGGGGGCGTGCGCGGCCGGAACTCCGGCAAGCCAGTCCAGCAGCCCCGCAGAACTGACCATGTGGACCCGTGCAGCCACGAAAGTCCAGAGCCAGGCCTTCGTGGACGCCTACAACAAAGACCACCCGACGAAGATTAAGCTCACCATTATTCCCACGGATGACTACCAGGCGAAGATCGGTGCGGCTGCAGGATCCAAGAGCCTGCCTGACCTCTTCGCCTCCGACGTGGTTTTCGTCCCCAACTACACCTCCCAGGGCCTGTACACGGACATTACCGACCGGATTGACGGTCTGGACTTTGCCGGGGACCTGGCCCAGTCACACATCAAGACCGGAACGCTTGAGGGCAAAAAGTACGTCGTTCCCCACACTATGGACTTGTCCGTGCTCTTCTATAACAAAGACCTCTACGCCAAAGCCGGTCTGAACCCGGACAAGGGCCCCACCACGCTGGCTGAATTTGATGAGCAGGCACGGGCTGTCAACAAGCTCGGCGGCGGGGTCAGCGGCACATACTTCGGCGGTAACTGCGGTGGTTGCATGGTCTTCACCGGTTTCCCCTGGATCTGGGGCGCGGGCCAAAGCGTACTGAACGAGGACGGGACATCCGCCAACCTCGCATCCAGCGAAGCCAAAGAGCTCTACAAGACCTACCGTGGCCTGGCTGCCGACGGCATCGCAGGCGCCGGAACTGCGGACGAAACCGGCGCGACCTGGACCAAGCCGTTTGCCGACGGGAAGGTCGGGGTCATGCCGATGCCCTCCACCACCCTGGGGTCCATGCCCGCTTCAACAGGAGTCGCGGCCATCCCGGGCATTAAGGGCGGGGAATCAACGTTCGTGGGCGGCGACGCCATTGGAATTTCCGCAAACAGCAAGAACGCGGATGCTGCCTGGGAATTCCTGAAATGGACACTTGGCGATGAAGCCCAGGTCGAGGTACTGGCCAAAAACAACGACGTAGTGGCCCGGACAGACCTGGCCTCGAACAAGTACTCAGACGCCGATCCGCGCGTTGTGGCCATCAACAAGGTCGCGGCCAAGGGCGAAACCCCCTACTCGCTGAAGTTCGGCGCTGCTTTCAATGACCCCAATGGTCCTTGGCTCAGCCTGTTCCGGGGTGCCGTGTTCGGCGACGGAAATTCTGTTGACAAAGACAACGAGGCAGTCAACGCCGTACTCGGCGACTGATTCCCTCCTGATACCCGCGTGCGGGCAGCCTGACCGGCTGCCCGCACGCGTCACCAAAAGCCCACCGCTGCCCTAGAGCCCAGAGCCGGCCGGCAGTCCGAGGAGAACAACGATGTCCATCCATAACCAGATTGAACCAAAGGTGACAGCTCCGGGCCCTGACCGCGCCCCTGCAACCCCACGCCGCCGCTTATCCAAATCCACCAAACGGGCACTCGTCGGCTGGGGTTATGCCGCACCGACCGCAATCTTCGTCATCCTGCTCTTCCTCGTACCGCTCTTTACCGTGGGGCAGATGTCCCTCAGTGATTGGAGCCTGCTCGGCGGCAACCGCGGCATCAACGCTCCCGAGAACTACACCGGCCTGGCGGACAACCCGCTGCTGTGGCCGAGCATCCTTTTCACCCTCCAGTACACCGCGATCGTCACCGTAATCATGCTGGCGCTTGCCCTGGGAATCGCCCTGATAGTGCAGGAAGTAACCCGCTGGAACAAATTCCTGCGAACCTCCGTGCTGGTACCAAGCGCACTGGGCCTGGCATCAGCTGCACTCCTCTTCTGGGGCCTCTACAGCCCAAACATCGGTCCCATCAATCCCATCCTGCAGTCCCTGGGACTGATTGATGAGCCCCTCTCCTTCCTCGGAACCCCCGAGGCTGCCCTCTGGTCAACCGTATTCCTGATCATCTGGCGCTTCACAGGCTTCTACATGGTCATCCTGATGGTCGGCCTGCAGGGAATATCCGGTGACATCTACGAAGCTGCCCGGATCGACGGCGCCGGACGTTGGACCATCTTCAGGACCATCACCGTACCCCTGCTCAAACCTTCCATTGCGATGTGCCTGATCCTGTGCATCACCGGCTCACTCCTGGCCTTCGATCAGTTCTTCATCCTGACCAAAGGCGGTCCGGACAACTCGACAATCACCGTCGTTCAGCTGATTTACCGCGAGGCATTCCAGCGCTTTGATCTGGGTTCCGCTGCGGCGCTGTCCGTCGTTGTCCTGGCAGCCCTGGTGATCATCAACTTCATTCAGTTCCGCGCCCTGCGCGAGAAGGAGTAAGACCAATGAACGGGCTCCGCAGCCTCTCGAGAACGCCCTACTACGTCCTCACCGGCGGCCTGGCGATCATCTTCCTCTCCCCGCTGATCTGGGCAGGCATGGCCTCCGTATCCGGTCAACCCGGAACTGCCCAGCCGGAAGGATTCGGATTCGGAAACTTCCAACGCCTCCTGGAGTACGGTCCAGGCCTTGGCCAACTAATCCTGAACAGCGTCATAGTCTCCGGCCTCACCGTCATCCTTACCCTGTCCCTGGCGCTGCTGGCCGGATACTCCTTTGCCCGCTTCAGCTTTCCAGGAAAGAACATCCTGTTCCTGGTGATCCTGGCAATCCTCATGGTCCCCTACGCCAGCCTGCTGGTACCGCTCTACGTCCTGCTCGGGAACATTGGGCTAACCGATTCACTCGTGGGCCTGTCACTTGTCCTGACCATGTACCAGCTGCCCTTCGCAATCTTTATGATGCGTGTCTCGTTCGAGGCAATCCCTGCGGAGCTGGAGGAATCAGCACAGGTGGATGGTTGCAACTCCTTCACGGCACTGTTGCGGATCCTGCTTCCCAGCGTGGTCCCCGGCCTGGTCACCGTTGGTCTCTTCACGTTCCTCGCAGCCTGGAATGACTTCATCGCCCCCTTGATCCTCATCAACAATTCAGATCTGGCACCCCTGCCCCTCGCAGTAGCCAATCTGCGCCAACAGGCCATGGGAGTCGTTGACTACGGCGTAACCGAAGCAGGCGTCGTCGTCCTTGCCCTGCCCTGCATAGCCCTGTTCCTTTTCCTCCAGCGCTACTACATCACAGGCTTCATGTCAGGAGCACTGAAGGGATGACTTTGGAAACCAACACCAACCCCAAACCGCGCCAGGAACCACCATTGGACAACACCGTGCTAGATACCACCCTCACCAGATACGACCCCCGTCCCGTCTGCCCTGCAACGACCTTGCTGTACCCGCTGGGACTCAGCGAAACACGCCTCCGGTCCACCGGCTTCTGGGGGGAACGCTCGCGAATAAACGCCACCAATACCCTTGATCACTGCCTAGGGTGGCTCGAGCGTTCCGGATGGTTGCCCAACTTTGACCGCGCCGCCGCCGGCACCCTGCCCGCGGGACGTCAAGGCCGGGAATTCGCTGACTCCGAAATCTACAAACTTCTCGAAGCTTACTGCTGGGAAAGCGCAACCCATCCCAGCAACAACCTTGAACGCACCATCACAGCCATCACTGGCCGGCTCGCCGCTGCACAGGAGGAAGACGGCTACCTCAATACCAATTTCGGCCGGCCAGGCCAGAGCTCCCGCTACTCGGACCTTGAATGGGGCCATGAGCTCTACAACTACGGCCACCTTCTCCAGGCAGCTGTCGCCCGGCTCAGGACCCACGGGGAGGACGAGCTGGTCGGCATCGCGCGGCGTGTAGCTGACCACATCTGTCACACTTTTGGTCCGGAGGGAATCCAGTCAGTGTGCGGGCATCCCGAAATTGAACTCGGGCTCATGGAATTCTCGCGGGCCACCGGAGAGGAACGTTATCGCGATCAGGCCCGGCTTTTCATCGACAGGCGCGGGCACGGCGTGCTCGACGATATCGAATGGGGTCGGTCCTACTACCAGGACGACATGCCGGTTCGGGAATCAACAGTTCTGCGCGGGCACGCCGTACGCGCACTTTATCTGGCCGCGGCTGTCGTCGATCTTGCCGTTGACACAGCCGACCAGGAACTGTTGTCAATCATCGAGACGCAATGGGAAAATACCGTCGCTAAACGGACGTACATCACCGGCGGAATGGGCTCCCACCACCAGGACGAGGCCTTCGGTGATGACTACGTTCTGCCAAGCGACAGGGCCTACTGCGAAAGCTGCGCAGGCGTCGCCTCGGTCATGCTCAGCTGGCGTTTGCTCTTAGCCACCGGCAACGCCCGATACGCAGACCTGATCGAACGCACCCTGTTCAACATCGTGGCCACTGCGACCGCGGAAGACGGCAAAACGTTCTTCTATTCCAATACCCTCCACCGACGGAATCCGGGCACGACAACCGGCCCCGAGGAACAAAGCAAGCGGGCAGACTCCAGCCAACGGGCTGCTTGGTTCGATGTGGCATGCTGCCCCAACAATATTGCCCGGACCCTGGCATCACTGGGAACCTACCTGGCCACCAGCGACGAAGAAGGGATCCAGATCCACCAATTTGCAAACACCGACATCGCCACGGACCTGCCCGGAGAACGCCGTATTCGGCTAAGCGTCAACACCCAATACCCCCACGACGGAAATATCGCCGTGACCGTCGACGAAACACCAACCGGACCCTGGACCCTGTCCATCCGGGTCCCCGGATGGGCTGAAAACGCCACGATCGACATCAATGGCAAACAACAGCCCGCGGCACCCGGATACAACAAAATCACCCGCACGTTCGCCTCCGGTGACCTTATCCATCTCCGGCTCCCGATGACCCCCCGCATGTCTGCCGGCGATGACAGAATCGACGCCATTAAAGGGTCCGTGGCCATCGAGTGCGGCCCGCGGGTGTACTGCCTTGAATCAGCTGACCTGCCACTGGGACGGCACGTGGACGACTTCATCATTGACCCTCACACAGCCTTGGACCTCGACGGTGAACGCATCAACATCCAAGGCTGGCTGGAAAAATCAAACCCCGCCCCCTGGCCGTTCCACCCGGCAGGTCAGCCCTCCCAACGCACCGTGGAACCGGTCGCCACCTCACTGGTCCCCTACCACCACTGGGGCAACAACGGCCCCGTCACAATGCGGGTGTGGCTCAAGGCCCCCATCAACTGAGCACCCAAGACCTGTGGCCGGGCGATCCTTTCCCTCTCGCCCGGCCACAACCACCTTGTCCCAACCAACCGGGACAGCGTCATTCCTCCACGAGTCAGGTAGGACCACTGACGCTGGAAACGGGCATCGATGTCATCCCAACCCGTTCCTGTCAGCAAACAATCGCTAGAGAAAACCTGGAGAACTGCCATGAACACCTTGGAGGTCATCACCGTTCGCGCCGACAACCGCGAAGACCTTAACCATCAACTCAGCCGCGGTGAAAAGCTCCTGCAAACCGCCGCTGCCGCCTCCAGAAGCCAGGGAATCCTCATCACCCGCCACGGCCCTCACCACTACACCATTCGCTTGAGCGAAAACGTCCCATTCGGACTCACCCGAACCTGCCATGACTAAGGCCCTGCCGACCAACCAGCTCCCGCACCACTCACCGGCGAGAAGACCAGATATTGGCAACTGGCGCACGCTGATTGGTTCCCTGATCGAGATCTGGGCCGACAACACGTTCCTTCGGACCGCCACGGTGGAAACAGCGACAGCGGACGGATTGATGATGTGGCTCAGATTCGATGGACCACATTTACGCCAGATTATCGACCGCGACGACCACTACGAAGTCCGGCTCCCCCATCAACCGGCGCACCCTCTGCCAGCGCAGGATGCGGTAGCGACGACTAACCCGAAGCAGCCCGGAATCAGCTCTGCCTGACGCGATACCCGACACCAGAGAAACCCTGTGTGATCCTCAACCAGGTAACCGACGGACGTCCGGGAACCACCCATGCGGCGCTTTCCTGGGCTCAAGGTGTTCCGGATCGCGGTGCTTGTGCATGTCGCATCTAAAGAACGGTCCGCGTGGGTCAAGGAGGACGTTCATATGGTGGTCTGCGTGGTCTTTGAACCAGACGCTGATGCCGGTTGCGCCGTCGAGTCTGAGGTGTTCCCAGGCCCGCCACAGCGCTTCCACGCGGGAGACGGCTTCGGGGTGGAAGTACCATTCGGTGCACCATTTGAAGGAGCGGCCGTCGACGTCGCGGACGTAGGTGGGGAGCAGCTGTTCGTGGAGGAATTTTTCGGCTGAGCCGTAGACCAGTTCAGGCGGTTTATCTTCACCCTGCTTTTCCACCGGGGCAGGAAGCGCAGGAGCTGCAGCGGTGGCTTCACCGAAGAGGCCAATGTCAGTGGTCATAACGTCGCTTCCCTACTTCGTAACCCAGGGATTGGGTGCCGGCTCACTGTGGACAGCGACGGCTGGTTCTTCGGGTCGGGGGCTGTATTTCGTGATGGATGCCTGCACGGCGTCTTTGTGGTTTCCGGTGTACCAGGGCATGGTGCGGACGAGGGTGGCGGGGGCGCCGGAGGCGAGGACGACGGCGCGGCCGCGGTCGAGTTCGGCGAGGTTGGAGACGTCGAAAATCCGTTCCTTGCCTTCCTGGCGGGAGCGGGAGGACCCGGACTTGCCGGAGGAGACGGAGACGTTGGTGTAGCTGTAGTCCCCGACAAGGTCCGAGAGGGCGCGGAGGAAGCCTTCTTCGGCCACTCCCCCGCCGTAGACCTTCACGTTCGCGGCGGACCAGATTTTCCGCATGTTCGCTTCACCCCACAGTTCGACGCCTTGGGACCAGGACTGCAGGATACCCATCACGATCAGGCCCTTAGAGCCGTAGTGGCTGAACTGGTCCGGCAGGCCAGCCCAGCGAACCACGTTCGCCAACTCGTCCAGGGCGAACAGGGCGGGCTTGGGAAGCCGGCCGCCGCTGCGTTCGGCCCGTTCTTCCATCGCTTCGGCGATGGCGACGGTCAGGGCGGTGGTCAGTGGTGCTGCGGAGCCGGCGCCTTCCTTGGAGAGGATGTAGATCGTTTCCTGGGAGGCGGCGAACTCGTGCGGGTTGAACTGACGGCGGGCATCGGTGCCCACCGTCGCCCCTCCCGTGGGTGCGACCCAGCGCAACGTGTTGCGGGACTTAAGGCACTGGATCATTTTCTCGGCCGTGCCGAAGATACCGTCCCGCTGCTTATCAGCCAGCTTCAGCGTTGACTCCAGGCCCTTGTACTGCAGCTCATAGTCATGCTCCCGGAGGATCTCGATGGGTTCCTGGCTGACCTGTTCCGTCACCCACAGATAGACCTGGGTGATGGGCAGCTCTCCGAGCGCGGCGGCGAGGAAGTAGGAGGAGAGGATGTCTTCGGCTTTCGGGTCGAAGTACGCGTCCGGTTTGGAGCCGGGGGTCCGGGATCCGGTGGAGAAGTGCTGGGTGAGTTTGTAGGCTTTCTCTTCGTCGGTGACGTAGGAGAGCGGGTTCCACCACCAGTGGGGTTCTTCCTGGGCGATTTTCTGCGGGTCGAACACCCACACCGGGGCGATGGTTTCCCGGACGCCGCGGGTGCCGTCCACGACGTCGCGCTTGTTCGAGGTCGAGACCACCGCACCTGGTGCGTCCAGGGTTGCCGGCATCACCCTCGAGGTGGACTTACCGGTCCTGGGTCCCCAGATGTCCAGGGACAGGTCTTCCCAGGACTGGATGAACTTCTGCCCGGTGGCCACGACCCGGCCCACGACAATGCCCGGCGTGCCGGTAACACCGAGGCGGTCAGCGGTCGCCTGGGCGCCCTTTTCCGAGAACGCGGCAAGCGCTTTACCCTTACCCAGGTAGCGGGCGGCTTTATCGACCCGGGCGCGCCGGGACGCGCCCTTCCGCCAGGCCAGCAGCACCACGACAGCCAGGGCGAGGATCAGCCCGGCCATGACGGCTGCGACAACGGTGGCCTGGACAGGCCAGGCCACTTTGCCCTTGATCAGTCCCGCGACCAAGTCCACCGGGTGCGCCGGCGGAGCCTCCGCACCGGCCAGCCAGCACCCCAGGTGCAGGGAAGCGTAAGTCCCGCCGCCGAAGACGACGATCGCACCGACGGCCAGCCAGACGAGGATCGCGTCCCCAAGGCCCATGCCTTTCCGGTTCGGTGCGCTCATGAGATGCCTCCTTGGGTGGGTACTGCCGACGGAACCGGATCAAGAACAGGTTCGGGTGGCTGGTGCCATTTGCCGTCGGTGTCGTTCACACCGTCCGGTCCCTTTTCCAGGGAGGTCAGTCCGACCTGGACGGGGATCCCGGGACGGCCGCCGAACTTGATAAGGAACTTTCCCCGGCCAGGGGGCTCGACGTCGACGCCGCGGGAGTCCCACGCGGGCGGGTCCTGCCAGGAGATGAGCTTCTGCTGCTCCTGCCGGGACAAGGGTATGGCGGAGGTCAGCAGCGGCATTTCCGAGGCGGGAAGTCTGCCGCAGATGACCATGCCGGAGCGTTCAACGAAGCCGCGGGCTTTCATCCGGTCCTCTTCGGCCTGGAGCGCGAGCAGGTCGGACATGGTGTGGGAGATCATGATCTGCCCGACACCGACCGAACGGTTGAGCCGGGTGAGGGCGTCCACCCGGTCCACCATGCCTTTACCGGCCCGCAGTGCCCGCCAGAGTTCATCCAGGACGACGAAGTAGTTCCTGCGCGGTTCCAGGGCGGCGTCAGCCAGGGCATTGGCGACGTTGACGGTACCGGAGCCGTAGGACCAGCACGCGAGCAGCACCGCGGCCTGCAGGTCCGTTTCGGTCTCATCGATGTTGGAGACGTCGAAGACGACGGCGCGGTCCCGTTTCATGGATTCGGTGGTGTGGCGGGAGAAGATTTCCCCGAGCTTCCCACCCCCGGTGAGACCCAGGAGGGTGGCTTCGAGTGCCCGGGTTTCCTGCTGGTAGATGGCCAGGTCGCCGCGGTCGAGGGCGACCTGGCGGAGTTCGTCCGGGGCGGAGACGATCACCTCCAGGAGGTCTTTGAGGACGGGGACGCCGGTGAAGCGGCACCGATCGTGTCATTACCACGGGATTGGCGTGGAGCAGAATGCCGGTCGCCCCGATCCGGGCTGCTCCTGTGCCGCTTCCCGCGAACAGTGCGGCCGCACTCCGGCCCGGCCGGGAGCGTACCCGCGCATTCCGCTGATGCCACGGTTCCAACCCACGCGGTTCAAGACGGCTTTGAAGAGGCGAACACCCGCCGGCCGGTAGAACCTGGCCCCACCCTGGCCGACCCGGCACCGCCGCGCCCGCCAATTTGTCCGGGCCCAACCGCTGGACTCCCGGCTCTGGACAACCCCTGCCGCCCGTAGCACCATCGAAAGGTGAGCACAGCACCCAGCCCCTACCTGCGTGAACTTGCCCTGCTCCGCCGCGTCAAGGACAGGATCGACAGGGAGTACGCCCAGCCGCTGGATGTGGAGTCGCTGGCCCGCGGAATCCACGTCTCGGCCGGCCATCTGAGCCGCCGCTTCAAACTGGCCTACGGCGAATCGCCCTACAGCTACCTCATGACCCGGCGCATTGAGCGGGCCATGGCGCTGCTGACGCGCGGTGACCTCAGCGTCACCGAGGTGTGCTTCGCCGTCGGCTGCTCCTCCCTGGGCACGTTCAGCACCCGGTTCAGCGAACTCGTGGGGATGCCGCCCAGCGCCTACAAAGCGGAGGCAGCAGGCACGACGGCGGGACTTCCGTCGTGCGTATCGAAACAGGTCACCAGACCGGTCAGGAATCGAGAAGCGCCCGCCCCGGAGCCGCAGTTAGCATGACTGGCATGGACATCACCATCAGCTCAAGTTTCCTCCCCCACACCGATCCTGACGCCTCGCTGGCGTTCTACCGCGACTGCCTGGGCTTCGAGATCCGCAACGACGTCGGCTACGGCGGAATGCGCTGGATAACGGTGGGCCCCGCGGGCCAGCCCGCCGTCTCAATCGTCCTTTACCCACCGGCGGCCGGCCCCGGCATCACCGAAGTCGAGCACCGCACCATCGCCGAGATGATGGCTAAGGGCACCTATGCCACCGTCATCCTGTCCGCACCGGACGTGGATGCGGCCTTCGCCGCCGTGGAGGCGACCGGTGCCGACGTCGTCCAGGAACCCATCGACCAGCCCTACGGCATCCGTGACTGCGCCTTCCGGGACCCCGCCGGCAACACCGTCCGTATCAACCAGCACCCCTGACCTGACAGTATTGGATCCAGCGGCGCCGGGAACAAAAGCCGCAACGGCTTTGCCCCGGAAATCGACGGCCCACAGATGGAGACGCAATGAGCACGGACACCACAACCGCCGCCGGCCAGGGCCGCCGCAACGACGGACTGCATGTCGCTGACAGCCACGACCTGATCACCGTGCAGGGCGCCCGGGAGAACAACCTTAAGGACGTCAGCGTCGAACTGCCCAAACGGCGGCTCACCGTGTTCACGGGCGTGTCCGGTTCCGGCAAAAGCTCATTGGTGTTCGCCACCATCGCCGCCGAATCGCAACGGATGATCAACGAGACGTACAGCGCCTTTGTGCAGGGGTTCATGCCCAGCCTGGCCCGCCCCGAGGTGGACCGGCTGGAGGGCCTGACCACCGCGATCATCGTGGACCAGGAGCGGATGGGCGCCAACCCGCGCTCCACCGTGGGCACCGCCACGGACGCCAACGCCATGCTGCGGATCCTGTTCAGCAGGCTGGGGAAACCCTATGTTGGGCCGCCCACCGCGTTCTCCTTCAACGTGCCCACCCGCAAGGCCAGCGGCGTGATGAGCACCGAGAAGGGCGGCCGCGTCGAAAAGAACGTGGTCCGCGAGGTCACGTACCTGGGCGGCATGTGCCCCCGCTGCGAGGGCATGGGCAACGTCAGCGATATCGACCGGACCGCGCTGTACGACGACACCAAAACGCTGGCGGAGGGTGCGCTCACGGTCCCCGGCTACTCGATGGACGGCTGGTACGGCAGGCTGTTCGAAGGTGTGGGCCTGCCCATGGACAAACCGGTGGCCAGCTTCACCCCGAAACAGCTGGACACGATGCTTTACGCCGAACCCACCAAGATCAAGGTGGAGGGCGTCAACCTCACGTTCGAGGGCATCATCCCCAGGATCCAGAAGTCCATGCTGTCCAAGGACGTGGAGGCCATGCAGCCGCACATCCGGCGCTTTGTGGAGCGGGCCGTCACGTTCGCGTCCTGCCCTGACTGCGGCGGCACCCGGCTGGCGCCGGAAGCCCTCAGTGCCAGGATCAACGGCAAGAACATCGCCGAGCTGTGCAGCATGCAGATCAGCGACCTGGCCCAGTGGATCCGGGAACTCAAGGAGCCGTCGGTGAAACCCCTGCTCGCCGGGCTGCAGCACCTGCTGGATTCCTTCGCCGAAATCGGCCTGGGCTACCTTTCGCTGGACCGCCCGGCCGGCACCCTCTCCGGCGGCGAGGCCCAGCGCACCAAGATGATCCGGCACCTCGGCTCGTCCCTGACCGACGTCACGTACGTGTTTGATGAGCCCACCATCGGCCTGCACCCGCACGACATCGAACGCATGAACAACCTTCTGCTGCAGCTCCGCGACAAGGGAAACACCGTCCTGGTGGTGGAGCACAAGCCGGAAATCATCGCGATTGCGGATCATGTGGTGGATCTCGGCCCGGCGGCTGGCTCCGGCGGCGGCGAAATCGTTTATGAAGGCGACGTGCCGGGGCTGCGGAAGAGCGACACCGTCACCGGCCGCCACCTGGATGACCGCACCACCCTGAAGGATTCCTTCCGCGAACGCGCCGGCGCGCTGGAAGTGCGCGGCGCCGCGAAGCACAACCTCCGCGACGTGGACGTGGACGTGCCCCTGGGGATGCTGTGCGTGGTCACCGGTGTGGCCGGGTCCGGCAAAAGCTCGCTGATCCACGGTTCGCTGGCCAACCGGGAAGGCATCATCACCATCGACCAGGGCGCCATCAAGGGCTCCCGCCGCAGCAACCCCGCCACGTACACCGGGCTGCTGGAGCCCATCCGCAAGGCCTTCGCGAAGGCCAACGGCGTGAAGCCGGCCTTGTTCAGTTCCAATTCCGAGGGCGCCTGCCCCACCTGCAATGGCGCCGGCGTGATCTTCACCGAGCTCGGTGTGATGGCCACGGTGGAGTCCACATGCGAGGACTGCGAGGGCCGGCGCTTCCAGGCCGCCGTCCTGGAGTACACGCTGGGCGGTAGCAACATCGCGGACGTGCTGGCGATGTCCGTGGACCAGGCGCTGACGTACTTCGCCGACGGCGAGGCCAAGACGCCCGCCGCGCATAAGGTCCTGGAGCGCCTCGCGGACGTTGGCCTGGGGTACATCACGCTGGGCCAGCCCCTCACCACCCTGTCCGGCGGCGAGCGCCAGCGGCTCAAGCTGGCAACCCAGATGGCCGAAAAGGGCGACGTTTACATCCTCGACGAGCCCACCACGGGCCTGCACCTGGCGGATGTCCAGCAGCTGCTGGGCCTGCTGGACCGGCTGGTCAAGGCTGGCAAGTCGGTGATTGTCATTGAGCACCACCAGGCGGTCATGGCGCACGCGGACTGGATCATCGACATTGGTCCGGGGGCAGGGCACGACGGCGGCAGGGTGGTTTTCGAGGGGACCCCGGCGGAGCTGGTGGCAGCCAAGTCCACGCTGACAGGCAAGCACCTCGCCGCGTACGTTGGTGCCTAGCGCCGCCGTACCGGCGGCGGCGCGCCGGGCGCGGACCGCCGTCGGAATCCTGTTTTTCACCAACGGGGCCCTGTTCGCCAACCTCCTGCCGCGCTACCCGGAGATCAAGGCGGACCTTGACCTAGGGAACGCCGCGTTTGGCGCTGCCGTTGCCGCGTTTCCGCTGGGTGCCCTGATTGTTGGGCTCAGCGCCGGCCACCTCATCCGCCGTTTCCGCTCCTCCCGGGTGGCCGTCGCCGGAACCCTGCTGACCGCCGTCGGGATCCTGGCGGCCGGCACCGCGTCCAGCTGGGCGGTGCTCGCCGCGGCGTTTTTCCTGGCCGGAGCCATGGATTCGCTGACCGACGTGGCGCAGAACTCGCACGGGCTCCGGGTGCAGCGGCTGTACGGCCGGTCCATCATCAATTCGTTCCACGCTGTCTGGTCCCTGGGTGCGGTCACGGGCGGCGTGGTGGGCGCGGCGGCGGCGGAAGCCGGGGTCCCGCTCCTGCTCCATTTGGCGGTCTCGGCAGTGGTGTTCGGGGCGGCGGCGCTGGCCGCGGCCCGCTGGCTCCTGGCAGGGCCGGAGCCGGATGGCGCTGAACGGACTGATAACGCCGGCAGGCCGCCGGCCACGGATCCCGTTCCAACGAAGGCGGGTGGGCCGCCCCGGATCCCAGGAGTCGCGGCCCGGTACGGGATCCTGCTGGCACTGGTGGCGATTGCCGCGTCCGGTGCCATCGTGGAGGATGCCGGCAGTTCGTGGCTGGCCATTTACCTGGCCGGCAGCCTGGGCGCGTCCGCGTTTATGGCGGGCCTGGGCTTCATCTCCCTGCAGGGCATGCAGTTTGTGGGCCGGCTCCTCGGTGACCGGATGGTGGACCGCTTCGGCCAGCGGGCCGTTGCCAGGGCCGGCGGTGTGCTGGTGCTGGTGGGTACCGGTGCCGCGCTGGCGTTCCCGAGCGTCCTGGGGACGGTGGCCGGTTTTGGCCTGGCCGGCTTTGGGGTGGCCACCCTCATTCCCGCCGCGATGCACGCAGCCGACGAACTTCCCGGGTTCAGGCCGGGCGCCGGGCTGACGATTGTGGGCTGGCTGCTGCGGGTGGGCTTCCTGGCCTCGCCGCCTGTGGTGGGGGCCATCGCCGATGCGTCGTCCCTGCGGGTTGGCCTCCTGTTTGTGCCCGCGGCCGGGTTGTTGGTGCTGGTGTTTGCCCGCGTCCTGGCCACCAGGGCAGCGCGGAACGAGCCGGGGAACGTTGAGGTGGCGGTGCCGGGCCGGTGAAGCCCGGTGTCCTAACTACTGCGTGACGCGCTGCAGGAACGTGACCGTGGCGGCGGAGATTTGGTCCCTGGCGGCGTCGGCACTGATGCCGGGTTCGCCGTCGCCCGGCTGCGGGCCGTAGCTGCCGAAGAAGGCGTGCACACCACCCTGGACCGCCACAAACTCCGAGTCTGCAGGCAGCAGTTCGCGGGATGCGTCGATCTTGTCCGGGGTGCTGAGCCCGTCGGCGGTGCCCGAGACGGACAGCACGGCCAGGTCCGGCTTGTCGCGCAGCGTGGCCAAAGGGTAGGAGGCGTAAAGCAGCAGGCCGCTGACGTCGGCGTTGTCCCCGGCGAAGGTGGACGCGCTGACGCCGCCCAGTGAGTGTCCGCCCACCGCCCAGGTGGTGATGTCCGGGTTGTCGGCGATGGCGGCGCGGGCCTGGTTGCCGTCCAGGAGGCTCAGCCCCAGGGGTTCCTTGAGGATCACCACCAGGAACCCGGCGTCCACCGCCGGCGCCAGGATCTCCTGGTAGGCTGCCGCATCCACGCGGGCTCCCGGATAAAAGACGAGTCCCGTGGTGGCGGGGACGCCGTCAGGTGCCATGGTGATCGCCGTCGGCGTTTCGGTGACGGTCAGGTCGGACATCGGCCCGGCCTCCGCGGCACTGCCCGGCTGGTAGGCGAACGGGTTAAGCCACGCCAAAGCGGCCACCAGCCCCAAGATGGCGATCCGACCGGCCCAGGCCCCGACGGACCGGAGCTTCCCGCGCTGCCGGGCCTTGCGCCGCCGTCGTAATTCCAGCACTCCCCAGGCAAGGCCCACGACGGCGGCAACCACCAGCAGCGCCGGCAGGAGCGGGTGCCCGCCCAGTACCGCCGGATTCCCGGTCAGCATCGCCACCGGGACCAGCACCAGCGCGGCGGCGCAGGCCAGCGACACCCAGTGCAGGACCGGGCGGCGCGTCGAGGGGGTTGTTGGCGCGTGCTGAAGAGAGCTCATGGGGAAGATCTTTCCATCATGGAGATACTTTTGCACCGCAGGCCGTCCGGTGCTGCCTGCCCTACGCTTGGGAGCATGGCTGACATGTACCGCTACGACGTCGAAATCCTGCATGTCCTGGTGTCCCCCGCACATGCCTATTTCGGCCGGGCTCGGGACGGTGCCGCCGATGTTCCCACCATCGATGCCGGGCAGGCGGACGTGGTGGCGGGCAAGGGGATCCTCGGGGACCGGTTTTTTGGCAAGGCCGCCCATATGGATGCAGCGGTGACCCTGCTGGCGGTGGAGGCGCTGGAGGCAATGGCCGCGGAACTTGGTGCGGGGCCATTCGATCCACTGCTGGCGCGCCGGAACGTGGTGCTCCGCGGCGCTGAGCTCGCGCCGCTGCTGGGCCGGGACTTTGCCGTGGAATCCGGTGGCTCCGCGGTGGAATTCCATGGCGGCCGGCCGGCGCATCCGTGCGCGTGGATGGACCGGATGCTGGCGGACGGAGCGCATGTGGCCATGCGGGGCCGGGGCGGGATCCGGTGCCGGGCCCTTTCGGACGGCACGCTGCACCGCGGGCCCGCCACGCTGGTCAGCCCGGTACCGCTGGACCCCGGCCAGGCCGGCGTCGCGCACGTTTTACGGCCCAGCCGGCTGCCCTGAGCGGCGGACCGCTGAGGTGCCGGTTGGTCCGTTCAGCCCGCGGCCAGCAGCCTGGCCACCGCATCGACCAGGAGTTCCGGCGGAAGCGTGATGTCCGCCAGGACGTGTGCCTCATCCGGCCCGAGCCGCTCCAGCGTAGCCAGCTGCGAGGCGAGCAGTGAGCCGGGCATAAACTCGTGCGCCCGTGCGCTCAGCCGCCCGGTGATGGTGGCCTCGCTGCCATCCAAATGCACAAACACCGCATTGGGGGCGTAGCTGCGCAGCAGGTCCCGGTAACTGCGCTTGAGCGCCGAGCACGCCAGCACTGGCGGTGCGTGCCGGGTATCGGCGCCGGCCAGCAGCTGCCCCAGCCGGGAAAGCCAGGGCGTCCGGTCCTCATCGGCCAGGGGAATGCCGGCCGCCATTTTGGCCTTGTTGGCGGCCGGGTGGAAATCGTCCCCGTCAAGGAACGGCCGCCCCAGCCGGGCAGCGAGCAGGGCACCGGCAGTTGATTTCCCGCAACCGCAAACCCCCATCACCACCAGCGGCGCCGCTTCCCCGCTCATGCTGGGACGGACCCGTCGAACCGCAGCAGCACCTTGCCCGAGCTGGTGGAATCCCTGGCCATCTCGAAGGCCGGCAGCGCCTCGGAGAGCGGGAATTCATGGGTGATCACCGGGTCGATCCGGAGTGAACCGTCGGCCAGGGCGGCGATAACGTCGTCGATTTCGTTGTTGAAGCGGAAGGAGCCCAGGAGCCGCAATTCACGGGTGATGGCCAGTGAAATGGGAACCGGCTGGGCGCCGGTAGGCAGCAGGCCCACCATCACCACGGTGCCGCCGCGGACTGCGCCGTTGATCGCGGACGCCAGGCCGTGGTGGTTGCCGGAGGATTCGATCACCACATCGGCTTCGACGGCGGCGATGGCAGCGGTGTCGGTGGCCGCGATGACCTCGTCGGCGCCCACTGCCGTGGCGATGGCCAGCGGCCGGGGATGCAGGTCCACGGCCACGATCCGGGCGGCACCCTTCCGTTTCAGGACGGCCACGGCGAGCGCACCGATGGGACCGGAGCCGATCACCAGCGCGGTTTTTCCGCGCACGTCGCCGGCCCGGGAGACCGCGTGCCATGCAACGCTGGCGGGTTCGATCAGGGCCGCCGTGCGGAGGTCGATGGTGTCCGGCAGGGGCCGGAGCATCCGGACCGGAAGGGTGACGTAGCGGCTGAACGCGCCGTCGGTGTGCGGGTACCGGGCCGCGCTGCCCAGGTAAGTGCATCCCGGGGACAGGTTGGGCCGGTCCTGGGGATACCTCGCGGCCCCTGGTCCGGGCGTGGCCGGATGGACCGCAACGGGTGTTCCGGCCTGGGGGCCGGAACCATCGGCGGCGCCGCGGACCACGGTGGCCGAGATTTCGTGTCCCAGGACCAGCGGGGCCTTGAGAATGGATTCGCCGGCCGCGCCGTGCAGCCAGTAGTGCAGGTCGGACCCGCAGATGCCGCCGTACAGCACCTCGATCACGGCCTCATCCGGGCCAGGAGCACGCAACGGTACGTCGTCGATGCGCAGGTCCCCGGCGGCGTGGGCCACCAGGGCAGGCCCGGAAGCGGGCAGGTTCAAGGTTTCCATCAGACCACCACCGTCATTCCGCCGTCGATGAAGATTGTCTGGCCGTTGACGAACGCCGAGCCGTCGGAGGCCAGCCAGACCACCGGACCGGCGAGGTCCTGCACGGTTCCCCACCGGTGGGCGGGGGTGCGGCCGAGGATCCAGGAGTTGAATGCGGCGTCGTCCACCAGGTTCTGGGTCATTTCGGTGTGGATGTAGCCGGGTGCGATGCCGTTAATCTGCAGCCCGTCCGCTGCCCACTCGGCCGTCATGGCGCGGGTGAGGTTGCGGAGCCCGCCTTTTGCCGCCACGTAAGGGGCGATTGTGGGCCGGGCCAGGTCTGTCTGGACCGAGCAGATGTTGATGATCTTGCCGCGTCCGCGGGGAATCATGCGGCGGGCGGCGGCCCGGCCCACCAGGAACGCGCTGGTCAGGTCCGTTGCCAGGACCCGTTCCCAGTCGGCGACGTCCAGCTCCAGCATGGGCACCCGGTGCTGGATGCCTGCGTTGTTCACCAGGATCTCCAGCGGGCCGACGTTTTCCTCGATCCAGGCGATGCTGCGTTCAGCAGCGTCGTCGTCCGTGACGTCGAAGGCGCAGCTGGCGATCCGGCCCGGCGGATAGTCGGCGGCGAGCGCCGTCTCGGCGGCCTTGAGCCGTTCGGTGTTGACACCGTTAAGCACAACCGTGGCACCTGCGTCCGCGAGGGCGCGGGCCAGGGCGGAGCCGATGCCCCGGCTTGATCCGGTCACCAGGGCCACCCGGCCCGTGAGGTCGAAGAGCCCGCTCATCAGAACGCCCCCTGCTGGACCAGGTTGGCCGGGGTCCGGCCTGCGGCCAACGCTTCCAGTTGGTTCTTGAGGAGTTTGAGGATCCGCGGTTCGAAGGCCGAGGCGTTTCCGCCCACGTGCGGGGTGATGAGCGCGTTCGGGGTGGACCACAGGGGGTGGCCGGCCGGCAGCGGTTCCGGGTCGACGACGTCGAGGGCGCAGCTCAGGCGTCCCGAGACCACCTCGCGGGTCAGGGCGTCCGTGCTGATGACGGCGCCCCGGCCCACATTGACCACCAGTGCACCGTCCGGAAGCGCGGCGAGGACCTCCTCGCCCACCAGGTGGTGCGTCTTCGAATCCAGCGGAAGGACGGACACCAGGATGTCGTGTTGGGCCGCAAGGCGGACCAGGTCCGCCGAGGAGTGGACCTGGCCATCGGCGTCGGTCCGGGCCCTGCTGCCCACCCGGGTGAGCGTGACCTCAAAAGGAGCAAGCCGGCGCGCCAGTTCGGCGCCGATGCCGCCCACCCCCAGCAGCAGGATCCGCCGGTCGGCCAGGGACTGGCGGCGCTGCGGGTTCCAGTTCTGCGCCTGCTGGTCCCGCACGGCCTCGTCGATGCCGCGCAGCTTGGCCAGGATCAGGCCCACCGCCAGTTCCGCGGTGGCAGCAGCGTGCACCCCCGAAGCGGTGGCCACTGCGGCGCCGGGCCCGGCCGCCTCCGGCACGCCGTCGAATCCGGTGGACTGGGTCTGGACGTACTTGAGGTTTTTTACGTGCGCCAGTGAACCCAGCACCGCTGACGCATCGATGTACGGCAGGATCACGCCGTCAATCTCGCCCGCGGACTCCCCCGGCGCCGCCTTCATGTCCCAGACAAGGCCGCGCAGCCCCTCCGGGAGGGGTGAGAGGTCCGCCAGGAGTTGGGGCGTGGGAAAGCTGACGGTGTGTACAAGCTGCATCGGTTGGACCTGTTCGTTGTGGGGACGGGTGACTGCTGGCCGGACGGGTCAGGCGACGCGCCGGTCGAAGGTGAGGCCGCCGGGGACCTGGAAGGTGGGCATGATTTCCATCAGGCCAAGGTTCACGTGGCGGGGCGTTTCGACGGCGTAGTCCAGCGCGTTGACGATGTCGTCGGTGGTGAGGGACTCGTAGCCCTCGTAGTACGTGTCCCACGCCTCGGCCATGGCCTCGGGGCTGCCGCCCATGTTGCGGCCGAAGATCTCGGTTTCCACGCGGCCGGGGCAGATTTCGGTGACCCTGATCCGTTTGCCGACCGTGTCGTTCCGCAGCTGCCGGGAAATCTGGTGCACGGCGGCTTTGGTGGCGTGGTATGCCGTGTGGCCGTAGAAGTTGTACAGCCCGGCGATCGAGCTGATGTTCACCACGTGGCCCAGGTCCCGGGCCACCATGCCCGGCAGCACCAGACGGGTCAGCTGCAACAGCCCGCGGAGGTTCACGTCCACAAGTTCGTCGATGTCCGCCGCGCTGGAGTCCAGGATGTTGCCGGGCCGGGAGACGCCGGCGCAGTTGACCAGGACGTCGATTTCCAGATTCCCGACGGCGGCCGCGAGGGCTTGCGTGTCCGTCAGGTCAACGGTGTGCGGGATGGCCCCCGTCCTGTCGGCGAGCTCGGCCAGCCGTTCGGTGTTGCGGGCCACCGCGTGGACGGTGAGGCCCCGCTTGGTGAGGCGTTCGGCGATCGCGGCACCCATGCCGGTGGAGGCTCCGGTGACGAGCGCAGTCTTGTAGTCGGAAAAGGGCATTGAAGTCTCCTGTGATTGGGCGGGACGGTGGTCCCGGGTGAGTGGTGGGTCAGGCGTCGCGGAGCGGCTGGTGCGCGCGGTCCGTGACCCTGCTGACGGCGATGAGCGTGCCGAGGGCGGTCAGGACGGCGTAGAACGCGGGCATGTAGATGTTGCCGGTGGTGCTGATCAGCCACGTCATGAGCAGCGGCGCGGTGCCGCCGAACAGCGCCGAGGAGACGTTGTAGCCCAGGCCGTAGGCGGAGTACCGCACCCGGGTGGGGAAGAGTTCCACAATCAGGATGTGGATGACGGCGGTGTGGCCGGCGAAGACGATGGCCATCAGGGACGCGCCGAGGATGGCCCAGACCATCTCACCGGTGGCGATGAGGGCGTACGCCGGGATGCCGATCACGGCCATGGCGATCGCCGAACCGGCGATGACCCGCTTGCGGCCGATCCGGTCAGAGAGGGCTCCCATGAACGGGATGGCGATGCAGATGACCACCAGGCTGCAGGCCGTCACCAGGAGGGCTTCACCGATGCTGAAGTTCAGGGCCTTGCCCTTCAGGAAGGTGGGCATGTAGGAGAAGAGGACGTAGTAGCCGGAGCCGTTCATCAGCGGGATGAAGAGGGCCAGCACCATGGCGCGGCGGTGTTCCGCCGAGGCGAAGGCTTCCTTCAGCGGGTTCTTGGACAGCCCGCCTTCTTCCTTGAGCTTCTCGAAGTTCGGGGTGTCGCTGATGGACTTGCGGATGTACCAGCCGATGATGCCCATGGGGATGGCCACCAGGAACGGGATGCGCCAGGCGAACGAACCGAAGCCGCCGCCGTCGATCGCGGCCTGGGTGAGCCAGGGGGACATGGAGTAGGCCACCAGCGTGCCGGTGAGCAGCGCCGCGAAGGAGGCGATCTGGGCGTACGAGGTGATGATGCCGCGTTTGCCTTCGGGGGCATGCTCGGCCAGGAAAGTCATGGCACCGGCCGATTCGCCGCCCACGGAGAAGCCCTGGAGGAGGCGCAGGAGCACCAGCAGGATGGGCGCCGCGATGCCGATGGCCGCGTAGTCCGGGAGCAGGCCGATGCCCGCCGTCGCCACGCTGATAAGCATGATCACAAAGACCAGGAGCCGTTGCCGGCCGATGATGTCACCCAGGTAGCCGCAGACCACGGCGCCCAGTGGGCGGACGAAGAAGGACACGGCGTAGCCGGCGAAAACAAACAGCAGGGCGTTGTCCGGGTTCCCCGGTGCCAGGAATACCAGCGCCAGGGTGCCGGCCATAAATGCGAAGATTCCGTTGTCGTACAGTTCGACGAAGATCCCGACGCAGCCGGCGGTGACAACCTTCCTGGTCTGCCGTGCATCCAGCCGGTCGTGCTGCGGCGAGGCCGCGCGCGTTGATGTAGTCATGTTCAGGTCCTTTGCGGGGTTTGGCACGGGGGGCATGCGCTTAGATTCCGGCTGCGGCGGGCAGCTCACGCCAGCCGGCGTTGGTTCCGACGCCGAGCAGCCCGAAGACGGTCTGCACGGTTCCACGCAGCCTCTCCAGCTCGAGGCACGCTGCCCGGTGTGTGGCGGTGGCTTCGGCGACGGTGGTTTTTCGGAAGGTGATGGTGTGGCCTGGCCTGGCCTGGCCCAGGAGGTCCAGGGCGCGGGTGGTGGCGACGGCGAGCACAGGGTAGCCGGCGGTCACGCCGCGGCCTCGGTGCAGCAGCAGCAGTTCGTCCCGCGACGGAACCTCGATGGCACCCACCGGGACGCCGCGTGAGAGGACTTCCGCCGTCGTCTGGCGTTCCGGGAGCAGCCCGCCCAGCCGCAGCCCGATGTGGTTGCTGCGGGGGCTGACCGTGTAGGTGCTCTGGTACAGCAGTTCCGCGGTGGCGCCGAACTCGGTCACGTCCGAGCCGTCCGTCACGTCAATGACCAGGTGGTCCCTGAACTGGGGCGCGGCGAACCCCAACCGGTACAGCGGCAGGCCGAAGTGCGGCTGGCTGACGGGCGGGAGGCTGGCGGCCGTGGGGAGGGCGGTGCCGTTGGCGAGCCGGAGGCCGAAGCCGATTACGGTGTCCGGGGCGCAGCTGCCCAGCAGGACGGGGACGGGGAAGGAACCGTGGACCGCGATGTAGGCGCGGAGGCCGGTGGTGATGCGGCGGATGGCCACGGTTTCCCCGGCGCGGACGGATACCGGCTCCCAGCAGGGGGTTTCCCGGCCGCCGACAGTCAGGTGCAGGGGTGCGCCGGTCACGGCGATCAGCAGGTCAGAGGTGGCCCGCATCCGGAAGTCCAGTGCGGTGATTTCCAGGAGCGGATCGTTGTCCGGGTTGCCTGCCAGGATGTTGGCGGCCTTGGCCGAGAACTGGTCCAGGGCGCCGTTGACGGGGAGCCCGAAGGCGGGTCCCCTGGTCCTGCCGAGATCAGTGACGACCGAGTTGCCGGCTTGTTCGACGATCAGCGGGTTGTTCATGCCGTGGCCTCCAGCGGCCGGCCCTCAAGCCGGGCGAATTCGACGGCGTCAATCCGGTGGAAGCGCAGGACATCTCCGGGGGTATAGGGAACCAGGGGTTCCCTGGCGGCGTCGAGGACCACCAGCGGGGTCTGGCCGATGACGCACCAGCCGCCCGGGGCGACGGCCGGGGCAATAACCGCCTGGCGGCCGGCTACCGACACGGCTCCGGCGGGGACGGACAGCCGCGGGTCCTTGAGCCGCGGGACAGGATGGGGAAAGTCGGGCCCGTCCATCATGGGTGAACCGGCGGGGGCGCCCAGGCAGCGGATGAGGTAGGACTTTTCGGTGTGAAGCGCGATGACTTCGGCAACGGAGAGGCCCTGCTGTTCGGCCACCCGTTCCAGGTCGGGGCCGTAGCCCCCGCCGTACACCACCGGCACGTCGAAGTGCCGGGGCTGCCGCAGGCCGCCGCCCACAAACTCCAGCTGGCGCATTCCCAGCTGGATGAACGCCCGGACCTGCCGGGCGGATGTGATGTAGGGATCGAATTCCACCAGGACCGAGTCGTAGGTGGGGACAGCGCCGTGGATTCCGTCCACCCCGGCGGTGGCCAGCCAGGCTGCCAGCGAGTGGACGGTGCTCCAGTTGGCTTCCTTGTCCGCTGACACTGCCACGGCGCGCAGGGCGGCGTCGCCTGACTCGTGGATTTCAAGGGTGGGAGCGGACATGTCAGGCGACCTTCTGCTTTGCGGCGAGCACCTGGGCCAGCGGGGCGATGGTGACACCGGCGGCGATCAGTTCGCTGCGGATCAGGTCGGCGAGTTCGACGGCGCCGGCGTTGTCGCCGTGCAGCAGCACGGTGTCCGCGGCGATGCGGATGTCCGTGCCGGAAGCGGTGCGGATCAGTCCTTCACAGACCATCCGGACGGTCCGGTCAACGATGATGGCGGGGTCGTGGATGACGGCGCCGGGCAGCGCCCTGGGCACCAGCGTGCCGTCATCCTGGTAGGCCCGGTCCGCGATGCCCACAATCCCCACGCTGAGCCCGCGGCGGGCGGCGGCCAGGGCGAGTTCGCCGTCCTGGGCCAGGATGATCAGGCTGGGATCCACGCGGCTGGCGGCCTCTGCCACCGCGTCCGCGTAGTCGGCCCGGGTGGCCACCAGGTTGCCCAGCCGGCCGTGCGGGGCCAGGTGGGAGACGGAGGCGCCGTGGTAGCCGGCGAAGGCGGTCAGCGCGCCGAGCTGGTAGACCACGTCGTTGCGGACTTCCTCCGCCGTGAGGTCCATGGCGCGCCGGCCGAAGCCCCGCAGGTCCGGGAAGCTGGGGTGCGCCCCGATGCCTACGCCCTTGCGGACGCATTCTGCAACGGTGGCGTTCATGATGTCCGGGTCGCCGGCGTGGAAGCCGCAGGCGATGTTGGCGCTGGAGACGATGTCGAGCAGGGCTGCGTCGTCGCCGATTGAGTAGGCACCAAAGCCTTCACCAAGATCCGCTACGAGATCAACTGTGGGCATCATGGGCCTTCCTCTGCTGGGGTATCTGCCGCCGCCGCGTTTCGCGGCTGGTGGTTCGGAGTGAAGGCCGGAAGCGGCGGTTTGCGCCGCCACTTCCGGCCTTCAAAAAGTCTGTCACCGAGAGTTGACTCACACAAAGACGTAATCGGTGTCACGGGATAGGGCCAGGTTATGACGTGGCCCTATCCCGCCGGGGGCGTGCGGGTCCAGGAATTACCGCAGCGCCTTGCGCAGACCCATCACCCGTTCCACGATGACCACAACGGCCAGGGAGATCAGGATCAGGATCACGGAGAGGGCGGCGACGGCGGCGTCCGCCGAATTTTCGACGTACCTCAGGACCTGCACCGGGAGCGTGGGCAGGCCCGATTCCGCTACGAACAAGGAGATGACGGCCTCGTCGAAGGACACGATGAAGGCGATGACGCCGCCGGCGATCACCCCTGGCGCGATGATGGGCAGGGTCACCCGCCGGAACACCGTCCACGAATTGGCGCCGAGGATCCTGGCAGCGGCTTCGCAGGAGGTATCGGTGGTGGCCAGGCTCATCAGCGTGGTCCTGATGACAAACGGGATGGTGATGGCGACGTGGCCGATGATGATCCCGGCGTAGGTGTTGTTCAGCCTGAGCGGGCCGAACAGCAGCACCATGCCCAGCGCCAGCACGATGCTGGGGATCAGCAGCGGGGAGAGGAAAAAAGACTGCACGGCCGCTTTTGCTTTGAACTCGAACC
Organism: Pseudarthrobacter sp. MEB009; assembly: GCF_030208875.1. Taxonomy (NCBI): domain Bacteria; kingdom Bacillati; phylum Actinomycetota; class Actinomycetes; order Micrococcales; family Micrococcaceae; genus Pseudarthrobacter; species Pseudarthrobacter sp. MEB009. Next base: position 381,036 of record NZ_JARVTC010000013.1, read on the forward strand.
GGTCGAGGGCCAGGGCCACCGGAACACCCAGCGCCAGGACGATCAGGGTGACCACAACGGCGACAATCAGGCTTACCTTCATGCCCTCCATAAAGGTGCTTTCCTTTGGCAGCATCTCGTACCACTTGAGGGTGAAGCCCTCCGGCGGGAACGAGAGGTATTGGTTGGAGGCGAAGGAGACAACAAAGACGATCAACAGCGGCGCCAGCAGGAACACGTAAAGCAGGAACACGAGGATGCCGAAGGCGGGCTTCGCGGCGTTGAACCGTGGTTTGAACAGCGGTGCTTCGCTCATGGTTCAGCCTCCGATTTTTCGTGTAAGCCGCTGGTAGACGGCGATGATCAGCCCGAACAGCACCAGCAGGATGACGGACAGGGCGGCCGCGAAGGGCCAGTTGAGCAGGCCGGTGGTCTGGTCGTAGATCTCAGTGGCCAGCACCTGGACGCTGCCGCCGCCCAGGAGGCGGGGCGTGATGAAGGTGCTGATGGACAGGACGAACACCAGCAGGAAAGCGGTGAGGATGCCCGGCAGGCTGAGCGGCAGGGTCACGCGGGCGAAGATCTTTGCCTTGCTGGCCCCCAGGGACCCGGCGGCCTCTTCCAGCTGCGGGCTGAGCCGGCCGAACCCTGAGATCATGGCGAGGATGGCGTAGGGCATAAAGATTTCCACCAGGCCAATGGTCACGCCGGTGATGTTGTTGGTCAGTTTCAGTGGCGTATCGATCAGGCCCATTCCCGTCAGGGACGAGTTGATCAGGCCGTTGGTGCCCAGGATGACCATCCAGCCATAGGTACGGACGACGGCTGAGGTCAGCAGCGGGGCAATGGCGATGGCCAGGAGCAGCCCGCGGTATTTGCTTTGGCTCCGGGCCAGGAACAGCGCCACAGGGTAAGAAACCAGCACGCAGAGCAGGCCCACCGTAACGCCCATCTGGAAGGTATCCAGGGTCACTTTCCAGTAGTACGGATCGGTGAGGGGCTGCAGGTAGGTGTCGAACGTGAAGGTTTCCTCGATGACGCCGTCCGGTGCGCCTTTGTTGAACGACATCCGCACCATGTAGGCCAGTGGGAAGACGAAGCTCACCAGCAGGCCCAAGAGTCCGGGAATCAGCAGCGCCAGGTACGTGCGCCGGTTCCGCTTCTCGGTGGCTTTTTCGAGTTCACCTGAGCCCGCGGCCTGGAGCGGCGAGCGCCCCCTGGTCTTGAGGAGGGTCATGATGCCTTCCCGGGTGCGGCTGCCGGCAGCAGGTAGGCGTCTTCCGGCGCCCAGGACAGGTACGCGGTGTCACCGCGGCGGGGCAGGTCCCCGCTGGTGGTCAGCAGCTGGGCGTTGAAGCTTCTTTCTCCTACAGCAATGGCAACGGACAGGGCATCGCCGGTGTAGCTGACCCGTTCGATGGTTCCCTTCAGCGCGTCGTGGCCTTCACCGGTGAGGGTGACCTTGAGCCGGTGCGGACGGATGACCAGTTCGTGGGCTCCGGTGAGCCCCTTGGCGCCGACGGCGCCGAAGCCGCCGAGGCCTTCGACGTCCACTTTGTAGCTGGCCTCGCCGACCACGGGGGCGGGGCCGGTTTCCGAGATGATGGTGACGTCGAGGAAGTTTGCCTGGCCGATGAAGTTGGCCACGAAGTGGGTCTGCGGGCGTTCGTAGACGTCGGTGGGTGAGCCGAACTGCTCGATCAGGCCACCGTTCATCACCGCGATCCGGTCGGCCATGTCCAGTGCCTCGTCCTGGTCGTGGGTGACGAACAGGGTGGTGGCGCGGGTGCGCTGCTGGATGGACCGGATTTCGGTCCGCATGGTTTCGCGGAGCTTGGCGTCGAGGTTGGAAAGGGGCTCATCCAGCAGGAGCAGGGTGGGCTCCACCACCAGCGCGCGGGCCAACGCGATCCGCTGCTGCTGGCCACCGGAGAGTTCCCGGGTCTGCCGCTTTCCGAGGTGGCCCAGCTGGACCATGTCCAGGGCGGCCGCCACCCGTTTTTTCTGCTCGGCTTTGGGCGTTTGCCGCATCTGCAGCCCGAACGCCACGTTCTGTTCCACGTTCATGTGGGGGAACAGCGCGTACGACTGGAACACCATGCCCATGCCGCGCTTGTTGACGGGCGTGTGCGTGATTTCCTTTCCGTCCACCACGATGGACCCGGCGGTGGGGTCCATCAGGCCCGCCACCATCCGCAAGGTGGTGGTTTTGCCGCACCCGGACGGGCCGAGGAGCGCCACCAGGTGCCCCTCCTCCACCTGCATGTTCAGTCGGTCCACCGCCGGGTCAAGGCCTGCGGCGTATCGCTTGGTCAGATCAACGATCGACAGTTTTGTTTCACTCACGGTTTCAGTTCTCCTGATGCGAAGGGAGGCAGGGGCGCCGGTGGGCGGCTATTTGGTGATGATTTCGCGCTTCCAGGTGTCGGTCCACTTGTCGCGGGCCGAGGACAGGAAGTCGACGTCGAGGGGGATGATGTTAAGGGAACCGTCGGTGGGGACCACCCGGTCCTTGACGTCTGCCGGGAGGTCCGCGTTGTTGACGGACGGGGCGTAGAACAGCGCCTTGGCGAAGGCCGTCTGGGCTTCGGCGGAGAGGGAGTAGTCAATGAAGGTCTTGGCTGCGGCTGCGTGCGGGGCATCCTTGACGAGGTTCACCGTGTTGATCTGGTAGACGGTGCCTTCCTTCGGAAAGGTGACGCCCATCTTTTTGTTGCTTTGGTCGCTGTAGAACTGGCCGCGGGCATTCTGGCCCAGGCCCAGGACGGTCTGCCCTGTGATCACGTTCTGGTATTCGTCCGGGTTCGGGGCGAAGGTCTGGACGGCGGGAGCCAGTTCCTTCAGCCGGGCCACGGCCTTGTCGATCCCCTGCGTGTAGTCCTCGCCCTCCATTTTTGAGGTGATGGCGGTCAGGGATAGGCCCAGCAGCGACGGGGGCGCGTTGACGTTGATCTTGCCGGCGTAGGCCGGATCCCAGAGGACGTCCCAGCTGTCCGGGGCTTTGGGGAAGGCGGCGGTGTCGTAGAGGAGTCCGACGGCGTCCAGCATGACCACCGGGCCGAATCCGTCCTTGTTTTTGAAGTCGTCCGGAACGTTGGCCAGGTTGGGGACGCTGGCAGCGTCCACCTTCTCGAAGAGGCCCTGCTTGTTGCCGGTGGTGGAGACCGAGTTGTCCATGATGGCAACGTCCGTGGCGGGGCTGTTCTTCTGGCCCTGCAGTGCGCTCAACATTTCGGCGGAGGACCGCTTGGAGGAGAAGTTGATTTTGATGTTGGGGTACTTGGCTTTGAAGGGCTCGATGACGGCGGCCGTGTACTGGTCCTGCCACACACCGGAGTAGGCGATCAGGTTGACTTCGCCGGAGTCCGGGCTGTCATTGCCCGCCGGGGTGGATCCGCCGCCGCAGCCGGTCAGGACCAGGGCGGAAACGGAGATCGCAGCCAGCGCCGCAAACTTTCCCTTATTCGTTACTTTCATCTGTCAGCTCTTTCTCATAAGGAAGAATCCGGTGGGTGGGCCCAAGAACACACCAGAAGGTATGCGGCACTTATTTCCGGAATGTTTAAAGCGATGACATTTCGGCCGAATGTACCAAACATGCAAAATGCATATTGGGTCATAGTTTTTTCCCATTGATCGACGGGGATAGAATGATGCCGTCACGGAAATGTCGTCTGGCATAAACTTAGGTCCGAGATGTGGATCACACAAAGACCGAATGCATGTCCCTACATAGCGTTCGCGTATGACCCCCGGCGGGCCTGCCCACCGTGCTGGAAAGAGGAACGTTTTGGACACTAGGAAGCTGGCGTACTTCGTACAGATCGTCGACTCGGGCAGCATCACCAAGGCCGCGGCGGCGCTGCACGTGGCGCAGCCTGCCCTGAGCCAGCAGGTCTCGTCCCTGGAAAACGATCTCAAGCAGCGGCTCCTGATCCGCAGCAAGCAGGGGGTCCAGCCCACCGCCGCAGGCCACACCCTGTACCGGCACGCGCAAACCATCCTGCGCCAGGTGGAGCAGGCACGCCTGGACGTGGCATCTTCCGGCGCCGCGCCGTCAGGCCGCGTTTCCATCGCCATCGCGCCGTACAGCATGGCCTCGAGCCTCACGCCCCAGATCATCCGGGAAGTTGGCCGGCTTTACCCGGACATTGTGCTGCACCTGACCGAGATTTACGGTGGCGTCCTGAGCGATGCCATCAAGAACGGGCGCCTGGACATGGCGTTGATTTACGAGCCGGGCCCCATCCGCGGCGTCAAGTTCACCACGCTGATCGTGGAGGACCTGCACCTGATTGTCAACGCGGGGCGGGACCTGGGTATCGCCGCCGATGCGGGTTCCGTCACCCTGGCTGAAGCAGCCAAAATTGGTCTGTTCCTGCCCGAGCAGAACCACACCCTCCGCCAGGTGGTCCAGGCCGGGATCGAAGCCAAGGGCATGGAACTGCGCCTGATGGGGGAAGTGGAGTCCGTCCCCAGCCTGACCCGGCTGCTCCGGACGGACCTGGGCGCAACCATCCTGCCCAAGTCGGCTGCGGACGCGCTCTTCCACGAGGAGGACTTCCGGGTGCTGCGGATTTCGGACCCCGCACTGCAATGCCGGATCGCCCTCTGCACCCCTGATCACGAACCGCTGTCCGAGGCCGCGTCGGCGGTCCTGCTGGTCCTTCGGGAGATGCTGCAGGAATGGCTCAACAGCAAGTACACCCGGCGCGCCGATTCATAAGGCCGGCTTATCACAGCACCCTGCATTCGTCTTATCCAGCAATTCCCGGCAGAACTAAAATAAAAGCATCAGGATCAGCCGGACCGCTTTTATAAATGCCGTAATTAACTGGAGCCCATCATGAAAAAAATTACTTCGGCCTACCGGAGTGCAGCGGAGCGAGCCATCCATCTGAAGGCCAGCACGGGATCCCATTGCCCAGCCAACGGCTTTTGGCGCACAGCGGACCTCCTCTCGGATCCCATCTTCGTGTTTGAAGGCAGCATGATGCCGCCGGGGAAGGGTGGTTCCACCATGTGGTTCCTCGACGAAGCGCACGCGGGTCCGCCAGCGTACCCGCTGCCGGGGCGGTAGCCCGCCGCACGGACGGAGCATGGCCGGTTGTACAGCGTCGCTGCGCAACCGGCTTTTTTGTGGCCAACGCAGCCAGGGGGCCGGTGTCCATGCGGACACCGGCCCCCCTGTCGCTTGCGGTGGGGCTACCGGCTGAGCAGTTCCGGGGCGTCCTCCACCAGCAGGCCCTTGGCCTTGAGGACGTCCGTGAGGTTGCACAGGTCGATGGTGGTGCCGCCTTCCTTGTACAGGCGGATCAGCTCCCGCTCGGCGTCGTCGCGCGCCTGGGAAAGCTTGATGACCTCTTCGATCTCGTCGCGGCGGACCACCACCACACCGTCGGCGTCGCCGAGCAGGATGTCGCCCGCGTAAATGATCTCGTCACCAAAAACCACGGGGTGGTTGACGGGGCCGATGGTCTCCTTCACGGTGCCCTTGATGCTGACGCTGCCGGAGAAGACCGGCAGGCCAAGCTCAATAAGGTCCTGGGTGTCCCTGACGCCGGAATCGGTGACCAGGGCAGCCAGGCCTTTGGCCTTCATGGCGTTGCCCAGGACGTCCCCAAACGTTCCCGCTTCTTCGAACTCACCGGCGGCGACCAGGACAACATCGCCCTCCTGGGCGTAGTGGATGGCCACTTGAAGCATGAGGTTGTCCCTCGGGGCGCACCGTACCGTCACGGCGGGGCCGCAGAAGGACATGCTGCGGTCGATCGGCTTGATCCTGGAACTTAGCGCACCCTTGCGTCCCTGTGCTTCGTGGACGGTGGCCGATGAGAATTTCGAAAGCCGTTGGACAGCGTCCGCGGAAGGCCGCTCGATGGAGGTTTTGACGTGGATCATGGGATTTGCTCCTCAGCTGGGGTTAGGAAAGCGCCTGGACGGCTTTGTCGATGGCCGCGATGGATTCCTCGATGACGGGAAGCCCTGTGGCATAGGAAATGCGGAAGTACGGACCAAGGCCGTACGCGGAGCCCTGGATGACCGCAACACCCACCTCGTCAAGGAGGTAGAGAGTGAAGTCTTCGTCGGTGCTGATCAGGCGGCCCTCACGGGTGGACTTGCCGATCACGCCGCTGCAGTTGACGTAGGCGTAGAAGGCGCCTTCCGGCGTCGCGCAGGAGAGGCCGTCGATGGCGTTCAGCGCTGCCACTGCCACGTCGCGCCGCTGCCTGTAGGTTTCGAGGCTGTCGCGGACGAACGACTGGTCCCCGGTCAAGGCGGCCGCTGCTGCTGCCTGGCTCACGGAGGACGGGCACGACGAAATCTGGGACTGGAGCTTGTTGATCGCACCCACCAGGGCCGCCGGTCCCGCGCCGTAGCCCAGCCGCCAGCCGGTCATGGCGTAGGCCTTGGAGACGCCGTTCACCAGGAGCACCCGGTCCTTGAGCCCCGGAGCCACGGCCACCAGGCTGGAGAGTTTTCCGGCACCGAAGTGGATTTCGTCGTAGATCTCGTCCGTCAGGACCAGGACCTGCGGGTGGTCCTCGAGGACGGCTGCGAGCGCTGCCAGCTCCTCCCGCGAGTACACGGCTCCGGTGGGGTTGGAGGGGGTGTTCAGGATGAGCCATTTGGTGCGGTCCGTGATGGCGCCGGCCAGGGCTTCCGGGGTGAGTTTGAAGCCCACGTCCTCGCCGCAGGGGACGATCACGGGGCTGCCGTCGTTGGCCAGCACCATGTCCGGGTAGGAAACCCAGTAGGGGGCGGGGATGACCACTTCGTCGCCCTGGTCCAGGGTGGCCATAAAGGCGGTGAAGATGACCTGTTTGGCGCCGCCGCCGATGGTGATTTCCGCCGGGGTGTAGTGCAGCCCGGTTTTGAGCTCAAGGGTTTGCAGGATGGCCCGCTGCAGTTCGGGGGTGCCGTTGACGGACGTGTACTTGGTTTCGCCGCGGCTGATGGCCGCGGCGGCGGCGTCCTTCACGTGGGCCGGCGTGTCGAAGTCCGGTTCACCGACGGTGAGGTCAAGGATCCGCCGGCCTTCGGCCTTCAGTTCGCGGACACGGGCTGCGGCAGCAACGCTGGGGGAGGATTTGATGCGGGATACGCGGGAGGCAGGCACAAATTCAGTCATGGTCTTTTCCAGGGTCGGGGAGCTGGCAGAGCTTGATTCATTCGAGCCTAGGGAAGGCCGCGGCATCTGGATAAGACCTAAAGTACGTGGACGGATAAGGCGGGCTTATGACCGTCCGGCCACACGAACGGGCTATCACACCACGCATTTTCGGTATTTTTGCCGGTCGGGAATTGCCCGTAGCGTGCAGGGGACGCACAGCGGGCCCGGTGTAGCTGCCCGGTCCGCATCCGAACCGAGGGCAGGAGCTCAAAGTGGCTGCAGAACCCGCGCCGCAGGTCCGTGACGCGGCCAGCGGCGCCGCGCCTGGTTTCCGGCGCGGAACAGCACCGCGGCTCTACACCTACCGGGGGCATCCGGACCGGGAGCCGTCGGACCGGTCCGCTGACGTCCGCGCGAAGCTCGGGGAGCAAAAGACCCTGCTGGCTTTCCGGTCCAGCAGGCTGCGGGCACTTTCCGCGAAATTCAACCAGCACGTGGCGCAGGCGTTGTGTGACGGCCTGAAAATGACCGCCATTGCCAAAGCCGCCGGGATGCCGCTCGGGGCGATCCGCAGCGCAGCGGTGTCACTGGACGATGTGCAGCCGTCCGGCGGGTCAGCCGATGAGCATCTGCGGGGCATCACGCAGCTCGGCAACGAGCTGAAGGCTGCCGACGGGGACCGCGCGGTGCTTGAACGGAACCGGGCACGGCTGCTGGCGAGTGCACGGGCCCTGGGGCTGCTCGATGATTACGAGCTCGCTTCAGCCAGCGGCCTCAAGCACGAGGAAATCCGCAAGCTGACCAGGGGGCTGCGCAGCGCCGGCCGGCCATAGGCCCCGGCGCGCCGCTGCCGGCATCCAGCGCCGGACAGGCGGCGGCGCGGCCTACCAGGCCTGGTGTTCGCGGGTGAGGCCGAAGGGGACAGCGTCGCTGAGGGCCACAGTGAATGTGTCCACCCCGTGCCGGGTCACCAGGATGCCGTGCTGCTTCCCGGCGAGGGCGTGGTCCTTGGCTGCGGCGACGGCAGCCTCAAGTTCGGTGTCCATGCTCTGGCGATCGGAGATGGTCAGTGTCAGTGGGAAGTCAGCAGTCATTGGGAGAACCTTCGGTGGGGACGGTGCATACGGGTCCGCGCCGGTCCGCTCCCCCAAGCCGCCGGCGCAATCAGGCATATGTGTGCCCAGAACATAATCTACCGTCAAGTCACAGCAAGCAACTTTATTTAACTACCGGCGGGTAACCGCAGGTCACAGCGGACAAAAGCGGCCGGGTGGGCGGGCCTTGACCGGCAGCGCGGCGCCGTCAATTAGACTGGACGCGGAGCGGACGCCGCGCGCAAAACGGCTCCACTGCCCCCGAGACCCGCCCTGCGGCATGACAAACGCCTCTTCTGCGCTGCAGCCGGCGGTGCCACGACGACAAGGATTCCGCCATTTCCACCGACGCCTTCTTCGGCAATCTGACCCGGATCCGCAACGTCGTCATCCCGTCCCGTGCGCGGGCCTGGCTGAACACCCCGCGCGGCCTGCTGGCCGGATTCATTGTGGTGCACCTGGTGTTCCTGATCTTCGCCGGCATCGTTTCCCTGAACGGCGAGGCGTTCAGCGACACAGGCATCTACCGCGCGTGGGCGCTGGCCGGCTTCAACGACGCCAACCTGAGCGGCGGGCCCAGCCCGTGGGTCTACCCCATCCTGGCCCTGATCCCCATGGCCATCGCGGGCGTTGCCGGTCCCGCGCCGTTCTTCTTCCTGTGGGTCCTGATGACCACCCTCCTGAACGCCTGGGCCCTGCTCAAGCTCACCAACCGCGGCCGCGACAGCCAGGCCATCCCCGCCGCCTGGTGGTGGCTGGTCTTTACGTTCCTGATGGGCTGGCTTGGCTTCGCCCGCGTGGACGGCCTCACCGCACCGCTGGTCCTGGTGGCCCTTTCCTATGGGGTGGGCCGGCCGTTCATCGCCTCGATCCTGCTGGCCATCGGCACTTGGGCCAAGGTATGGCCTGCAGCGGTCATGCTGGCGTTGTTTGCCGTGGTCAAGAACCGGATCCTGGTGGTCCTTGCAGGCATTACGACGACGGCGGGCGTCGTTGCGCTGGCCGCTGCCCTTGGCAGTGTCCCCAAGCTGCTTAACTTCCTCACCCAGCAGGGTGACCGCGGCATGCAGCTCGAAGCCACGTTCACCACGCCGTGGCTCTGGCTGTCCGTGCTTAACGTGGGCGATTCGCGGATGTACATGAACACGGACATCAACTCCATGCAGGTGGACGGCCCGGGCACGGCGGTGATGTCCGTGCTGATGCAGCCCCTGCTCATCCTGGCCGCGCTGCTGGTGGCGGGGCTGACGTTCTGGGCCCTGCACAACGGCAAGGTCAGCGGCGGGGTGGACCGCACCGAGCTGCTCCTGGCCGGTGCCCTGACCCTGGCCACGGCGTTTGTGGTGTTCAACAAGGTGGGCTCCCCCCAGTTCATGGTGTGGCTGGCCCCCGCTGTTGCCGTGGGTCTGGCCCACAGCTGGCGTGAATGGCGCGTCCCGGCCGCCATGCTGATCGTCATCGCGGTGGCCACGTACTTCATCTACCCGCTCTTCTACGACGCGCTCAGCCACAACAACCCCTGGATGGCGCTGGTGCTGACCATCCGCAACGTCCTGCTGGTGGTCCTGTTCCTGTGGAGCGTCCGCCGCCTGTACCTCCTGGGCCGCAAGACGCCGGCCGCCGCTCCCGCACTCAAGGAGAGCTGACATTCCTACCCGCTTCTTCGACCGCCTGGTCAGCGTCCGCACCCGGCTCCTCCCGGCGAAGGTGGTGGACTGGTTCGCCACCCGTGCCAGCGTGTGGTGGGGATTCGCCGTTGTGCACCTCTACTTCCTGGGCTGGATGGCGTCCTTCTTCCTTGGCGGCGGCACCTTCAGCGACACTGAGCAGTACCGCCAGTGGGCCATGGACGGCTACAACCCGGCGGACCTGGAGGGCAAAATCAGCCCCTGGGTCTACCCGGTCCTGGCGCAGATTCCGATCTTCCTCGCCAACATCGCCGGACCCGGCCTGTACCTGCTGGTCTGGACCCTGATCATCACGGCGCTGAACGCTGCGGGCCTGTGGTTCCTGACCCGCAGCCGGCGATCGGAATCCGGGATTGCGCCGGCCTGGTGGTGGCTGTTTTTCACCGTGTTCATGGGCTACCTCAGCTTTGCCCGGGTGGAGGGCATCACCGCCCCGATTGTGCTGGTGGCGTTGCTGTACGCGGCCGAACGCCCCGTGGTGGCCGGGCTCCTGCTGAGCGTCGCCACGTGGATCAAGGTGTGGCCGGCCGCCGTGCTGGTGCCGTTTGTGATCGCCAGCAGGCAGCGGATCCAGGTGCTCCTGTCCGGTGTGGCAGTGACGGCCGTCGTGGCTGTGGGGACCTGGCTTTCCGGCGGCCTGCCGCACATCCTGGACTTCCTCACCAACCAGGGCGAGCGCGGCATGCAGCTTGAGGCGACGTTCTCCACGCCCTGGGTCTGGCTGAGCGTCTTCAACATCGCAGGATCAAGGATGGCGGACAATACGGCCATCAACTCCACGGAGGTGTACGGCCCCGGGGCCAGCGTCGCTGCGTTCCTGATGCAGCCGCTGCTGATCCTGGCGGCCGTGGCCGCCGCCGTCCTGCTGGTCCGGGCCCTGAACCGCGGCGCCGAGCGGGAGGAGCTGGTCCTCGAAGGTGCCCTGATGATGGTCACCGCGTTCATCGTGTTCAACAAGGTGGGCTCGCCGCAGTTCATCATCTGGCTGGCACCGGTGATTGTGGCCGGCCTGGCGCACGACTGGGACCGCTGGAAGGTCCCCGCGGCGCTGCTGATGGGCATCGCGATCACCACGTTTGTCATTTATCCACTGTTTTACACGCCGCTGATCCATGCCCACCCGGTCATGGCTGCCGTCCTCACCACCCGGAACGTACTGCTGGTGGTGCTCCTCTGGTGGTCCGTGCAGCGGACCGCTGAGCTGGGCCGCAAGCCTGCCACAGTCCCGGCCGGAGCCTGAACCCTAGGGCGTGCCGGTGCGCTGCAGGCTGGTCCGTTTGGCCAGCAGCCACTGCCACGCGCGTTTGGCCAGGTCCAGCGGCCTGCCATCGATCAGCAGCGTCCTGGTGTGGACATCAAGGAACAACAGGTAGAAAGTGAAGGCCAGCGCCGTCACAAACGCCAGTGACGAGGCATCGATGGGCAGCTCCACAAATGACCAGACGGACAGCTGGTCCTGCGCGCCGAACACCACAAAGAAGGTCACCCCCACGTAGAGGGACCTGATCTGCCAGTCGTCCCGGATCCCCGTGACGGCCAGGAGCGGCACGAACCAGAGGATGTACCAGGGCTGGATGATGGGCGAAAGCATCACGACGGCGGCGAACGCCAGGGCCATGCGGCGGACCGCCCGGGAGTAGTCGCCGCGGAACATCAGCAGCAGGACCAGGCCGATGGCAGCCCACTTCATTCCGGTCCGGAGCAGGTCGGCGAAGGTCCCGCCGGGCAGTCCCAGGACGTTGCCCAGGAACTCCACCTGCTGGCCCAGGAAGCCCGACGGCGAATAGCCGGTGTAGCCGGGCGTTGAGTCCAGGATGGCCCAGGTCCAGCCCATGCCCAGGTTGTAGGGGATCCCGCTGAGGGCCAGCACACCGAAGCTGATGGCTGCCGTAGCTCCCCAGATCAGGAATTTCCGCAGCCAGGTGGCGCCGGGCCCGGCCCACATCACGCCGATGAAGGGCAGCAGCAGGATGGTGATGGGCTTGATGCCGATGGATGCGGTGACCAGCAATATGCCCAGGATGTAGCGGCGGGTGGCCGCGAAGTAGACCCCGGCCACGGCCAGGCCAACCATCAGGGCATCGTTGTGGGCGCTGGCAATGAAACTGATGAGGAACAACGGGTTGGCCACGGAGATCCACAGGGCGCGGGCGCCGTTGATGCCGTGCAGCTCCGCCAGTTTGGGCACGTAGATCACGCACAGGACCACGCCGACGCCGGCCAGCAACCGGAACAGCAGGACCGAGATGTCAGGCTGGGCTCCGGTCAGTCCCACCACGCCGCGGGCAAGCCAGAGGAAGTAGGGCCCGTAGGGAGTCCGGTTTTCGGCCCAGGCCGGGTCAGCGCCGAGCGCAAACCAGTTGTTGAGGGTGGAGATGCCCACCTCGTAGGGGTCCTGGCCTTCCATAACCAGCCGCCCCTGCCCCGTGTAGGCATAGACATCCCGGGAAAACACGGGCACGCAGAAAAGCAGCGGCAAGGACCACGCCGAAATGGCGATCACCACTGACCGCAGGGACCGGGCACCCCAGTCCCCCAACCGCTGCCCCAGCCGCAGCCAGGAGCGGATCAGCAGCATGGCACCCACCGTGAGCAGCACGGTGGACACGGTGACGCCCCAGCCTTCGGTGCGGAGGGCGATGACCACGGGTTGGCGGATCATGGGCGAGCCGTTGGCGATCCAGCCGGTGCCGATGGAGCCTACGAACATCATCAGGGCGCCCACGAACCCTTCAAGGGTGGCAACGTAGGCGCGGCGCTTTACGGGTGCGGAGGCGGCGGCAGGTGCGCCCGCCGTGCTCTCCGAAGTCCCGAGGTGTGACCCGCCTGCCGTCATATTGTGTTGGTCCCCTACTTCGTTACGGCGCTGGGTGGACGCGCATTACGGCCCTCCGCAACCCGGCCATTTTACCAGCAGGCTTCCTGCCGCGGCCCGGGCGGGCCGGTGTGGAAAGGCACAATTCGGCAACACGTGCCGCGATGCCGGCCGGGCCCCCGCGGCAGCCCCACGCCGGTTCAGGCGCCGGCGCGGAGCCGTTCGATCAGTTCGTCGGCCTGGGCGAGGTTCCGCGCCATCTTTTCCCGCTCGTGGATGGCCTTCCCCAGGTAGCCGGCCAGCTTTTCCGCGGCGGCACCGCCGGTGGCCGCTTCCCCGCCGGCGGTGCCGCCGTCGGGCTTCAGGAGGGCCAGCATGTCCGCCATCTCCTCCAGCGAAAAGCCCAGCGGCTTCATCTGGCGGATCACCATCAGCCGGCCGAAGTCATCCTCGGTGTAGACCCGGAAGCCGCCATCGGTGCGGGCAGCGGCCGGCAGCAGGCCCACCTCGTCGTAGTGGCGGATGGTGCGCAGGGACAGGCCCGTCCGTTCGGCCAGCTCGCCAATGTGCATGGTGTCCACCTTCTGCTCCTTACATTCGGCCTAAACCCTACCATTACGTTAGGGTAGGGTTTAGTTTCCGGCCGTATAGGCCACCCCGGCGCACAGCCGCCCCTTCCCGGCATCGCCGGTGACCGGCCGCCGCCCGCCAGCCCCTCCCGATTCCGAACGGAGCCAGTAATGGCCGCGCCAACCACCACGCCGGCAACGGTCCCGCCGCATCAGCTGCAATCAGTCCGCGCCACGCTGCGTTCGCCACGGCGACTGAAGACGGAGGCCCTGGCCGGGCTGGTGGTGGCCCTGGCGCTGATCCCGGAGGCCATCGCGTTTTCGGTGATCGCCGGCGTTGATCCGCGCATTGGCCTGTTCGCGTCGTTCACCATGGCGGTGACCATTTCGTTTGTGGGCGGCCGCCCGGCAATGATTTCCGCTGCCACCGGGGCGGTGGCGCTGGTGATCGCACCGCTGATGCGCAGCCACGGGCTGGATTACCTGATTGCCGCAGTGATCCTGGCCGGCGTTTTCCAGATCCTGCTGGCCGTCGCCGGGGTCACCAAACTCATGCGCTTCATCCCCCGCTCGGTGATGGTGGGGTTTGTTAATGCGCTGGCCATCCTGGTGTTCATGGCACAGCTGCCGGAGCTTTTCGGGGTGCCGTGGATGGTTTACCCGCTGGTGGCGGCTGGCCTGCTGATCGTGGTGGGCCTGCCCCGGATCACCACGGCGGTCCCCTCGCCTTTGGCGGCCATCGTGGTACTCACCCTCTTCGCCGTGGTGGCCGGCGTCGACGTCCCCACGGTGCAGGACAAGGGGCAGCTGCCGGAGAGCCTGCCGTCCCTGTTTGTTCCCAACGTGCCCCTGACCTGGGAAACGTTCCAGATCATCGCCCCCTTCGCGTTGTCCATGGCGCTGGTGGGGCTGCTGGAATCCCTGATGACGGCCAAGCTGGTGGATGACATCACAGACACCCGCTCCAACAAGACCCGGGAGTCCTGGGGCCAGGGTGTGGCCAATATCGTCACCGGCTTCTTCGGCGGGATGGGCGGCTGCGCCGTGATTGGGCAGACCATGATCAACGTGAAGGGCTCCGGGGCCAGGAGCCGGGTCTCCACCTTTCTGGCCGGCGTCTTCCTGCTGGTCCTGGTGGTGGTCCTGGGCGACGTGGTGGGGCTGATCCCCATGGCTGCGCTGGTGGCCGTGATGGTCTTCATTTCCGCCATCACCTTCGACTGGCACTCCATTGCGCCGCGGACCCTGCGCCGGATGCCGAAGTCGGAGACCGCCGTGATGGTCATCACCGTGGCCGTAGTGGTGGCCACCCACAACCTCGCCATCGGCGTGGGCGCAGGGGTCCTCGCCGCCATGGCCATGTTTGCCCGGCGGGTGGCGCACTTTGTGACTGTCGACCGGACGGTCCTGGAACTCAACGGCGAAAATGTGGCCACCTACACGGTGGACGGAGAGCTGTTCTTCGCCTCCTCCAACGACCTCTACACACAGTTCGACTACGCCCTGGACGCATCGCCGGACATCGCCCGCGTGGTGGTGGACCTGCACGCCTCCCACCTGTGGGACGCCTCCACCATCGCCGTCCTTGATGCCGTCACCGAAAAATACAGGCGGCACGGCCGCGAGGTGGAACTGATCGGGCTGAACTCCGCCAGCGTCACCATGCGGGAGCGGCTGGCCGGGAAGCTCAACTGAGTTTCGGCCAGGCCGGTCTGTTGCGGTTGAATGGCCGTATGCTTCCGGACTGGTCCCTCCGCCCCAGCCGTCCCGCCGATGCCGAATGGATCGCCGGGCTCCGCGCCGTGGTGCTCCGCCCCGACCTTGAGCGGCTGGGCCGGTTCGATCCCGTGCGGGTGCGGCAAAGGTTCCTGGCCGGCTTTGTGCCCGGCCACACCTTCGTGATCGAGGCGGACGGAACCGGCGTGGGTGCCATCGCCGTCCGCCCCGAACCCGACGGGCTGTGGGTTGAGCATTTTTACCTGGCCCCCGACCAGCAGGGCAAGGGCCTGGGCGGCGCGGTCCTGGCCGCCGTGATGGAATCACACGCCGATGGCCGGCCGTTCCGGCTCAACGTCCTGCAGGGCAGCCCGGCCCGGCGGCTCTACGAGCGCCACGGTTTTGAACTGGAGCGCGAGGACGCCGTGGATGTGTTCCTCGTGGCCCACCCGCCGGAGAATACGCTTTATTGATTCCGGTCCACGTGCCTTTATCCAATTCACGCACGCCCCCCTCCCCCTGAAAATCGAGGAATTATGCCCGGACCACGAGTCCTGATCGCCGGAGCAAGCATTGCCGGACCCGCGCTGGCGTTTTGGCTGCACCGGTATGGCTTCGAGCCCACAGTTGTGGAGCGCGCCCCGGAACTGCGGCGGGGCGGGCAAAACGTCGACGTCCGCGGGGCCGGCCGGGAAGTCTCGCGGCGCATGGGCCTCGAGGACAGCATCCGGGCCGCAACCACCGGGGAAGTGGGCACGCGGTTCCTGGGCCCCGGGGGGCAAACAGTGGCGGAGTTCCCGGCCGGAACCTCAGATTCAGGGGGCGCCACGGCGGAACTGGAAATCCTGCGCGGCGACCTGGCGGAAATCCTCGTCGACTGCACCCAACCCAACACTGACTACCGCTTCCGCGACAGCATCACCGGCATCCGGGACGACGGTGATGGCGTCACGGTCAGCTTCGAAAACTCCCCCGACGAACGATTCGACCTGGTGGTCGCGGCTGACGGCATCGGCTCCGGCACCCGGCAGCTGGCGTTCGGGGACGAAGCCGAAATCCGCCCCCTGGGCCTGGAGATCACCTACGCCACCATCCCGCGGACCGCCGCCGACGACGACTGGTGGCGCTGGTACAACGCCCCCGGCGGGCGGTCCGTCACCTTACGGCCTGACAGCCAAGGCACCATCCGCGCCACTCTGAACCGCATTACCGACAAGGGCCGCCGGGAAGCCGGCTCCCGCACCCTGGAGCAGCAGCGAGCCAGGCTGCGTGCGCAGTTCGGCGACGCCGGCTGGGAAACGGGGCGTATCCTTGCCGCGCTTGACGACGCCGATGACCTGTATTTTGAATCAGTCGGCCAGGTGCTCGCCCCACGGTGGTCGAACGGACGGGTGGCCTTGCTGGGTGATGCGGCGTACTGCGCCTCACCGGTCAGCGGAATGGGGACAAGCCTGGCGATCACCGGGGCCTACGTCCTCGCGGGCGAACTTGCAGCACACCGCCACCACCTGGACGCGTTCGCCGGGTACGAACGGATCATGCGCCCGTACGTGAATCAGGCGCAGCAGTTGCCGCCGGGCACGCCACGCGCCGCCAACCCAAAAAGCCGGCTGGGCATTGCCGTGTTTGGCCTGGCCCTGAAGATTGCCGCGACTCCGTTCGCAGGCAGGGTGGGCAGCCGGCTCTTTACGCCTCCTGCGGACAAGATCGAGCTGCCGGACTACAGCCACTTGGAAGTCTGACCGCGGCCCTGCCAGCCCGCCCTGCCGCAGCAGCGCCCGGCCGTAAACGAGCACGCCCGCACCACACCACCAGCCCCGAGCGAACTCCCGGACGGCGGTTCCAGGAGAGGGTGGCGGCTCCGATCCCGGCTGCGCAGACAGCGTCTTGATCAAGCGTTTAATCAGCCCGACTTCAGGGCCCAAAAGAAATTTGCTAAAACGCTTGATCAAACTTGGGCCCGGCGCTAGCCTTTGAGTGATCAAACGCTTTAGCAGAATGGACGTCAGCGCCGATGAATCATCCAGTCTTTTTCCAGCCCGCCGATGGATGGGTGGGAGACCTTATCCCGTTCGAGAAGGACGGCGAATTCTGGCTCTTTTACCTTCACGAGGTCCGCACCGATCCCAAGCCCGGGACGGCCTGGCACCTGGTCACCACCAAGGACCTTACGCAGTTCCAGGACCACGGCGTATCGCTCCCCCATGGCAGCAGCACGGACCTGGACTTCAACGCCTACACCGGCAGCATCGTGCTGGACGACGCGGGAGTCCACCACGTCTTTTACACCGGGCAGAACCCGGACAACCTGGGACCGGACGGCCTGCCGCTGCAGCTGGCCATGCACGCCACCAGCACTGACGGAATGCGGACCTGGGTCAAGCACCCGGAGCTGACATTCGGGGCACCTGCCGGCTATGAACCCGGCGACTGGCGCGATCCCTTTGTGTTCCGCGACGGCAGCCAGGGTCCGTGGCGGATGCTGCTGGCAGCACGGCACGGGTCCGGCCCCGGGCGCCGCCGCGGCGTCATCGCCCAGTGCGTCTCCGACGACCTGCTCACGTGGCGGCACACCGAACCGTTCTGGGACCCGCGCCGCTACATCACCCACGAATGCCCCGACGTGTTTGCCTGGGGCGGCTGGTGGTACATGGTCTACTCCGAATTCTCCGAAAGCTTCACCACCCGGTACCGGATGGCCACCAGCCCCGACGGTCCGTGGACCGTGCCGGAGCAGGACAGCATCGACGGCCGCGCGTTCTACGCCTCAAAATCGGCGGCCCGGGACGGCCGGCGATTCCTTTTCGGCTGGATCGCCAGCAAGGAAGGAAACCACGACGCCGGACCCTGGCAGTGGGCGGGCACCATGGCCGTCCTGGAGATGCGCCAGAACGTCGACGGGACGCTGGGATTCGGCCTCGCCGACGAGGTGGTGGAAAGCTTCTGGGACGAGGTCCCCGTAACTTTCGACCGCGCGCTGCCAGCCCGGCTCGACGTACCGGACGGCTACGAGGCGCTCGTTTCGGGCCAGGACCTGCCCGCCCAGTTCTACGCGAAGGCGGTCCTGGACATCGCCGCCGGCACCACCGAATGCGGCCTCCTGCTGCGGGCCGGCGCGGACGGCGACCACTCCTACGTCCTGCGCCTGGAACCGAAGCGTGGCCGGCTGGTCTTTGACCGGTGGCCGCGGACCCGCACCGGCGACGCCCAATGGCAGGTCTCGGGCGACGTGCCTTTCGCGCTGGAACTGGAGCGACCCTGCAGGCTCAGCGCCGGACTCCACACCCTGGAGGTGGTTGTTGATGGCGACCTCTGCGTGGCCACCGTGGACGGCCAGGTGGCCCTGAGCACCAGAATCTACGACCTGCCCACAGGACGGATCGGCGTGTTTGCCGGCGAAGGTTCCGTCACCGTCACCGACTTTGAAGTGCGCCGGCGCACCAACAACTGAAGACCCGCACCCCACCCCACCCTCCGTTCCAATCAAGGGAGATTGCCGCAATGAAGAAACTGTTCCGCGCTGCCGCCGTCGCAGCCGCCACCGCCCTGGCCCTGACTGCCTGCGGGGGTGGCGGTAGTTCCGCCGACCCCGCCAACGTAGCGCCCACCGGTGAGATCAAACCCCGCGAAATATCGTGGCTGCTGTCCCGGCCCGCCGATGGCGCCGTCATCAACATCATGAAGAAGCTCGCCGATGACTACGCCAAGGACCACCCGGGGTTCGAGCTGAACCTCATCACCACCCCGGACCGGCCGTCCTACATCCAGAAACTGGAAACCCTGGCCGCAGCCAACAAACTCCCGGAATTGTTCGACACCGACGCCACCCCCTTCGCCCAGCAGCTGGCCGGGCAGGGCAAGATGGTCGACGCCGAAAAGCTGCTGAAGTCATTGGACCTCTACGACAGCTACCGCCCCGGCGCCCTGGACTACCAGCGGTTCGACGACGGCTCCCTCTTTATGATCCCGTTCCAGTTCGAGCTCGAATTTATCTGGTACAACAAGGCACTGCTGCAAAAGGCGGGCGTCTCCGTGCCCACCTCGCTGGACGATATTCCGGCCATGTGCACCGCGTTGCGCAGCGCGGGGATCACCCCGATCGCCATTGACGGCCAGGACCAGTGGCCGCTGGAGCGCTATGTGGCGTACCAGCCGTTCCGGGAAGCCGGACCGGACTTTGTCCAGCAGCTGAAGAAGGGCGACGCCGCCTTTGCGGATGCAGCCGGACAGAAAACCGTCAACTGGATGGCAGACCTGGGCAAGGCGGACTGCTTCCAGGAGGGCTTCTCCGCCCAGGGCTACTCCGACGCGCAGAACCTGTTCACCAACGGTGAGGCGGCGATGTACAACATCGGAACCTGGGAGCTGCCCAGCCTCGCCACGGACAAGCTAAACCCGGCAGTCCGCGACGACATCGACTTCTTCACCCTGCCCACCACCAGCGGATCGGCGACGGCGGCCAACGAGTTCGTCTCCCCCTCCGGCATCGGCATGGCCGTGAACACCAAGACCTACGACCCGCTGGTAAGCGACTTCCTGAAATTCGCACTGCAGAAGTACCCCGCCGAATACGCCGCCACCGGCGCACTGTCGCCCACCACCGACGTCGAAACCGCCGTTCCCGCCAACGCCACCCCGCTGTACAAAAAAGCGCTGGAGCAGGCCAACAACCTCGGCGCCAAGCAGGCCATGCCGTGGGACACCCAGCTGGACCCCACCACCAACGGCAGGCTGCAGCAGGAACTCGTCCTCCTGGTCCAGGGCGACATCACCCCCGCCCAGTTCACCGAAACCATGGACAAGGCAATCGGGCAGAACGCCCCCAAGTTCTTCAAGTAACCACAGCGGCGGGGGATCATTTGGTCCCCCGCCCGAAAGGCCCGCCATGCTTCCCAACAGGTCACGGACCTCGGTCCTCGTCTTCCTGCTCCCGCCCCTGCTGCTCTACTGCGCAGCCGTCCTTTTTCCCATCCTCCAGTCCCTGTTCCTGAGCTTCTTCTCCTGGAACGGCATCAGCGACATGGAATTCGTTGGCCTGGACAACTACGTCCGGATGTTCGTCGCCGACGATATCTTCTGGCGCGCTTTCCTCAACGCCCTGGTCTACCTGGCCATCTGCCTGGTCCTGCAGCTGGGCGGGGCCCTGGTGGTGGCCAGCCTGCTCACGTCCCTGCGACGGGGCCGGGAGCTCATCAAAACGCTCTACCTGCTTCCCGCCGTGATCTCCACCGTCGCCATCGCCTTCCTGTTTGTCCGGATCTACTCGATCGACCCCGTGGGGCTGCTGAACCAGCTGCTGCACTGGATCGGGCTCGGCAGCCTAGAGCGGCCCTGGCTCTCGGACGTCAACACCGTCCTGGCCGCCGTCTCCGCACCGGAGGGTTGGCGCTTCACCGGGCTGTACATGCTCATCATCTACGCCGCGCTGATCGCCGTCCCCAAGGAACTCGAGGAAGCGGCCGTCCTGGACGGCGCCTCGAAGTGGACCCTGTTCACCAAAATCCGGTTCCCGTACATCCGGCCCGTCTGGATCACCACCACCATCATGGCAACCACGTACGGGCTCCGCGGCTTCGACATCCCTTACCTGATGACCAACGGCGGGCCCGGCCAATCCTCCGAGCTGTTGACCACCTACATGTACAAAACGGCGTTCACCAGCACCGACTTCGGCTATGCCAGCACCATCTCCGTCTTCATCGTGATCGAGTGCCTCGTCGCCGTCGGCCTCATCCTTTTCCTGCTCAAGCGGAAGGCAGACTAATGATCGCCCAGACCAGCCCGGCCGCCCCACCCACCATCCGGCCGCCCAGCCCCGTCGCCGTGCGCCGGCGCCGCAAACCGAGCCTTTCCCGCACCCTGTCCCGCGTGCTGATCATGCTCATCATCATCGTCCAGGTGTACCCCCTCGCCTGGCTGTTCCTGACCAGCCTGCGCACCGAACAGGACTTCGCCTCCGGGGATCCGTTCGCCTTGCCAAGCTCGCTGACCTGGGAGAACTACGCCAGGGCATTCGAGACAGGGGACCTGGGCAGGAACATCCTGAACAGCTTCATTGTCACCATGGGCGCCAACATCCTGATTGTCCTGTTCGGCATGATGGCCGCCTACGCCCTCCAGGTCCTCGGTTTTCGGCACAGCAGGATCATCCGGGGCCTCTTTATGGTCGGAATCATCGTCCCGGTCCAGATTGCCCTGGTGCCGCTGTTCATCGACTACTCCGCCGTGAACCTGCTGGACACCTACCAGTCCATGATCATCCCGCTCGCCGGGTTCTCCCTGCCCATGTCCATCTACCTCTTCTCCTCATTCTTCGAATACATCCCCCGCGAAACCTATGAGGCCGCGTCCCTGGACGGCGCCGGCCCGTACCGGATCTTCGGGCTCATCACGCTGCCGCTGTCCGTAAACACTGTGGTCACCGTGGTGCTGGTCAACAGCATCTTCATCTGGAACGACTTCATCTTCGCCAACACCTTTGTCCTGTCCGAGGACCTCAAGACCATTCCGCTGGGGCTGCAGAACTACATCGGGGCCATGGGCAAAGTCGACTGGACTGCCACCTTTGCCGCCGTCTGCGTCACCATCACCCCCCTGCTGCTGGTGTTCCTGGTCCTGAACAAGGCCATGATCCAGGGCCTGGAGAGCGGGGCGAACAAGGGATGAGTCCCACAACTGACGGATATACTCCTGACGGAGGGCAGATGATTTCAGAGACGAAAAGTTCCGGTGAGCCGGCCCCCTTGCCGCGCCCGGTCCAGCCGCCGGAACGCAGCCACCCCGCAACCCTCCGGGAAGTCGCGGAGGCCGCCGGGGTCTCCACCGCCACCGTCTCCCTGGTGGTGAACAGAAAAAAAGGGGCTCGGATCGCGGAAGAAACCCGCCAGCGCGTGAAGGACGCCATCCGGGCGCTCGGCTACCGCCCCAACGCGATGGCCAAGAACCTGGTCAGCGGCACCTCACGCTTCATCGGCCTGGTGGCGGACGGCGTCGCCACCACCCCGTTCGCCGGCCAGATCATCCACGGCGCCCAGGATGAGGCCTGGAAGCACGGGTACGCGTTGCTGATCGCCAACACCGAAGGCAACACCGAGCTTGAGCAGGACGCAATCGCCATGATGCTTGAGTACAAGGTGCGCGGCATCCTCTACTCCACCTGGTTCCACAGGGCCACCAGCATCCCGGAATCGCTCCGCGAAGCGGAGTTTGTGCTGGTCAACTGCTTCTCGGAGGAACCCGGCACACGTGCGGTGGTCCCCGACGAGGAGCAGGGCGGCCGCTCAGCCACGGACATCCTGGTGGGCCACGGCCACCGCCGGATCGCCTTTATCAACGCCACCATCCCGGCTCCGGCCAAGGACGGCCGGCTGAAGGGATACCGCGATGCCCTGGCGGCTGCGGGCATCCCGTTCGATCCCGAGCTGGTGCTGGAGGCCTACCCGGACCAGGAGGGCGGCTACCGCGCCACGGCCGGGCTCCTGGCACGGGGCGTCACGGCCGTGTACTGCTACAACGACCGTATGGCCATGGGCCTCTATGACGGGCTGCGCGAACGCGGCCTGTCCATCCCCGACGACATGGCAGTGGTTGGTTTCGACAACCAGGAAGTGATCGCCGCGCACCTGCGCCCGCCGCTGTCCACGGTGTCCCTTCCCCACTACGAGCTGGGGGCCGCCGGCGTGCGGATCCTGCTGGGCATCGACGAAGCTCCGGCCGAGGCACCGGCCAGGATCCACTGCCCGCCGGTGGAACGCACTTCGGTGCGGGCGCAGGCCCACGCCTGACCGGACAGGAGACCAGCCAGATGCCAACCGCCGCCGCAGTCCTCGGCTCCGTTGTGGCCGCCGTGGACGCGGAAGGCCTGGGTGCCTACGGCGTCCACGTCCTGGTGGGTGACCAGGCGGCACAGCACCGGTGGCGCAGTGATGACCGGGTCAATATCTACTCGGCGTCAAAAGGAGTGTGCGCGCTGGCCGTGGGCATGGCGGTCGACGGCGGCCTCCTGACCCTGGATTCCCGGGTGCCGGAACTGCTGCCGGGCATGGTCCTGGGGCCCGGCGTCGAACACGTCACCGTGGGGCACCTGCTCACAATGACCAGCGGCATCGATTTCGCGTGGTTCGGTCACGAGCCCGCTCCCTGGCCGGACCTCGGCCAGGAAATGCTGCGCAGGCCGGCCCCCGGAACCGGAACCGCCTTCCAGTACTCGGATGCCAGCACCTACGTGGCAATGCGCCTGCTCGGCGCCGTGGTGGGCGATGTCCGCGACTGGCTCCAGCCGCGGCTGTTTGACCCGCTGGGCATCCACAACCCCCAGTGGCACCGCTGTCCGAAGGGGTGGATCGTCGGCGGTTCCGGACTGGAACTGCGCACGGAAGAACTCGCGCGGATCGCCCGGCTGCTCCGCGACGGCGGCCGGTGGGACGGACGCCACCTGGTCAGCTCCGCGTGGATCGAACGGATGCATTCCCACTGGGTGGACACCGGCGGCGGACCGCCCTACCAGCGGTACGGCCTGGCCGTCTGGGACGGCCCCGGCGGCAGCTGGCGGCTGGACGGCAAGTACGGCCAGTACGTCATCGTGGACGCAGCCCGGAACGCCGTCATCACCATTACCGCACACGAGGAAACCCGGGACCACAGGCTAGCGGAGATCGCGGCGCAGGCGCTCGGCGGCTGAGCCTGCGCCACCCGCAACGGACCGTCCGGACCCCAATTTCCGGAGATGCCTGACATATTTGACTCCTTCCGGCGGCTCATGCAACGCGCGCAGGATTTTAATGTAAGCGCTTACATTTTGTGATCGCTAACGCCGGAATTCCGCCGGGTAAAGAGGTTTGAACCCCTTCCGCAACTCTGCCTAGGGTGTTGACAGGCGCAGCACAGGGATTCCCCAGCCGCCTCTGCGAAGGGCACAACGACCCTTCACCCCACAACGAAGGCGTCCCGGCGGCAGCTCTTTGTCTTGGGGATGCCGGAGTTCTGGAACCGGGCACCAGCCCTTCTTCCACCCATGGCAACAAACCCCCGAGAAGAGCATCATGCTTACGCACCCCAACAAACCCCACCGGCTCCGGAAACGGTCAGCCGCAGCGACACTGGTGGCGGCCTTCGCCGTCACCACGTTCCTCGCCGTACCGGCCGCCCAGGCCAACGAGCCGTCAGACCCGCCGGCAAGCCAGCAGATGCCGGCCCCGGCGCCGGGCTTCCCCCTCCCCACCGGGCATTCCCAGCAGGCGTTCGACCCGGCGTCGGACTTCACCTCCAAGTGGACCCGTGCCGACGCCAAGCAGATCATGGCGCAAAGCGACCCCGCGGTTGCCCCCGGCGTGAACTCCATGAGCCCTGACGTGACCATGCCGGAAATCCCCGAGGATTTCCCCACCATGAACGACGACGTCTGGGTGTGGGACACCTGGTCGCTGACCGACGAGAACGCCAACCAGATCAGCTACAAGGGCTGGGACGTCATTTTCTCGCTGGTGGCCGACCGGCACGCCGGGTACGGCTTCGACCAGCGCCACTGGAACGCCCGGATCGGGTACTTCTTCCGCAAAACCAACGCCGACCCGGCAGAAAAGTGGAACTACGGCGGCCACGTCTTCGCTGACGGCGCGTCGATCGGCAACACCGAATGGTCGGGCTCCACCCGCCTGATGCAGGGCAACCAGGTCAACGTCTTCTACACCGCCACCACGTTCTACGACGTGGCCGAGCGCAACGCGGGCGGCGGCGGCATCGCCCCGGATGCGGCGATCGCGAAGGCGCTGGGCAAAATTCACGCCGACAAGAACGGCGTCACGTTCGACGGCTTTGAACACACCAAGCTGCTGGAACCGGACGGCAAGATGTACCAGAACAAGGCGCAGAACCCCGGCTTCGCGTTCCGTGACCCGTACACCTTCGCCGACCCGGCGCACCCCGGCAAGACGTTTATGGTGTTCGAAGGAAACACCGGCGGCACCCGCGGCGACTACAAGTGCAAGGCTGAAGACCTGGGCTACCGCCCAGGTGACGCGCAGGCCGAATCGGTGGCTGAAGTCAACAGCGCCGGCGCCTACTTCCAGACCGCCAATGTGGGCCTGGCCGTGGCGGATAACAAGGACCTCACCAAGTGGTCGTTCCTGCCGCCCATCCTGTCCGCCAACTGCGTGAACGACCAGACTGAGCGCCCCCAGATCTTCATCCAGAATGAAGGCGGGAAAAACAAGTACTACCTCTTCACCATCAGCCACCAGTTCACGTACGCAGCCGGAATGCGCGGCCCCGACGGCGTGTACGGCTTCGTGGGCAACGGCATCCGCTCCGACTACCAGCCAATGAACAACAGCGGCCTGGCGCTTGGCTCCCCCACGGACCTGAACCTTCCGTCGGAATCCCCCGAGGCTCCCACGCCCAACCAGAACGGCCGGCAGTTCCAGGCGTACTCGCACTACGTCCAGCCCGGCGGCCTGGTGCAGTCGTTCATCGACAACGTCAACGGCGTGCGGGGCGGGTCCCTCTCCCCCACCGTCAAGATCAACTTCCGTGACGGCGTCTCACAAGTGGACCGCAGCTTCGGCAAAAACGGCCTGGGCCCCTTCGGCTACCTGCCCACCAACCTCAAAGTCGGCGGCAAGGGCCTCTACAAGTAAGCCTGCCCGGCGGACTGCTGCCTGACGCACCGGCCCGCACACCGGAAGGAGCGGGGACCCCCTCAAGGCGGCCCCGCTCCTTTGCCGGTACCGGCCTCACCCCGAACGGTCCCGATGCCCAAGAATTGGCTCCCCTCCCCCGCCACCGCCACGCGCAGCACCTGGCTGGCCGTGGCGCTGTCCCTCAGCATCCTGCTGGTGGGGCTGCTGGCATTCCTGCCCCGCACCGGAACACCTGATGCCGGCCAGGAAAGCGCCGAAACTGCCCTTGGGAGTGTCGCAGCAGCCCAGGCCGGCCTCAAAGCCTCCCGGGACGCCTACGGGACGTACTGGCTGGCGGGCGGCGACCGGACCCTGGAGGCCGGCGGCCCCGTCGACCCGGCCGGCGCGGAGGACCTGCGCAGCATCAGCTGCGCGGACGGCTGGGTCGCCGCGGCACGGACCAACGGCAGGTATTTTGTACGGTCCAGCGAAGACGGCACAACGCGCCAGGCAGGGGAACGGGAGATCAGCAGGCCTGACTGCATCACCCCCGAGGCAACGGCGGCGATGCTCGCCGATCTGGGCAAAACGGACCCACCGGCCACCCCCGCGGCTGTTCCGGAGCGTCCCGCCGGAGCGTCCCCGCACCGCCCGGCGTACCACATCACTCCCGGACAGGACTGGATGAACGATCCCCAGCGGCCCTTTTTCCTGGCCGGGCGCTGGCATTACTACTACCTCTACAACGCCGACTACCCGGAAGGCAACGGCACCGAGTGGTACCACCTCACCAGCACCGACCTGGTGACCTGGCAGGACGAGGGCGTTGCCATCCCCAAGTACAAAAATGGACTGGGCGACATTGAGACCGGCAGCACGGTGGTGGATTACAACAACACCGCCGGGTTCGGGGAGGGCGCCGTGATCGCCGTCCTGACGCAGCAGGACCAGGGCGTCCAGCGGCAGTCGCTGTTCCACTCAACCGACGGCGGCTACAGCTTCACCGCCTTTGACGCCAATCCCGTCATGGAAAATCCCGGTGAAACCCACTGGCGGGATCCCAAAATCATCCGGGACGAGGCCAACGGGCAATGGCTGATGACGTTGGCCGAGGGTGGAAAACTGGGCATCTACACCTCGACGGACCTCAAGTCCTGGCGGTACACCTCCAGCGTTGAACTGCCCGGCCTGGGCACGCTGGAATGCCCGGATCTTTTCCAGCTCGATCTCGACGGCGACCCAGCCAAAAGAACCTGGGTCCTGGCTGCCAGCGGCAACGGCGCCGGAGAAGGCGGCACCACCGGCGTGGCCTACTGGACCGGCGGCTGGGACGGGACCACTTTCACCCCCGCTGGCAACGGGCACCAGTGGCTGGATGCCGGCTCCGACTTCTACGCGGCCGTGACCTGGGACGACCCCCGGCTGACGGAAGGCCAGCGGATGCAGTCCCGCCAGGCCATCGGTTGGGTCAACAACTGGGATTACGCCCGGAAACTGCCCACCGCTGACTGGCACGGCGGAATGGACTCCATAGTCCGCGACCTCCGGCTCAAAACCGTCAGGGGCAAACCGACTCTGGTTTCCACGCCGGCCCGGGCGCTGGCCGGGCTTGAGGGCCCTCCCGTTACGTCGGGGCCGGCAGCCATCACCCCGGACGGAACGGCCGGCCTGCCCGCCGTGAACGGCAGCGCCTACCGGTTGGACCTGACCCTGGAAGCCGACGGCGGCCGCGAAACGGGTGCCGGCGACGCCACGGCACTGCTCCAACTTGGCCGCGGGGAGGCCGTCTACGCCACCATCGGCTACGACTTCGCCGCGGGGACGGCTTCCGTCAGCCGGAAACAGCCAGCCGACGGGACCAACCTGGGCCGGCTGTTCACGGAACGCCGGACCGCCCGGGCACCGGCCCGGGACGGCAGCGTGGACCTGACGGTTTTTGTGGACCATTCCTCCGTCGAGGTCTTTGTCAACGGAGGCGAACAGGCCCTGACGTCGCTGGTGTTTCCCGGGGCCGGCGTGGAGTCCATCAACCTTGTCTCCGACGGGCCGGGGCTGGCCCTCAGGAACGCACGGTACGCCTCGCTCGGCGCCCCAGGCTGACGTTTTCGAATCCGTCGGAATTGAAATCCGAGCACTGTAACCGGAACGGTCCGGCCGGAAACTATACGGTTGCAAGCAGAACCAAAATGTGAACTTCAGGGGGGATCGTGCTTTCAGAGCGCGAGTTGGCGTTTATCGCCTTGTATAAGGACAGCTATCCAAGGATTTACCAATTCGTCCTAAGGCGGGTGGATGAAGCGGAGCTTGCCGAAGAGCTGGCGGCGGACGTTTTTCGGGTCGCCTGGCAAAAGTGGGACGAGCAGGCCGGCCTGGAGATTCCGTGGCTTTTCAGCGTGGCCCGCAACCTGATCGGCAACGCATACCGCGGACGCGACCGGCAGAAGGCTCTGCAGAGCAAGCTTATGGCCACCGCCGCGGGACCGTTCACGAATCAGGATGGCAGCACGCCCGTCGAGGACGCCCTGGCAGCGCTGCGGGAAAAGGACCGGGATATCCTCCAACTGGCGTACTGGGACGGGCTGAGCATGGCGGAAATTTCGCAGGTTCTGCAGTGCACCCCGGCATCGGCCAAGGTGCGGCTTCACAGGGCAAGGGCAGCGTTCCGCCGGCTTATGCCCGCCCTCGCGGGAACCTTCGAACAGAAAGTGAGTGCCTAGCCGTGGATGACATCAGGAAACTCATTGCAGGTGCTGACCCCCTCGGCCAGGACTCCGCCACTCCGGACCCTGAGGACGCCCTGCGCTCCATGTTGTCGCGCCTTGAGGCTTCCCCCGACCGCGTGTATCCCAACATCCCAACGCTGGCTGAGCGGCGGAAACGCCGCGGCAGGATCACCGGGTTTGCTGCGATGGCCGCGGCGGCAGCAACTGCCGGCGTCCTGCTATCCCTGAACCTCGGACCCATCGTGGCGGCACCGGAGCCGGCAAACACCTCCGCCGCCACCCCGTCCGCGACTCCCCGCGCCAGTGCAACGGCCAGCACACCCCCGGAACCCACAGTGCCGGCATCATCGTCCCAACCGGCCCCTGCGCCCAGCACCGCTGCGCCCTCCCCTGCCGCGGAACCCACGCCGCCCGCCGCTGCCTGGGGAAGGTTCTCAAGTCCCGCTGCCGGGCTGTCCTTCGATGTCCCGGCCGGCTGGACTGCCTTGGATGTGCCTGCCGGCGCCCCCGGTTACCCCGCAGCGGGTGTGCAGGTGCGGGATGGAACCGGAAAAACGGTGGCGGACCTGTACTACGGCGTGGGAGGCGGCCGCGGGGGTTCCTGCGGCCCCGAAGCCTATACGGCCACGGAATTGGACTCCGCGCCCTACGCCGCGGCCTGGGACTCTGGCGCGGGGGTCAGGTTCTCCTACCGCGTCCTCGACCGGACGTCAGTTGGCGGCGGGCTCACCTACCAGGCGGGCCTGGTTGACAGGGACACCGGCCGGCTGAGCACCAGCTGCCTGATGTACTCCGGGGTCACAGCGGCGCCGGGTGGTACGTTGACCTTCGGCGACCGGGCATACAACACCCCCGATGAGCCGGTCTTCCGGACCATGGCCGACGCAATCGCGTACATGGCCACCGCCGAGTACCGGAACCTGAAGCAGATGGTCCTGAGCCTCAGCCTGTCCCAGTAGCAGGACTCACGACGACGGCGGCGGGCCACCATCCAAGGTGACCCACCGCCGTCGGGCTCCCGCAGCCGGCGCGGCCCTACGGAAGGTGCCGTTCCGCCGGGCCGTTGTATTCGCTCAGCGGCCGGATCAGCGAGTTTGATTCGAGCTGCTCCATGATGTGCGCGGTCCAGCCGGTGATCCTGCTGGCCACAAACAGCGGGGTGAAGGTGTGGGTGTCGAACCCCATGAGGTGGTACGTGGGCCCTGCCGGGTAATCCAGGTTCGGCTTGATCGCCTTGGCTTCGTCCATTGCCGTTTCCAGGCCCTGGTACAGCCCCAGCAGCTCGGGCCGGCCATAGTGCGCGATCATTTTGTCCAGGGCCGTCTTCATGGTGGGCACGCGGGAGTCCCCGTGCTTGTAGACGCGGTGGCCGAAGCCCATGACCTTCTTTTTTTGGGCCAGGGCGTCCTCCATCCATGCCTTGGCACGGGCAGCAGCCTCCTCGAGGGGTTCGTCCGGGCGGATGCCGATCTCGTCGAAGGTGTGCATCACGGCCTCGTTGGCGCCGCCGTGCAGCGCGCCCTTCAGCGCCCCGATGGCACCCGTCACGGCGGAATGCAGGTCCGCGAGGGTGGAGGTGATCACCCGGGCGGTGAAGGTGGAGGCGTTGAAGGAGTGCTCGGCGTAAAGAATCATCGAGACGTTGAACGCCTCCTCCACTTCGGGGACGGCTTCCTCGCCGAAGGTCATCCACAGGAAGTTCGCGGAGTAGCCCAGGTCATCGCGCGGTTCCACCACGTCCTGGCCGTGCCGGCGGCGCTGGTCGTAGGCCACCACCGCAGGCATGGCGGCGAAGAGGTCGATCGCTTTGGCCATGTTGGCCTCGCGGGACTGGTCCTCGGCCTGCGGGTGGCGGGCGCCCAGGACCGAAGCCGCCGTCCGGCAGACGTCCATGGGGTGTGCCGATTCGGGCAACGCGTCGATCACCTGCTTCACCACGGGGTCCAGGGCCCGGCCTGCTTTCTCCCGCGCCGTGAACTGCGCCAGCTGCTCCGCGCTAGGCAGTTCCCCGTTCCACAGCAGGTAGGCCACCTCCTCGAAACTGCATCGGGCGGCGAGTTCCTGGACCGGGTACCCGCGGTACAGCAGCGAGTTGGTGTCCGAGTTGACCGCAGAGACGGAGGTGTAGTCCACCACCACGCCGGCGAGGCCTTTTTTGATGTCCTGTTCAGCCATGCTGAAACTCCTTTGTTCCTGTCGCCTGTCGGATGCCGGCCGTGGCCGGCGGTGGGTGCGGGTCAGTGCTTCCCGGGCACCTGGAAATTGAAGACCCCCGAGTCGAACCGGTTGTAGCCCTCATAGTCCACGAGGTCGTACAGCCGTGCACGGGTCAGCATGGCGCCAACCTGTGCTTCCTGCGTTCCGTCCGCCTTGATCGAGTCCAGCGTACGCTCGGCAGCGCCCATGGCACTACGGAGCAGGGTCACCGGATATATGACCATGTTCACGCCCACGCCCTGGAGCTGGGTGGTGGTGAAGAGCTCGCTTTTGCCGAATTCGGTCATGTTGGCCAGGATGGGCACGTCCACGGCGTCCCGGATGGCCTGGAACTCGGCCAGCGTGGCCATCGCTTCGGGGAAGATCGCGTCCGCACCGGCGTCCACCAGGGCTTTGGCGCGGTCCTGTGCGGCCGCAAGTCCATCAACGGCCCGGATGTCCGTGCGGGCCATGATGAGGAAATTGGGGTCCCGGCGGGAGTCCGCCGCGGCCCGGATGCGTTTGGCGGCGGTGTCCAGGTCCACCACGTTCTTCCCGTCCAGGTGCCCGCAGCGCTTGGGGTTGAACTGGTCCTCGATGTGCAGTCCGGCCAGGCCGGCGTTTTCGATTTCCTGGACCGTGCGGGCCACGTTCATGGGCTCACCAAAGCCGGTGTCAGCGTCCACGATCGCGGGCAGGTCCGTCATCCGGGCAATCTGGCCGGCGCGCGTGGCCACTTCCGTGAGGGTGGTCAGGCCGATGTCCGGCAGGCCCAGGTCGTTGGCCAGGACGGCCCCGGAGATGTAGACGCCCTCGAATCCCTTTTCTTCAATCAGCCTGGCCGAGAGCGGGTTGAACGCGCCGGGGAACTGCGCGATGGTATCCGCCGCGAGGAGCTCCCGGAACCGGATCCGTTTCTGTTCGGGGGTCACAGCCGAGTACAGCATTTAGAACAGTCCCTTGGGTGCGCCTGCGGGGTTGATGATCCCCGGTGCTGCCTCGATGTTCAGCTGGTCCAGTTCGCCGGCGGCCAGTTCGGGCAGGCGTTCGACGGCGGCGAGGAACCTGTCGATTTCGGCCTCCTCAACGAGCCCGGCGGCAAGGGTACGGAACTTGTGCACGTACTGCTCGCGGGCGAACGGCCGGGCGCCGAGCGGGTGGGCGTCGGCCACGGCGATCTGGTCAGTGATGACCGTGCCGTCGTTCAGGGTGATCTCCACGGAACCGCCGAAGGCTTTCTCATTGATATCCAGCGAGTGGTAGCGCCGGGTCCACTCCGGGTCTTCCTCGGTGGACACCTTGTGCCAGAGTTCCACGGTGTCCGGCCGGGCGGCGCGTTCGGGGGCGTAGGAATCAACGTGATGCCAGGACCCGTCCTGCAGGGCCACAGTGAAGATGTACGGGATGGAGTGGTCAAGGGTTTCCCGCGAGGCCGTTGGGGAGTACTTCTGGGGATCGTTGGCGCCGGAGCCGATCACGTAGTGCGTGTGGTGGCTGGTTTTGATGAGCACGGAGGCCACGTTGGCGGGGTCGGTGGCCTCGGGGTGTTCGCGGTTCAGTTTCCGGGCAAGGTCGATCCAGGCCTGGGCCTGGTACTCGGCGGAATGTTCCTTGGTGTAAGTATCCAGGATGGCGCGCTTCGCTTCTCCGGGTACCGGCAGCGGGACCGTGTAGGAGGCGTCCGGCCCGTCCAGCAGCCAGGCGATCACACCGTCCTCGCCCTCGTAGATGGGCACCGGCGACGTCTGGCCGCGCATGGACCTGTCCACCGCCTCGACGGCCATTTTGCCGGCGAACGCCGGGGCGTGCGCCTTCCAGGTGGAAATTTCGCCCTTGCGGGATTGCCGGGTGGCAGTGGTGGTGTGCAGGCCCTGCCCCACGGACTGGAAAATGGTCTCCACATCCAGGCCCAGGAGGGTGCCGATCCCGGCGGCCGCCGACGGGCCGAGGTGCGCCACGTGGTCGATCTTGTGCTTGTGCAGGCAAATGGCCTTCACCAGGTTCACCTGGATCTCATAGCCGGTGGCGATCGCCCTGACCAGGTCACGGCCGGAGGAGCCCACGTGCTGGCCCACGGCCAGGATCGGCGGGATGTTGTCCCCCGGGTGGGAATAGTCCGCTGCGAGGAACGTGTCGTGGTAGTCCAGTTCGCGGACCGCAACGCCGTTGGCCCACGCCGCCCATTCCGGGGAAACACGTTCCGCAATGCCAAACACCCTGGCACCCTTCCCGCCCGTACTGGGGCCGTGCGTGAGCGCCTGCGCCCTGGCCGCGACGATCGGGGCCCGGTTCAGCGACGCGATGGCCACCGAGGCATTGTCGATGATCCGGTTGATCACCATCTCCGTCACCTCCGCGCTTACCTCGACGGGATCAGCGGCAACCACGGCGATCTTGTGCGCCAGCTGGTCCTCGCGGGCAAGGCTTTCCTCGCTCCGGTAAACCCGGACGTGATGCTCCTGAACCATGGGACTCCTTCTAGGACGTGTGGGTTGCTTTGATGTGCGTAAGGCTGCGGTGCAGATGAAGTGTTACTGCTGCCGAGGCCAGGTGCGCATTGCGGTCCGCAATGGCCTCGGCAATGGCGGCGTGTTCCGCCGCGGCGGCGGTCAGCCGGCCGGCGTCGTCGGCCGCGAGCCGGCGGATCCGGACCAGGTGGACCCTAAGGCCCTGCATGGCCTGGGCCAAATAGGCGTTGGCAATGGCGGCGTCAATGGCGGTATCCAGCCTGCCCACCAACGTGTAGTACCCGGCCAGCTCAAGCGCGTCACCGGAGATCAGCAGTGGCGCGGCCAGCAGTTCTTCCTGCAGGCCGCGGAAGACGGCGGGATCCCCGCGTTCGGCGGCAAGCGCCGCCGCCCGGCATTCAAGGGTTTCGCGCAGCTCAAAGAGTTCGTCGATGGCCGCCAGCGGAACGCCCGTGACCACCAGTCCCCGCCCGCCGGGTGCGGCCAGGCCTTCGGCGGCCAACCGGCGCAGCGCCTCGCGCAGCGGGGTACGGGAGACGCCCAAACGCTCGGCCTGCTCCACCTCGGCGAGGACGGTACCGGGAGGCAGCCGCCCGTCGAGGATGTCCCCGCGCAGGCCGGTATAGGCCCTTTCACTTGCACGCATATCTTCAGTGTATACACAGCGGCCATCAGCAGCGAGGGAACCCGTCAATCACGCCACCTGTGTATACAAACTGAGGTTTATTCGATGGCCGCGGTGGATTCGCGGACCAGCAGCCGGGTGGCGAGCTCCACCCGCCGCGAATCGGGGACCTCGCCCTTGACCTGGCGGAGGATCACACGGAGCGCGGCCCGGCCGATCTCGCGCAGGGGCTGGGCAACGGTGGTCAGCGCCGGTACCGACTCCGCGCCCTGGCGGATTCCGTCAAAGCCCACCACGCTGAGGTCCTCAGGCACCCGGAGTTGCCGGCGCAGCGCCTCAGACATCACTCCGAGGGCGATCGTGTCGCTGGCGGCGAAAACGGCTGTGGGGCGTGGCTCCAGCCGGAGCAGTTCACCCAGCCGCCTGGCGCCGTCGTCGGTCCTGAAGCTGCCGGGGATGATCAGGCGGCCATCCACCGCCACCCCGGCCGCCCGCAGGGCAGCCAGGTACCCGTGCAGCCTGGCCTGGTTGCACTCCATGGATTCCGGACCGCTGAGGAAGGCGATCCGCCGGTGGCCCAGGCCCAGCAGGTGGCTGGTGGCATCCTTGGCTCCCGTCCAGTCAGTCGAGCCGATGCTTACCACCTCGTCCGGCGGCGGATTGAGTGGATCGATGACCACTACGGGAACCCCGCGCCGGTGGAATGCGTCCAGCGGGCCGTTGCCGAAGGCTGACGTCACCAGGATCAGGCCGGTCCGCCCCTGGTCCACAATGCGCTGGGCTCGCTGTTCCGGATTCAAGGGCCGGGAGCCGCCGGCGCCGATGGCAGTGACCAGCACCTCCACACCCTGGTCCGCAGCGTAGCCAAGGATGCCGGTGACCACCTCAGCCGTGTAGGCGGAGTTGAGCGAATCGAGCACCACTTCCACCACGGGAACGTCTGCCAGGGCGCGCCGCTGCTGCAGCGGAGACCTGTAGCCGGTGCGGTCCAGCACCGCCAGGACCCTGGCACGGGTTTTCGCGGAAACGTCAGGCCTGCCATTGATGACTTTGGAGACGGTGGACGCCGACGCCCCGGCTTCCTGGGCCAGCTGCGCCAGGGTCCACTTCACCGGCTCTTCCGCCATGACCGACCTTTCGAAAACATTCGCTGCACAAATGAAGAAAACGTCCGGGGCATTGACCGGTTCAGCGTATCGGTAATAGATTTCAATAAGAGAAGAGCGTACATCTTTCCGAAATATTTCGAAACTCTGAGTCAACGAGGACCTATGACCACTCCATCCCCGCTGCGTGTTGGCATGGTGGGCTACGCCTTTATGGGCGCCGCCCACTCACACGCCTGGCGCACCGCCCCCCGCTTTTTCGACCTTCCACTCCGGCCCGAACTGACAGCAGTCGCCGGCCGGAGCGCAGCCTCGGTCGAAGCCGCCGCAGCCAAAATGGGCTGGGCTTCGGTGGAAACTGACTGGCAGCGGCTGCTGGAGCGCGACGACATAGACCTGATCGATATCTGCACCCCCGGCGATACGCACGCCGAGATTGCCATCGCCGCCCTGTCCGCCGGCAAGCACGTGCTGTGCGAGAAGCCCCTCGCCAATACGGTGGCCGAGGCTGAACAAATGACGGCGGCTGCTGCGGCCGCGGCCCGGAACGGCATCTTCGCCATGTGCGGGTTCACCTACCGCAGGACCCCTGCCCTCGCGCTGGCCCGGCGTATGGTGGCCGAGGGCAAGCTGGGTACCATCCGGCACGTCCGGGCGCAGTACCTTCAGGATTGGCTCAGCGATGCGAACGCCCCCATGACCTGGCGGCTGGACAAGTCGAAGTCAGGCTCCGGCGCACTCGGGGACATCGGCGCCCACATTGTCGACGCCGCGCAGTGGATCCTGGGCCGCCACATCACCGGGGTGTCGGCGCTGCTGGAGACGTTCGTCCCGGACCGTCCGCTCGGCGGAGACTTCGTGGGGCTCGGCGGCCATGGCAATACGGCGGCCGAGGGACCGCGGGGAACCGTCACCGTGGACGACGCCGCGATCTTCACGGCACGGTTCGACGGCGGGCCGGTGGGCGTCTTTGAGGCCTCCCGGATGGCACTGGGCCGCAAGAACGCGATGCGGATTGAATTCAACGGCACCAAGGGCTCGTTGGCTTTCGACTTCGAGGACAACAACGTCCTGTCCTATTACGACGCCGCCGAAGGCCCGGATGCCGGGTTCCGCCGGATCATCGTTACCGAGCCCGAGCACCCTTACGTGGGGAACTGGTGGCCCACGGGCCATGGGCTGGGTTACGAACACGGCTTCACACACCAGGCGGTGGACCTGGTCACCGCCCTTGCGGCTGGCCAGCAGCCCGAGCCCTCCTTCGCGGACGCACTCCAGGTGCAGCGCGTCCTGGCGGCTGTGGAGGCCAGCGCCGGGGCGTCGTCGCAATGGCACAGCGTCTGAACCAGCCCACCAGCAATCCCGACAGATCCATGCAGTTAGAGGAATATTAATGACCGGCAGCAAAAATGCACTTGTGGTCCGCGGCGGCTGGGACGGCCACCAGCCCGTCGAAGCCACGGAGCTCTTTATCCCGTTCCTGAAAGAAAACGGCTACACCGTGCGCGTGGAGGAATCCGCCAAAATATATGCCGATCCGGAATACATGGCCGGGGTGGACCTGATCGTCCAGTGCATGACCATGTCCACCATTGAGCAGGATGAGTTTCGGGGACTCCGGGCGGCCGTCGAAAGCGGCACCGGGCTGGCCGGCTGGCACGGCGGCATCGCCGATTCCTACCGGAACACCTCGGACTACCTGCACCTGATCGGGGGCCAATTCGCCTGCCATCCTGGCAAGCACGCCGACGAACTCAAGGGTGAGCAGGCGGACAATTACGTGCCGTATACGGTGAACATGCTCCCCGCGGCTGCTGGACACCCCATCACCGAGGGCATCGCCGATTTTGAGCTCGAAACCGAGCAGTACTGGGTCCTCTCGGACGATTACATCGACGTCCTGGCCACCACCACTCAGAAGGCCCGGTCCTGGGACCCTTGGCAGCGGGAAGTGACCTCCCCCGCCATCTGGACCCGGCAATGGGGTGCCGGCAGGATCTTCGTCAGCACACCGGGTCACCGCGTGGAAGTCCTCCAGGACACCAACGTCCGGACCATCGTCGAAAGGGGCATGCTGTGGGCAAGCCGTTGAACATCGGAATGGTGGGCTGCGGCGCCATCAGCACCCAGTACCTGGCCACCTTCACCAAGGACGACTCCATCCGCCTGGTGGCCGTGGCGGACATCGATCCTGCCCGCGCACAGGCGGTGGCCGATGCCCACCCGGGCGCCCGCGCCGTCGGCGTCGGTGAACTCCTGGCGGATCCCGCGGTGGATGTGGTGCTGAACCTGACCATCCCCGCCGTCCACGCCGAGGTGGCGCTCCAAGCCATTGCCGCCGGTAAGGGCGTCTACGGCGAGAAGCCGCTGGCGGCAACCCTGGCCGAGGCCAAGGATGTCCTGGCCGCGGCAGATGCGGCCGGCGTTGTGGTGGGCTGCGCGCCGGACACCGTCCTCGGCACGGGCATCCAGACGGCGCGGAAAGCGATCGACGACGGCCTGATCGGCCGGCCGGTATCGGCCACGGCCATGATGGCAACGCCGGGACACGAATCCTGGCATCCGAATCCGGACTTCTACTACCAGCCCGGCGGCGGGCCGCTCCTGGACATGGGCCCGTACTACGTCAGTGCATTGGTGACCCTGCTGGGCCCGGTGGTGTCAGTGACCGGCACCGCCAGCCGGACCCGGACCGAGCGCATCATCGGCTCAGGCGCCCGCGAAGGCGAGGTGATTCCGGTGGCCGTTGACTCGCACGTCGCAGCCATGCTGACCCACGCCGATGGTGCCATCTCCACCCTGGTGATGAGCTTCGACGCCGTGCGCACCAAGGCGCCCAACCTCGAAATCCACGGCGAGCGCGGCTCGCTGGTGGTCCCGGATCCCAACCGGTTCGACGGCGATGTTGAGCTTTTCACGCTGGGCGCCGCCGGCTGGGAGGTACTTCCGGTGTCAGCAGGCTTTGTGGACGCAGGACGGGGCGCCGGCCTGGCGGACCTCGCCGCCACCCCGCCCGGCAGCGAGCCGCGGGCAGGCGGCCGGCTGGCCTACCATGTCCTGGAGGTTATGGAGTCGGTCCTGGTGGCCGCCGGGACGGGCAGGACCGTTGCCATTGAAAGCACCGCGGCGCGGCCAGCCCTGGTTCCCTTGACGGTCCCGGAGCCTGCGGTCAACTGAGGCCGCGGTGGTCGCTGCGGGCAATCCGGTTCCGGCCCAGCGACTTGGCCGTGTACAGCGCCGCGTCCGCTGTGACGATCACGTCGTCGATGTCAGCGGTACCGGCGTCGTACGTTGAAATGCCGTAGCTCACGGTGGGCATCACCATGCCGTCCACCGTGGGCGAGGCAGCCAGCCGGCGGCTGATTTCCCCGGCGATCAGCTCCGCCCGTTCGGCGCTGGCACCGGGGATAAGGATGACAAACTCCTCGCCGCCGTACCGCCCCGCCAGGTCGGTGGTCCGCACGGTATCCGTGCAGGCGGTGGCGAAGGCCTTCAGTGCGACATCCCCGGCCGCGTGCCCAAAGGTGTCGTTGACCGCTTTGAAGTGGTCCAGGTCGGCCAGGATCAAGGCACCGGAGCCCCCCGTGATGGCCCGGTCGGACAGCTGTTCAGCGGCCAGGTCCAGGAAGGCCTTCCGGTTCAACAGGCCGGTCAGGTCGTCGCGGGTGGCCACCACGCGCAGGGCCCGGGTCTGCTGTTCGCTGCTGAGGGCGGCCATGCTGAAGGAGACCACCACCAGGAGCACCATGGTGATCATGGTGGTCACGGCTGAGCCGAAGATGGTGGTGAAGGTGGGGCCGTTCTGGCCTTCCAGCAGGAAGGCCACCCAGCGGAGGAAGTAAAACAGCGCCAGCCCGCCCGCAGCCGTGGCCATGGGGATCCGGACGCGGGAGTAGCCCGGTTCAAGGCGCCACAGTTCGCGGGAGCCCAGGCCGATGGTCAGGGCCATGGCAAACAGGAACACGGGGCCGCCTGACCACACGTTGGTGGCAGGGTTGTCCAGGACGGAGGCCACCAGGGTGACCACGGGGATTGCCGCGAAGGCCCACTTGTTCGGGGCAGCTGTCCGGAGCGAACGGGCCCCGGCCCACACGGCCACGCCGCCGTGCACCAGCAGGGTGTTGCCCAACGGATTGGCCCAGACCTGGTGGGCGGTGCCGTCCAGCAGGAAGCACGCCGAGCCCGCCAGGAAAAACAGCAGGGCCACGCACCACCAGCCACTGTACGGCGAGCGCGTCACCCGGTAGGCGGAGAAGTAAAAAAGCACAACGAGGGCCAGCGCCATTATGCCGAATGAGAGCCGGAGGGTCTCCGTATCCAAAACCATGTCTTCGAGGTCCCCCAAACTCCGCCCGCCCGTGCCCCCAGTATGGCACTGCACACGTTCCGGGAGCAGCAGCGCCTGCTCCGGCACGCTGGTCCGGCAGGCTGTGCCTGCCGGGGAACCATTCCGCCGGACCCGGCGTTGAAAGCAGCATGGATGACCCTCCTTCACACATGCCCTGGCCCCTCTGCCATCTGACCGGATTACCGGCCACCACGGGAGAGGGGCGCCGAAATGTATGAATGGATCATGCTCGGCATCGGCCTCGTCCTGACTGTCGGCACCGGATTCTTCGTTGCCTCGGAATTCGCGCTGGTCAACCTTGACCGGCACGACCTCGAATCCCGGCAGACCCGCGGCGAGAAACGCCTGGGCCCCACCATCAAAGCCCTCCGGATCACCTCAACGCACCTGTCCGGCGCGCAACTGGGCATCACGCTCACCACGCTGCTGACGGGCTACACGTTCGAACCGGCCATCAGCCGGATGCTTAGCGCTCCCCTGACGTCGGCAGGCGTACCCGAGGCCATTGTGCCGGCCGTCGGCTCCGTGGCCGGAATCTTCCTGGCCACCATCTTCTCCATGGTGATCGGCGAACTGGTCCCCAAGAACTTCGCCCTTGCGCTGCCCCTGGCCACCGCCAAGGTGGTGGTGCCGTTCCAGACCCTGTTCACCACCGTGTTCAAGCCGGTGATCCTGCTGTTCAACAACACGGCGAACAACATCATCCGCAGCTTCGGCATCGAACCCAAGGAGGAACTCTCCGGCGCCCGGAGCGCCGAGGAGCTCAGTTCCCTGGTGCGCCGCTCCGCCGTCGAGGGCGTCCTGGACCAGGACCATGCAACCCTCCTGCACCGGACGCTACGGTTCTCCGAGCACAGCGCGGCGGACGTGATGACCCCGCGTGTGCGGATGACCGCCGTCGGAATCCAGGACTCGGCGGAGGACATCGTCGCCCTGGCCACTGCCACTGGATTCTCGCGTTTCCCCGTGATCGGCAGGGACCGGGACGACGTGGTGGGGGTGCTGCACGTCAAGCAGGCCTTCGCCGTGGCGCTGGCCGAACGGCCCGCCGTCCGGGCTGAACAACTCATGATCGATCCCATCCGCGTCCCCGAATCCATGGGCGTGGACACACTCCTGGGCCTGCTGCGGCGCCAGGGCCTGCAGGTGGCCATCGTGTCGGACGAACACGGCGGCACCGCCGGGATCGTCACCCTGGAGGACCTGGTGGAAGAGATTGTGGGCGAACTGGAAGATGAACACGACCGTGCCCGTGTGGGTGTGGTCCGCACCGGCCGCTCGCTGACCTTTGATGCGGCGCTGCGCCCCGACGAGCTCCTGGACCGGACCGGGGTTGAAGTCCCGGACGGCGGGGAGTACGACACTGTGGCCGGTTTCGTCACGGACCGGCTGGACCGCATCCCCGAGCTCGGTGATGAAGTGGAGCTCGACGCCGGCACGCTGCGGGTGGAGCGGGTAGTGGGCACGCACGTGGAACGGCTCCGCTTCACCCCGGCCGGCGCAGGAGCGGCCGGCAGCGCCCACGACAGAATCATCGACGACATCACGCAGGAGCTGACCCATGAGTGAGTACCTTCCCGGCATCATCTGGCTTGTTGTCCTCCTCGTGGTGAACGGCTTCTTTGTGGGCGCCGAGTTCGCCGTCATTTCGGCGCGGCGCTCCCAGATCGAGCCCAAGGCCGAGGCCGGCAGCAAGGCCGCCAAAACCACGCTGTGGGCCATGGAGCACGCCACCCTGATGCTGGCCACGAGCCAGCTGGGCATCACGGTCTGTTCCCTGGTGATCCTCAACGTTTCCGAACCTGCCATCCACCACCTGCTGGAGATACCACTGGGCCTGACCACGCTCTCCGGCGAAGCGATCGGCGTCATCGCGTTCATCGCAGCGCTGCTCCTGGTCACGTTCCTGCACGTGGTGCTGGGCGAGATGGTGCCGAAAAACATCTCGTTCTCGGTCCCCACCCGTGCGGCCCTGATCCTGGCGCCGCCGCTGGTGCTGGTGGCCCGGATCTTCAAACCGGTCATCTGGACCCTGAACGGCATTGCCAACTCCATCCTGCGGCTGTTCAAAGTGGAGCCCAAGGACGAGGCCACCAGCGCCTACACCCTCGATGAGGTGGCAAACATCGTGGCCCAGTCCACCCGGGACGGCATGTTGAAGGACACCACGGGCGCCCTGACCAACGCCTTCGAGTTCACGGCCAAAACCGTGGCGGACGTCCAGGTGCCGCTGGCGGACATGGTGCTCCTGCCGCAGTCCGCCACGCCCTTCGACATCCAGCAGGCGGTGGGCCGGCACGGCTTCTCGCGCTACATCCTCACGGACGGCGCCGAGGAACCCGCCGGGTACCTGCACCTCAAGGACGTCATGGACCTGGTGGCGCCCGGCACGTTCGACGCGCCGGTGCCGGCCAAGCGGATCCGGCGCCTGGCGTCGGCGTTCGCAGGGGCGGAACTTGAGGACGCCCTGGCCGCAATGCGGCGCACAGGCGCGCACGTGGCCCGTGTCTTCGACGCACAGGGCCGGACCACCGGCGTGCTGTTCCTCGAGGACATCATCGAGGAGCTGGTGGGCGAAGTCCAGGACGCCACCAGCGCCTGACCTGCGCAAACGGGTGGTGCGGTGACAACCGCGCCACCCGTTTGTGCACTCAGATTTTTCGCCGCAGGGGCTGGCCGACGTCGGCGGGCGGCGCTAGAGTGAAAAGCGTCCGCCACCGCGCGGGCACACAAAGGGACGGGCCTCGTACAGGCCCCGAGGATGGGAGGTGGTTTTGATGACTGCAGTTGTTGCGCGCCGTGCGCGCCCCGCCATCAACCACCATTTCCTCCCCTCCCGCACCTGCACCGCCTGAGCGGCGCCCGCAGCGGCATCCACGCCGGACAGTGCCAGGGGACCTTTTTCCGAAGGTAACCACCGTGAACAACCCTTTGCGCAACACCGCCGCCCCACTTTCCAGCGGCCCAATCGACTACGGCTATGGCCCCCGGGCCGCAGCCCACTTCGAGAACAACCCGCTGCCGGGTGCCACCGGCCGCGGCCGGGTGGTCCGGGTGGACCGAACACTCCTCTTAGTGGCGTCTTCGGACGGAACCGCCCATCTGCCTTACCCGCTGACCGGGGAAACCGCCGTCACCGGGGACTGGGTATGGACCGGACCCAACCGGGCCGGCGAGCACCAGATCCTCGGCGTCCTGCCGCGCCTGACAGAGCTCAGCCGGAAACGCGCCTTCGAGGATTCCTCCGAGGCCCAGGTCCTCGCCGCCAACATGGACGTGGTGGGCGTGGTGGTGCCGGTGGACCGTCCGCTGACCCACAACCGGCTGGAGCGGACCCTGGTGGCCGCCTGGGATTCAGGGGCCACTCCCCTCGTGATCATCACCAAAGCGGACCTCTCCGATGTGGCGGACGACGTCGTCGGGAAGGTTATCCTCCAGGCCGCCGGCGTGGAGGTGGTCACCACCTCCGCTGAAAATGGCGACGGCATCGACGCGTTGCTGTCCCACCTGCCCGGGGGCCGCACCATCGTGCTCCTGGGGCCTTCGGGCGCCGGAAAGTCGACCCTCATCAACGCCCTGGCAGGCAGCCAGGTGCAGCACACCGGGGAGGTGCGGTCCGGGGATTTCAAGGGCAAGCACACCACCACGGCCCGGGAGCTGGTCCCGCTGCCCAACGGAGCCGTCCTGATGGACACCCCCGGAGTCCGTGGTTTCGGCCTTTTTGACGCTGCCGACGGATTAGGGGAAATGTTCGGGGACGTGGCGGAGCTGGCTGGGAGCTGCCGGTTTGCGGACTGCGCCCACCGGACCGAGCCTGGCTGCGCTGTGCAGGCCGCCCTTGCCGACGGCAGCCTGGCCGAACGCCGCTGGCTCAGCTACGGGAAGATGCAGCGCGAGCTGGCGGCCCTGGCCCGCCGCAGTGATGTGGCGGCGCAACGCGCCTATTACCGGGAATGGCACCAGAAGGTGGTTTCCGCCGGGACCTCGCAGCGCTCGGCTGAACGCGGGCTGGCGGAGAGACAGGAACGGTCCAGCGGGAAGAACCGCCGCGGGCGGCGGTGAGGCGATCAGCAGCCACCGTCAAGGACTGCCACTGTTGACAACTAATTACAACGTTATAAATTTGGGTTTGAAACCAATCACATGACCGCCGGGCAGGGCGTTCGTCACGGAAGGATTGTTGTGCCCACCAGGCCGGAACACAAAACCACAACCAGCACGCCCACACGCACCGGTCCGGGCTCCTTCCCCCCGCACCAGGTCCGCCTCCTCGACAGCGACTTCAAAGCGGCCCAGGAGACCTCTGTCAGCTACGTCCTGTCCCTCGACGCGGACCGGCTCTGCGCCCCGTATCTCCTGGCAGCAGGCCTGGAAAGCCCGGCCCACCCCTACGGCAGCTGGGAGTCGGAGGGCATGGGCGGCCACATCGGCGGCCACTACCTCTCCGCCTGCGCCAAGCTGTTCGCCGCCACCGGCAACCCGGAACTGCTGGCCAATGCCAGATACGTGGTCGGGGTCCTGGTCCGGTGCCAAGCCGCGGCAACGGACGGTTACGTGGGCGGCGTCCCGGGCGGCCGGGACCTGGGGAACCAGCTGTCCCGTGGTGAGGTCGATGCGGACCTGTTCACCCTCAACGGCAGATGGGTTCCGCTGTACAACCTGCACAAGACTCTTGCCGGGCTGCTGGATGCCCACCAGTTTGCTGGCCTCGAAGGCGCCCTGGGTGTGGCCACCGGTCTGGCGGACTGGTGGCTGGGCGTTTCAGCCCGGCTGGACCAGCCTGCCTTCGAACGGATCCTGCAGACCGAGTTCGGCGGAATGAACGACGCCTTCGCCCTGCTGTGGGGCGTCACGGGTGATGGCCGGTACCTGGCGGAGGCGCACCGGTTCGCGCACCGCAGCATCCTGGATCCCCTGGCGGCGTACCAGGACCGACTGGACGGGCTGCACGCCAATACCCAGATCCCCAAGGTGGTGGGGTACGCGCGGCTTGCCGCGGGCACCGGCGATCCGGCGTATGCCCGGGCCGTGGACACCTTCTGGGAGTCAGTGGTGTCCAAGCGTTCGGTCTCCGTGGGCGGGAACAGTGTCCGCGAGCATTTCCACCCGGCAGCCGACTTCTCATCAATGGTCCAGGACCCGCAGGGACCGGAGACGTGCAACACCTACAACATGCTGAAGCTGGCGCAGCTGCGGTTCGAGGCCTCCGGCGACCCGGCCGCCATCGACTTCTATGAACGCGCCACGTACAACCACATCCTGTCCTCGCAGCATCCTGCCAGCGGCGGCCTGGTGTACTTCACCCCCATGCGCCCCGGGCACTACCGCGTATATTCGAAGGCGCAGGAATCGATGTGGTGCTGTGTGGGGTCCGGGTTGGAGAACCATGCCCGCTACGGCGAGCTGATCTACAGCCACACAGACACCGACCTCCTGGTCAACCTCTACATCCCATCCACGCTGGACTGGACAGAGCGCGGACTTAAGGTCCGGCTCGAAACCGACTTTCCGGGTTCCGGCCTGGTCACGCTGACCATCACCGCTGCTGCTCCGGTGGACGCCACCGTCCGGCTGCGCAGGCCGGGCTGGGCCACGGCATTGACGGTCGACGGCGGCGGGCAGGGAAGTACCCAGGCCACCCCTCCGGCCGAGGCCGGGGA
Organism: Pseudarthrobacter sp. MEB009; assembly: GCF_030208875.1. NCBI lineage: Bacteria > Bacillati > Actinomycetota > Actinomycetes > Micrococcales > Micrococcaceae > Pseudarthrobacter > Pseudarthrobacter sp. MEB009. Next base: position 425,753 of record NZ_JARVTC010000013.1, read on the forward strand.
CGTCCGCCTTGTCCGCCGCTGGGCCGGCACCTCTACGGTCAGGATCCGGCTGACCGCGGGATTCCAGGCGGAGGCGCTGCCGGACGGGTCCCCCTGGGTTTCCTTCCGGTACGGCCCGATGGTCCTGGCAGCCCGGGGCGGCACTGATGGCGTCCCCGGATTCGAGGCCGCTGACCAGCGCATGGGACATGTCGCCGCGGGAACGTTGAAGCCACTGGCCGGAACGCCCGTGGTACCGGATCCGGAGGCCCTCTCCCGGCGCCGCACCCCATCCTTCGCGGCCGAGCTGGACGTCATCGATCCGGCAGGACAGCCTGCCACGGTCATCCTGGAGCCCTTCCACCGGATCCACGGCTGCCGCTATACCGTGTACTGGCCTACGGGTGAACCGGCAGAGCTGCGGACCAGCCTGCAGGCCCTGGATCGGGCCGCCGCCGGGGCAGCCCGGGTGGTGGATGCCGTTACAGCCGGAGAGCAGCAGCCCGAGGCGGACCACAAATTCGCGGGGAAAGACACCATGGCCGGGGGCGCCGGAGGGCTCCATTGGCGGGACGCCGGCGGCTGGTTCTCCTATGTCCTCACCGATCCGGCGAACCGGGCCACAATCCTGCGGGTCCGCTTCCTGCCCGGCGACGCGCACCACCACATCCTGCGGCTGAACGGGGCGCTCCTGACCGGTCCGGCCCAAGGGCCCGACGACGGCGGCCCGCCGGCCAGCGACTTCGACATCACCGGCGTGGCACGCAGCGGGGACGGGCTCGTCTTCACCGTTACGGCCGTCCCGGGCTTCCGCACGGGACGCCTTGTGTCCGTCCAGTTGGTCAACGGCCTGGAGTAGGGTTCGGTCATGGACATCATTCTGGTTCCCGGATTCTGGTTGGACGCTTCCTCGTGGGACGAGGTGACACCGGCCCTGGAGGCCGCCGGCCACCGTCCACACCCCCTCACGCTGCCCGGCCTGGAATCACCTTCCGCCAACCGGGAGGGCATTGAACTGCACCACCACGTGGATGCAGTCGTTGAAACAATCGACGCCTTGTCCGGGCCGGTGGTGCTGGTGGGCCACTCCGGCGGTGGTGCTGTCATCCACGGGGCAGTCGATGCCCGGCCGGACCGGGTGGCGCGGGCCATCTATGTGGACAGCGGGCCCCTCGGCGAGGGCGGCGTGATCAATGACGAACTGCCATCCGAAGGTCCGGACGTTCCCCTTCCGCCCTGGGACGCTTTCGAGGACGCGGATTTGGTGGATCTCGATGACCGGATCCGCGCCAGCTTCCGGGAGCGCGCCGTCCCCCAGCCAAAAGGGGTGGCATTTGGCCGGCAGCGCCTGCACGATGACCGGCGCTACGAGGTTCCCGTGACCGTCATTGCCTGCGAGTTCCCGTCGGCGGTGCTCCGCGAATGGATGGCGGCGGGGCATCCGTTCGTTGCGGAGCTGGCCCTTGTGCGCGAGGTGGAATATGTCGACCTGCCTACCGGGCACTGGCCGCAGTTCACCCGGCCGAGGGAACTGGCGCAGGCCATTCTGGCGTCTGTGGACGGCCGCGCCGGCTAGGTTGATCCGCGGCTGACGGATGCAGGTTCCCGAAGCGCTTCTGGCTAAACCCTTGCGTGGGCACGTCGACGTCCCCATAATAAATGAATGTCATTCATTTATTGACGGCCACCACAGAAAGACCTGCGCCAAGCCATGAAAACTGCAACCCTCCCATCCGCCCCTTCGGCCGCGGCTCAGCCAGCCACCCTCATGCCCGCAGAGTGGGCCCGCCACCAACGGACCTGGATGGCATTCCCACCCCCCAACGACACTTTTGGACCCGCCGGAAGTGCCACGCTGGACCGAGCCAGGGCCGCCTGGACCGCGGTCGCCCACACCATCGCCCGCTATGAGCCGGTCACGGTGGTGGCACACCCGCGGGACGCCACGGCCGCGAGGGAATGGCTGGGCGCGGACATCAACGTCGTTGAAATCCAGCTGGATGACGCCTGGCTCCGCGACAGCGGTCCCAGTTTCGTGCACCAAGGTGACGGCTCCCTGGCCGCGGTGGACTGGACTTTCAACGGCTGGGGCGCCCAGCACTGGGCAGCATGGGACAACGACCAGCATGTGGCCCGGTCAGTGGCCGGCTTCGCGGACACGTCCGTGCGCAGCAGCACCCTGGTCAACGAGGGCGGCGGATTCCACGTGGACGGCGCCGGGACCGTCCTGCTGACCGAGACCGTCCAACTGGACCCGCACCGGAACCCTGGCGCCACCCGGGAATCCGTGGAGGCGGAAATCCACGCGGCCCTGGGCACCACAACGGCGATCTGGCTCCCCCGCGGCCTCACCCGGGACTACGGCGAATTTGGCACCCGCGGCCACGTGGACATCGTGGCTGCCTTCGCCGGCCCCGGTACCATACTGCTGCACCAGCAGCAGGATCCCTCCCACCCTGATTACGCCGTGTACCAGGAAGTCCGCGCCGCCCTTGCGGGGAAGCTGGACGCCCAGGGCAGGCCGCTGCGCATCATTGACGTCCCGGCCCCCACTGTCCTCGCGGATGACGAGGGTTTTGTGGACTGGTCGTACATCAACCACTACGTCGCGAACGGAGTAGTGGTCCTGTGCGGGTTCGACGATGCCAACGATTCCATCGCGGCCGGCATCCTGGCCCGCGCCTACCCGGGACGGGCAGTGGAACTGGTGGACGCGCGCGACATCTTCGCTTTTGGCGGCGGCATCCACTGCATCACCCAGCAGCAGCCGGCACCCCAGGAGCCATCGGCATGACGCCGGCCAGCATCGGGAAGGACGGCGAAGAAGCTGCGTTCTCCGTTGTGGAAGCGGGAATCAGGGAGCTCCGGCAGGCCCTGGAGACCGGCGCCACCACCAGCGAAGCCCTCGTCCAGCAGTACCTTGAGCGAATTCAGACATATGACTCTTCAGGCATACGCCTCAATGCCATGGTGGTGCTGAACCCCGAAGCAGTTGCGGAAGCCAGGGCGTCGGATGCCCGCCGGGCAGCCGGGGAAACGTTGGGCCCACTGGACGGCATTCCCTACACCGCCAAGGACAGCTACAAGGTTCAGGGCCTGACCGTGGCCGCCGGATCCCCGGCGTTCAAGGACCTCGTGGCGCAACAGGATGCCTTCACCATCGAGCGGCTCCGGGCGGCGGGCGCCGTCCTGATTGGCCTGACCAACATGCCGCCCATGGCCAACGGCGGTATGCAGCGCGGCGTCTACGGCCGGGCCGAGTCCCCCTACAACGCCGACTACCTTCCGGCCGCTTTCGCCTCCGGCTCGTCAAACGGTTCCGGCACGGCAACGGCCGCCTGCTTTGCGGCGTTCGGGCTGGCCGAGGAAACCTGGTCATCCGGCCGCGCGCCGGCGTCGAACAGTGGCCTGTGCGCCTACACCCCCTCCCGGGGAGTGATCTCCGTGCGCGGCAACTGGCCCCTGGTCCCCACCATGGATGTGGTGGTCCCCCACACCCGGACCATGGCCGACCTCCTCGAGGTCCTTGACGTGGTGGTGGCCGACGATGCGAACACCCGCGGCGATTTCTGGCGCGTCCAGCCATGGATCCCCATCCCCGCGGCATCTGCCGTCCGGCCGCCGTCATACCCGGACCTGGCCGTTGCCGACCCTGCCGCGGCGGCAGGGATCCTGGCCGGTAAACGGCTGGGCATCCCGCGGATGTACATCAACGCGGATCCCGACGCCGGCACTGCACCTGCGCCGGGCATCGGCGGCCCCACCGGCCAACGCATCCACACCCGGCAGTCCATCATCGACCTGTGGAGCGCTGCCCTTAAAAGCCTGGAAGCCGCGGGGGCCGAGGTTGTGGACGTCGACTTCCCGGTGGTCTCCAACTACGAGGGCGACCGGCCCGGCGCCCCCACGCTCGGCACCCGGGGCCTGGTCTCCGCCGCCTACCTCCGCAGAGAGATCGTGGACCTTTCGGCCTGGGCCTGGCACGACTTCCTGGCGGCCAACGCCGATCCGCGCCTCAACACGCTGGCGCAGGTGGCCGGGGCCATGATCTTCCCCGCCCCGGACGGCTCCCTCCCGGACCGCTACGACGGGTTCGACGACGATATCAGCGACTACCCTGCCTGGATCCGCGCCCACGGGGTTCCCACCCTCGACGGGATGCCGGAGCTCGCGGACGGGCTGGCCGGACTGGAGGAAACCCGGCGCGTTGACCTGGAGGAGTGGATGGACGGCCTGGGCCTGGACGCCGTGGTGTTTCCCGCCGTCGCGGATGTGGGCCCGGCCGATGCCGACATAAACCAGGACTCAGCCGACCAGGCCTGGCGCAACGGCGTGTGGGTGGCCAACGGGAACCTGGTGCCACGGCACCTTGGCATTCCAACAGTCACCGTGCCCATGGGCCTCGCTGCAGACATCGCCATGCCGGTGGGCCTCACGTTCGCCGGCCGCGCCTACACCGACAACGCCCTGCTGAACCTGGCCGCCGCGTTCGAGGCCACCGGCAGCCGGAGGGTACCGCCGCCCCGCACCAGCTAGAGCTTCCGCCTGGCGGGTTTTGCACCATCAAACCAACCGGCGCGGTGGCCACACCCCGGAAGTGCGGGTCCGGCAGCCGGGCCGAGCCGATTGATGGTGCAGAACCCGACAGCACCCTGGCGGACGGGTTGTCCTAGCCGCGGAAGCAGCTGAAGAACTGCACCCCGTGCGGCGGCAGGTCCACCGCGAGTGCGGGCATCCCGTCCACGGCGGCAGCGACTGCCTCCTGCCCGCTCCAGGCCTCCCGGAGCCGCCATGTGCCGGCATCCGGGAGGACTGAAAGCCCCAGGTCAGCCAGCAGCATGATGTGTGACGCGGCGCCGGTCCCGGTGTTGAACAGCGCCACAAAGCCGCCGTCCGCCGTCGTGCTGTCCGCCGCCCAGACCACCAGATCCCCGTCCCGCAGCAGTTCACGGTTGTTGTGGCTGTCCTTGAGGGCGGCCAGGAGGTCCGCGTTGGTCAGCAGTTCCAGGGTCTCCGGCGGCGAGGACGGCAGGTCGCAGCCCAGCATCAGCGGGGAGCGGGCAATGCACCAGAGCGAGAGCATGGTGCGCTGTTCGTCGCGCGTCAGGCGGCTGAGCCGTTCCTGGCCACGCTCGGCGCGAAGCGCGATGTTACCTACTGGCAGCATGTCCGCATCCGCCCAATGTCCGGGCTGCTGGTGCGGTGCCCACCGCGCCAGCCGGGCGAACTGGGCTTTGACGTCGTCCCAGATGTCCCACAAATCGTCGGAAACCCGCCACATCTGGGCGTTGGCCCGCAGGTGCTCCAGCCGCGCCAACGACAGCGCCTTGCCCGGTGAAAGGCTCAGCACCATATCCCGGCCGCTGCGCCCGATGGCCAGCTGGTACGCGGCGATTTCGTCCGCAAAGTACGGGCCGAGCATGTCGTCGGCCTTAACAAAGTCCACACCCCAGGCGGCAAAAAGGCGCAGTTGGGAGTCGTAGTAGGCCTGGGCGCCCGGCTTGCCGTGGTCCAGGCCGAAGTTGTCGGTGTTCCATTCGCAAGAGGATCCCGTGTCGGCCACCTGGTCCGCCGTGACCTGCGTTCCCTCAACGGGGAGCCGGTCCCGGACGGCCTGCCGCGGGATGCCGCGCATAATGTGCAGGCCAAACTTGAGGCCCATGCCATGGATCCGGTCCGCCAGCGGCTTGAACCCCAGCCCGCCGGCGGACGAAGGAAACCTGTTCACGGCCGGAAGCTGCCGGCCGTAGGCGTCGAGTTCCAGGACGGCACCGTCGTTGTAGCCGCCCGCCCGGGCCGCCGGTTCGTACCACTGGATATCCACCACCACGGTGTCCCAGCCGTGCGGCAAAAGATGTTCGGCCATAAAGGCCGCGTTTGCCAGGACCTCATCCTCGGTGACGGACGTGCCGAAGCAGTCCCAGCTGTTCCAGCCCATCGGTGGCGTCTGCGCAAGTGTCATCCGACAAATCTATAACGTTGGAAATCAAGGCACCACCCCACATCAGCAACAGCTTCCTGACGGGCGGTTGCACCCTGGACGAGCCTTGACAGCAAATTTGTTAGCGCTGACAGTGGAGGAAACGAATTCAACCCCGGACGGGAAGCCACGCAATATGAAGAATTGGGCAGGGAACCTCGAATACGGCTCGGCGGACGTGCTCCGGCCGGAATCGGTGGCGGAACTGGCGGCCATGGTGGGACGGGCCGGCAAAATCAAGGCCCTGGGTTCCCGGCACTCCTTCAACCGCGTGGGTGACACCGACGGCGTGCATGTGCTCCTGGACGCCCTGCCCCAGCACATTGAGCTCGACTCGGCGCGCGGCACGGTCCACGTCAGCGGCGGAGTCAGCTACGGCGCCCTGTGCCGGACTCTCGCGGAGTCAGGCGCGGCCATCCACAACCTTGCGTCCCTGCCCCACATTTCCGTGGCGGGTGCAGTGCAGACAGGCACGCACGGCTCCGGGGTGGACAACCAGTCACTGGCAGGCGCCGTGGAGTCCATCGACCTGGTGCGGCCCTCCGGCGAGCAGGTCACGCTTGCCAGGGCGGACGGCGACCAATTCATGGCCAGCGTTGTGGGCCTGGGCGCCTTGGGGATCGTGACGGGCCTGGAACTGTCCGTCCGGCCGGCGTACCAGATGCGCCAGCGCGTCCTGGAGGACTTGCCGTGGGACCGGGCCCTGGCGGAGTTCCCCGCCATCGTCTCGAGCGCTTACAGCGTCAGCCTGTTCACCGACTACGCAGGTGGGACCATCAACCAGGTATGGCTCAAGGCCCTCGCCGCCGAGCCGCCGTTGCCGGATCTCTTCGGCGCCACTGCCGCCACCCGCTCCCGGCACCCCCTCCCCGACATGTCCGCGGAGAACTGCACGGAACAGCTGGACGTACCGGGGCCCTGGCTCGACCGGCTCCCGCATTTCCGCCACGAATTTACGCCCAGCAACGGCGAGGAACTGCAGAGCGAATTCATCCTTCCGCTGGAGCTTGCACCCGCCGCCCTGCAGGCCGTCTGCGGCCTGGCCGGCCGGCTGGCACCGCTGCTGTTCGTCTCCGAGATCCGCACGGGTGCGGCCGATGACTTCTGGCTCAGCCCGTTTTACCGCCAGCGGAGCGTTGCCCTGCACTTCACGTGGAAACCGCTGCAGCAGGAGGTGGAGGCGTTGCTGCCGGACCTGGAAGACGCGCTGCGCCCGTTCGGCGCCAGGCCGCACTGGGGCAAGCTCTTCACGCCGTCAAGCCATGACTGGGAGGACCTGTATCCGAAGTTTGCCGAGTTCCGGTCGCTGGCTGCAGCACATGATCCCGACGGAAAATTCCGCAACACCCTGTTGGACAGCGTCCTTGGCGTGCCGGCAGCCAGCGGACGCTAGGAAGCGGCAGCCCGGCGCCCCCGCCTAAACTGAAGGCATGAACCGACATGCCGCCGCCCTCCTCGCCACCCCGCTGCTGCTCCTGGTGGCCGGTTGCGGCGCCGTCGAGGAGGCCGCGGGAAACGCTGCCAGCGATGCCGCTTCCCAGGTGGCCTCGGCGGCCGCGGAGGAGGTCAACCGGCAGATCTGCGCCGTGGTCCAGGACGGGCTGGTCACTGCCCAGGACCGGGAAGTGCTGGGCAGCCTGGTTTCCGCTGCCCGGTCTGCCGGAGTGGCAGAGGACATTACGACGCCGCTGGGCCGGATCGCGGAGGCCGGAGACCAGGTGCCGGCCGAGTCCGTCCAGGCGCTGCAGGACGCCTGCGCCTAGCCCGGAAGGGCCGCAACTGCGCTCGGGCAACTGGAATCCCGCTCAGGCCCCCGGCCTGCCCGGCCCCCACTCGCCGGTGCTACGGCCGGCATCACGACCGGTGCCACGGCCGGGCCGGTGCGGGTTGCGGTGCTCAGCGCCGGCCCGGTGATCCTTCCGGTTCCCCGGAACGGTAAACGGGACCACTTCACGGTCCCTGCCGGCTGGCAGGGCGCGGACAAATTTAGCCAGCTCGGCGTGCAGGACCTTCCAGCCGATGTCCGGATCGTTGGGATACGCGTTTATTTCCGCTTCCCGTGCAGATTCCAGGGCGTCCCGGCCAGCCCCGGTCAGCTCCACAATCATCTGCCGCCGGTCCGCGGCGTGGCGGTTCCGGACAATGTGGCCGGTGGATTCCAGCCTGCTGAGGACCCGGCCCAGGGTCTGGCTCTGGACGCGGATGGCATCCGCGAGCTGCTCCTGGTTGAGCGGCCCGGCCGCCAGTCCTTCAAGCGCGATGACAGCGGCGCGGGTCAGCCCCAAGGGAGCCAGCGCGTCATCCTGGCGTCGCTGCACCATCCGGGCGGCCAGGCTGATCAGGCGGTAACTGCTCCGGGCATCCGGGTCGAGGTTGCTGGTCATCGGCACGCCTTCCTGTAGGTGGCGAAGCGCGGGGGGTCACCCGTCACGCATGGCTACCCCTACACAATAAGCATGCTTAGCATCAATGATGCAAGTGAACGGCCCTCATTGCCCCGGGCCGGCGCCACAAACCTCGCCGCGGCGGACCGCATCACGGCGGCGGAATGAGCGGAATCTACCGCTTGCCCTTTTTCCGCGAGCCCTTGCCGCGGCCCTTATCCGGGTTTGGCGCGTACCGCTGGGCCACCTTGGGGGCCTTTTTGGCACCTGTGCCGCGCCGGTCCGGTTTGGGCTCCTTCTTTTCCTTGACGGGCTGGGCGGAGGGCTGGCGGGAGCTTTGCGCCGTCCGCCCGCGGACGATGCCGATGAACTCCTCGATGACCGGATCCGTGCCGTCGATGGGCCAGACCAGGGCAATTCCCGATTCAGGGGCGCCGGTGAGCCGCCGGGCCACGGTGTCCTTGACGTTAAAGTGACGGGCCACGGACATGGGCAGGATCACCAGGCCGGCGCCGGAAGCCACCACCTGCAGGGCCGCTTCGGCACCGCCCAATGCCGCAACGTCCAGGAAGGTTTCCGCGTCCAGGTCCGCCAGCGCCACTTCGTCGAACACCGAAATTTCGTGCCCCTTCGGCGCCACCACCACCGGCAGCTCCTCGTACAGGGAAATGACGTTGAACCCTTCGCGGTCCACCGGCAGCCGGACAAAGGCCAGGTCCGCGGACCCGTCCCGGACCGCCTGGCCGCCGGGACCGCCGTCGGTCATAAACGCCTGCAACGGTACGCCGGGCATCCGTTCTTCCCAGCGGCGGATCCATTTGCCCGGCGTGACTCCCGGCACGTACGCGATCCGGAGTTCCCGCGGCGCTTCCGCTGACGCGTCCTGTTCCGCGGAATCGGCGGGGACTGCGTCTGTCTGGGGGGTGTTCTCGGTGGGCACGTCTTCACAGTACCGCCCGCCCGGATACCCTTGAAGCATGACCTCTGCAAACTCCCAGTCCATGAAGCCGGCCACCGTTGCCAAGAAACTTGGCATCTACCTGCCTGCAACACCCCAGGAGTTCCAGGATTCAACCATCTCCCGCGCGGATTTCGCCGAGCTCCAGGCCAACCCGCCGGAGTGGCTGGCCGAGCTCCGCCGCACCGGCCCGCACCCGCGCCCCGTGGTGGCCCAGAAACTGAACGTCTCCATCAGCGGCCTGGCCCGCGGCGGCGTTGAAGAAGCGCTCACGACGGCGGAAATCACCGCGCTGCTGCAGGCTCCGCCGGCCTGGCTGGTCACCGAGCGCGCCACGCACGCTGCCGTCCGCGCCGACGCCCAGCGGGTCAAGGACGACGCCGCCAAGAAGGACGCGAAGAAGGCCCGCGCCCAGGCGGAGTAGCGCCTCCGGGCCGCTCAGTCCTGGTGCAACTGCACGTAGTTGCCGCACCCGTCGTCGAACACGGCGCTGATGCCTGAGGGATCCTCGGTGGGTTCGCCGCGGAAGCTCACCCCGGCCGCCAGCAGCCGCTGGTACTCGGCCTGGACGTCGGGGACGCCGAAGACAATTGCCGGCAGGCCGGCGTTGTGCAGGGCGTTCATGTAATTGGCGCCGATCGGGTTGTCGCTGGGTTCCAGCAGCAGCCCGGCGGCGCCTGCGCCGGCACCGGGATCCTTGACGATGAACAGGTTGTATTCGGGCATGGCCATCAGGGTTTCGAAACCCAGGGTGTCCGTGTAAAAGGTGTGGGCCGTCGCCGGGTCCTGCACATGGATGCTGCACATTTTCAGTCTCATGACCCCACGGTACGCGGCATTGACCCCGGCGCCGGAACCCAATTTAATGGGAAGACAAGCCTGGGAAACCTTGGCCCGGGCGGTAACCGCTGGAGGTTCAGGATGTCGGCCGTGATGGAAGCCTTCTCCGAGGGACTCCTCCTGCTCCTCTGCGGGGCGGTTTTGGTGGTCAGTGTTGCGGGCACTGTCTATTTGGTCCGGCGGCGGTCCCTCGCCCCTGCAGGCACCGGTCCGGAGCGCTCCGACCAGCTGTTCTGGGACCTCTTCCTGGGCGCCGCCGTTGCCGTTCCGGCACTGGTCATTCCCACCCTGGCCTGGCCGTGGGCCGGCCTGATCCTCGGTGCCGCCGGTGTTGGGGCCGCCGTCGCCGCCTACCGCCTCAGCCCCCGCTTGCTGGCCTGGCGGGCCGGCCGGCGGGACTCGAGGCTGCAGGTGTCCGCCAACCAGGCCGCCAGGGTCCAGCACGATGAACTGATGGCCCGCTGGCGCAGGTATGAGCTGGACCCCGCCTGCAGCATCGACTACCCGGCCCTCACCGATGTCCGGTTGCCGGAAACGTCGGCACTGATCAAGGCCATGCGGACGGCCGAACAATTGCGCGCACAGCCGCACCGCGACTACCCGGCCGCAGTAACCGGATTGGCGTTGTCGCTGGCTGCAGCGGAGCGCGCTGCCGGACTTCCTACGAACCAGGCCGGCGCAGCCTGACGTTAAGTGCTGTGTCGGTGCCACTGGATCAGGCTGCGTCAGGGCGGATAGCATCCAAAGGATGAAGCCAGAGGAAATGCCAGTCCATGACCGCTTCGGCCGCCTGCTGGAGGACCGCGGCGTGTGGCGCCAGGCCACCACCCTGGCCGGGGCTGGCGAGCTCACGGCCCGGTGGCTTGAAGGCGGCAGCAAATACCAGCCGGGCCACTTCGCGGCAGGCTTCGATCCTGAAACCATCGCACTCGCCCCGGAACTCGCCCGCCTGAACCGCAGCGGCCTTTTCACGAAGGAATCCCAGCCGGGAATCAGCGGCGCCGCCCTGGCCCAGCGGCAGTACGTTACCGGGTTCTGCAGCCCCGCCGCGGCTGGAGACCTGCTGGCGCTGTCCACCCGCAGCGAATTCATTACCGTGGCGCACGCCCCGGGCGATTCAAGCAACGCCGCCATTCCCGTCACGCTGGCAGGCGATGATGTGGCCACCGTCCTCGGTTCCAGCGAAAACCCCGTCACCGAGGACCAGATCCGGGATTGGGCGGAGGAAACCAACGATGCTTTGGCCCTACTGCTGGCCGACTCCTGGTACGTCGAAATCCTGGACCCCGTCTGGGGCCGGAACGATGTCCTCCTTCCTGCAGTCCTCGCCGCTCTTTCCCCGAACGGCTGAACCGGCGGTTAAACGACAAAAGGTGGAGCAGCCTGCGCTGCTCCACCTTTTGCGGGGACTCAGAGATCCACGGTGCCGCTCTCGCCAACGCTCATCCGGCTGTTGGTGACTTTGGCCTTGACCCACTGCAGGACAGTGGCCGCCGTGCCTCCCGGGCTGGTCCAGTACTCGGCCGAATCGGAATCGACCCGCAGCAGGCACACCTCAGGGGTATCCGGGCCGTCCGGAAACCACGCCTCCACCGCCTGGTTCCACATTTCGCGGATTTTGGCGCGGTCCGTGACAACCTCGGCGGTCCCTGCCACAGACACCCATTCGGTGTTTTTTCCGAACGAGACGTTGACGCGGGAGTCGGCCCGGACGTGCGTTACCTGTGAGGTGTTCAGGCCCGTGAAAAACCACATGTCGCCGTCGTCCAGCACTTCCTGGACGGCCAGCGGGCGGCTGACGAGGGCACCCTCCCCGTTGATGGTGGTCAACATCCCGATGTGGGACCCGTTGATGATGTCGGTTACTTTGCTGATGCTCTGTGCGTCAGTCATGCCTCACCTCTTCGTCTGCTGTCGGGGTCGCTCCCCTTCGGCCAGCCTATTGGTAAGCATGCTTATTTACCAGCCGGCCGCAACCTGCACCTTCGCTTTTTCTGCGATCAGCTGTGCCGTCCGGCGCCCCATCCTGATGGCCCCGTCAACGTGCTGGTACCCCTCGGCGGCCAGGTCTGACGAGGACCAGTGGATGGGCCCCACGGGAGCCAGCTGGTCCTTGCCATAGCGGTGCAGGCCACCCAGGTCATAGCTGGCAGCGTAGGCACCGCGCGTCCACTCCTCAGAGCCCCAGTCGGATTCGTAATACACTTCCGGCGCCAGGGCAGCGTCACCCAAAAAGGCGGCGATGGATTCCAGGACGGCCTTTTTGCGGTCCGCCGGGCTGAGCTCGAAGACGGCGTCGGCTTTCTCGTCGGAGATGAAGCCCACCAGAGTGCCGCGGGTGTCGCCGTGGTTGGTGTTGTCGTAGACCTCCTGCACCAGGGCGCCGGCGCCGAAGCCGGTGCCCGACAGGCCGGCCGCACGCCAGAACGGGGTTTTGTAGACGGCGTGCACCTTGATGACCAGGCCCAGCGACTGGTGCTGGTGCATCTGGTGCTGGCGGCGGGGCAGCGGCGGGTTAAAGGACACCCGGGAGTAGAGGTTCGGCGGAACCGCCATGACTACAAACCTCGCATTCACTGTTGCGCGCTCCGAGACAACCACCGCACTGTCGGCAGTCCAGTTAATGCTGCGGACCGGGCTGTCCAGCACCACGTCACCCTCCAGGCCTGCGGCCATCAGCTGCGAAACCTGCTGCATTCCGCCCACCACACGCTTGTCCAGGATGAAATCCTCATCCGTGAGGTGCGTGAAGGAGCCGGCGGAGGCGGCCATCAGGACCGCCTGCAGGGCGGAAAAGGCGTGCGCCGGCTTGGTCAGCATGCCGCCGGCGATGAAGAGGCCAATGTTGTTGCAGGCTTCCTCGTCAGCGGAATTCTGCCGCAGCCAATGGTGGAATGAGATGGTGTCCAGTTCACGTGCCTTGGGATGCGCCCAGGGCTCGGTGGCACCGATCTCCTCCGCCAGGCCGTCAAGCAGTTCAATCAGCCGGTCCATTTCGGCGGCGGTGCCCGGCGCCACGGGAAAGGAGTCGCCCGTATAGGTCACGGGAGCGCCGTCCGCGCCGATATAGACGGATTTTCCCTCCCGGTAGCGGGAGTAGGTCTGCAGGCCGAGCTCCGCGAGCAGGTCCAGGAGCACCGTTTGGTCCGGCGAGACCCACTGGCCGCCGATTTCCAGCATGGCCCCGTCGATGGTGTCGGTCCAGGTGCGGCCACCCACCCTGTCACGGGCCTCGATGACGGCGACGGTGAAACCGGCCTTCTTCAGTTCACGGGCTGCGGTCAGGCCGGACGGGCCGGCTCCCACCACTGCAACGTCGCGGTTCAGGTTCAGCATGATGTCCTCTCTGCGGCCCGCAAAGTGACGGGGAGCACTAAATGAATGACGTTCATTTAGCATCAACTATAGCGGCTGCCGGGCGGGACCGGAAGTGCGCGGATGGAATAATGCTGGAGACCATGACAGAAGGGGCAGCAATGCCGGCAGTATCAGCCACACAGGGACGATCCGCGGGGAAGGACCCGGCAGCCAGAAGGCGCGCCGGGAGGCCGTCGGCAGCCGTACTGGACAAGGCGGGCATCACCGTCGCAGCCCTGGCGCTGATCAGCAGGAAGGGCTACGACGGATTGACCATGGCCGCGCTGGCCCGGTCGCTGGACGTGGCGCCGTCGGCCCTCTACAACCATGTGTCCTCCAAGGATGATGTGCTGCTCCTTGTTGAGGACCACCTGGTGGAGATGGTGGACGTGTCGGGTTTCGGCGCCGGCCCGTGGGATGCCGCCGTGCGCCGGTGGGCCTGGTCCTACCGCGAGGTGTTTGCCCAGCACACACCCCTGATCCCCATTATCGCGGTGCTGCCGGTCGCCAATGCGCCCAAAACACTCGCCATGTATGAGGCGGTAACGGCCGGCTTCGGGGCTGCGGGGTTCCCCGCGGAGAAAACGATCTCCGCCATCGTCGCCCTGGAGGCGTTTGTCTTCGGCGCCGCGTACGACGTCACGGCCCCGGCGGACATTTTCGACGCCGGCACCCTCGCCGCGCAGACTCCCAACTTCACGGCCGCCGTCGACCGGCTGGCAGCCGAGCAGCACCCGCGGCCGGCCGACGTGGCCTTCGGCTTGGGCCTGGAAGCCCTGATCACAGGCTTCGACGCCCTCCGGAACAGGTAAGTCTTGTACTACAAGTTGTAAACTTGTATCCTAAGTGTAGGCAAAGATGCCCCGCCACCTAGGAGAACCCATGAGTCCCGTCGATCTCATCCGCCACGTCAAGCTGTCCACCGCCACGCTGCCGCTCAGCGTCCCCATCAGCGACGCGAAGGTCTTCACCGGGCGGCAGAAGCCCATGACCGAGGTGGTGTTCCTGTTTGCCGAGATCACCACGGAACAGGGCCACACCGGACTGGGTTTCAGTTACTCCAAGCGGGCCGGCGGCCCGGCACAGTACGCCCACGCCAAGGAAGTGGCGGAAGGCATCATCGGGGAAGACCCCAACGACATCGGCCGGATCTACACCAAGCTCCTCTGGGCCGGCGCCTCCGTTGGCCGCTCCGGGGTGGCCACCCAGGCCCTCGCGGCCATCGACATCGCCTTGTATGACCTGAAAGCAAAGCGGGCCGGGCTGCCGCTGGCCAAGCTCCTGGGTGCTTACCGCGATTCCGTCCAGACCTACAACACATCGGGCGGATTCCTGAACGCAAGCCTGGACGAGGTCAAGGCCCGTGCCACCCAACTCCTGGCGGAAGGCATCGGCGGCATCAAGATCAAGGTTGGCCTGCCGGACTCCTCGGAAGACCTGCGCCGTGTGGCGGGCGTCCGGGAGCACATCGGCTGGGACGTGCCGCTGATGGTGGATGCCAACCAGCAGTGGGACCGTGCCACGGCACTGCGGATGGGCCGGCAGCTGGAGCAGTACAACCTCATCTGGATCGAGGAGCCCCTGGACGCCTACGACTTCGAGGGACACGCGCACCTGGCCCACGTCCTGGACACACCCATCGCCACCGGCGAAATGCTGGCCTCCGTGGCCGAACACAAGGGCCTCATCAACGCCAACAGCTGCGACATCATCCAGCCGGACGCCCCCCGGGTGGGCGGCATCACCCAATTCCTCCGCCTCGCGGCCCTGGCCGACGAACGCGGCCTTGGCCTGGCACCCCACTTCGCCATGGAAATCCACCTGCACCTGGCGGCGGCCTACCCGCGGGAACCGTGGGTGGAGCACTTCGACTGGCTCGACCCGCTCTTCGAGGAACGCCTGGAAACCAAGAACGGCCGCATGATTGTCCCGGACCGGCCGGGACTGGGCGTCACCCTGAGCGGCCAGGCACGCGCCTGGACCACCGACTCCGTGGAGTTCGGCGCGTAACCTTGATCCCATGAGCCGAAACCTCACCGCGGACCTCACCGCCGACCTCCGCACCCGGATTGTGGACGGCGTCATCCAGCCGGGCGGGAAACTGCCCAGCGAGAACACGCTGATCAGCGATTTCGGCGTCAGCCGTACGGTGGTTCGCGCGGCCCTGACCCGGCTGCAGGCCGAGGGACTGGTGGAAACGGAACGGGGCAGGGGCAGCTTTGCCCTCACCCCGCCCTCAGAGGCGTCCCCGGCAGCGCCGGGGACGCGGCCCGTGGCCAGTACGGAGGACCGCCTCCACCTGCTGGACTTCCGGCTCGGCGTGGAATCGGAGGCAGCGGCCCTGGCCGCCCGAAACCGCACCGACCGCCAGTTGCGTGCCGTCACAGCCGCCCTGGAAGAATTTACGGCCAGCACGGGCCACCCCGCGCACGCCATGAAGGCGGACTTCGAATTCCACCGGGCAGTGGCCGCCGCATCCGGCAACCCGTACTACTCCGACTGCCTGACCGCCTTGGGGCAGACGATGATCGCCATGCCCCGCACCCGGCTGATGACCGGCGTCGAACATTATGCCCGGGACCACTTCGACCAGGTGGTGCACGAACACCGGTCCATTGCCGATGCCATCGCTGACGGCGACGGATCCGCGGCCGCAGCTGCCATGCGCAGCCACCTTGCCAACTCACGACGCCGGTTCCAGGCTTCCGCGCGTCCGTAGCGTGGCGTGCGGAGCAGGCAGCCGCCAACAGTTAAAACAGGATGGGCCCCGATCCTAAGACCGGGGCCCATCCATTTGCGTGCGCGAGGGGGGATTTGAACCCCCACGCCCTTTCGGACACTGGCACCTGAAGCCAGCGCGTCTGCCGTTCCGCCACTCGCGCGCAACTTCTTTCCCATTTCCGCTCCCGGTTTCCCGGTTATGCGGACTTGCGAAAGCAGCGAGATCAAGCATAACGGACATATGCCGGAAAATACCAATTGAGCCTGGCGGCCCCTCCACCAGCCGTGCCAAAACCCCCGGAACACGGGACGAAATGGCCTTTCCACAGCCCTCCAGGAGCCCCACGGCAGCGTCCGGTGGCTGAACTTTTACGCCAGCCCGGCCGTTGCGGATTAAGGTCATTCCCAGCCCTGCCCAGTAGTATCGGTTCTGGACGTGACTGCCGCGCGCAGTCACAACGCCTGGTGACGGACCGTCACGCGGCGTTCCTGCCAAGGACTATTGCCCCGCAGCCGGGGGGAAAGGAGAAGGACCTATGGGTCTGCTGGATAAAGTGGAACGCGGCATCGAAAAAGCCGTCCGGGGCGTCTTCTCCACCGGCTCCAAAGCACAGGTTGAGCCCGTGGAGATCGCCAGCAGGCTCCGCCGCGAACTCGACAACAAGGCGCTGACGGTTTCGGCCGGCCGGACGCTGGCTGCCAACGTTTTCGACGTTGAGCTGAGCAACGAGGACTTTGCCCGGGCCCAGGAATGGGGTACCCCGCTGGCCGAAGAACTGTGTGACGTGGTGATCAACCACGTCCGCAGCCAGGGTTACACCCTGCAGGGCCCGGTCCGGATCTCCTTCCGCCGGGACGCGGAACTCCGCGCCGGGGACTTCGAAATTGCTTCGGCCACGGAAAAGCAGAACGGTGCCGCGGCCGCGGCACCGGCACGCCCCAACGTGCCGGCCGCCCCCAGCCGCCAGCCCGTGCGCCTGCAGCCCGTGCTGGACATTGACGGGCAAAGGTACTCACTGAACGCGCCGTCCATCGTGCTGGGCAGGTCCTCCGAGGCTGACATCCTGGTGGAGGACACCGGCGTTTCACGCCGGCACCTGGAGATCCGCACCGCCAACGGCGTGACCAGCGCCGTGGACATGGGTTCCACCAACGGCAGCTACGTCAACGGGCAGCGCGTGGCCGGCAGCACCGAACTCACAGACGGCTCCACCATCACGATGGGACGGACAAAGATCATCTTCCGCCTGCTTCCCGCCGGACCCGGTGGTTCCGCATGAATGACATGAGCGATCTCACCATCACAGTGCTGCGGTTCGGCTTCCTGCTGCTGCTGTGGGTCCTCATCTTCAGCATTGTCTCGGCCATGCGCCGGGACCTTATGGTGGGACGGAAAGCCGCTTCCGGCGCCCCCACCGCCCGCGAAGTCCGCCGCAACCCCGAACTTGCCGAGGCTCCCCCGCAGCCCGTCAAGCTGCAGGCCCACCAGTTGGTGGTGGTCGAAGGGCCATTGAAGGGCACTACCATTCCGCTGGCCGCGAGCCCCATCCTGCTGGGCCGCGCCCAGGAAGCCACCCTGGTGCTTGAGGACGATTACGCTTCAGGCCGCCACGCGCGCCTGTTCCCGCAGGGCAGCCGCTGGTTCATCGAGGACCTGGGTTCCACCAACGGAACCTACCTGGCAGACCAGCAACTCACCCGGGCGCTGCCCGTTGAACCAGGCGTTCCCGTGAGAATCGGCAAGACGGTCATCGAATTGAGGCCGTAGCCGTGGCTGCTCCCGAAAACCCCGCCACCGGGCACCTGCCCGCGCAGCGGCCCCTCATCATGCGCTTCGCGGCGCAGTCCGACGTGGGCCGGATCCGCTCCAAGAATGACGATTCCGCTTACGCCGGCCGGCATCTGGCCGTGGTGGCGGACGGCATGGGCGGGCACGCGGGCGGCGACGTCGCCTCCGCCGCCACTGTCCTGGACATGATCCACCTGGACCGCGCAGACTACAACGATGACGCCGGCACCATCCTGGCCGATGAAATCCAGACCGCCAATTCACTGCTTTCCGAACTGGTGCACATCAATCCCAAACTCGCGGGAATGGGCACCACCGTCACGGCCCTCCTGCTGGCCGGCGGCCGGCTGCACTTCGCCCATATCGGGGACTCCCGCGCGTACCGCCTGCGGGCCGGGACATTCGAGCAGGTCAGCGTTGACCACACCTTCGTCCAGCGGCTCATTGACGAAGGCAGGCTGCGGCCCGAAGAAGCCGAAACCCACCCGCATAAAAACGTTCTGATGCGTGTGCTGGGCGATGTGGATGCCAGTCCCGAACTTGACCTGGACACCCTGGATGTCCTGCCGGGCGACCGCTGGCTGCTGTGCTCCGATGGCCTGAACTATGTTGCCGGGCATGCCGTGGAGAGGACTGTCCGCGAGACGAAGGACCTCCACGAGTGCGCCGGGATCCTGGTGGACCTCACCCTGGAGGCAGGTTCCCCGGACAACGTCACCGTGGTGGTGGTGGACATCGTGGAGGAAACGCCCGACGACGTCCACACGGCCGCCGTGGAAGTGATCCAGCAGCAGCCGGCCGGGTCCGCCCCTGCCGCCAAGGAACCGGCGTCCAGTCCGGCCGCGGCCGGTCCAGGGGCCGAACCGGCAACACCCGACGCTGCCGGCACTGCTGCCGGGCACCCGCCGGATTCCGGTGCCACCGACCCCCACCTGGGCGAACACCTGTCGGCGGAGGTGCTGCGCGAGGAGCTCTCGTCCCGCCCCCACGAATTGGTGGGCTCTGCGGCGCTGGCCGCCGAATCAGGGTCAATCCCCACCATCGCGGGCCGTACTGTCGCCCGCCGGGCGGCAACCCTGCTGACCCACAAGGCAGAGGGGCAAGGCAGCGACGCCGATGACGTCCCGGTCCCGCTGAAGACCCGCCGGTGGATCACCTGGTCCATCGCTGCAGCCGTACTGGTGTTCCTCACCGCCGGCCTGTGGCTGGGCTACGCCTGGACCCAGACCCGCTACTACGTGGGCGAATTCGACTCGCGCGTGGCTATCTACAATGGCGTTTCGCAGCGCCTTGGCCCCATCCAGCTGTCCACGCTGGAGGCCGTCACCGACATCCGGATGGACTCCCTGCCGCAGTTCTCCCAGCAGCGCGTCCGCCAGACAGTGCCCGCCAACGACCTCTACGACGCGCAGCGGATCGTAAAAAACCTTGAACTGACCGGCTCCCCCTCACCCGAGGAGGACTGCGTGACGGCTTCGGCCGCCCCCACCCAGACCGCGTCGCCCACCCCCGCCCCCACAGGAACGGCGACAGCTCCAGCCACGCCGGCGCCGGGCAGCCCCACACCCACGCCAAGTCCCACCGTTACCTGCGAGGCCGCACGATGAGCCAGCTGAGCACCATGCCAAAACCCCGCCGGAACGTCGAACTGGCCTTGCTGGTCCTGGCCCTTGCCGTGGGGATCGGTGCCAACATGCTGGTGGGTGTGGATCAGGAGAAGGCGTTCGACTCCGACTTCTGGTTCCAGTCGAGCCTCCTGGCCGTGGCGGCCCTGGTTTTCCATGTGGTCCTCCGGCTCCGCGCTAAATATGCCGATCCAGTAATACTTCCGATCGTGGTGGCCCTCAACGGTCTCGGCCTGGCCATCATCCACCGCCTGGACGCTCCAAACCAGGACACCGGCAACAACCAGCTGCGGTGGACCCTGATCGCCATGGCCGTGGCCATTGCCGTGATCTGGTTCCTCCGCGATCACCGCGTACTCCGCCGGTTCACGTTCATTTCACTGGCTGCCAGCGCCTTGCTCCTCCTGCTGCCGCTCATCCCCGGGATCAGCGCCGGTGAAATCCTCGGCGCCAGGGTGTGGATCCAGATCGGGCCCATGACGTTCCAGCCCGGCGAAGTAGCCAAGATCACGCTTGCAATATTCTTTGCCGGGTATCTTTCCTCAAACCGCGACCTGATCCTGCTGGCCGGCCGCAAAGTCGGTCCCCTGCAGTTTCCGCGGTTCAAGGACATGGGCCCCATGATCACGGCGTGGCTGGTCAGCATCGGCGTGCTGATCTTCCAGCGCGACCTCGGCTCGTCGGTGCTCTTCTTCGGACTGTTCATCGTGATGATCTACGTGGCCACCAGCCGGATCAGCTGGGTGGTGATCGGCCTGGCGCTGATCCTGGGCGGCGGCTTTGTTGCCGCCCAGGTCTTCTCCCACGTGGAACAGCGGATCTATGGGTGGCTCAATGCCTTCAGCCCGGACGTATACCGGGACGGAAGCCGGCAGGTCATCGAAGGACTGTTCGGGATGGCCAACGGCGGCCTGGTGGGTACCGGCCTGGGCCAGGGGCGGCCAGACCTGGTCCCCTTCGCCAACAGCGACATGATCATCGCGTCCATCGGCGAGGAGCTCGGACTCATCGGCCTGTTCGCCGTTGTCCTGCTGTATCTGCTGCTCTTCACCCGCGGCTTCCGGGCAGCACTGGGCACCCGCGACGCCTTCGGGAAGCTGCTGGCATGCGGCTTGTCCTTCGCCGTCGCCCTGCAGTGCTTTGTGGTCATCGGCGGGGTCACCCGGCTGATCCCGCTCACGGGCCTGACCACACCGTTCCTCGCGGCCGGCGGTTCATCGCTGCTGGCCAACTGGATCATTGTGGGCCTGCTCCTATTGATCTCGCACACCGCCCGCGGCCCGGTGGACACCACACCGCTGCCTCCCGCCGGCGCAGCGGAATCCACCGGCATCGATACTCCCACCCAGGCGGTGAAACAGGCATGAACCAGGCAATCCGTAACTCCTGGGTGGCAGCAGTTGCCATGTTCGCCCTCATTTTTGGCGCAATCAGCTTTGTGCAGGTGGTGGGCGCCGACGACCTTAAGGCCAACCCGCTGAACCAACGGGCCGTCCTGCAGAACTTCTGCAACGACCGCGGTGCCATCATTGTGGGCGGCGATCCCGTTGCGGAGTCCGTGGAAGGCACCTCCGAAGTGTGTGCCTTCCAGCGCACCTATCCCCAGGGGGATCTGTACGCGGGCCTCACCGGGTACTTCTCGCAAAGCTATGGCGCCACCGGCCTGGAACAGTCCATGGGCGAGGTCCTGGCCGGGAATTCGGACCAGCTGTTCCTGGACCGGATCGGCCAGTTGTTCCTGGGCAGCCAGCCCAAGGGTGCCTCCGTGGAACTGACCATCGACCCGGAACTGCAGAAACTGGCTTACAGCCTGATACCGGACGGCCAGCGCGGCTCGATTGTGGTCACCGACCCGAAGACCGGGGCCATCCTGGCCATGGTGTCCAAGCCTTCGTACGACCCCAACACCGTGGCCACGCAGGACCGCACGGCTGAGCAGGCAGCGATGGATCAGCTGATCAAGGTTCCCGGGATCAACCTGAACCAGAATGTCAGCGGACCCACAGGCGAGCTCCTGGCCCCGGGATCCGTCTTTAAGCTGGTGGACACCGCAGCGGCCCTCGCCTCGGGGAAGTACAACAAGGACAGTGTGTTGCCCAACCCGGCGCAGCTGCCCTTCGACGGCATCGATTACAGCCTGCCCAACTACGCCGGCGGAAACTGCTATACCCGCACCGAGGCCAGTTTCGCCTTCGCCCTGCAGCAATCCTGCAATACACCCTTCGCCAGCATCGCCCTGGACCTGGGCCGGGACGCGATCGCCGAGCAGGCAAAAAAATTCGGCATCGGCGAGGACGTGGGCGACCAGCTGAAGCTGGCCCACGCCACGGACAACAGCTTCCCCGACGACCTTGACGGTCCGGGGCTGGCGCAGTCCTCAGTGGGGCAGAAGGATGTCCGGGCAACTCCCCTGCAGATCAACATGATGACGGCAGCGATCGCCAACGACGGCGTCCAGATGGCTCCCAGCCTGATCAAAACCCTGCGCTCACCTGACCTGCGGGTCATCGACGAACCACAGCCTGAACAGTTGCGGACCTCCACAACTCCCGAGATTGCCAACCAGATTACCGAGTGGATGGAAAGCGCGGTAAGCCAGGGCATTGCCCGTGGCGCCGCTGTACCGGGTGTGGAAGTCGCCGGCAAGACCGGCACCGCAGAGCTCGGGAACGCCGGCGGCACCAACAATTCCTGGTTTACGGGTTTTGCTCCAGCAGGCAACCCTCAGGTGGCCGTCACCATCGTGATGGAAGACGTAGACGTTGTTACCGGCGCACAGCTAACCAGTCCGAACGCGAAGAAGATTTTTGAGGCGGTGTTGAATAAGTGAGGCCTACAACCGGAATCACCCTCGGCGGCAGATTCCAGCTGACCACGCGGATTGCGATCGGCGGGATGGGGGAGGTCTGGAAAGCCAAGGACCTGGTCCTTGGCCGCATCGTCGCCATCAAGGTGCTGAAAGAGGAATACACCGGGGATCCGGGCTTCCTCCAGCGCTTCCGCGCTGAGGCCCGCCACACCGCCCTGCTCAACCACGTGGGCATCGCCAACGTCTTCGACTACGGCGAGGAGGAGGGCTCCGCCTACCTGGTGATGGAACTGGTGCCCGGCCAGCCGCTGAGCAGCATCATCGAGCACGAACAGGTGCTGTCCCCGGACCGTACCCTGTCCATGATTGCCCAGACTGCCCGGGCCCTGTCCGTGGCCCACGCCCAGGGCCTGGTGCACCGGGACATCAAGCCCGGAAACCTCCTGATCACCCCTGACGGCCGGGTTAAGGTCACTGACTTCGGCATCGCCAGGCTCGCCGACCAGGTGCCGCTGACCCAAACCGGGCAAGTCATGGGAACGGCCCAATACCTGGCTCCGGAGCAGGCCACCGGCCAGACCGCCACCGGTTCCTCCGACATCTATTCGCTGGGCGTCATCGGCTACGAATGCCTCACCGGCCACCGCCCGTTCTCCGGGGAATCGCAGATTGCCATCGCGCTGGCCCAGGTCAACGATGCGCCGCCGCCGCTGCCCGAAACCCTGCCCACTCCCGTACGCGCCCTCCTGATGTCCATGCTGGCCAAGGACCCCAAGAACCGTCCCGCCAACGCCATCAAGCTGTCGGAAGCCGCCGAGGCCATCCGCAACGGGGACATCAGCGCCGCCCGCGCGGCAGTGCCGGGCATGCTCCTTTTCGATTCCGGCACGGGCCCCGTCACCGCGCCGGTGGACACGGCCACTGCGCCCACCAGCGTGGTGGGCACCCAGCGGGACGCTCCAACGCACACCTCGGCATTGCCCGCCGTGGGTGCGGCAGCAGCGGGTGCGGCAGCCGGTGCAGGGGCCGCCGCCGCCCAGGACGCCGACGCGCCCCAGGGAACGCTGGCCCGGGCCAACGCGCTGGCCGCGGAGCGGAGCTGGAGCCAGGACGAGCCAGCGTACGACGACGAGCCCGCCGACCAGCCCAAACGCAAGGGCCGCAGCCCTTGGACCTGGCCGTTGGTGGCACTGATCCTGCTGGGGCTGTTTGTGCTCGTGGGGGTCTTCCTCAACCAGCAGGGACTGTTTTCCCCGTCCGACGACACCACTGCCGGACCCACGTCCAGCAGCCCGCAGGCCACCAGCGCCAGCCCCACCCGGTCCGCGCCGCCCTCATCAGCGCCGCCCACCACTGAGCCGGTCACCACCCCGCCGCCGACCACCAGCGAAGCGCCGGAGACTGTGGACATCATTCCGGCGGCCTACTTGGGCAGGTCGTACCAGCAGGTGCGCACCGACCTGGTCAACCTCGGGCTCGGAGTCAACGGCGTCACCCAAGTCACCGATGACGCTGAACCTGGCACCGTCCTGGATGTGAATCCGTCGGGTCCCGTCCCCCCGGGCTCAACAATCACTGTCACCTACGCAGTCGCCCCGCAGACCACCGAGCCGCCGGCACCCACTACGGCAGCACCCACCAAGGAGGCTCCCACGACCGCTCCGTCCGCTCCGACCGTCACCGATTGCGCCACCGGCCAGCTGCCGGGAGCGCAGGCAACCTGTAAACCGTAAGCAACGGAACAACCAGTGACGGACCCATCGCGCACCCCGATGCACCGGGAGGACAACCTCCCGGTGGATATCCGGCGCGTCCTGAGCGAACGCTACGAACTGGGTGAACTGATCGGCCGCGGGGGCATGGCCGATGTCCACAGGGGCCTCGACACCCGGCTGGGACGGACCGTTGCCATCAAGCTGCTCCGGCCCGACCTTGCCCGGGACCCGCAGTTCCAGGCCCGGTTCAAGCGCGAGGCCCAAGCCGTAGCGGCCCTCAACCACCCGTCCATCGTGGCGATTTATGACACCGGCGAACACCTGGTCCATGACGGATCGGAAGAGACCGTCAAGGTGCCCTACATCGTGATGGAGTTCGTGGACGGACAGACCCTCCGCGACCTCATCCGGGCCAAGGACGTCACGATTCCCCAGGCCATCGAATACTGCCTCGGTGTCCTGGGTGCCCTCGAATACAGCCACAAAGCAGGGATCGTCCACCGGGACATCAAGCCGGCCAACGTGATGTACTGCGCCGGGCCCAACACGGTGAAGGTCATGGACTTCGGCATCGCCCGTGCCATTGCCGATTCCTCGGCCACCATGACGCAGACGCAGGCGGTAGTGGGTACCGCCCAGTACCTCTCTCCTGAGCAGGCACGGGGAGAGTCCGTGGATGCCCGCAGCGACCTGTACTCCGCGGCCTGCCTGCTGTACGAAATGCTGACCTCCCGGCCGCCCTTCATCGGTGACAGCCCGGTGTCCGTGGCCTACCAGCACGTCCGTGAAATACCGGAACCGGCCAGCAGCATCAATCCGGACGTGACGCCCGCCCTGGATACGGTCCTGGCCAAGGCGCTGCAGAAAAACAGGGACGACCGTTTCCAGGACGCAGCGGCTTTCCGCCGGGCGCTCCGGGCAGCCCGGTCCGGCATTCCCGTGCCTGCCGTTGCCGCCTCGGAAGCCCCCACCGACCCCAACGACCATGTTCCCGCCCCCGCGGCGCCTCCCACCGAGGCTTTCGCCCTTGCGGGGACAGGACGGGCTGACGATGCGCCAACCGGGATCATGGCCGCCAGCTCGTTCGCATCGACCCGCGATGCAGCCACTGAGTCCTGGGGCAACAGCGACGCCGGCAAATTTGATCCGCCGCCCGCCGATGCGCTGCCGCTGGGCCTCACCCCCGAACGCGACCGGACTGCAGGACAGAAGTCACGCCGTCGTGCGTGGATTGCCACGCTGGTGGTCTTCACGCTGCTGATACTGGCGGGAGGCGGCCTATGGCTGTACAACTCCGTCAACAGGCCCGCTCCCGCCGCACCGAAGGTGCAGGTGCCTTCGGTCTCCACCATGACTGAATCGGCGGCTCTGCAGGAGCTCTACAACGCCGATTTGCGGCCCAAAATTGTCAGGCAGGCCAGCGACTCGGTGGCCAAGGGCACCGCGCTGGGGACCGACCCCACCACCGGCACGGAGCTGGATCCCGGCGCTGAAATCCTGCTGAACATCTCCGAGGGACCCAGCGCAGTGAAGATCCCCGACAGCCTGCCAGGCGCCACTGAGGCGGCTGCGCGTGACATCCTGCGGCAGATGGGCCTGGTGGGTGCGCCCACCACTACAACGGCCAACAGCGCAACGGTCCCGGCCGGCATTGTCATCACCTCCAGCCCCGCGCCCGGCCAGTCGGTGGGCGTCGGGTCCACTGTTGAGCTGGTGGTCTCCACCGGGAAGGTGGCGGTTCCCGAGCTGCGCGGCCGGACACGCGAAGAAGCCGAGACTGCCCTCAAGGCGCTGAGCCTGGTTCCGGTGGTGGCGGAGGTTGAAAATTCCGAGGTCGAAGCCGGCCGGGTGACCGACCAGTCAGCGCCCGTCAATGCCACGCTGGAACAGGGCAGCACCGTGAACATCGTGGTGGCCAAAGCTCCGCCGCCGCCACCCACACCCACGCCGACTCCAACGCCGACAGCGACCAAAAAGAAGTAACAGGAGCCAGGACCGCGGGGTCAGTGCTGGATGAGGGGGCTGAGCGTAGCCGCTTTGGCCGCGGCACCCGCCATGCCGAGCGATTCCAGCCAGTTGCCCAGCATCTGGTAGCCGCCCTCGGTGAGGACCGATTCGGGGTGGAACTGGACGCCGCACAGCGGTGCTGTCCGGTGCTGGAGCCCCATCACCACCCCTGACGCTGTCTGGGCCGTGATTTCCAGGACCTCCGGAATGGTTTCGCGGACCGCTGCCAGCGAGTGGTAGCGGGTAGCCGTCACCGGCGACGGCAACCCGGCGAAGACGCTGGTGCCCGTGTGCTCCACCAGGGACGTCTTGCCGTGCATAAGTTCCGGGGCGTGCGTGACGGTCCCTCCGAAGGCCTCAGCCAGTGCCTGGTGTCCAAGGCAAACACCAAACATCGGGCTGCTGTTCTGCCCGCACCATTTGATCAGCTCGATGCAGACGCCGGCCTCGGCCGGGTTGCCGGGGCCGGGGGAGATCAGGACACCGTCGCGGGTGCTGGCCAGTTCAATGGCCTCTGCTAGGGTCACGTCGTCGTTGCGCACCACTGTGGTTTCGGCGCCGAGCTCCTGGAGGTAGCCCACCAGGGTGTAGACGAAACTGTCGTAGTTATCCACTACGAGGATCTTGGCTGTGGTCATGGCTGGCTTTGGGAACCAATCGTTGAGTCGGTGAACTGGGTGTACTGGGACATCCACGGGAAAAGGTACAAAACCATCAATACCAGTGCCACGCCAATCAGCACCAGCGAGATGGCGATCCGCAGCCACAACGGACCCGGAAGGTGGTGGAACAGCCAGCTGTACATGCCTACCCCTGTCCCATGGCGGCCGCTACCTGGCCTGCTATTTCCGCGGGCGGTCCTGCAGCGGCGGGACGCCACTCGTCCAGCAGGGCGTACGCGATGATGCGCTCTTCGGCGCCGAAGCGCGGGTTGCAGCTGGTCATGGTCAGGTAGCTTTCGGTGGGTTCAACGCCGGGCCGGGTGGGAACGGGCTCCAGGACGTCCGTTCGCGAGGGCATCACAATCTGGTTGTTGCGGAATACGTAGACGTAGAAACCGTCTTTGGTCTGGACATAGATTTTGTCACCCGGGACCAGGGTATGGATGTTGTCCAGGACCGCGCCGTGGGTTTGCCGGTGGCCGGCGACGGCAAAATTGCCCACCGCTCCCGGCATGGCCGTGTTGGCGTAGTGTCCCAGCCCCAGGGTGTCCAGGACATCCCCTGTTGTTCCCTGCACGATGGGGCGGGTGTAATCCGCGCCGAACCTGGGGATGTACATGATGCCGATGGTTCCGGCGTGGCCTGGAGCTACGCCCACCACGGGGGCGCCAAAGTCGTCAGCGGCCGACGGCGGTGCTGCCGCCGCCGGGTTTGCGGAGGGATCCGCTGACCCGCCAAGGTCCCGCGCGAATTCCTTGATCACCCGGGACTGCGCGGCGTCTGATTCCACATTGGTCCACCAGAGCTGCCAGGCGACAAAAAGCAGCAGGATGACGCCCGCCGTAATGAGCAACTCCCCGGCAACGCCGACCACGCGGCGCACGACGTTGCCGCGGGGAGGAGGAGCGGCCGCGCGTCGGGCCCTCTGCTGCAATACCACTCGTTCTCCTTGGCGGCTCCACTGGACGCAGGCGGCCCAGGAACTACAGCTAGAATTGGCTGCTAGTAAGAATCCAGATTTGACCAAGATCGTGCAGACCACTGGCTATTTCCTTCTTGCAGGATATCAAGGCCAGGTTGCCGAACTTGTCCCAGCCCGCCAAGGAGACCCAGTGCCCGAGTCGAAACCGCGCAAGAAGACTGCCAGCGCCCCGCAGCAGGCGTCGTCCCAGGCGTACAAACCGAATCCGGTCTGGTTCAAGCCCGTAATGTTCGGCCTGATGCTTATTGGCCTGTTCTGGATCATCACTTTTTACATCAGCGAGGGCCGGTTCCCGGTCCAGGCCTGGGGATCGTGGAACATTGTGGCCGGTTTTGGCATCGCCATCGTCGGCTTCCTGATGACCACGCGGTGGCGCTCCTAGCGCCAGCCGTGGAACCGGACACTGCCGGCGTCGTCACCGGACCGGACGGGTTGTCCCGGCCTGCCTGGGCCGCCACCAACCCGCTGATGCAGGACTATTACGACCACGAGTGGGGCCTGCCTGTCAGGGACGAGCAGGGGCTCTACGAACGCATCTGCCTCGAGGGGTTCCAGGCCGGCCTGTCCTGGGCCACGATACTGCGGAAGCGGCCCGCCTTCCGGGCTGCCTTCGCCGGCTTCGACCCAGAGGCCGTCGCCTTGTTCACCGACCACGACGTGGAGCGCCTGCTGCAGGATCCGGGCATTGTCCGCAACCGCCTCAAAATCCAGGCGACCATCAGGAACGCGCAGGCTACCCTCTCATTGCGGGGTGACGGTGGACTGGTGGACTTCGTCTGGCAGTTCCAACCGGCCAGCACGCCCACCCCTGCCCGTCACTCAGACATACCCACCAGCTCTCCTGAATCCGCGGCCCTTTCCAAGGCCCTGCGCGGTAAAGGGTTCTCCTTCGTGGGACCCACCACCATGTTCGCCCTGATGGAGGCTATCGGCATGGTGGATACCCACCTCATGGACAGCCACAGGCGCGGCTCATCGGGAATCTGGCCTGCGCTGGGCCCTGCATAGGTCTTCAGCTTTTCCCCAACTGTTGGGAAAGTTATCCACAGTGTGGATAACGTCCGGTGCTGCCGGGTGCGCCCGGCCCACAGGCCCCCAATGGCGGCAGTGGGCCCGTTCCGTGGCCAGGTGACGGTTATTAACAGTGTGGATTGCCTGTGGATAAATCCGGGCATTCCCACAACGGCACCGGGGCTCGTGGAGCCGATGCGCCGCGTTTGAAGCACCTTCATTAAACAGCGCACCGATTGACCCGCTCCCCGGCTGGCTGTCCGCCTGCAAGCCTGCGGCGTACTTATCCACTTACCAACACCGGGATACCCACAAGTTATCCACAACTGTGGATACAGGGGCGGCCCGATTCGCGAAAATCACCGGAATGGGGGCGATCGTGCCCTGTTTTTATGGCTTAACTACACCGATGTCACTTATTAACAGTGTGCAAAAGCCTGTTGAAAGCAGGCCGGCTGGCCTGGGACCGCACGCAGCCATGGCAATCTTTGCGTGGTTTATCCACATTTGGAGCATTTGCAGCCCGGTTTTCCACATACACACACTGGTATCCCCAAGAGTTATCCACAGCTGTGGATTCCGCTGTACCGTTCGGTAACAAAAGCCCGGCAGGGCGCTCCAGAGGCCGATGGCCTGCTTGAACTACATGCGTGTAAGTTACCAACACTGTGGATAATCCCTGTGGATAACAAAAACCCCCAACGCCGGGTGGCGTTGGGGGTTCCGTTGGAAGCTGAGGGCTGTCAGAGGCTCACCCGTACCCAGGCGGCCACCGACAGCAGGAGCAGGAGAGCCACCAGCCCTGCGGCCTGGATCAGTCCCTGCCGGGGCCCGCGGGGGGTGTAGGCGATAACGGCTGCTGCCAGTGCACCCGTGACCAGGCCGCCCAGGTGGGCCTGCCAGGCGATCTGCGGCACCAGGAAGCCGATGACACCATTGATGGCGATCAGGATCCACAGCTGCCTCGTGTCCCCGCCGCGCTGGCGCTGGACCAGCAGCATGGCGCCGAACAGGCCGAAGATGGCACCCGAGGCACCCACCACCCCGTACAGCGGCTGGCCTGGACTGTAGAGGGAGGTCAGCAGGAGGTAGCCTACGGACCCGCCAAAGGCCGAGAGCAGGTAAAGGGCAAGGAAACGGACGCGGCCCAGCAGCGGCTCGAGCGCCTGGCCAAAAATCCAGAGCATGTACATGTTCAGGGCGATATGCAGGACAAAACCCTGCGAATGCAGGAAAGCGGAGGTAACCATCCGCCACGGCTCAAACTCGCCGTATTGGGGTTCCGCGTAAATGTTCGCGAAGCCGAGGGCCTGGTAGATGGCATCGTTGGGCACCAACCACTGCAGGACATACAGGAGGGCGCAGGCGGCGATAAGCACGAACGTCACCAAAGGTTTGCCCGTTGCTACGGCGCCGCCGTAAACAGACCGTACTTCCGGCGTCGAACGTTTTGCTTCGTTGACGCAGTCAACGCATTGGAATCCAACGGCGGCCGCCCGCTGGCACTCCGGGCAGGCAGGCCGCCCGCAGCGTTGGCAGCTGACGTAGGAGGGCCTGTCCGGGTGCCGTGGGCACACCGGAGCCTGGGCGGACGGCTCAGCCGAAGGAATTCCGTAACTCATGGTGCGGTGTTACAGCTGTTCGATGTCGATGCTGTTGATGGTGACATCCTCCACCGGACGGTCACCCATGCCGGTGCGAACGCCCTCGATCGCGTCCACTACCTTGCGGGACTCATCGTCCGCCACCTCGCCGAAGATGCTGTGCTTGCCCTGCAGCCAGTCGGTGGGGATGGTGGTGATGAAGAACTGCGAACCGTTGGTTCCCTGGCCCATCTGGATGCCGGCGTTCGCCATGGCCAGCTTGTAGGGCTGGTTGAAGCTGAGTTCGGGGTGGATTTCGTCGTCGAAGCGGTAGCCCGGTCCGCCGGTACCGCGGCCCAGCGGATCGCCGGCCTGGATCATGAAGTCCTTGATGATGCGGTGGAAGATGGTTCCGTCATACAGCGGCGTGCCGGACTTGGCCTCACCGGTTTCCGGGTGGGTCCAGTCCTGCTCGCCGGTGGCGAGGCCCACGAAGTTCTTCACTGTCTTGGGCGCGTGGTTACCGAAGAGGTTAACCACGATGTCGCCGAGGCTCGTGTGGATGGTTGCTTTTGCAGTTGCGATGGCAGTCATGGCCCCCATTCTCCCATGCCACCCTGGGGGAGTGCCTGCAGCACCGGCAGTTCCGCGCTGGGTGAAATATGCCTAAAATCCGCAGAGTGAATAGCCGGTGAAGAGCTGGGCACGTAGGCTAACCACAGAACCGTCACATTAATCGGGAGGTAGTTGTGAAGAAGTCGGACCGAATTGCCCGTGACCTCGAGCAGTCAGTCACCAGCGCAGTGGAGAATGCCCGGGATTGGGCCACCCCCCGCGTGGAAGCAGCTGTGGATTGGGCGGTACCCCGCCTCCAGCACAGCCTGGACACTGCGTCTCCCAAGATCCAGGAGGGCCTGAAGTCCGCTGCCCACAACCTGGCCGACGGCGTTGCAACAGTTACGCCGCGGATCCAGGATGGCTTGGCGCACCTTGCCCCCCGGATCAGCGACGTTGTGGACAATGCCTCGCCCCGCCTGCATGAGGCCCTCGACAAGGCGGCCCCCGTGGTGCTGAACGCCCGCGACCGGGTGGTTGTTGACTACCTGCCCCGCCTGTCGGACCAGATCGGCAACGCCTCCGAGGCTGTGCACCGCACCCTTGAAGGTGCGCCGGCACGCGTTGATGCCGTAGCCCAGCGCCTCGGTGACGCCGGGATCGTCCACTCGTTCCAGGACCAGGCCCATGCGGCAGGCAGCCAGCTGAAGGCCGCAGCGGCCGGGGCCGGGAAGGCTGTAGGAATCCAAGTGGCCCAGCCAAAGCCTAAGAAGCGCGGTTGGCTGGTCTTCGGCATTGTGGCAGCAGCGGTCGCCGCCGGTGTTGCCGCATGGAAGGCCTCCAAGCCGGTGGAGGATCCATGGAAGACGCCTTCACCCGTGAAGCCCACGCCCGCCCCCGTTCCCGCCACCACGGTCAACGACGTAAAGGAAAACACCGCTGACGCTGCAGAGAACGCAGCCGGCGCAGCTTCCTCCGCCGTGGCCGCGGCCAAGGACAAGGCAGCGGACGTTGCAGGGGACGTCAAGGACGGCGTCGACGACGCCGCAGATAAGGCCAAGCACGTTGCCGGTGACGCCGCTGATGCAGCCGCCAAGGTTGCCACGGACGCCAAGACGGCCACGAAGAACATCGCCGCCAACATCGGCCACACGGACAAGGGCACCAACTAACTGTCCCCACCGATGACACAAAGGGCCCCGTCCACGGACGGGGCCCTTTGTGGTCCACGCCCGGTGCCCCCGGCAGGCGTGGACGGGAACGGTGCTACATTGAAGCTGATGTCAGCCGATCAATCCTCTGGGGATGCCTTGAACGACGCAGCCGTGCTGCCCCGCGTGTCCATCGTTATCCCGGCCTACAACGAGGAGAGCGTCATCCGGCAGTGCCTCATTGCTGCCGTCTACCAGTCCGTGCCGGCCCACGAGATCATCGTGGTGGACAATCTCTCCACTGACCGGACAGCCGCGATTGTGCAGCAGATGCAGCTTGAATACCCGGAGAGTTGCGTGATTCTCCTGAGCCAGGACACTGACCAGGGCCTGATCCCCACCCGGAACTTCGGCCTGAACCACGCCACGGGTGACATTCTGGGCCGGATCGACGCCGATTCGGTGGTGGAGCCCGACTGGGTGGAACAGGTCCAGCGGGCCTTTCATGATCCGTCGGTCCAGGCAGCCACCGGGCCTGTGGTGTATTACGACATGCCCATGCGCAGGTTCGGCCTGAAAGCGGACGACAAAATGCGCCAGCTGATGCTGAAGCTGGCCAAGCAGCAGTACCATTTCCTCTTCGGATCCAACATGGCGCTCCGTGCGACGGCCTGGGAAACCATCCGCAGCGAGACCTGCCGGGACGAGAAGGACGAGATGCATGAGGACATCGACCTGTCCCTGCATCTCGCCGACCACGGGCTCAAGGTCCAGTACTGGCCGCAAATGGTCTCCGGGATGTCCGCACGGCGTCTGGAGGACTCACCCCGGGACTACCGCTACTACGTCACCCGCTTTGACCGGACCTACAAGGCCCACAACGTCAAGAAGATGGCACTGAAAGCCCCCATGGTGGTGTTCTTCTCGGTCTACTTCCCCGCAAAGATCCTCCGTGCCATCCACACGGTCAACACCGCGCAGCCCGCCCGCCGCGGCGGGCAGTAACACCGGTCAGTCCGTGCCAAGCCTCGGCAGCGCCTGGCCCGGCTCCTGATCGGTTTTGCCCGTGTTCCGGCTGGACTTCTGGCCCAGCACCACAATGGCAAGCCCCACCATAATCAGGGCCAGCCCGGCATACGTTCCCGCGGGAAGCTGCTCGCTGAGGAAAACCGCGGCCAGCAGGGCGGCTCCCGGGATTTCCAGCAGGATGATCATGGATACCAGCAGCGGGCTCATCGTGGCCAGCAGGTGGTTGAAGGCCGTGTGGCCCACCAGCTGGGCGCATACGGTGATGGCAACGATTCCCAGCCAGCCAGTTGCTTCGAAGCCTGCGAGAGGCTGCCCGGAAATCAGCATCATGCCCGCCACCAAGGCCGCGCACATCCCGTAGCACAGCGTTGTATAGGTTCCCGTGGTCATGCTCTGCCGGGCTTGACCACCAGCCAGCGTGTAGACGCCGGCCAGCGCCCCTCCTGCCACCGCCAGCACGTCACCCAGCAGCGCCCCAGGCGAGGAACCCATGTCGAAGCCGGTTATTGCCACCACCCCGCCGAAGGCCACGCCCAGGCCGGCCAGCACCTGCCAGCGGTGCCGGGTTCCACGGAACAGCTGGAAGACGGCAATCCAGGCGGACTGCAGGCAGACCAGCGCCGTGGCGGCCGCCACCGATGTGAGCTGCAGTGACGTGATGAAGCACGCGAAGTGCAGCGCCAGCGCAGCAGCGGCCACCAGCGACCACCGGAATTCGCGCCCGGTGATCCGACCAAACTGGCGCGGTGTGCGGACCAGGGTGGGGGTGGCCATCACGGCCGCACCGATGGCGTTGCGCCAAAAGGCAATGGCCAGGGCGCTGACGCTGGTGGCACCCATTGTGGCGGCCATCAGCGGCCCGGAGGAGGCAACACCGAGGACACCCAGGGTGGCAAGAAGGAAGGTCACTGCACCACACTAGTGTGCCGGGGCCGGCAGGAATCGGAACCTTCCCGGCACAACAAAAAGTCCCGGTCCGCATTTCTGCGGGCCGGGACTTTTTTTACGGTGGAGGCACGGGGACTCGAACCCCGAACCCCCTGCTTGCAAAGCAGGTGCGCTACCAATTGCGCCATGCCCCCGTAAGTGGCAACCCGATAATCATATCCCAGAACCAGCAGACTGTTGACCAGCTTCTGTTCCGGTTCCGGGGCTAGTCGACCGTGTCGGTTGACTGGCTCCAGACTGTTTTCCGGGCTTCGGAAACCTGTGCCTTGCGGTAAAGAAGGGCGGCTGCGATTGCGGCTGCCAGAACCAGCAACTTCTTCACATGCTCCCCATCCCGGCCTGATTGCGTTACCACAACCAAGCCTCCGCTTGAACCTGCACAGGTTCCGTGGGCGTACCAGGACTTGAACCTGGGACCTCTTCGTTATCAGCGAAGCGCTCTAACCGCCTGAGCTATACGCCCCGATGCCTCATCGGGCCGAGATATGACTGTACAGCACATCCCGGCCCGATCCCAAATCGGGTCTTTGCGCCGGCCCGGGACCGGCGCAAAGGGGGGTTCTAGTCGTCGGTAAGGGTCACGCCGATGCCGCCCACCAAAGTGGCGGAGATGTTGTACAGAATGGCCGACAGCATCGACAGGGCTGTCAGCAGCACAACGTTGACGACGGCGATGATGGTGGCAAAGGACGCCACCTGCCCCAGCGAAGCCACCTTCTTCAGCTCGAAGCCGCCGCCTTCGGACCCGGCCAGGGTGCCCAGCAGGCTGTCCACCTGGTCGAAGATGCCCGTGAGGTCCAGGACGGTCCACAGCACGATCGCTGCCACCACCGTGACAATTCCCAAGGCAACGGACAGCAGGAACGCCATCTTCAGGACGGACCAGGGATCCACCTTGCTGACCAGGAGCCTGGCCCGGCGGACTTTGGCCTTGGGAGCGGGCTTGACCAGCCCGGGATTACCCTGGCCCTGCCCTGCGGATGCGGGCCGCTGGCCGGCACCCGGTGAAGGCCGCTGGCCCTGTCCGGACGGCTGCTGGGGGCGCTGCTGGCCGCCGGCACCCGGGGCACCCTGGGGGCGTTGGCCCGGGGCCGACGCCGGAGCCGCCGGCCGCTGCTGCGGGCGGAGGGGGGCGTTCACCCGCGGAGCCGACGAAGGCCGGTTTCCATCGGGAGCAGAACTGCTCGGCTTGGGAAATGAGTCGGAATTACTCACTCGTTACCTCCGTGTTGTCTTCGTTCGGCTCGTCGCCGGAGGAGTCTTCAGACTCAACGGCCGGTGCTTCTTCTGCCAATGCTTGCGCGGCGACGTCCCCGGCGGGCCCGCCATCTTCAGCCAACGTTACGTCATCCTCCGGCGATTCCTCGCCCTCGAGACCACGTTCGCTGTTGCGCGCCACTTCGATGATCCGGTCGTTCTTGTCCGGTTTGGCGAAGATGACACCCATGGTGTCGCGGCCCTTGGCCGGGACTCCTGAAACGGAGGAGCGGACCACCTTGCCGCCTTCCATGACCACCAGGACCTCATCCTCTTCCTGGACGATCAGGGCACCTACCAGGTCGCCGCGTTCCTCCGCCAGCTTGGCCACCTTGATGCCCAGGCCGCCACGGCCCTGCAGGCGGTATTCCTCGACGGCGGTCCGCTTGGCGTAGCCGCCCTCGGTCACGATGAAAACGAACGAACCGTCGGTGATGACGTTGGCGGCCAGCAGTTCATCCTCTTCGCGGAACTTCATGCCGGTCACGCCGGAGGTGGCGCGTCCCATGGGACGCAGGGCATCCTCGGTGGCGGTGAAGCGGATCGACTGGCCCTTGCGCGACACCAGCAGGAGGTCGTCGGTCTCGGACACGAGCTGGGCCGAGACCAGTTCGTCGTTGTCCCGCAGGTTGATGGCGATGACGCCGGCGGACCGGTTGGTGTCATAGTCCTCAAGCCGGGTCTTTTTGACCAGGCCCCGCTTGGTGGCGAGCACCAGGTAGGGCGCCTGTTGGTAGTCGCGGAGGTCAAGGACCTGCGCGATGTGTTCGTCCGGCTGGAAGGCCATCAGGTTGGCCACGTGCTGGCCCTTGGCGTCGCGGCCCGCCTCCACCAGTTCATAGGCCTTGGCCCGGTAGACCCGGCCCAGGTTGGTGAAGAACAGCAGCCAATGGTGGGTGGTGGTTACAAAGAAGTGCTCCACAACGTCGTCGCCGCGCAGCTGCGCGCCCTTGATGCCCTTGCCGCCGCGCTGCTGGGAGCGGTAGTTGTCGCTGCGGGTCCGCTTGACGTAGCCGCCGCGGGTGATGGTGACCACCATCTCCTCTTCGGGGATGAGGTCTTCCATGGACATGTCGCCGTCGAAGCCCATCAGGATCCGGGTCCGCCGGTCATCGCCGTGCTTGTTCACGATTTCCGCGAGTTCGGTGCTGATGATTTCGCGCTGGCGCTCCTCGGAGGCCAGAATCGAGTTGTACTCGGCGATCAGGGCTTCGAGTTCGGAGTGCCGGTCCTGGATCTTCTGGCGTTCCAGGGCGGCGAGGCGGCGCAGCTGCATGTCCAGGATGGCCCGGGCCTGCAGTTCGTCGATATCCAGGAGTTCCATCAGGCCGTCGCGGGCCGCTTCGGTGGTGTTGGACGCGCGGATGAGGGCAATGACCTCGTCCAGCATGTCCAGGGCTTTCAGCAGCGCGCGGAGGATGTGTGCTTCCTCTTCGGCCTTGCGCAGGCGGTACCGGGTGCGGCGTGCGATGACGTCCATCTGGTGGGTGACCCAGTGCCGGATGAAGGCATCCAGGCTCAAAGTCCGCGGAACGCCGTCAACAATCGCAAGCATGTTGGCGGAGAAGTTGCTCTGCAGCTCCGTGTGCTTGTAAAGGTTGTTCAGGACCACCTTGGCCACGGCGTCACGTTTGAGCACAATGACCAGGCGCTGGCCGGTGCGGCCCGAAGTTTCATCGCGGAGGTCCGCGATGCCGGAGATCTTGCCGTCTTTGACCAGTTCGGCAATCTTGATGGCCAGGTTGTCCGGGTTGGCCTGGTAGGGCAGTTCGGTGACCACCAGGCACGTGCGGCCCTGGAGCTCCTCGACGTTGACCACGGCACGCATGGTGACGGAACCGCGGCCGGTCCGGTAGGCGTCCTCGATGCCCTTGTGGCCCAGGATCGTGGCACCGGTGGGGAAATCGGGTCCCTTGACCCGCAGCAGGAGCTCTTCGAGGAGCTCTTCGCGGCTGGCTCCGGGGTTGGCGAGGTACCACTGGACGCCGTCGGCAACCTCTCGGAGGTTGTGCGGCGGAATGTTCGTGGCCATACCCACGGCGATGCCGGAAGAACCGTTGACCAGGAGGTTGGGGAACCGCGCCGGCAGGATGGTGGGTTCCTGGTTCTTGCCGTCGTAGTTGTCCTGGAAGTCGACGGTTTCCTCGTCGATGTCCCGAACCATTTCCATGGCCAAATGGGCCATCTTCGTTTCGGTGTACCGGGGGGCAGCGGCGCCGTCATTGCCGGGCGAACCGAAGTTTCCCTGGCCCAGGGCCAGCGGGTAGCGCATGGTCCAGTCCTGGATCAGGCGGACCAGGGCATCGTAGATCGCGGTGTCGCCGTGGGGGTGGTACTGGCCCATGACCTCGCCCACCACGCGGGCGCACTTGTTAAAGGAACGCTCCGGCCGGTAGCCGCCGTCGAACATGGCGTACAGCACACGACGGTGGACGGGCTTCAGGCCGTCCCGGACGTCAGGCAGCGCGCGGCCCACAATGACGGCCATGGCGTAATCCAGGTAGGAGCGCTGCATTTCCGTCTGCAGGTCCACCTGCTCCACACGGTCCACCAGCACAAGGTCGCCTGCGGGAACGGTATCCGGAGTGCCGGCGTCGGCGGCCGGGTTCTCGGGTGTTTCGTCGCTCATCTTATATTTTCCGTTTCAGGTATATGTCGGGTCGAGGATATGTAAGGGGGTTTGCCCTAGATATCCAGGAACCTGACGTCCTTGGCGTTCTGCTGGATGAAGTTTCGGCGTGATTCCACGTCCTCGCCCATCAGGACTGAGAAGATCTGATCCGCCGCAAGGGCGTCGTCCATGGTCACCTGCAGCAAGGTGCGGTTATCCGGGTCCATGGTGGTGTCCCAAAGCTCGGTGTAGTCCATCTCACCAAGGCCCTTGTAGCGCTGGATTCCATTGTCTTTCGGGATCCGGCGGCCGGCAGCCTGTCCGGACACCAGCTTGGCGTCGCGTTCCCGGTCGCTGTAGACGTAGTCGTGGGCCGCATTGGACCACTTGATCCTGTACAGCGGCGGCTGGGCCAGGTACACGTAACCGTGTTCGATCAGCGGACGCATGTAGCGGAACAGCAGCGTCATCAACAGCGTGGTGATGTGCTGTCCGTCCACGTCGGCATCGGCCATCAGGACAATCTTGTGGTACCGGAGCTTTGAGAGGTCGAAGTCCTCACCGATGCCGGTTCCGAAGGCCGTGATCATCGACTGCACTTCGGCGTTTCCCAGGGCCTTGTCCAGGCGCGCCCGCTCAACATTCAGGATCTTGCCGCGGAGCGGCAGGATCGCCTGGGTCTCGGGGTTGCGGCCGCGCTTGGCGGAGCCACCGGCGGAGTCGCCCTCCACGATGTAGACCTCGCACTTTTCCGGGTTCTTGGAGGAGCAGTCGGACAGCTTCCCGGGCATGCCAAACGATTCCAGCGGGCTCTTGCGGCGGGCATTGTCCCTCGCCTTCCGGGCGGCCATGCGGGCCTGGGCGGCCGAGATGGCCTTGCGGATGACGTCGCGGGCAGGGCCGGGGTTGCGCTCGAGCCAGTCGCCCAGGCCGTCCGTGACCACGCGCTGCACAAAGCCCTTAACCTCGGAGTTGCCCAGCTTGGTTTTGGTCTGTCCTTCGAACTGCGGTTCGGCGAGCTTGACCGAAATCACGGCGGTGAGTCCTTCGCGGATGTCATCACCGGTGAGGTTGTCGTCTTTTTCCTTGATGATGCCCTTCTCCCGCGCATAGCGGTTGATCAGGGACGTCATGGCGGCGCGGAAGCCCTCTTCGTGGGTGCCGCCCTCATGGGTGTTGATGGTGTTGGCGTAGGTGTGGACGCTCTCGGAGTACGCATTGGTCCACTGCATCGCCATTTCCAGGGCGATGTGGCGTTCCTTGTCCTCGGTTTCGAAGGCGATGACGTCCTCGTGGACCACGTCCACCTTTTTGCCTGAGTTCAGGTGCTTGACATAGTCCAGCAGTCCGTCGTCGTACTGGTAGACCACCGTGCGGTGCTCGGCGCTGACTTCGCCTTCCGTGGCCACGGCATCCAGGTCAAGGTCGACGTCGGGCTCCGCGGTTTCGGCGGCACGCTCGTCCGTGAGCGTGATGCGCAGGCCCTTGTTGAGGAAGGCCATCTGCTGGAACCGGGCACGGAGGGTTTCGAAGTCGAAGTCCGTGCTTTCGAAGATGGCCGGGTCCGCATAGAACGTCTGGGTGGTTCCCGTCCGGTCGGTTTCCTCGCCCTGGACCAGTCCGCCCTGCGGCTTGCCGCCGTCGGCGAAGGACATCCGCCAGACGTGGCCCTGCCGGCGGACCTCGGTGTCAACCCGATGGGAAAGCGCGTTGACCACGGAGATACCCACCCCGTGCAGCCCGCCGGAGACGGCGTAGCCGCCGCCACCGAACTTGCCGCCGGCGTGCAGGATGGTCATCACCACCTCGACGGTGGGTTTGTGTTCGGTGGGGTGCATGTCAACGGGAATGCCACGGCCGTCGTCAACGACCTTCACGCCGCCGTCGGCCTGCAGGACAATCTCGATGTGCGAGCAGTAGCCGGCCAGCGCCTCATCCACGGAGTTGTCCACCACTTCGTAGACCAGGTGGTGCAGGCCGCGGGGACCGGTGGAGCCAATGTACATGCCCGGCCGTTTCCGGACGGCTTCAAGTCCTTCAAGGACCGTGATGTCGCTGGCACCATACTCGCGGGGTGTCACGGCTTCCGCGGGGGTATCCGGTGTGGGGGCATCCTCGAACTCGGGGTCAACTGCCAGGATTTCGGTATTGTCGTTAGCCACAGGCGGTGTCGACTCCTCTGTTTTCGATGATGGCCGGATGGTCCGCTCCCAACCAGGGAGGGACCTGCCAGCAGGCACAAACTGATGGCGCGGTGGCCTGCCGACGGTGCGGTCCGTACTCCGCATTCTGGACATGCGCGGAGTCCGGACCCAGTCAACGTTCACCCGCGCCCAGTTTTCTCCCGTAATTCTACCGCGAAGTAGGGCGTTTCCCCGCATTCCGGGGCCGTGGCTGGCGGCTGATGTGGCGCTGCGCGGCCGTTGATCGCGCCTTGGGCGCCCTCGCGGTCCTGCCTTTGGGTGCCTATACGCCCATTGACCCGCTGGTGGCTCTACACGCCGCAGGGCGGACAATCAAGAGTTGCACCGCCGCCTACCCGTACGTATCGCGGGGGCCCCGGCCGTTGACGGTCCGACCGCCCTTGCGCCAACTCGGCGCCGACGGGCCCAACACCTGGATGCTGGTCACCACACCGTCACCCAGCTCCCGCCGGAATTTTTCCAGCAGGCTGATGCTGAGAAGGCGAAGCTGGGTAGCCCACGCAGTGGAATCGCAACGGACATGGAGGGTGGTGTCGGTGAAGCTCTCCGGCGTGCAGTGGGCCGAAATTTCGGGACCCACCAGGGTGGCCCATTCGGCCATGACCGACCCCACCGCCACTGGGGAGGTCCAGCCGCGCTCGGCGACGAGCCTGCCCACAACTTTGCCCAGGCCCAGCGGATCCCGGCCCGTTGAGTGGAACTGGCTGAAGCCCCGGGTGTCGCGGATGCCGCTTTTGGCTTTTTTGGCTCCGGCCCGTGGCGCAGCCCGGCGGATTTCGCCGCGGGCGGCCGCGGCTTCGCGCATCCTGTTCAGCGCAGCCTGCGGGGCGTCGATGTTATCCGGGTCGCGGCCGGGCTGCAGCCCACCGCCGGATTCACTGCTCCTGCTCATCGATGCCTCCCGGGATGACCGTCACCCGCCGGCCGGACAGCTCTTCCGGGATGTCGGCGTCGACGGCGGCAGTCACCAGGACCTGTTCGGCGCCGGCGACTATTGCAGCAAGTTTACGCCGCCGCTGCACGTCCAGCTCGGCAAACACGTCGTCAAGGATCAGGACGGGTGCGGAGCCGCCGGTCCGGGCGTCATCGAGCATCACGTAATACGAAGCCAGCCGCAGCGACAGGCACATGGACCAGGTTTCGCCGTGGGACGCGTAGCCCTTGGCGGGGGCCTGGCCCAGGATCAGGTCCAGTTCGTCCCGGTGCGGGCCCACCAGGGAAATCCCCCGTTCAAGTTCCTTCTTCCGGGACTCCCGGAAGGCCTGCACATAGCGTTCAGTGAGCTGCCCGACGGTGAGCTGCCGCAGGTCCTCGGCCCCGGCTGCCCCGGCCGGACCGTTCTGGCCTGGGACTCCGGAAGCCGTTGCGCCGTCGTCGTCCATCTGGTTCTGCAGCGAGGAACGGTAAATGGCATCGGCCGGCTTGGATTCGTCCGTCAGCTGCGCGTAGGCGCGGGACAGATGCGGACGCAGGCGTTCAACGAGTTCGAGCCGGGCGTGCAGCAAGGCGGCTCCTGCGGCGGCCATGTGCTGGTCCCAAACGTCCAAGGTGGCTTCGTGGCCGGCCGTGAACCTGCCGGCGCGGGCGGATTTCAGCAGGGCGTTGCGTTGTTTCAGCACCCTGTCATAGTCGCTGCGTGTCGCGGCGTGGTGCGGAATGAGGCTGGCCAGCAACTCATCGAGGAACCGGCGCCGGTTGGCCGGATCGCCCTTGACCAACGCCAGGTCCTCGGGCGCAAAGAGGACCGTCTGGCAGATTCCCAACAGGTCCCGCGCCCGGACCGGGTTGCTCCGGTTGATCCGGCCCCGGTTGGCGCGGCCGGCGTTGATTTCCAGTTCCAGCACGGTGGTTTGGTCCCCGCGGACCAGCCGGGCCCGGACCAGGGCCCGTTCGGTCCCGAACCGCAGCAGCGGGGCGTCCGAGCTGACCCGGTGGGAGCTGAGGGTTGCCAGGTACCCAATGGCTTCCATCAGATTGGTTTTGCCGATCCCGTTGGACCCCACCAGCACGGTGACGCCGGGTTGCAGGGCAAGGTCAACCTGCGCGTAGCTGCGGAAATCGGTCAGGGAAAGGTGTTCCAGGTACACGCGGGCTTCGACAATTCCGGGACCCGGAGGTCCCCGCTGGGTCTTACTTGGCTGGACGGGTGGCGTGCCCGCCGAACTGGTGGCGGAGTGCGGAGACCATCTTCATGGCCGGCGAGGTATCTTCGCGGGAGGCAAACCTGGCGAAGAGTGCTGCCGTGATGGCCGGCGCCGGCACGGCGTTGGCGATGGCTTCCTCCACGGTCCAGCGGCCTTCGCCGGAATCCTCCACGTAGTCATCGATCGTTTCCAGGCCAGGGTCCTCGTCCAGGGCCTTGACCATGAGGTCCAGCAGCCAGGACCGGACCACGGTGCCCTTCTGCCAGGCCCGGAAGGTTCCCGGCAGGTCGGTGATGATGTCCTTCGCGGCGAGGAGCTCGTAGCCTTCGGCGTAGGCCTGCATCAGCCCGTATTCGATTCCGTTGTGCACCATTTTGGCGTAGTGTCCGGCACCGACGTCGCCAACATGGACGAAGCTGTCCGCGCGGTCGCCTTCGGGACGGAGTGCATCAAAGACCGGCATGGCGCGTTGGATGTCCTCGACTGCGCCGCCGGCCATCAGTCCGTAGCCGTTCTGCAGGCCCCAGACGCCACCGGAAACACCACAGTCAGCGAACCGGATGCCTTTGGCGGCAAGAATTTCGCCATGCCTCTGGTCCTCGGTGAAGCGGGAATTCCCGCCGTCGATTACCAGGTCGCCCTGGTCAAGCTTGTCCCCGAGTTCGGTGATGACCGCATCGGTGATGGCTCCGGAGGGAACCATGACCCAGATGATCCTGGGCGTGGGGACGGCTGCCAGGAGGTCCTCGACGGAGGCAACATCGGTGACGTCCGGGTTCCGGTCGAAACCGGTGACCTCGATGCCACCCACGCGCAGCCGCTCGCGCATGTTGAAACCCATTTTGCCAAGGCCGATCAGTCCAATGTGCAAGGTGGAACTCTTTTCTGAGCTAGGGATGGGTTGTCGTTTGGCACCAGGAGTCCGGGCCCACCGCAAAGTGCAGTGGGTGGGGCCCATCGGCGCGGGCCCCGGCCTGAGCTTGCGAAGGCTGGGATCCGATGGGGCCTAGTTGGGCAGGCGGACGGGCATAACCAGGTAGCGGTAGTCGTCCTGGTCGTCGCCGTCGGCCTCTGCCTGCGCGGTGATCATCGCGGGCTTGGGCGCCGAGGTGAAGGAGAACCTGACGAACTTGGTTTCAATGACGCTCAGGCCTTCCACCAGGTAGTGCGGGTTGAACGCCACGGTGATGTCCTCACCGGAAAGCTGGGCCTCAAGTTCCTCGGAAGCCTGGGCGTCCTCGCCGGTGCCTGCATCAAGGTTCAGTTGCCCTTCGGTGAAGGCAAGCCGGACCGGAGTGTTGCGCTCGGCAACCAGGGACACGCGACGGACTGCTTCGACGAGCTCCTGGGTCTGGACGGTCGCGTGGATAGGCGTCGATTCCGGGAAGAGCGAGCGGATCTTGGGGTAGTCGCCGTCCACCAGCAGCGACGTGGTGGTGCGGCCACCGCTTTCGAAACCGATCAGGCGGGTGTCGTCGTCGGCGAGGGCGAGGTTGATGTCGCCGCTGTTGCCCAGCGTCTTCGCAACTTCGTTCAGGGTCTTCGCTTTCACCAGTGCGCTGGTGGAGATGCCGGGAGTGACAGGCTTCCACGGCACTTCACGCATGGCCAGCCGGTAGCGGTCGGTGGCCAGCAGGGTGATCAGGTCATCCTCGATCTCCATCCGCACGCCGGTGAGGATGGGCAGGGTGTCATCCTTGCTCGCCGCGATAATGACCTGCGAGACAGCCTGGGCAAAGGCATCGCCCGGGACCGTACCGCTGATGGTGGGCAAAGCGGGCAGCGGCGGGTATTCCGCCTCCGGCATGGTGGCCAGGTGGAAGCTGCTTCGGCGGCAGGTCAGCGTGACTTTGTTGCCATCCGTTTCGACATCCACCGGCGCGGACGGAAGGCTCCGGCAAATATCAGCCAGCAACCGTCCGGACACCAGGATGGTGCCTTCTTCGCGGATGTCCGCTGCAATTTCAAGCCGCGCTGACGTCTCGTAATCGAAGCTCGACAGACTGACAGTGCCGGCCTCCGCCTTGAGGAGCAGGCCGGACAGGACGGGTACGGGTGGCCGCGGAGACAACG
Organism: Pseudarthrobacter sp. MEB009; assembly: GCF_030208875.1. Taxonomy (NCBI): domain Bacteria; kingdom Bacillati; phylum Actinomycetota; class Actinomycetes; order Micrococcales; family Micrococcaceae; genus Pseudarthrobacter; species Pseudarthrobacter sp. MEB009. The sequence continues at coordinate 470,127 of NZ_JARVTC010000013.1, forward strand.
ACCGGGCTGTCCAGGTGACGGCTTCTGCCAGGACGTCCCGATCGACTCTGAACTTCACGGAAGGGTGCCGCCTTTCATTGCTGCTGCATTGGAAACCCGAAACCACCCCGGGGTGGTCCCAAAAAATGTCGAGCCCACATCCCGGACGTGCATGGTCCGCACAGACGGAAACCACAAGAAAACCTAAGGATGGGAGCGCTGCTGACAGCTTAGCCGGAAGATCCGGGATTAACCCATCCCCGGGTCTCCCACCCAGCTGTTTGGACCGCCAGGTCCGGACGGTCGAAGCGCTGGGAACGAACTTGTTGTTTGAGGGATTTCAATTTTTTGGGATTAGTAGTGTTAATAACTGCTGTGGAAACTGTGGATAACCCCTGCTGGCCGCGGGTTCCAGCGGTTAAGCCCTGTTCACGGATTGTGGGTGGAGCAGGTTTTAAACAGGGTGTGGATGGGGATAAGAATTTTGCCCGGTTTGCTGATCCACAGGCGGCTTAAGGGTTTTAAGCCCATTAAGCGCGGTTGTCCCCTTAACTATCCACAGGCTTATCCACATGCGCCTGTTAATAAGGTAAGAGAAGCGCGGTCAGGAGTCGCGCTGCTGCTGCTTGATCCGGTTGGTCAGCTCTGTCACCTGGTTGTAGATCACACGGCGTTCGGCCATCAGCTCACGGATTTTCCGGTCCGCGTGGATCACCGTGGTGTGGTCACGGCCGCCGAGCTCCTGCCCGATCTTGGGCAATGACATGTCCGTCAGCTCGCGGCAGAGGTACATGGCGATCTGGCGCGCCGTGACGAGGGTCCGGGTGCGGGACTTGCTGCACAGCTCTTCCATGCTGAGCTTGAAGTACTCAGCTGTCTGCTGCAGGATCTGGGCCGAGGTGATCTCCTGGGCCCCGTCATCGGTGATGAGGTCCTTGAGTACCATCTCAGCGAGTGCCACATCGACCGGCTGCCGGTTCAGGCTGGCGAAGGCCGTGACCCGGATGAGGGCGCCCTCAAGTTCGCGGATGTTGCTGGAAATCTTGGAAGCGATGTATTCCAGCGCGTCGTCCGGAGCGGAGAGCCCTTCGCTAAGGGCCTTCTTCCGGAGGATGGCGATGCGGGTTTCCAGTTCCGGGGGCTGGATGTCCGTCAGGAGGCCCCATTCGAAGCGTGACTTCATCCGGTCTTCGAAACCTGCCAGCTGCTTGGGCGGCAGGTCCGAGGTGATGACCACCTGCTTGTTGTTGTTATGCAGGGAGTTGAACGTGTGGAAGAACTCCTCCAGCGTCCGGTCCTTGCCGGCCAGGAACTGGATGTCATCGATCAGGAGCACATCCACGTTGCGGTACGTGGTCTTGAAGCTGGCGCCTTCGTCATCCCGGATGGAGTTGATGAAGTCGTTGGTGAATTCCTCCGAGTTGACGTACCGGACCCGGATGCCGCTGTACAGCCGGCGGGCATAATGCCCGATCGCGTGCAGCAGGTGTGTTTTGCCCAGGCCCGAATCGCCATAGATGAAAAGCGGGTTGTAGGCCTTGGCAGGGGCTTCGGCGACGGCCACTGCGGCGGCGTGGGCAAACCGGTTCGACGAGCCGATCACAAAAGTGTCAAATACATACTTCGGGTTGAGCCGGCCGAACTCGTGGGAGGTGCTGGGCAGCATGGGCTGCGGCTTCTGCTCGATCAGCTGGTCGGCAGTGAAGGAAGGCTCGACGACGGGTTCGGGCTCCGCGTGCAGGGGAACCAGATCGGTGTCCACGTCGATGGCGCACCGGATGTCCTCGGAAAAGACGTTATGCAGGGCGTCGTCCAAGGCGTCCTTGACCTGGGTCTGCAGAACTTCGCGGGTGAGCTCATTGGGAACGGCCACCAGGAGGGTGGATCCGATCAGGCCTTGGGCCTGGGCCAGAATGACGAAACCACGCTGGCGGGGCGAAACGCGGTGGTCCTGCTCCAGCAGGGTGATAACGCGCCGCCAGGAACTTCCGACAGTATTGGCGTGGTTGGATTCGTCTACTGTCATCAATCGGTTCCCTAAAACTTGCTTTGCCTGCATTGCCAGCAGCCAGTCCGGAATCCAGGGGGCTGGCCCAGCTGTATCCACAGGGTTATGCACAGTCCGTGGATAATCGGCTACTGAGCCACTCTAGGGGATGAAAAGCCTAGAAGATAGCTGGCAATCGGCTTGTGGATAATTACACGGGTGTCGTTCGAAAAACGGGCCCCCGGGACACTTCATCCACAGGCCCGGCAGGCAGGTTAGCCACAGCTGGGGATAGCCGCCGGCATGGCTCCCGGTTTGACTCCGGGGCACAAAAGGCCCTAACGTTGTGAAGTCCTTTGTGTCCGCTTTTTAGCCCCATCGAAATCTCCCAGCCGCAACGCGTCCGGGTAGTAGGGGGAAAGCGTGTGCACATACAAAACTTAGCGTCGGCCAGTTCTTCCCCCTTTTTCTGATCGGGTGGGCGCACCTTTGATCCACTGGAGTAACTAACGTGAGCAAGCGGACTTTTCAGCCGAATAACCGCCGTCGAGCCAAGAAGCACGGCTTCCGCCTTCGTATGCGTACCCGTGCCGGCCGCGCCATCCTGGCAGCCCGTCGTGGCAAGGGCCGCACCGAACTGTCGGCCTAAACACTGACTTGTCGGTAGACATTTCCCTGCGAGTTTAGAGGTGCTTGCCGCCCGCAACCGCCTGAGGACTGCGACCGATTTTTCAACAACCGTACGTTCCGGTGTCCGCAATGGACGCCGGAACGTAGTGTTATATGCGGCAGCACTAGCTGCTGACGAACCCAGCCGGATCGGGTTCATCGTTTCCAAGAGTGTAGGGAACGCTGTGGTCAGGAACCTCGTTAAGAGGAGACTGAGGGAAGCAGGAGCCGTCTCGCTGCGCGAGCACGGCACCGGATTCGCCATAGTGGTGCGGGCGCTGCCCGCGTCCGCATCGGCGAGCTGGGACCAGCTCCTTTCGGACTACAACGCTGCACTCGAATCGACGCTGAACCGACTGGCGGGCCGCGCCCTCAAAGGCGCCCCCAGCGGTTCTGCCGGTACAACACAGGAGGGGACACCGCGTGCCTAACGCCACCGCCGTCGTCCGCCCTTCCGTGGCCGCCGCCGTCGGGAAGTTCATCTGGACGCTTCCCCGCAACATCCTCATCCTCCTGCTGATGGCCTACCGCAAGGTGATTTCCCCCTTGTACGGTCCCGTCTGCCGTTTTTTCCCATCATGTTCTGCCTACGCCCTCGAAGCGGTCACCGTCCACGGTGCCGTGAAGGGTACGTGGCTGGCAGCCCGGCGCCTTGGCCGCTGCCACCCTTGGAACGCCGGCGGTGTGGACCACGTCCCCGCCGGGAGCCGGGAATGGCCTGCAGGCCGGACCCCCACAATTGTTGTGCTGAACAACCCGGACAAGTACCTGGCTGCTCGGACTGATGAAGAAGGCCGCAGTGCGGCCTGACGAATAGGGATAAGTATGGACTTCTTTGAAACAATCATGTTTCCATTCAAATGGCTCGTGTCCATCATCATGGTGGGTTTTCATGAGGGACTGACGATCATTGGCCTGCCCGCTGCCAACGGGTGGACGTGGACCCTGTCCATCATCGGGCTGGTGCTGGTGATCCGTGCCGCCCTGATCCCTGTTTTCGTCAAACAGATCAAGGCCCAGCGCGGAATGCAGCTCCTGCAGCCCGACCTGAAGAAGCTGCAGACCAAGTACAAGGGCAAAACCGACCAGCTCTCGCGCCAGGCCATGGCGCAGGAGCAGATGGCCATGTACAAGAAGCACGGGACCAACCCGTTCTCGGCCTGCCTTCCCATGCTGATCCAGATGCCGTTCTTCTTCGCGCTGTTCCAGGTGCTTTCCGGCATCAGCACCAACGCCCGTGAAGGCGAAGGCGTTGGCGCCATGAGCCACGAACAGGTCGTTCAGTTTGACCAGTCCAGCATCTTCGGTGCCCCGCTCTCAGCCACCTTGCTGCACGGCACACCGGCCGGCGGCAACGTCACGGCCACATGGATTCTTTCCATCGTGATGATCCTCGCCATGACCGCCTCGCAGTTCATCACGCAGAAGCAGATCATGGCGAAGAACATGTCAGAAGAAGCCATGGCCAGCCCGTTTATGCGGCAGCAGAAGATGATGCTGTACATCCTGCCGGTGGTCTTCGGCGTGGGTGGCATCAACTTCCCCATCGGTGTCCTCATCTACTGGACCACCACCAACCTTTGGACCATGGCCCAGCAGTTCTTTGTGATCCGCCGGATGCCCACCCCGGGTTCCCCCGCAGCGAAGGCCCTGGCGGAGCGCCGCGCCGCCAAGGGCCTGCCGGCCCTGTCCATCCTTACGGGCAAAAAGGACGAAGAGGCCGACGCCGCTGCTGCCGCCGCCCTTGAGCCCAAGATCCAGCGTGTCCAGCCCCAGCGCAAGAACAGGAAGAAGAAGTAATGTCAGCCGAGAGCACCGAACACGCCCTTACGGAAGACGGCATCAACGGCCGGGACGACGTCGTTGCCGGCGATGACTCCCCGGCAAAGGTCTCCTCCGTCAGCCGCCTCGAAGAAGAAGGCGACATCGCGGCGGACTACCTCGAAGAGCTGCTGGACATTGCGGACATTGACGGCGACATCGACATTGAGGTCCGGAACGGCCGCACGTACATCTCGATCGTGGCCGAAGAAGAGACGGATAACCTGGACCACCTGGTGGGTGAGGACGGCGAAGTCCTGGAAGCCCTCCAGGAACTGACGCGGCTTGCCGTGCTGTCCGCGACGGACAGCCGCTCGCGCCTTGTCCTGGACATCAACGGCTACCGCCAGGAGCGGACCGGTCACCTGCAGAAGGTGGCTGAGGATGCCGCAGCAGCAGTCAAGGAGACCGGCCAGCCCGTGGCCCTGGAGCCCATGAGCGCCTACGAGCGGAAGATCGTCCATGACGCCGTAGCCGATCTGGGACTTGTCAGCGAGTCCGAGGGCGAAGGCGCCGGCCGCCACATTGTTGTATCCGCAGACTAGAGAATTGCTGACCCGCTAACCATGGTTGAAATCACGGCAGCTGAGCTCGTGGCCGCTGAAAAGATCTTCGGCGACAGGCTGGAGCTTGCGAAGCGCTATGTCGAGCACCTCGCCACCTCGGGTACCGAACGTGGCCTTATCGGGCCGAGGGAAGTACCCCGCCTCTGGAGCCGGCATGTGCTCAATTGCGCCGTCATCGAAAGTGAGATTGCGCAGGGAAGCCAGGTGGCCGACGTCGGCAGCGGGGCCGGGCTGCCGGGACTCTGCCTGGCGATTGCCCGTCCCGACCTCGAATTGACGCTGATCGAACCCTTGGAGCGCCGGGTGATCTGGCTGCAGGAAGTAGTTGATGACCTGGGGCTGGACAACGTCACGGTGATGCGGACCCGCGCCGAACTCGCGGTGGGCCACGTCGAAGCGGACGTGGTGACGGCCCGCGCTGTCTCGGCGCTGACAAACCTGGCGGGACTCACCATTCCCCTGCTGGCGGGCAAAGGGGAAGTAGTGGCCATCAAGGGCCGCAGCGCCGGTGAGGAAATCGAGAAAGCCGCGAAAACCATCCGCAGGCTGGGCGGCGTTTCCACCTCCGTGGTCACCGTTGGCGAGACCCTCCTGGCGGAACCCACCACCGTGGTCCGCATTGTTGTAAACAAGTCCCAAAAGAAGGCCTAGGCGAGCCCGGCGGCCCAGGTTCGCCGGGTTGAGCGGATAGGCTAGTCCACGGCAGCAGTATTGGCTGAACGAGAGTGAGTGTGCCCATTGAGCAGTAGCGAAGCCTCCACGCAACGGATCCCCCCGTTTGTGTCTTTGGGGTCGGCGCGGTCTGTCGCGGGCCCAGTCTCTGCCCCTGACCGCGGTGGTAATCACCCGAAACAGGTAGTAGCAGCAGCTTCAACTGCGGCCGTTTCACGTGAAACAACCGCCGGCGGTAAAAGCAACGTTATGGATGCGATGGATGACTCAAGTCCCATCGCGAAGGAACTGGCGCATGAAACCAAGCGCCGGGAGAAGCTTCTGGGGCGTCCCTTGCCCCGCCCCGAAAAGACACGAATCTTCACCGTCTCCAACCAGAAGGGTGGTGTGGGTAAAACCACCACCACCGTGAACATCGCCGCGGCCCTTGCAGCTGCCGGACTTAATGTCCTGGTCATCGACATTGACCCGCAGGGAAATGCGTCCACAGCCCTCGGCATTGAACACCACGCCGACGTCGACAGCATCTACGATGTGCTGATCAACGATGTGGCCCTGGCGGATGTTGTGGCCCAGTGCCCGGACATCAAGAACCTCATCTGTGCACCCGCCACCATCCACCTGGCCGGCGCAGAGATTGAACTCGTTTCACTCGTGGCCCGCGAGCAGCGGCTGCGCAGGGCCATCGACCTTTATGCGAAGACCCGTGAGAAGAACGGCGAAGAGCGCCTCGACTACATTTTTATTGACTGCCCGCCCAGCCTGGGTTTGCTGACGGTCAACGCTTTCTGTGCAGCCGGCGAGGTACTGATCCCCATCCAGTGCGAGTACTACGCCCTCGAGGGACTGAGTCAGTTGCTGAAGAACATCGAAATGATCCAGAAGCACCTGAATGCTGATCTGGAAGTATCCACCATCCTGTTGACCATGTACGACGGCCGCACCAACCTGGCCGCCCAGGTGGCAGCGGAGGTGCGCCAGCATTTCCCTGAGAAGGTACTCTCTGCGGTTGTTCCCCGCTCGGTGCGGATTTCTGAAGCGCCCAGCTACCAGCAGACGGTCATGACTTACGACCCCTCCTCCACAGGAGCACTGTCCTACCTGGAAGCCGCTGCTGAAATCGCGGAACGCTAGAATCTTTCGAAACTGCAACGACTGGACCCGGGCTGCAACCCGGACCACTGGAGGGACATACCCATGAGCGAGAAGCGACGGGGCTTAGGCCGCGGACTTGGCGCGCTGATTCCCAGCTCGGCTGGCGCCGGCGAATCAGGCAACAGCACTTCCGTTTCGCGTCCGGTGGATCTCTTTTTCCCTGAAGGGCGGCGGAAGACTGAGCCTGTCGAGGAAACCGTTGCCGCGGCCGGCACCGGCGATGAGACAGTCAAGCCCGGCCGGAAACCAGCTTCCGGCAAAGCAGCTGATGCTTCGGGCTCCGTTCCCGAAAAGCCGGCGCCTGCGGCTGCTGCCGGTTCCAGCTCGCGGAAGTCTCCGGTCTCCGCTTCCGACGCGGAGGCGACGGCTGCGAAGACATCCGATGCTCCGACGACGGCCAAAGTTCCTGCCGGCACCAGGACGGGACGTCCGGCGCCGGCGGTAGAACTTGTTGAAGTGCCCGGTGCCCGGTTCGCTGAAATCCCGGTGCTGGACATTCATCCCAACCGCAAACAACCCCGCAGCGTCTTCGATGAAGACGACATGGCAGAGCTTGTCCACTCGGTCCGCGAAATCGGCGTTCTCCAGCCAATTGTGGTGCGTAAATCAACCGAAACCGATGGCGAGCCTTATGAGCTCGTTATGGGTGAGCGCCGGTGGAGGGCAGTACAGGCCGCAGGCCTCGAAACGGTACCCGCGATCATCCGTGACACCACCGATGATGACCTTCTGCGGGATGCCCTGCTGGAAAACCTGCACCGCAGCCAGCTGAACCCGCTGGAAGAAGCAGCAGCGTACCAGCAGCTCCTTGAGGACTTTGGCACTACCCACGAACAGTTGGCTGACCGGATCGGCCGGTCCAGGCCACAGGTGTCCAATACGCTTCGCCTGCTGAAGCTTCCGGCCCTGGTACAGCGTCGGGTTGCCGCTGGAGTTCTTTCGGCCGGCCATGCACGGGCCCTCCTTTCCCTTCCCGATGCGGCAGCAATGGAGCGGCTGGCGCAGAAGATTGTGGCCGAGGGAATGTCTGTCCGGGCAACCGAAGAGGCGGTAACCCTGCACCAGGATCCCGCAAAGCCCGCAAAAAACAACATTCCCCGCCCCGGTGCCAGGCATGAGCGTTTGGATTATCTCGCGTCATCCCTTTCGGACCGGCTGGACACAAATGTCAAGATTTCGCTTGGTGTCCGTAAGGGCAAGGTAAGCATTGAGTTTGCCAGCGTTGAGGATCTGAATCGCATCATGGATGTCCTGAGTCCGGGTTCTGCGAACTGACAGTTTGAAGCCACTCTCTTTGGCAAGGCCCCGTCTGTGGACGGGGCCTTTTCCTGTTTCCGGGAAGCGTGGTATGCGATGGCTCCCCACGGAAGGCCTATCCCTTGATGTCCTGGATGGGCAGAGCATCAAATTGACTGGCGCTGGGCTGCTTGGTGGCTGTTTGAGCGCCTTGAATGCCTTCAGCGGCTACTGATGGGTGCGCGCTGCATCCCACTCCCCTGATGGGGCGTTGGCGGCTTATGAATGCGGGACTACCAGGCGGGCCCCACCGCCAGGGTGCCGGAGGAAATGGCCGGTAGGCTGGTCGTCTTTCGAGTTGGCAGGTTCCATTTTCGACCAGGGAGGCCAGCCACCGGTTGTCCTTCAGTCGCCCTGATTCGCTGCAGGACGCGAGTGTTGCGTGCCACGATTAGCTGATTCACTCTGCTGTCATCGGCAACCCCTCTGGCATGGTCATAAAGGCAAGTTTGATAGTACTCAAAAAGCGAATGTCCGTCGTGGCGACCGAGTGAGAGAAGCTCCATCGGGATGAGAACGGTGGTGCTCGTACTAATGATTCACAAAATGTTTCACGTGAAACGTGAGGGACATGGGACCTCAGAGCGCTCACTCCGCTTGGCGGGCACTTCAGGATGAGAGACCGAACAGTTGACTTGGACGGGGTACGAGGATTGTCCCCCTCTCCTCCTTTTGATGGAGCGCCCGGATGTGTCTTGACTGGTCGGCACTGGCGGCTCTGCAAGACTGATGAAATCTTCCTATGCCGTCTTAGCGTGTCAGTAGGTGACTCAGCTTCTGAGAAGGATGGGACCAGGGTACGAAATCGCCCGCTACAGGCGCGCTTCGTGTGCGACAGATCAAGACCGAGGCATCAACCCAAGCACCCCCGATCATTCTCAGTCAGACTGATGTTTCACGTGAAACGCTAAAGGAATGGCTGTTTGGATGGAACATCGGACTATTCCTTGCATGTGCTGTATCCAGGCGGCCGTTAGCGAAGCTGCAAATCCAACCGCACTACATACTTCCGCAGTCTAGGCATCGGCCACTCGGAAATATCGCTATCAGGCGATCGGGCAATACTGATGCGAAAGACGCTACCTCGTTTGGCTTGCCTGCCAGGAGAACTTCGGTTCGCCGAATGGACTACCTGGAAGCTGTCTGCCGCAGGTGTCTGGTTTTGTGTTTCACGTGAAACCTCCAGTAAGGGTCAGCAGATTGAGTCCCTTGCCGGCCGCAAAAGCGAACCTGGACATTGGTAAGGACGGGGACATCGACTCGAACCCGGGTCCGAACACGGAAAGGGACCATGATTTCGACGGGTTGGTGGACCCCGTCGGCTCAGCGCCAGGCAGCAAGACCGGCGAGGGGGCCTACATCCGTGACGAGCCGGCCCCGACCGCCACGGCGAACTCCCGAGTCCACGGCACTTCTATCTCAGTAGGTCGCCGCTGTAACGAAGATGATGTAGGCGCAGATGTGGACGTGGCATCCATATGGGTCCACACCCACTTACGTTGCCGTCGTCTCCGGCCCGGTGCAACTACGGAACGCGACGCTCATTGCCTAACCAATGCCGTGATCTACTGGTTCTTGTTCCCGTCAACTGCTTCGTCACCGTCGCCGCCACAAGACCAAAGTACGCAAGCACAGTCTTCAGCGGGATTATCGGCCGCCCTCCCATCGTGAGGTGTGCGGAGACGGAGCACCTGACAGCATTGGGCTTGATGAGTAGACCGCCAACACATGCCTGGGTGTGGTCCCTGTAGCAACGTTTGTTGTCCTTCCCATTCCTCGGCGGACAATCTTGATTGAGTGCAGACGCCGATGCGCGCCGACACCGTTGCACTCCCCCAGGGATGGCGACGACGCTACGTTCTTTAACCCTTCAGTTTGGCGTCGGCCATCCCGGTTGTGTCGTCGCTTCGACCTTTGGCGCCCGGAGGACAAGGCACCGATCCCGCGCCAGTATCAACTTCGGTCGAGACATAGTTCATTCGCCGGACCGAGGCGAGCCACTCGGGCCGCGGCGCCCGCTTCGCTGAATATTCACTTCTGCACATGGAGTTCTGCGGACTTCTTTGCCAGGACTGGCGGTGGCATCCATCGACGGGTCAGTCGACCAGACCTCGCCGTTAGGAATCCCACCGATGTGCTCTAGAAAGAGCCCGCTGCGCAGTTCGTGACCAGCTGGCACCGTGGGTGACCACGAGGGTTTCCGGTTGGTGGGCTGAGCGATTGATGCTGGTCCCGGCCCACCCCACATTGAACTGCAGTCACCATCTCCAGTGTTTGTCATCAACCGGCTCCATGGATTTCACTGGCGGATATCACTCGTTGATCAGGCTGTGGATAACGGTGTGGATATCTAGTTGCTGGTTGTGGCTAACTTTAGCCAGCTGGCAGCAGGCGGCGGAGCAAAAGGCGCGCAAGGTTATCTTGGTTGGGCTCCAAGACATGTCATGTTTCACGTGAAACATGCGCCTTCCTTTATAGGCAATCCAAGACTCAGGCGCAGAACGACCAGTCTAAGCCACAAAAGGCTGATTATTCCGCTATTTTGGGCTCCTCTGCCTATTTGTTGCGCCGATAAGTGGGTGAAACTGCGCAGCGGGACTTACCCGGGTGGGAGACGACGAAACCGTACGCTCCATGGGGCAGCATCCTCACTGAGACGATGGCTGTGAATAAAGGTGTGGATAAGCTGGCCGCGCTAGTGTGGACAACGTGTGTATTCGCTCACGGATATGCAGCTGCCCAGGTTGCGGAATTGCCCCAAGTCTGCGAAGTTGTCCAAGACGATTTGCAGTTGCCATAACTCCGGAACCAACGGCATACACCCGGGCCACGAGTCTCCTATTGGTTCTTGCCAGTCAACTTGCGCCCCACAGAACCGAACCAACTGGCACTGGCGCCGTACGGCTCCCCCGGGCCGCGGTGAGCCGTACGGGGCGATAACCGGACAGCCAGCCCAACAGCCAGGCATGGTGGGAGCGGTGGCGCCGTGAAGAACGCCTTGTGCCTACCCGACCGCCCGCTGCGTGCATTCACGGAATGTCGTCTTCAGGTGGTGTTTCACGTGAAACATACTCACGAGCAGAATGGCTCCAGGGCCATACGTTACCGAGTAGCTGGCTACCATGAGTCATCATTTCGGATAGTCAGTTTTGGTAGAGATGAATAGGATCGACCGACTCAGAGCAGGTAGGCCACGCTACAGCCAAGAATTCCGGCTTGGGAGAGGCTTGCTCCGGAGCATCTGGGCCGTTGCGGTTCTTTCCTGGCTCCTATTTCCCGTGATCCAGGTCTTGGCTTCCGATGTCAGCACACCAATCGTTGTCACGCAGGGCGTGCTCAACCCTGGATGACGTATCTAGACGAGTTTTAGCCGCCGCGGCGATGAGTCTCTGCGGGGACAGGATGGCGAGGGGCAGGGAAGCCCCTGCGAGGTCACTAGAGGCATGGGGATGGTGCTACCGCTGCAGGCCCTCAGACCCTCAGGCCCTCGGAATTCCTTCGGCCACATGGTACCTGGTGACCGCTTCACCCGGCACTTCGGTGCTCGCAGCGGAAACCAGCGGGACGGAGGCCGTAGCCCTGATAGTCGCAATCCCTGAGGAGTGCCTTGGCGGTTTCCCTGCTAAATGATTGCGCAACGTTTGGGACTGCCTCGGGTGGATCCATTTGCACCATTACGCTGAATTGCGTGTTTCCGTAGCGGAAAGTGTGGCCGTATCTGCGATGAGAGTCTTCATCTCCCTTTTCGCCCCATTTCAGGAGCTACACTGCGGTTTGATCCGTACGCTGGGCGGTGGACCCTCTTCCGGGTGAGCGAGCGATTATCGACGCCTCTGGGTTCCTTCTAAGACCTAGGATCGCTGTGCTGCTAAATGATGGAAACTGAAATGGGCTGACTGCCCACGTTTCCTATCAATCGATTGGAACCGCCTGCAATTTAGCCGGATGGCCAAGCACCGACTATTGGCGGATGTTTCACGTGAAACATCCGATCCGTCATCGCCAGGATGGGGACCGTGTGCTGAGGATACCTGCAACAGGCCCTATCGTTATCGGAACACCTCCCAGCCTAGCCAGCCGATGACGAGTTCATGTTCGGCAGCCCTGCTGGATGCTGTGTGTTTGCTCCGTCGTGGCAGACCGAAGAACCGACCTCAGCCGGCCCGGCCTTGTTGTTCCAGGAACGTCCCAGACAACTTGATGGACGAATCATCGCAGACACTCAGAGTCAATGCCTAAAGAACACCGCACATATGTTTCACGTGAAACACGGATGCAGTCGATGGAATGGGATCCGGCGGTTTTTTCTAGGAACTGATCTAAGCGCACCATTGTTCGCTTCGGTGACGTACTCGCTTGTTGGAACAAGCTGTCTACTTCGAAGATTTGCTACATCTCTGTGTTTCACGTGAAACATGCCCGCTGGGCTGGAGCTTGCTGATTAGTCGGGTCATTCATGGCTACGCCGAGCTTCCTGAGCGTGGAGTAGACCACATCGCCTCCCATCGCATGTGCCCGACGTAAATGTTTCACGTGAAACACGCACTAAAAGGAGTGGCCCCGGCTGAAAGCCGGAGCCACTCCTTTCGGACGGCGGTGACCGTACCTATGTGGAGTCCTTAGGACAGGACGTCCGCAAATTCCTTCTCAAAGAACTGCTTCGGCTTCGCGCCGATCACAGTGCTCTTCACTTCGCCGCCTTGGAAGAGGTAAACAGCGGGGATCGACGTGATGCCGTACTCGGCTGCAATGGCCGGGTTGTCATCGACGTTCACCTTTACAACGTCAACCTTCTCGCTGTACTCGACGGAGATCTCATCGAGGATAGGGCCCAGTTTGCGGCAGGGACCGCACCACTCTGCCCAGAAATCAACAATTACCGGCTTCTCGGAAGACAGTACATCCGCACCGAAGCTTGCATCAGTTACATCTTTGGCGTTGCTCATAACTAGTCCTTCTTTCGTGAAATATCGGTACGTTTATTAGGCAGACAGGTCGGCCAGGTAGTGTTCAACATCAAGGGCCGCAACGCAACCGGATCCGGATGCAGTGATGGCCTGGCGGTAGGTGGGATCAACGACGTCGCCGGCAGCGAAGACGCCGGCAATGCTGGTCCTGGAACTGCGGCCCTCCACCGCGATGGTGCCCTCCGGTGCCAAGGCGAGGACGTCCTTCACCAAGTCGGTCCGCGGATCGTTGCCGATCGCCACGAAGACACCCGTCACGGCCAGGTCGGACACCGTACCGTCGATCAGGTTCTTCAGCTTCAAGCCCGCCACCTTGGCGTCTCCCACGACATCTTCAACGGCGGTGTTCCAGATGAAATTAATCTTCTCGTGGGCCAGGGCGCGGTCGGCCATGATCTTGGAGGCCTTCAATGTGTCCCTGCGGTGGATTACAGTGACGGACTTGGCGAACTTGGTGAGGAACAGGGCTTCCTCCATGGCGGAGTCTCCCCCGCCGATCACTGCAATGTCCTGGTCCTTGAAAAAGAAACCATCGCAGGTTGCACACCAGCTGACACCGTGCCCGGAGAGCCGCTTTTCATTCGGGAGACCAAGCTCGCGGTATGCGGATCCTGTCGACAGGATGACAGCGCGTGCCTGGAAGCTATCACCCGTGGCAATGGTGACCGTTTTGATCGGACCGGTGAGGTCCAACGCGGTGACGTCCTCGAACTGGATTTCGGTGCCGAACCGGGCAGCCTGCTTCTCGAAGTTCTCCATCAGGTCCGGTCCCATGATGCCGTCCGGGAAACCCGGGTAGTTCTCCACATCAGTGGTGTTCATCAGTTCACCACCTGCAGTCACCGATCCTGCGATCAGCAGCGGCTTCAGGTTTGCGCGCGCGGTGTAGACCGCTGCGGTGTATCCAGCGGGGCCCGAGCCGACAATGATGACGTCACGGACGTCTGACGCCGTGTTTTCTGCGATGGTCACTGAACTGTGAACCTCTTCCTTGATTGACGCGCCCCCTGCGGAGGCCGGCCACATGGCACAACTGATACTTGGTGCTGAATATTCCGCTGCCTGCGCTGCGAGGGCGGTCCCGCCCGGAGCCGGGCACACAGACCGGCACCCACAAGATTACCGTCCCCTATCCGGCATCAGCCACCGGGCCAGCGGCTGGGAAGCAAACGCAGTCACAATGCTGCCGGCCCGGTCGGTAGGCTACTGGACCTTGATTTCAGCCAGTCGAAGCCCGAAACCGTAGCGCGTTTTCGGGGCTGCCAGCTTGGGCAGGGAGTTGATGGCCACAATCACGTACTTCGACTCAGCCGGTTCAGCCAACGGAATGTTAAGGTCTCCGGAGGTGAAGCTGTTGGTACCCACGGACTTGGCACCGTCCAGGGACGGCTTGTCGTTGGTGTACACCGTGATGTTGCCGCCGGAACCGCCCAGCTGCTGCAGGGTGATGGAGGATACTTTTGCCGGTTCCTTGAGCTCGATTGCCAGCGGCACGCCTTCCGGAGCCAGTCCGCCCCAGTTTTCCGTTGCGAACTCCATATCGGACCAGTAGCTGGCAGCGTTGCCATCAAAGGCCTTGACCAGGTCACCGTCGAAAGTGGCGGCGAAATCGAAGGAACCCAGCCGGCTGACATTGGCGATCACCGGAGGCGCCGCCGGCGCCGCAGAGCTGGGGGCTGCTGAGGGAGTGGGCTCCACCGTGGAACCACCCGTGGCCTGGGGCGCCGTGGTGTTGGCCTGCGGGCCGGAGGGGATGAGGTTGCCCAGATTCGAGACAGCAAAGATCAACCCGCCAATGAGGACAACCGCCAGCAGGCCACCCACCAGCCAACGCATGGACCGGGGTTCGCGCTCGGTTTCGTCCCGTTCCTCGTCGACCTCGGTATCCGTGCTGCCGGCTGTTGCCGCAATGCCTCCCCCGGCGGCTGCCGGGGCAGCAGCATGGGCAAAGCGGGAGGGCTTCCGGACAGCCGGGCCGGCGTTCTCTTCCGGCGTCTCTGCATAAGATTCCGTGTCGGCCTGGGCGTAGTCGTCCTCGGACCACAACGAAACCTTGGGCTTTCCGGTGCCCTGCGCGTTGTCGGTCGCCTGGCTGCTGCCGGCATCCGCGTCCTGCGGAGGCTGGACGGGGTGGGCCGCTGTGGCGTCAGCATCACCAGTAGAGGAGGGTGCGGCGGCGGCAGTGGCCGCGGCGGCTGCGGGGCGGGCCGGCGGCTTGGCCGGCATCACAGGCGCGGTGGGGTAAGGATCCACCTGGCTTGGGTGCGTTTCGGCATAGTTGATGTACCCGGCGTCGACGTCGTCCTCGTCGTCGTCATAGGGTTCGGGCTCATTGGACCGTGCCTGGCCAAAAATTTCACTGCCCAGGGTGTCCGTGAAGAACGGCTCAACGTAGGGAGGGTTGGAGGCCACCACCAGGTCCAGCAGGTCCGCCGCGGACGCGTGGTTGGTAATCAGGTACGTGGCCGCTTCCGTCACGCCCAAATCAAGGACCTGGACAGTCCCCGGGCGTTCTCCCGTAGCCACTTCGCGGGCGCTTTGGGCAACCTGTTCCGTGTTTTCGGGGCCGGCAACCAGGATGCTGACCGGCCGGTTCAGGACCTGATCCACACCGTCCAGCACCAGATCGTGGTCGTGCGAGGTCAGGACTGTGGCTGTGACCTTGTAACGGCCGCCCAGTACTGATCCGACATCGATCGGGTTGGACACGTGTTCCTCCTAGATTGTCCGGCGGTGCCGGCTCAAGCGATGCAACCGCTGCTCGCGGCGGAAGCCTGGCGGCTCTCCCCCGGAATTTCGGTCCCCATACCCTTCCGATCCTAGCGGATGGCATCGGTTGGGCCGTGGAGAAAAGATGCCGGAAATACCCGGCGTCCTACTTTTTCCGGGTGGTCCGCGGCTTGAAATACGGGTTCTCCCCGGCTTTACCCTGGAAGGTCCGCCTGCCCGGCAGGGGGATGCTCTCCCGCAGGAAGCCTGCCCTGGCCGTGCCGGGCTGATCCTCGCCAGGGAGGTAGCCGCCGTGCGGTGTTTCCCGGGTGCCGCCGTCGTACGCCTCGGGCAGCTGCTCCGGCACCGGGCCGGCCCGGAAGGACACGGCGTCGAACTCGCCGGAGATGCGCGGAATCAGTCCGGTATCCACGGACGTCGTGGCCCGTTGGGGGGAATCTGCGGCAGGCCCGCCTGTTGTGGGCGGCACCTTGGAAGCGTCCGACGGCGGGTCCCCGGCAGGGGGGTCGTTCCGCCCGCCGCGGCCCAACCGGCCCAGCAACGGACGGAGCAGGTCAGTCAATTCGCTCACGCGGAAGAGCTTCAACAACACCAGGTACACCGCAAGCATGACCGGACCCACCACGGCAACGGTGATGAGCGCCGTCAAACGGTCGGCCCAGGCGAAGCCATCAACGTTGTAGCTGCCCATCAGCCACAGCGCACCGGCACCGGCAAGGGCTGAACCGAGCGCCGCGTAGCCCATCCGGATGTACGAATTAGCGATCCGGGGCCCGTCCAGGTGGCCCAGGAGCCGGCGGAGGAAGACGGCGCTGATCACCACGGACAGGATGTTGCCCACCATATAGAGGATGGCGATCGCGTAAATGATCTGGCCCACCGGCAGGAACTGGATGGCGAAGGCCCCTGCCACGTAGACCACCGCCAGCAGCAGCTGGACGTAAAACGGCGTCCGGGCATCCTCGTTCGCGTAAAAGACCCGCGACATCATGAAATTTGCGCTCAGGAAGGGGGTGCTCAGCGCCAGTATGGTCAGCGTCTGGGCCAGCATCACGCCGTCCTGCCGGGAACCGCCGGAGAAGAACATCCCCAGCGGACCAGCCAGCGCAAAGAGCGCCAGGGCTCCGAAAACGGTGGCCACGGCCATGGTCCGCAAGCCGTGCGAGAGTGCGTCCCGCAACTCCGTGCGGTTCCCCGCCTGGGAGGCCCGCGTCATCCGGTTGAAGAGCACCGTGGCCAGCGAGAGGGCGATGATCGAGTGCGGCAGGAGGTACAGCTGGCTGGCTACTTCCAGGACGGCGTTGCCCGGCAGCGCCGCAGCGGCTGGGTCTCCCGCCTCCGTGAGGCGGATGCGCTCGGCGCCGGGGATGGTGGCGATCCGCATGACGTACAGGAAGGCAAGCTGCCCGACGGCGGCCGTCAGCAGCGTCCACACGCTCAGCTTCGCGGCCTGCCCCAGGCCCACACCGCGCCAGCCGAAGCGCGGCCGCAGCCCGAGCTTCAGCCGGATCACGGGGATCAGGAGGATGGCCGTTTGGGCCACCACCCCGATGGTGGAGAAACCGGCCACAAGCAGCGTCTGCTGGGGACCCCAGTTGGCGAGCGTATGCGGGCTGAATTCGTTGGTGCCGAAGAGCCAAATGAACATCCCCAGCCCGCCGATGGCCACCAGGTTGTTCAGGATGGGGGCCCACATGGCCGGGCCAAAGGCGCCGTTGGCATTCAGGATCTGGGTGAGCAGGGCGTAAAGCCCGTAAAAGAAGATCTGCGGCAGGCACCAGAACGCAAAAGTGACAGCCAGCGCCTTCTGCTGCTCGTTGTACCCCTGCGTCGTCAGGTCGATGACCCACGGCGCGGCAAGGGTCACCAAAGCGGTCAGCCCGAGCAGCAGCAGGACCGCCAGGGTCAGCAGCCTGCTGATGTAGTCCGCTCCCCTGTCCGGGGCCTTGCTCGCCTTGATGATCTGGGGCACCAGTACGGCGTTGAAGACGCCACCGGCCACCAGCAGGAAAATCAGGTTGGGCAGGTTGTTGGCGTTGATGAACGTGTCATTGACGGTGGAGCCAAGCCCCAGGGCGGTGCCCAGCATCCAGGTCTTGCCGAAGCCCAGGAACCGGGAGACGAGCGTTCCGGCGGCCATGATGGCGCTGGACCGCGTTTCGCTGGCCCCCGAAGGTGCCCCGGAAGGCTCCCCACCGGTGCCCCGGGGCTCCGCTGGAACGCTGTTGCCGGAGCTGTCCGCGGGGCCGGCCAAGGTGGTTGCAGGTGGCCGGGTGGGCTTCTCAGAAGGAAAATTGGTAGCTGACATCGCCTTCATCGTCTCACCCGGGGCCCCATAACGCCGCACTACAACAGCGGCCGGTGCCGCGAACCTCAGAGGTGGGTGGGCAGGACTTCGCGGGCCAGATCGGCAATGCGCCGCTCGTTGGGGAACGACAGTTTCCGGGCGAGTTCGGCGATGGGGACCCATGCCACGTCCACGGCTTCCTGGTCCGGATCATTTTCGATGGTGAGTTCACCGCCGGTGGCGCGCAGGAGGTAATGGTGCACCGTTTTGTGAACCCGGTGCCCGCTGACGGTGAACCAGTAGTCGATGCTGCCCAGCGGCGCCAGGATGATGCCTTCGATGCCGGTTTCCTCGGCAATCTCGCGGACCGCGGCTTCTTCGTTGTTTTCCTTGCCCTCCGGGTGGCCCTTGGGAAGGCACCACTCCAGCCGTCCGCCGCGGTTAAGGCGGGCGATGATCGCCACCCGAAGTTCGGCGTCGGACGTGTCCACCACAACGCCCCCGGCGGAAACTTCCTCCACCGTGGGAAGCGAAGCCGGCGCCGAATGCTGGGCAGGGGCAACGTGCGCACCGATTGCCGACGGCAATGGTGCGTTTGTCCTCCTGCCGGGAGCGCTCGGTACTGGATGGGCCATGGAGTCCACTCTAACGACAGTTGCCCGATCGTGATGACCGGAACATGACACCTATATGGACGGGATATGACGCCGTTTGGTGGCGATACACGGAATCATCCGTGATCTTGACGGAATATTGGCCTGCCGCGGCGCTGGTTTCTGACAAGCTTAAGTAACTATGGCGCACGCACATCACAAGATTGATTCCCACACCGTCGATTTCCGGGTGGACCCGGTGGTTCTGGAGCTCGGCCGTCGCTTCGTGGCCGCCGGACACGAATTGTCGCTGGTGGGCGGTCCGGTGCGTGACCTCTTCCTGGGCCGGACGTCGCCGGACCTGGACTTCACCACCGACGCCACCCCTGACCAGACCTTGGCCCTGATTAAAAAATGGGCGGACAACTACTGGGAGATCGGGCGCGCGTTCGGCACCATCGGGATGCGCAAGGACGGGTTCCAGATCGAGGTCACCACGTACCGGGCCGAGGCCTACGATCCCGACTCGCGCAAACCAGTGGTGGCGTTCGGTACGTCGTTGACGGATGACCTGCAGCGCCGTGACTTCACCATCAATGCAATGGCCCTCAGGCTGCCCTCCCTGGAGCTGGTGGACCCGTTCGGCGGCGTCCGGGACCTGCACGCGTCCGTCCTTGCCACGCCGGGGTCCCCCGAGTCGTCCTTTTCGGATGACCCGCTGCGGATGATGCGGGCTGCCAGGTTCGCTGCCCAACTGGGGGTGTCGGTCCACCGCGACGTCCGCCGGGCCATGACGGACATGGCTGACAGGATCGCCATCATCTCGGCGGAGCGCGTACGGGACGAGCTGGTGAAGCTCATCTGCGGGGACAGTCCACGGGTGGGCGTGGACCTCCTGGTGGACACCGGGCTGGCCGACCACGTCCTGCCCGAAGTCTCCGCGTTGCGGCTGGAATCGGATGAACACCACCGGCACAAGGACGTCTACCAGCATTCCCTGCAGGTGCTGGAGCAGGCGGCGGCCCTGGAAACGGCTGCGGACGGAGCCGTTCCCGGCCCGGACTTTGTCCTTCGGTTCGCCGCGCTGATGCACGACGCCGGGAAGCCGGCTACGCGCCGCTTCGAACCGGGCGGTGCGGTGAGTTTCCGCCATCACGACATGGTGGGTGCCAAACTCACCACGAAGCGCATGAAGGCATTGCGTTTCGACAACGACACCATTAAGGCCGTCGCCCGCCTGGTGGAACTCCACATGCGGTTCTACGGGTACGGTGATGCGGGCTGGAGCGATTCCGCAGTCCGGCGGTACGTCACCGATGCCGGTCCCCTGCTGGATCGCCTGCACCGGCTGACCCGCTCCGATGTCACCACCCGCAACCAGCGCAAGGCCGAACGCCTGGCGTTTGCCTACGACGACCTTGAGGACCGCATCGCGGCGCTGAGGGAGCAGGAATCGCTCGACGCCGTCCGGCCGGACCTGGACGGCGCCCGGATCATGGCACTGCTTGGGATCAGGCCGGGCCCAGTCGTGGGCCGGGCCTATAAGTTCCTGCTGAATGAGCGGATGGACCACGGCCCCCTTCCTGCGGACGTCGCGGAGGCGCGGCTGCTCCAATGGTGGGCGGGGCAGCCCGAATCAGCACCTGCCGAACCGGCGGAAGGAAACCCTTCCGCCGGCGTCGACCTTTCCCCCTCAGAGGAGTCCCAGTGACAGTTCCCGCGTTTGCCCCCCGCCCCCAGCTCTGGATCCTGCGCCACGGCGAAACGGAATGGTCCAAGAGCGGCCAGTACACAGGCCTCACAGACCTCCCCCTGACCGTCGAAGGCGAACAACAGGCGGTGGAGGCCCGCAAGGTCCTCGACGGCGTTGACTTCGACCTGGTGCTGACCTCGCCGCTCCGGCGTGCGCGGCGGACCGCCGAATTGGCGGGTTACCCGGACGCGCAGCACGAGCCCCTGGCCGTGGAGTGGAATTACGGCGACTACGAGGGCATCAGTTCGGACCTCATCCGCAAGGACAATCCGGACTACCTGATCTGGACGGACGGCGTCCCCAACGGCGAAGCGCTGGATGAGGTGGCGGCCCGGGCCGACAAGATCATCGCCCGCGTACTCGAATCCGGAATGGATAACGTCCTGATTGTGGCCCACGGTCATTTTTCCCGGATCCTGACGGCCCGGTGGCTTGAATTGCCGGCCGTGGAAGGCCGGCATTTTGTTTTGGGAACCGCGAAAGTCTGCACACTCGGCTGGGACAAAAGAACACCGGCAATTGTCCGCTGGGGACTCTGAGGACTTTCTTTTCAACCAATTTCCTGAAAGTACCGGCAATTGGTAGTCACAGCGCAAATTGTGGTGTATTTTTATTCCTAGTCCCAGGGCGTTCTGCCCGGACGTTCGCCCGCGTAGCACCCGGTAATGGTGCAACGGATAGCTGAAAAGGAGGTTGGGAAAATGAATACTTTGACTGGCGGATGGAAGATGACCATCACCAATGACCCGGCCCCTGCTGTCCACGCGCGCGCTTTTGCGGGATACTTCGGCGCCTAGGCCCGTTCCCTGCCGCTTGGCTGGAAAGCCGCGGCACCCGTTGCAGGCCGTCCCGGACGCCTGACTTTCCCCACGCCAGATCGCAGACCCGGTTCTGCTGACGCAGTCCCGCTGACTCTGGCGCGTGGCGGCGGTACCATCCGCCCTCCCTGAATCGGAACCAGCTTCCCCTTGGGACGGTGCTGTACCGCCGGCAATATCCTGCCGTGGGGAAATTCGGTGCATTTCCGGCAAGGCCCCGTAATGCCCAAATTAGTCCTCTTTTGCATCAGCAAATTGGACTCTAATTGTCATGCCCAAATTCACGATAAAACCCGGGAGGTGATTTCCGTGATGAAAAGACTCAAACGCTTGCTGCTCGCCCGTTCCCGGCCAGTACGCGGCCGTGGTTCGTTCAACAGTGCACTGTTGGAGCAACGCCGAGAAGAAGTGTTCGCCGTCCTGCACCAGCAGATGTCGGGCCTGCGCTGAGGTCCACACCGTCCAGGAAAGGAGGGCCGATGATTTCCGTCCAGCCCCATGAACGGCAAAGAGCCCACGCACTGGTGCGTGGGCTCTTTGCCGTTCCGGCGGCGCCGCCGGGTGCCGGTGGGCTTTTGCTGCGGCTCAGGAACAGTGTTCAGGGGCAGTCGAAGGAGATCAGCACCAGGCGCTGGAAGGGCTGGTTCCCTGTCTCCCGGCAACCCGCGGCCCCAAATGCCGACGTATCGCCGGGAGTGCCGCCGCCTGTGCCGACAAACAGGACCTCACCCTTTCCGGTCAACTGGTCCGGGGCAACCGGGGCATCAACACCCCACAGCGAGCCGGAAGTGGCCGGACTGGCGGCCAGGGACAGGTCGGCGATGCCGGCGAAATCGTCCGGGTAGGCCAGCACCATGTCCCGCAGGTACGGAGCTCCGAACACCACTGCCGCCGGGCGTTCGGGCTCCTGGTCCACCAGGGCAGCGATACGCCGCTCGGTGTCCGGCGGCTCATTGACCAGGCTCTTAAGCGTGAGCTGCGGGACGAGGCTGCAGAGGACCAGCCCCGCCACCAGGAATCGGAACCCTACGCGCCTCCGCGGCAGGCTGATCAGGCCCATACCGACCAGCAGGGCGAACGCCGGCGCCGTGAACGTCAGGTACCGCGCCACATAAACAGGTTGGGTGATCAGGCTGGCCAGGAGCAGCCCACCCACAGGGACCAGCACGCCGGCCAGTCCCAGGACCATTGCTTGGCGGAGCTGCGCGTCCAGCCGGGCCGCCCACACGCCCCGGACCACCAGTGCGCCTTGCAGCAGGCCCAGAACCACCATAAACGCCAGCACCCACTGCGGCGGGAGGTTCCCTGTTGGCCTGTCATCGCCGTAGAAGTACTGCTTCACCACTGCCGTCACCAGATGCTCCGTCAGCGAACGGTTCTGGATCCACTCCACCTGTGCCTTTTGTCCCAAGGCAAACACCAGGAAGGGCAGGGCGGCCACGCCTGCAACGGCACTGGCCGCCAACGTGGCCACGATCCTGCGCCGGAGGATAACGGCGGCCACCGCATGGGCCACGATGGCCAGCGCAAAGAACATAAAAACGCCGACTCCCACCACCGCGCACAAGCTGTACAGCACCCAGTCCAGCGGCCGGTTAGATTCCCAGGCCCGCAACAGCAGCAGCGTCAGGAGAACGGCCAGCACGGTTGTCAGTGCAGACTGGCGTGACTCCGTGCCTGCCCACACCATGCGGGGCAGGAGCGCCAACACCAGCCCGGCCGCCACCCCCAGGGGTGCGGATCCCAGCCTGCGCCCCAGGACCACTGTCAGGCCTGCCGCAGCACCAACGGCCAAGGCGGAAGGAAACCGCAGCGCCACCTCGGAGAAACCGAAAACAGCGGTCCACAGGTGCATCAGGAAGTAGTAGATGCCGTGGACGGCGTCCACGGACTGCAACAGGAGCAGGAGTTCTGCCGGCGACCGTCCAGCAGCCGAAATGGTGGCAATTTCGTCATCCCAGAACGACGGGACCCAGGAGCCGACAAACGCCGCGCAGAAGGCGAGGAGTCCGATGCCGACGGGTGCAAGCCACGGCCGTTCAGTGGTCAAGGCACGGCGGCGCCCGGCAATTTTGGCTCCGGCGTTCTGGGTTTCCACCCCATGACCATACCTGCCGGCGGATCGGCGGCGCCCAACCGAAGACCCGGCGGTAAGCTCGGTGCATGCAGGAGACCACGCCCCCGGAACGCCGCGGCCGGTCCCGTCTGGTGGTTCCCACCCGCAGCGACCTGACCCTCAGGAACTTCACGGAGATCGCCGGGGGGCCGCTGGGTGCCAGGTCGGAACCGGGGGTGATCACACCGGGGATCTTTACGGTTGACCGGGTCCTGATCCTCCTCACGGTCGCTGCCGCCCTGGTCGGGGTGGTCCTGAAAGGCTACTGCCGGGTCAACGGGTGGGAGACCCCCACCCAGTTCTATGCGACCTGCTATTCGGACTTCCCCGAACTCTTCCGCAACCGGGGCCTGGCGGACGGACTGTTCCCCATCGCCGGCAGCGGAAGCCAGTTCGAATATCCGGTCCTGATCGGTGTCATCGCGGGAATCACCGCCTGGCTGGTGCCCGGAACCGGTGTATCGGACGCACGCGTCCTGAGCTACTTCGACATCAATGCGGCCCTGCTGGCATTTGCGGCGCTGGTGACCGTCCTGGCTACGGCGCGCTTGGCCGGCCGGCGCCCCTGGGATGCCGCGATGATCGCAGTAGCCCCGGGGATCGTGTTGGCCGGGACCATCAACTGGGACCTCTGGGCTGCCGCGCTGCTGGCCCCAGGCATGTACTTCTTCGCCCGGCACAGGCCACTGGCCGCCGGCATCCTGATCGGGCTGGCTGCGGCAACGAAGCTGTACCCCCTGCTGATCCTCGGCGCGATTGTCCTGCTGGCCGTCCGGACCGGCAGGTTCAGGCCGATGCTGATAGCAGCTGCCGCGGCTGCGGCCTCGTGGGCTGCAGTCAACCTGCCGTTTGCGGCCGCCAACCCCGCCGGCTGGGCTTACTTTTTCCAGTTCAGCGCGGACCGCGACGCGGGCTACAGCTCGCCGTGGTTCATCTACAACCTTGTGGCCGCAAGGATCGGAATGGCCGGGCTGGATGGCACGGCCGTGGACCTGCTGTCCATTGGACTCTTTCTGCTGGCCTGCGCCGGCATCGCCGCGGTGGCCCTCAGCTCGGCCCGCAGGCCGCGCCTGGCCCAGCTGGCGTTCCTGATTGTTGCCGCCTTTATCCTCACCAACAAGGTGTATTCGCCGCAGTACGTCATTTGGCTGATCCCGCTCTTCGCGCTGGCACGTCCGCGCTGGCGCGACTTCCTGGTGTGGCAGGGAATCGAAGGCCTGCATTGGGCCGCTATTTGGCTGTACCTTGGCCAGGTCACCAGCGGTGGGCCCCCGCAGCACAACCTCGACATGCCGTACTACGTCCTGGCCGTCGTCATTCATATGCTTGCTGTGGCATATCTGATGATTCGGGTCATCTGGGACATCTACGACCCCAATCTGGACCCGGTCCGCCGCCAACACGCCGACGATCCGCACGGCGGACCTTTCGACGGGGCGCCTGACCGGCTGCGGACGGCCGCGGGAGCCCTCACCGGCTCCCCCGTCAGGAAGGCTTTATCCGATGGCTGACGTCAATGTGGTGGGTGCGGGACCCAATGGGCTCGCAGCGGCGGTAATCATGGCCAGAGCGGGGCTGTCAGTCGAGGTGTTCGAAGCGGCCCAGGCCGTTGGCGGCGGGACACGTACGGCCGAGCTGATGCAGCCAGGGCATTTCCACGACGTATGCTCTGCCGTGCATCCAATGGCACTGGCGTCGCCGTTCTTCCGCGCCTTTGAACTGTCGGAGCGGATCCGTTTTGCCACACCGGACATATCCTTCGGCTCACCCCTGGACGGTGGCCGGGCAGCGCTGGCGTACCGGTCGCTGGACCGGACGGCTGCTGAACTGGGACGCGACGGGCGGGCTTACCGTCAGCTGATGGGCCCGTTGGTCCAGCACCGTGACGAGGTCATTGAGTTCACCCAGAACCAACTGCTGCGCATTCCCCGGCATCCCTTCGTCGCTGCCCTCTTCGGTCTGCGCACGCTGGAGCAGGGTTCCCGGCTCTGGAATACCAGGTTCCGCGAAGACCTTGCACCATCGTTGCTGAGTGGTGTTGCCGCCCACGCCGTCTCCCACCTTCCATCCCTGGCTGCGGCCGGGGCGGGGCTGTTGCTGGCCGCATTGGGTCACCGGGACGGCTGGCCATTCCCCGTCGGCGGTTCGGCGTCCATCGCCGGGGCGTTGGCCGGGGACCTCAGCGCCCACGGCGGCGTCATCCACACCGGCTCCGCAGTGGACAGCCTGGCTGCCTTGCCGCCGTCGCGCGTCACGCTCCTGGACGTCGCGCCGCAGGGACTGGCAAACCTGGCAGGAAGTTCATTGCCGGCCGGTTACCGGAGGTCACTGGAGGCTTTTCGCTACGGGAACGGTTCCTGCAAGGTGGACTACATCCTGTCCGGCCCCGTGCCGTGGGCGGCCCGGTCCCTGGCAGCGGCCGGAACCGTACACGTGGGCGGGACCAGGGCGGAGCTGGCCCACGCCGAAAACCAAGTGGCCAGCGGCCGCCACCCCGAAAAGCCTTATGTCCTGGTGGCCCAGCCCTCGCCATTCGATGCCGGCCGGGCCCCCGCCGGCAGGCACACCCTCTGGACGTACTGCCACGTCCCTGCCGGATCCACCGTCGATATGACGGCTGCCATCACCGGCCAGCTCGAGCGCTTTGCGCCCGGCTTCCGGGACCTGGTGGTCCAGTCGCAGGCCGTCACGGCGGCGCAGCTGGGGGAATACAACCGAAACTACGTTGGCGGGGACTTCAGCGCCGGCACCATGGACCTCCGCGGCCTGATCCAGCGCCCCGTGGTTTCCCGGGTCCCGTGGCGCACACCGCTGCGCGGGGTGTACATATGCTCTTCCTCAACACCGCCGGGTCCGGGGGTCACCGGCATGCCCGGCCTGCACGCCGCAACATATGCTCTCCGGGACATCTTCGGGCTTCCCGTCCCGGCCCTGGGACGGGACGGCGCCGGCCGGGCTTAAGCGGTCCCCCTCGGGCATAATGGCATCGGAAAAACGGGCATAATGGCGAAATGGGGAAAAAAACAAAGCTGTCACTTGCCATGGCCTCGCTCGTCCTGGGGACCTCCCTCGTTGGATGCGACGATGGGCGGAGCGGAGCAGAATCAGCTGTCAAGGACCTGGCCAGCGCAGTCTCGGCCCTGGACGTTGGCTCCGTAGCCTTCGAGGGCAAGGATTCCGCCAGCGCAAATGAGCAGCTCCGGAACGTGTTCGCTGCCCTGGACCCCCAAAAGCCGGCAGTGCAGCCTGGCGATCTGACCCTCGACGGCGATAATGCCTCCGCACCCTTGAACTACACCTGGACGTTCGGGGACTCCGAATGGAAGTACGCTGCATCGGCCAAATTCAAGAAGTCGGGCGGCGAATGGCTTGCTGTCTGGGACCCAGCCACTTTGGTCCCAGGCCTCGCTGACTCCGAAATCCTCAGCAAGGGATCACAATCGCCGCCGCGGGCGGACATCCTCGGTGCCGGCGACGTTCCGTTGGTCACCTACCGTCCCGTGGTGGACGTGGGCATCGACAAGCCCCAGTTGGGCGCAGCGGATCCCGCAGCAGCAGCCTCGAAGCTCGCGACGCTGGTGGGGGTGGACCCGGCGGCCTACGCCGACCAGGTCAAGGCTGCCGGACCGGAAGCCTTTGTCCGCGCCATCACCCTGCGCGAAGAAGGCCGCACCGTCACCAATGATCAGATCGCGGCGGTTCCAGGTGCCCGCGCCATTCCCGCATCGGTCCCGCTTGCTCCTACCCGCACCTTTGCCCGCCCGGTACTGGGCGCCGTCGGCGAGGCCACTGCCGAACAGATCGAAGCATCCGGGGGGTCACTGACCGCAGGGGATGTGACAGGACTCGGGGGTCTGCAGCAGCAATACGACAAGCAGCTCCGGGGAACCGAAGCGCTGATCATCCGCGCCCAACGCGCCGACCTCACCCGGGAGCAGATCCAGGCCGCGGCAACAGACCCGCGGCGGACCCTGTTCGAAGTGGCCCCCGCCCCGGGGACGCCGTTGAAAACCACCCTGGACCAGCGGTTGCAGGCACTGGCCGAGACCACGCTGGCCGACGTCGGACCGGCCTCGGCCATCGTGGCCCTCCGACCCTCCTCCGGCGCAGTCCTGGCCGCGGCGTCCGGCCCCGGCAGCAACGGCTACAACACCGCCATGCTCGGACAGTACGCGCCCGGCTCCATCTTCAAAATGGTCGATTCCCTGGCCATGTTCCGCAACGGGCTCACCCCTGACTCCAAGGTCGCCTGCACGCCCACCCTGGCGGTGGACGGAAGGACCTTCAAAAACTCTGAAGGTTATCCGGAAAGTTCTTTGGGATCCGTGACCCTCCGTGACGCGTTCGCCCACTCCTGCAACACCGCCTTCATCGCCGCCAGGGACTCCGTATCCCAAGCCCAGCTCGAAGCTGCGGCCATGGCCATGGGCCTGGCGGTTGAGGCCCCCACCCTGGGCGCAGAGGCCTTCCTCGGTTCAGTTCCCGGCGAGGCCGCAGGAACCGAACACGCAGCGTCCATGATCGGGCAGGGCAAGGTGCTGCTCTCCCCCTTGTCAGCCGCCATGATGGCCGGCTCTGTTGCCAAGGGTGCTCCCGTCGCACCGCAGCTTGTCCTCAATCCCGACGCCGGGGCTCCCGCCGCCGGAACTGCCAACGGGTCCACCGCACCGGCGGCCCAGCCTTCCGCCACGGCCACCGGCGAGGCCCCGGCCTCAGCATCCGGCCAGCCCATCACTGCCGCCGAAGCCGCCTCGTTGTCCGACATGATGCGGGCAGTGGTCACGTCCGGTCACGCAGGTTTCCTTTCCTCCGTCCCGGGCGCACCCGTCGGCGCCAAGACCGGTACGGCGGAGTTCGGCAACGAAACACCGCCCAAAACCCACGCCTGGATTGTGGCCGTCCACGGTGACCTGGCCGTTGCCGTCTTTGTGGAGGACGGCGGCCTGGGCGCCACCACCTCCGGGCCCCTCCTGAAGGAGTTCCTCACGGCCGCAGGGTAGGCATTGCCGGCGTGGGAAGATGGAGTACGTGGCCCATATTGACGTTTCCGGTATCGATTACTTCCTCTCCGACGGCACCCAACTGCTGAACGGCGTGACCTTCAAGGTCCCGGACGGCACCAAAACAGCGCTGATCGGGCCCAACGGCACCGGTAAGACCACGCTCTTCCGGATCATCGCCGGGGACCTGGTTCCGGACGAAGGCGTCATCGGCCGGTCCGGCACCATGGGCATCATGCGCCAGTTCGTGGGCCAGGTCAGGGACGGATCCACTGTCCGTGACCTGCTGGTTTCCGCTGCCCAGCCGGCACTGGCAGCCGCCGCGCGTGAGGTGGACGCCGCGGAACTCGCCATGGTGGAGCACGACGACGAACCCAGCCAGATGCGGTACGCACAGGCCATCGTTGACTGGGGCGACGCCGGCGGATACGACGTCGAGACGGTCTGGGACGAGGTTTGCATGGCCGCCCTGGGACTGCCCTTCGACCGCGCCCAGCACCGACCGGCGTCTACCCTTTCCGGCGGCGAGCAGAAGCGGCTGGTGCTGGAAGCGCTTTTCGCCGGCCCTGACGAACTGCTGCTCCTGGACGAACCGGACAACTACCTTGACGTTCCGGGGAAGCGCTGGCTGGAGGACAAACTTAACGGTTCCCGGAAGACTGTCTTCTTCATCAGCCACGACCGCGAACTGCTCAACAACGCCGCAGGCCGCATCGTCACCCTGGAGCCCGGCATCAACGGCGCCGGTGCCTGGATCCACGGCGGCGGGTTCGGTTCCTACGTTGACGCCCGCGCGGACAGGAACGCCCGGTTTGAGGAACTGCGCAAGCGCTGGGACGAGGAGCACGTAAAGCTCAAGGAACTCGTCAACATGTACAAAAACAAGGCCGCTTTCCGCTCGGACATGGCCAACCGCTACCACGCAGCCCAAACGCGCCTGGCGAAGTTCCTTGAGGCCGGGCCGCCTGAGGCGCTGCCCATCGAGCAGAACGTCCAGATGAGGCTGAAGGGCGGGCGGACCGCGAAGCGGGCCATCGTGGCCGAGCGCCTGGAGCTGACAGGACTCATGAAGGCGTTCTCCACCGAGGTGTGGTTTGGTGACCGCGTCGGCGTCCTGGGCTCCAACGGCTCTGGCAAAAGCCATTTCCTTCGCCTGCTGGCCACCGGTGGCACCGATCCGGAACGTGAACACCTGCCGGTGTCGGACGTTGAGATTGCCGAGGTACCCCACGAAGGCACAGTCAAGCTCGGTGCCCGCATCCGCCCCGGATTCTTCGCCCAGACCCACGTCCGCCCGGACCTGCTGGGCAAGACGCTGCTGGAAATCCTGCACCGCGGCGACGAGCACCGGTCCGGGCTGGGCCGCGAAGCCGCTGCAGGGGCACTGGACGGCTACGGGCTGGCGACGCAGTCGGAGCAGAAGTACGAGTCGCTCTCAGGCGGCCAGCAGGCCCGGTTCCAGATCCTGCTGCTCCAGCTCAGCGGCGCCACGCTGCTTCTGCTGGATGAACCAACCGACAACCTCGACCTGCACTCCGCTGAGGCCCTGGAGCGGGCCATCGACCACTTTGAAGGAACGGTCCTGGCTGTCACCCACGATCGCTGGTTCGCGCGGACGTTCGACCGGTTTATGGTGTTTGGTTCCGACGGCAAGGTCTACGAGTCCCCGGAGCCGGTCTGGGACGAGAAGCGGGTCCAGCGGGTCCGCTGACCGGTGCGCACGGGCTAAAACGCCAAACGATCAAAAATTGATATCATTTGATCATGAAGACGGAAGAGCGGCACCGGGCAATCGCTGCGCTCCTTCGGCAGCGGGTGGAAATAAGTGTTGAGGAGCTAACGACGGCCTGCGCGGCGTCCGGCGCCACGATCCGCAGGGACCTCGACGTCCTGGCCGCGAATGGTGTCCTCAAACGGATCCACGGCGGGGCAAGGAGCCTGATCGGCCATGGCGAGAACCCCGGCTACGGCCAGCGCGAACTTGAGGACCACGACGCAAAGCGGCGCATCGGCGCTGCAGTGGCGGATTTGATCCGGGACAGGGAGCACCTCTGGCTGGACAGTGGCAGCACCGCCACGGAGGTGGCCCGTGCCCTGGCCGGGCGTGAAATAACGGTGATGCCCATGGGCCTGCAGGCACTCAATGCTGTTGCTTTGGCGGAGGGTGCGGCGGTTTCCCGCACCGGGTTGCTCCTGCCAGGTGGGAGCCTGGTGCCAGGAGAGCTCGGCTTCCGTGGTCCCATGGCCGAAGCCAATATCAGGTCGCTGCGGTTCGACACCGCCGTCCTCACCCCCTGTTCCGTGGATTTCCAGGATGGCCTGTTGGCCCACGACCTTGAGGATGCCGCCGTCAAACGGGCAGGCATCGACTCTGCGGCCCGGATCATCCTCGCGGCCAGTGCAGCCAAATGGCACGCCTCGGCAAGGGTCCTGGTCGCCGGCCTCCAGCAGGTGGACGTGGTGGTCACGGACCGGACATTCAGCGCGGCGGAACGCGCACAACTCGACGGATATCCAGTGGAAGTAGTGAACGTATGAGCACCAAGACAAACGACTCCCCGGATGCTGCGGTGAAGGCGGCCGCGCTGGCCACCTTCGTGGTGTTCGGAATCAACGGCCTGGTGTTTGCCAGCTGGGCTGCCAGAATCCCGGCCGTCACCCAAACCCTCCAGATCACCTCCGGGCAGATGGGAACCCTGCTCTTGTGCACCGCCGTTGGCTCGCTGCTGGCGCTGCCCACGGCCGGGCTGGTGGTGGGCCGGATCGGCACAGCCAACACAGTCCGTGTGGGCGGCCTGGTGGCCGCCCTCGCCGGAACCGGGATCGCCTTCTCGCTGTCCGCTGCCTCGATTCCAGGCACCGCCGTCTCCCTGTTTTTCTTCGGCATAGCCGTAGGGCTCTGGGATGTTGCCCAAAACATTGAAGGCGCCGATGTTGAGCACCGGCTCCGGCGCACCGTGATGCCCCAACTGCACGCGGCCTTCAGCGGCGGGGCATTTATTGGGGCCCTGGTCGGTGCAGGGCTTTCGACCATCGGTGTGGACCTTCCGCTGCACCTGCTGGTGATCGTGGCTGTGGTGCTGGTGGTCACCATGGTCGCTCCACGTTACTTCCTGCCGCACATCAGCACCGCGACTCCCGTCGGTGAGCCGAAGCCCGCCAAGGGCCCTTCCGCCTGGCGTGACAGCCGCACCCTGCTCATCGGTGTGGTGGTTCTCGGCGCCACCCTGACCGAAGGTGCAGGCAATGACTGGATCGCCAAGGCCTCCGTTGATGGACTGGGCACCTCGGAGTCCACCGGCGCATTGATGTTTGCGCTCTTTGTGCTGGCCATGACCGCCATGCGCTTCCTGGGCGGCCGCGTGATCGACACGTACGGCCGGGTGGCCGTCCTGCGCGCCAGCATGGCGGCCGCTGCGGCGGGCCTTTGCCTCTTTGTCCTCGCCGGGAACATCTGGCTCGCGGCAGCAGGTGCCGCCCTGTGGGGCGTAGGCGCGGCACTCGCCTTCCCCATGGGGATGTCGGCGGCCGCGGACGATCCCCGCCGGGCGGCAGCCCGGGTGTCAGTGGTGTCAACCCTGGGCTACGTCTCCTTCCTGGCAGGCCCCCCGCTGCTCGGCTACCTGGGTGACGTCACGGGAATCCACCGGGCGCTGCTTGCCATCCTCATCCCGATCCTGGTTGCCCTTGTTTTGGCCAAGG
This sequence comes from Pseudarthrobacter sp. MEB009, assembly GCF_030208875.1. Lineage (NCBI taxonomy): Bacteria > Bacillati > Actinomycetota > Actinomycetes > Micrococcales > Micrococcaceae > Pseudarthrobacter > Pseudarthrobacter sp. MEB009. The sequence continues at coordinate 502,238 of NZ_JARVTC010000013.1, forward strand.
CTGCCAAGCCCCTCAAGATTGAGCCGGGAACACCCACCAGCTAGCCACGCCAGCCGCGCGTGCCCCGTTGCCTTCCCGGCAGCCGGGGACGCGGCGGTAGGGTGAAGAAATGCAGAGCAAAGCGCGGGCCGGGCACCGGTGGATCAGCCGGCTGGATAGATACCTTGTCCGGCATGTTTCGGACCTGCCCGGCGGAAACCATGACGCGTTCTTCCGTAGGCTCTCCGCTGCCGCCAACAACGGCAAGCTCTGGATGGGCGCCGCAGCCGTGATGGCAGCCTTCCCAGGCCGCCCGCGGCGTGCCGCCCTCCATGGACTCATCGCCCAGGGCGTGGCATCGGGCGTCACCAATATTGTCTTCAAAACCCTTTTGCCGCGGAGCCGGCCATTACCGGAACACCTGCCGGTGTTCCGGTTCGTCCACCCCCAGCCCACCAGTTCGTCAATGCCCTCCGGGCACTCCGCCTCAGCGGTGGCGTTCGCGGTCGGCGCAGGACTGGTCAAACCGGGGCTTGGTGCCGCGCTGGCTCCAGCAGCGGTTGGCGTCGCCTACTCACGGGTGCACACCGGCGCGCACTGGCCGTCGGACGTGGTGTTTGGCTCCGCGATCGGCGCTGCCGCAGCCATGGCAACCCGGCGGTGGTGGCCGGTGCGCCCGCCCATCCCCGCCCTCACCAGGACGGCGGCCCCGGCCCCCAGGCTGCCCGCCGGCGAAGGCCTCAGCATCGTGGTCAACACGTTGGGCGGATCGTTTACTGCGGAAACAGCAGGCGCGCTCCACGAAGTATTCCCTAATGCGCATATAGTGACCGTTGAAAGCGGGCAGGACCTGGCGGAGCAAATCGCTGCTGCGGCCGACAACCCCGGAACCCTGGCTCTCGGGGTGTGGGGCGGAGACGGAACCGTCGGCACTGCGGCCGCAGCCGCCGTCGAACGGGGCCTCCCGCTCCTGGCCCTGCCCGGCGGAACCCTGAACCATTTTGCCCGCGACGCCGGCATCGGCAGCCTCCGGGATGCGCTGGCAGCGGCAACGGAAGGCCACGCGGCCCTGGCAGACGTGGGATTGGTTACGGCCGAGCGCGGCCTCGCGACAGACCCGGAGGTGATCCGGCTGACCATGCTGAACACCTCGAGTGTGGGCCTCTATCCCAACCTTGTGCGGCGGCGCGAGCAACTGCAGCCGGCATTGGGAAAGCCGCTGGCCGGCGTGGTTGCCATGTTCCGGACCTTCGCGGCCGGGACCCCCACCACCCTGACGGTTGATGGCATCCGGCACAAGGTGTGGATTGCCTATGTGGGCAGGGGCAGGTTCTACCCCCGCGACCACGCGCCCCTGGTCCGGCCGGTGCTCGATGACGGCGTGCTGGACCTCCGACTTATCACCGCAGATGAGTCCTTCGCCCGGCTCCGGCTCCTGTGGTCGGTGCTGACCGGAACCGTTGCAGGCTCCCGGATCACGCACCTGCAGGAGGCCACGGAGGTGCACATCGATGCCGGGGGTGCACCCATGGCCCTGGCGGTGGACGGTGAGGCGCTGGCGGGCGTGCGCGCAGTGGCCTACAGCGTCCGGCCACGCGCCCTGACGTACTATTCGCCGCAGCCGTAATCCCCCATGCTGCCGGCTCCGGCGGCATCCTCATCCAAGCGGAGTACCCTGATTCGGCCCTGAATCATCCCTGAGACCGGCGCGAAAGCGGGCGGGCGTCGGTAGCGTAGGAACCACACCACCGTCTTCACACGAATCCGGCAGCCCCGCTGCCGGCCGGAGGAACCATGATAGAGGCACACGACCTGACCAAGACCTATGGCAGCAAGACTGCCGTGGGTGGGGTCAGTTTCACCGTCAGGGCCGGGCAGGTCACCGGATTCCTGGGACCGAACGGCGCAGGCAAATCCACCACGATGCGCATGATCATGGGGCTGGACCGACCCACGTCCGGCTCCGTCACCGTGAACGGCCTGCCGTATGCGCAGCACAAGGCGCCCCTGCACGAGGTCGGTGCGCTGCTGGACGCCAAGGCCGTCCACACCAGCCGCAGCGCCTACAACCACCTCCTGGCCATGGCCGCAACGCACGGTATTGCCAAGTCCAGGGTCCGCGAAGTCATCGAGATGACCGGATTGGACGCCGTAGCCCGCAAAAAGGCCGGCGGATTCTCCCTCGGCATGGGGCAACGCCTGGGCATTGCCGCCGCCCTGCTGGGCGACCCCCAGACCCTCATCCTGGACGAGCCGGTCAACGGGCTGGACCCGGAGGGTGTGTTGTGGGTCCGCAACCTGGTCCGCTACCTCGCCTCCCAGGGCAAAACCGTGTTCCTCTCCTCCCACCTGATGAGCGAGATGGCACAGACCGCCGACCACCTGGTGGTCATTGGCCGCGGCCGCATCATCGCAGACGCACCCGTCAAGGACATCATCGCCGGGACCCGGCAGACCCGGACCCTGGTGCGGACCGGCGAGTCGCACCAGCTCTCCGCGCTCCTCGCGGGCAACGGCGTCACCGTTGACCAAAGCGAGCCGGAGACACTTACCGTCACCGGTCTTGAGCCGCGCCGCATCGCCAAGCTGGCGCTCGATAACGGCGTCCTCATCTACGAGCTCACCCCACAGGTTTCGTCCCTGGAAGACGCCTACTTCGACCTCACCAAGGACGAAGTGGAATACCACTCGCATCTGACCGGGGGGCCCGCAGCGGCCGTTCCGGCCACGGCAGGAAAGTAGCCACGATGAGCACCACCACACAAACTTCCCCGGCCCCCACGCGCTCGGCGGCCGCCGCCCGGCACGGCCTGACCTTCGGCGGCGTGCTCCGCTCCGAATGGATCAAGCTGTGGAGCCTGATGTCCACCCGCATCCTGATCCTGCTGACCCTGGTGGCCACCATCGGCGTCGGTGTCCTGACCGCCTGGGTCCGTTACAACATCCTTGATTCCATGGTGGCCGGCGCCCGGGAACAGGGGATTGAGCCGTCGTCGGACATGCTGGAGCAGTCAATGCCGCCGGGATCAGGGCTGGACCTGTACAACCTGCCCAACGCCGGCCTGCAGGTCGGCATCCTGATCTTCGGGGCCCTTGCCGTCCTGTTCATGGCCTCTGAATACGCCACCGGAATGATCCGCTCCACCATGAGCGCCGTACCGCGCCGCACTCCGGCGTTCCTGGCCAAGGCAATCATCCTTGCCGTGGTTTCCTATGTCATCACCACGGTGGCCGGCGCGGTCACCTTCCTGCTGTCCCTGCCGATGTTCCAGGGCCTGGGGGTGGATCTGTCCTGGTCCACGGACGGTGTGATCTACAGCGTCTTCACCGGGGGCCTCTACGTGGCGGGCGTCGCTTTGATCGGACTGTCACTCGGTACCCTGCTGCGCAACTCCGCCGGCGGCATCACCGTCCTGGTGGGGATTTTCTTTGTTATTCCCATTGCCTCAGGCTTCGCTTCGCTGGTCCCGGGGGACTTCTGGAAATACGTTCCCCAGTACATCCCCAGTGAAGCCGGCGGCCGCTTCCTGGCCATCGGCGAGATCGATGCCTACATCGATCCCTGGCAGGGCGGCCTGATCTTCCTCGGCTATGTGCTGCTGTTCCTGGTCCCGGCACTGCTGGTCCTCAAGAAGCGCGACGTCTGACCGGCACCGCACCGTGAACACCGCAGGACCCGCAAAGGACGCGCCGGCCAGCCAGGCTGACGCGTCCTTTGCCGAGCTTACCGCCAGGCGGCGGGGACGCATCCGCGGCTTCCTGTACCGCCGGCCCAGAGCCATGGATGCTGTGGTTTCCGCCAGCTACACCCTGGTGGTGGCCCCCACCGTGGTGGATGCCGTCCGGTCCGGCAACTGGCTCGCGGCGGCCCTGCTGGTGGGGGTGAGCGGGGCCATGCTCCTGCGCCGCCGCTACCCTGTGGCGCTGGTGGCGCTGGTGGCGGTGGTGGAGGTTGCCGTCACGATGCTGCATCCGTGGGGCTCCAACGTTTCAGCGGGGCTCTGGTTCTCGCTGTACGCCGTTGCTGTGGTTCACAGCCGGAGGTTCGCACTCATCACGATGGCCGTTGCCACAGCGCCGCTGGCCCTGCTTTACCTCCTGGCCGCCGTTGGACCCATCGAGGAACGCCTGGTACCGGCGGCTGCTGCCGCGTCCGGTGACTTCCAGCTGATCACCAGCATTGCCACCGGCGCCACCATTGCACTGTCCAACGTCATTGCCACCGGCATCGGCATCGGCGTCCGGCAGCGGCGCGAACACGAACAGGAAGTGGCTGCCTGGGCCGCGCGGGCCGCGCAGCTGGCCTCCGTCAACGAACGGAACCGGATCGCACGCGAGATGCACGACGTTGTTGCCCACTCCCTGACGGTGATGGTCAGCCTGTCGGACGGGGCCGCCGTTGTGGTCCGGAAGGATCCTGCCCGCGCCGGCGACGTGCTGGGGGAGTTGTCCAGGACCGGACGAACAGCACTGGCGGATATGCGCCGGGTGCTTGGTGTCCTCCGGGACGACGCCGGCAAGGCAGCGCCCCGGCAGCCGCTGGCATCCGGCGACAGCCTTGCCAAACTGCTGGACGGCTTCCGGACGGCAGGCCTGCCGCTGCACTTTTCCCACACGGGCCCCGCACTGCCCGCAGATGCCGCCTTCCAGCTCACCGTGTACAGGATTGTGCAGGAATCCCTCACCAACGTGTTGCGGTACGGCAGGTCGCTGGGGCGGGTGGAGGTCAACATCGTCCGGTCCGGTGGCACGGTTACCATTGACGTGCTCGACGACGGCGCCGTCGCCCAGCCCGCCAACGAGCCTGGGCTGTCCGCCGGTTCGTTCGGTTCGGGGCAGGGCCTGGCGGGCATGGCGGAGCGGGCACGGATCTATGCGGGCACCGTTGAAGCCGGCCGCAGCAGCCGCGGCTGGCGGGTGCACGCCGTGTTGTCCTGGCCCGGAGAGCATCCCGAACTGACGAGCCGTCCCTCTGAACTGCAAGGCAAAGCATGACTGACAACGCCCTTATCTCCGTCCTGCTGGTGGATGACCAGCCGCTGCTGAGGATGGGGTTCCGCCTCATCCTTGAGGGCGAGGACGACCTGCATATTGTGGGCGAAGCCTCCGACGGCGCCGAAGCGATCCGCCGGGTTCAGGAGTTGAACCCGGATGTGGTGCTCATGGACGTGCGGATGCCCGTCCTTGACGGCATCGAGGCCACCCGCGCCATCACGGCTGCAGGCTCCTGCGCCCGGATCATCATCCTGACCACGTTCGATGTGGACGAGTACGCCTTTGCCGGGCTGCAGGCCGGAGCGTCGGCGTTCCTCCTCAAGGACGCCGCGCCGGAAGAACTCATCCACGCCGTGCGGGTGGTGGCCAGCGGGGACGCGGTGGTGGCGCCCCGGGTCACGCAGCGGCTGCTGGAGACGTATGTGCGTGGCGCTGCCCGGCCGGCGCCGGCGGCAGCGGCTCCCGATCCGCTCCTGGCCGACCTCACGCCGCGGGAGACCGAGATGCTCGAGGCCATGGCGGAAGGCCTCTCCAACGCCGAGATCGCCCACCGCTACTACCTTTCGGAGGCCACGGTGAAGACCCACGTGCGCCGGATCCTCACAAAACTCCACCTCCGGGACCGGGTGCAGGCAGTGGTTTATGCCTATGAGACCGGACTGGTGGTCCCGAGCAACCCCGACTACTGAGGGTAACGGCACCCCCTAGACTCGGTAGATGGCTATCTTTTCCTCCGCTACAGAGCACATCCAGGACCTTGGCGCCTACGTCAGCGCCTCGCCGTCGAGCTTCCACGCCGTGCACGAGGCGGGCCGGCGGCTTGAAGCTGCGGGTTTCGCCCGGCTGGATGAGCTTGAGCCGTGGGACGGGGGTGCCGGCTCCTTTTTCATCATCCGGGACGGGGCACTGATTGCCTGGGTGGTCCCCGGGAACGCCGGACCCACCACCGGGTTCAACATCCTGGGGGCGCACACGGATTCGCCGTCCTTCAAGCTCAAGCCCAAACCCACAACGGGCGCCCACGGCTGGCTGCAGGCGGGCGTGGAAGTTTACGGCGGGCCGCTGCTGAACTCCTGGCTTGACCGGGAACTGCAGCTCGCCGGCCGGCTGGTGATGCTGGACGGCACCGAACACCTCACCGCCACCGGCCCCATGCTCCGGTTCCCGCAACTGGCCATCCACCTGGACCGGGCCGTCAATGACGGGCTCACCCTGGACAAGCAGCGCCACATGAACCCGGTCTGGGGCCTGGGCGCCCCCGGCGACGTTGACCTCCTCGGCGTCCTCGCCGCCCGCGCCGGCGGTGGTTCGGTGGACCCTGCTGCCATTGGCGGGTACGACGTCGTTATTGCAGACACGCAGGCGCCCGCGGTTTTCGGCGTCAACAGTGAATTCTTTGCCTCCGGCCGGCTGGACAACCTGTCCGCCACGCACGCGGGTCTGGCGGCGCTGATGGCACACGCCGCGGCCGCTGCCGTCCCCGGCGCTCCGATCGCCGTCCTGGCCGCCTTCGATCATGAGGAAATCGGGTCCAACTCCCGTTCGGGTGCCTGTGGACCCATCCTCGAGGACGTGCTGGTGCGCATCTCCGACGGCCTCGGGGCCACCGTCAGCCAGCGCCGGCAGGCACTGGCGGCATCGTTCTGCGTCTCGGCCGACGCCGGCCATGCAGTCCACCCCAACTACGCCGAACGGCACGACCCCGCCAACCACCCTGTCCTCAACGGCGGCCCGCTCCTGAAAATCAACGCCAACCAGCGGTACGCCACTGACGCTGCGGGGGCCGCCTTCTGGGCCCGGCTCTGCGCCGAATCCAGCGTTCCCTACCAGGAATTTGTGTCCAATAACGTGATGCCCTGCGGGTCCACGATCGGTCCGCTGACTGCCACCCGGCTGGGAATCCGCACGGTGGACGTGGGGGTGCCGCTTCTCTCCATGCACTCGGCGCGCGAACTGTGCGGCGTCGAGGACCCCCACCGGCTGGCTGCCGTTGCGGAGCGTTTCTTCGGCACTGCAGCCTAGGGGACGGACGGCCACTTCAGGCGCTCCACAAAGATGGTGCGGATACCCACACGCACCGTGATTCCGGCTAGGAACGCCGGATCACGGTGCCTACGGTTAAAAAGTACGGATGCCCTGAGGGCATGCGGTTCCCGGTTCCGGGCCGCATGACGGTGGATACGCCACCCGCGGGACGCCGGTAACAACTACCTGAACGCGACAGACAGGCACCGGCGAGCCGGTGCTGATGGCAGGACAAGGGCAGTGCAGACCCCGATTCCCGCCGCTGCGTGGTTGTACCGCGACAATGGAGCCGAAAATGAAGTCTGCACCCGGAAAATTTTCCCGGTTTATTCCACCACGTCCCGGGCTGGCAAGGCGATGACCGGGACCCTGGGCGACCTGATCCCGCCTGACAAGCGTGTTCTGTGGGTCTCCTCGTGTGGCGGGCACCTGGCCGAACTCAAAAAGATGGCAGACCTCTATCCCGAGCTTGACTCAAGGTCCATGTGGGTCACCTTCAATACTCCCCAGGCCCGGTCCATGCTGTCAGGCCGCAATGTGCAGTTCATCCCGTCAATAGGCACCCGGGATGCATGGGGGACGTTGCACACGATCCTGGCCGCATACAGGATTCTTCGCAGTGGTTCGTACCACTACGTAGTGAGCACCGGGGCGGCCGTGGCAGTTTCCTTCCTGCCGCTCGCTGCCTGGATGGGAGTCCAGGCCCTGTACGTGGAGAGCCTCGCGAGAACTCATGCCCCGTCCGCCACCGGGCGGCTCCTGCGACTTTTTCCGGGCGTCCAGACCTATACCCAGTATGAACGATGGGCGAATGACAGGTGGAAATACTCTGGATCTGTGCTGGACAACTGGGACACCCGGTTACGCGGGCGGCGCACCGCCGTCAGGAACGTGTTTGTCAGTTTGGGGACCATCCAGCCCTACCGGTTCGACCGGGCGGTCGATGCGGTCAGGGCGGTGTTGCCCGACGATTGCTCCGTAACGTGGCAGCTTGGGGCGACCTCGCGCGCCGACGTGCCTGGAACAACGCACAGCGAGTTGCCTTGGGAACAGATGGGGCAGCTCATCCGGGACTCTGACGCGTTTGTCTGCCACGCCGGGGTCGGATCGGTTCTGCAGGCGCTGGATAACGGCGCCGTTCCTTTGCTGGCGGTGCGTTCCGCTCGACAAGGGGAGCACGTGGATGATCACCAGGAACACTTTGCCCGGGAAATCCTGCGCCGCGGCTTAGGCAGGATTCTGCCGTTGTCCGGTGATGCGGGCGGCGCCCTGCAACAGATAGCCCAGTGGGAGCCCCTCCGGCAGGAAGAACTGGAAGCTGCCCGGGAACTTCCGCCCTTGCCGGTCCTGGAGAGCCAGCTTCGAAGTTTCCGCTACCGGGGCAAGGGGCAGGCAAAGAGAACCGCTGTTCCGGCAGCTCCGCACCACAAAGCTCAGGCGGACTCCCACAATGTCGGCCTGCATGGCTAGTGAACGCGGGTAGCCGAGCCTACGGTTGGGAACTACAGATGCTAGCCGGAACGCTGCCCCGGGTTCGGGGCCGCGGTTCCATCCCCGGCCGGCCATCAGTAACAGAATATCCAAACACCACAACCACGTGCCGGGCAGCCGGCACCTTCGGCCAGGCAGTGCAGACGCCAGGTAAGGCCGGAAGGTGATTGTGCCGCGCGCTTGGAGCAAAACATGAAGTCTGCACACGGTGAACCGCCCAGCCGGAATACGAAGCCGGATCGGCCCGCGCTGACCGGACACAACGGGTTGCCCGGTTTCACACCGGCGACGGACTATGCGGACGTTGCTGTCATCGTGGTGACGTTCAACAACGAATCCGACGTGCCACAGCTGCTGGCAAGCCTTCGCTGCGAGACTGAGGACCAGTCCATCAAGGTCATCGTCGCGGACAACTCACCGGCGCCTGCCACATTGGACGTGCTCTCCCTTCAAAGTGACGTGCTTTCGTTTTCAACGGGCGGCAATCTGGGCTACGCCGGAGGCATCAACCGGGCCATGGAGTTGGTTGGCGAAGCCGGCAGCATTCTCGTTTTGAATCCGGATCTCTGGGTGGAACGGGGTTCGATCAAGACCCTGCGGCAACGCCTGACTGACTCGGGGGCCGGCGTTGTGGTCCCCGCACTCCTTGACGCAACCGGTGAGCTGCACCGTTCCCTGCGGAGGGAGCCGGGCCTGCTTCGCTCCCTGGGTGATGCCTTGCTGGGCAGCAGGTTCCAGGGCCGGCCCGGGTGGCTGTCAGAGACTGTTTACGACGACGGCAGTTACACTCATCCGCATCCCGTGGACTGGGCGACCGGGGCGGCTTTGCTGATAAGGCCCGACGTGGCGGCTTTGGTCGGACGCTGGGACGAACAATTTTTCCTCTATTCGGAGGAAACGGATTTTTTCCGTCGCGTTCGGCTCGGTCGTGCGGGGGTCTGGTTCGAACCGGCCGCCCGAATGCGCCACAGGGAGGGAGGCTCCGGAAGTTCCCCAGCACTCACGGCCTTGCTGGCAGTCAACCGGGTCCGGTACGCACGGAAGTACGGGCACGGAATGTATTCGACCTCCGTTCACGTCATAGTGGGCTTTGCGGAGCTTGCCAGGGCCTGGCAACCTGCGCACAGGCGGGCCTTGCACGCTGTTCTGCGTTCACGGACATGGGCCATGCTTCCGCACGCCGTTCAGTACCCTGATCCCGGACTGCCGGAAAATTTTCCCTGCGGCGCCGTTATCATTCCCGCCCATAATGAAGTGGCAGTCATCAGGCGGACGTTGGCATGCCTTGCCCGGCCCCTCGGGACCGGGAACGTCCAGGTCATTGTGGCCTGCAACGGCTGCGTCGATGGCACCGAAGCTGCAGCATCATCCGTTCCGGGTGTGGAAGTCATCCGCGTGCAGGAACCGTCGAAGGTGGCGGCCCTCAACGCCGGCGACCGGGCGGCGACGCTGTGGCCACGGATCTACCTGGACGCTGACATAGAAATCTCCGAGGAAGCCCTCCGGCTTACGTTTGAGGAGCTTTCCTCCGAGGACGCACCGTTCGCGGCCAGGCCGGCATTCCGATACGACTTCAGGGAAGCGAGCCACGCTGTGCGGTCCTACTATCGCGCGAGGAGCCGGATCCCCGGCACGTCGGCGGCGCTTTGGGGGGCGGGCGTTTACGGCCTCAGCGAACGCGGACACGATGTCCTCGGCGAGTTTCCTGCGGTCACAGGCGACGACTATTACATCGACCGGCTATATCGGGCGGACGAGAAACGCGTCCTCGACTGCGATCCGGTACTCGTTCGGACGCCGCGGTCCACAAAGGCCCTCGTGGGGACCCTCCGGCGGGTCTACCGGGGGAACAGCGAGCAGGCCGGAGCCGGTCCGTCCGGTGCGCGGGACACGATGAAGGGACTGCTCCGCTCCATCCGTGGGCCGATATCGGCCGCGGACGCACTGGTCTACACCTGTTTTGCGCTGGCCGGACGAGGGGAACCACGGTCTTCACGGGCCGTGCGGTGGCATCGCGATGAAAGCAGCAGGGCTTCCTGATGCCGCGGGACGGGACGAGCGGGCCGCGCAAAGACGAAGCCGGGCAGGCTCCCAGGGTCCTGCTGGTGAAAAGCCGGGGACGGTCCCGCACGGACAACGCGGAGCGGGCAATCCGGCAGCGGGCTGGCGAGGAGCCCCGCAGCCTGCTTCTGGAAGAGGTCCTCGGCTGCGACGTTCTGGACGAGTTCGAGGTGACCGGTATGGCGGGCTGGCGTGGGCGCGTCTACAAGTTCCTCCCATATTTTGTGGCCCAGGCGATGGAGGCAGCTCTTCGGAGCAGGTCTTATGACGTGGTGGTGACGTGGTCCGAGCGGCATACGGTGGCCGTTGCAGCCCTCTTTGCCTGCTTCCGGGTGCGGACCCCGCACCTTGCACTGATGTTCTGGATGTCGAAACCTTCCGTCCGTATCCCGCTCAGGATCTTTCGCTCCGGCGTCGACCGCATCATCACCTGGAGTTCCCTCCAGCGCTCCCTCGCCATCGAAAACTCCGGTTTCAGTCCGGAGGATATCGTCCTGGTCCACCACCCCGTTGACCAGGAGTTCTATCATCCGGGCAGCGATGAGCAAACCATCATCTTTTCGGCAGGGTCCACTGAGCGCGATTTCCAGACGCTCGTTGAGGCTGCCCGGGGACTCAAAATTCCGGTTCGAATTGCAGCATCCCTGGTGGTTACCCACGACGGACTCCGGACGGCCACGAAGGACGTCCGTGGTCAGTTGGGAGATTTGGCGGATCTGGAGGTTGGACCCCTGACACCGGCCGAGCTCCGGGCATCCTATGCGGCGGCGAAAGTGGTGGTTGTGCCCTTGCTCCCCTCCGACATCGATGCAGGGGTGAACGTAATCCTCGAAGGGATGGCCGCTGGGCGCCCGGTCATCGCGTCCAGGACACGAGGCCAAATTGATGTGATCCGGGACGGAGAGAACGGACTTCTGGTTCCGCCCGGCGATGTTGCCGCCCTCAGGGCCGGCATCGAGTACGTCCTCAACGACCCGGCAGCGGCGGCCGTCCTAGGGCGCAGGGCAAGGGCTTACGTCGAAGCAAACCATAGGCTCGAGGACTTCGTAGAGCAGATCCGGGAAAATACTGAGACCCTGGCGGCTACAAAGCCCCGACGGATTCTGACGATTCCCGGCAGGTGAGAAGAATCCCGGCAAATATCCGACGATATTGGATTGGAGGACTACGTGAACAGCATAAGTTTATGTATTTCTACATATAATCGTGTTGATGACCTGACCCGGTTGATTTCAAGCGCACTCATGCAGGTGCCGAAAGTTCCCATTATTGTTTATGATGATGCATCCTCGGATGCGACCGCGGAAATTGTTCGAATGCAGTTTCCGACAGTCAGGGTCGTTGCGGGAAAAAACAATGTTGGACTTATAGCCGCCCGGAATATCTGCATCCGGGAGGCATCCACTCCTTTTGTTATTATCCTGGACGATGATGCCTTTTTTACTTCCCCGAAAACGGTTCAACAAACTCTCGATGACTTCAGCTCCGAACGGATCGGGGCTGTTGCCGTCCCATTCACCGAGAATGGCGTGCTTATGCAGGGTGAAACAGCCGGACCCTCGATTGGACTGGCCAGGTCCTTCATCGGCGCCGCGCATGCTGTCCGGCGGGATGCGGTCCTCGCCTGCGGCGGCCTGCGTGAATCCTACGGCTTCTACTGCGAGGAATCAGACCTGGCCATTCGGTTCCTGGCGGCTGGACTGGTTGTCAGGCACGGCTCCGCCGATCCGGTCACACACTGCCCCAACGCGGACCGTAAACCGCTGCTGCGGCGTCAACTCAGGTGGCGGAGTGAATTCCGGTTCAAGTACTGCCATACGCCGGCATTGCTTCTAATACCTGTGCTGGGCAGCCATTTGGCTCTGCTCGTGTTCCGGTGCAGCCAGTTTGGCGGCCTGGCTGCAACGCTCAAGCTCGGGTACAGCACCTGGCGGGATGTCATCAAGTCGCGGCACGAACGAAAGGGCGTGGGTTTCCGGACCTATTTCCTGTGGCGCCGGCTGGCAGAGAGCCCCCGGCTTACCCTGGGCGACATTGACGACGTGCCCGCAGTGCGCCGGGCCCTCGAAGGCAGTGACTCCTTCGCCGTTCAATGAACGGCAGGGGCACCCTGGGACAGGGCAGCACGCGACAGTGTTGCTGTGGCTACCCACATTTCCAGCCCGCGGATCTGGTGGGTCCAATCCCTGAACGATAGCTTAACAAATCAGGGAGTTACCCATTTGTGCCACAGCGGAACTCGAATTGCGGTGAAGTATGGACCTGGTTGGATCTCCGGACGTCGATCACGTTCTTCTCACGCGTTTTAATCTGCCGTCAAAAGGCTACGAGGGCATTGTTCGAGCCAGGAGTGGATGGCTCCTGGAGCGTGCTGATCTCTTTGAAAAGTATTGCCTGCCCTCGGTGAGTGGACAAAGCCGAAAACCCTCCGCATGGATTATCTATCTTGATCCCGCGAGTCCCGTGTGGCTGATCGACCGCATGAAGCAGTTGAACGCCGACACGGTGTTTTCGCCGATATTCCGGAGCGAAGTCTCGCGAAGTGAGTTGCTGTCCGATATTGCCGGAGTCTTGGGATCACCGAAAGAACTGCTTCTAACCACAAACCTGGACAACGATGACGGACTGGCATGCGATTTTGTAGAGCGGCTTCAGGCGGTGGGCCCGGTTGATCGTGCAACGGCGATCTATCTCACCCGGGGATTGATCAGCGCAAGCAAAGGAATCTACCTGCACGAAGACCGGGACAATGCATTCTGCTCCGTGCTGGCGCCTTGGCCTGATGCCAGGACCTGTTGGGAGGATTGGCATAATCACCTCAAATATTCCATGCCCGTGGTCCGCCTTCGGGGTGACCCTGCCTGGCTGCAGGTGATCCATGGGACCAATGTCAGCAACCGGGTGCACGGACGACGCATCTCACCCACAGGGTTTCTGGACCGATTTCCGGTCCTGGGTCAGGATGCAAAAATTCCCACCCCAATCCAGCTTTTGGCGGACCGCGCGATTTCCGCACCGGGACGGAAAATCCGTGAATCCTTGCGCCGGTTGGCCAAGACAGTAATCCAGGGCACCTCCGGCCGGTCGCGGCTCGATGGCCTCAGGGTCTGGCGGGCAACCCTTACGGACGGTGTTCGTTCACGGGTCCTGCTCCGGAGAAATTCCTAGCCGGCTGGAGCCAGGTGATCAATCGCTGCGTTTCAAATGGAAATCTAATCGAAAGCGGTATTGGATAATGTGGTTGCGCGACATGATCTCGAGCCTGTTGCGGCGATGGTACGTCATTGCTGCACTGTTGCTGTTGACTGTTGGGCTTTGCTTGGTGGTCAAGCAGTCGTTTCCTTCAACATACCGGGCCCACGCGAGCCTGGTCCTGATGCCGCCAACTTCCACGGTGGGCCCTGAGGGGAACCCATTCCTGTTTTTGACAGGGATGGGGCAGATACTCGACATCCTCGCAGTTGAAGTATCCACAGCGGATACTGCCCCGCCGTTTGGCCAGTTATACCCTGGCATGTCGTTCGTAACCGAACCAGACCGGGGCAGCAGCGGCTCCATCATCCGTGTCACAGTGGAGGGGGATGACCCGAGCCAGGTCATTCCCGCCCTGGAAGACGTTGTTGCTCTGGTTCCAAAGACGCTGACAGCCATGCAGGATGAGCAGCGGGTACCAACCCCGTCGCGTGTTGGTTTGATGACGTTGGTGATGGATGAGACTCCGACGGAAGACGCCAAATCGAAGTCGCTGTCAGTGGCCACCGCAGCGGCGGGCGGGTTTGCACTGAGCATCCTGCTGACGGGTTTTATTGATGGCCGGATGCTGGCCCGCGATGAGCGACGCGGCGCGCCGGTCAAGGACGGCTCAGCTTCCGATCTGCGAACCTTGCGACGCGCACGAAATCACAAACATGTGGACGCTGCCGTACCTGGACCGGGCACGCGCACGCCACCGGCCATCCCCCCGGTCGAGGACCGTTTGACGGTCGACGCCAAAGGTTAGGACCAACGGGTGAGGACAAATGAGATCCCGCGGGTTTCGGCCTCAATTGGCGGGGTCCTGGGCCTGGTCTCTTTGCGGAAATGGGCGGTCGTTGTCTTGGGCCTGTCCCTGACGGCGATGTCGGCGTTTCTGCTCGCCGGAGTTGGGCGAACCTACGGAACAACAGTGGAGCTGCTTTTTGTCGAACCCGGCAGGGGTTCTGTCGTCAGTGGTTCGGATGCGGCGCTTCCGTCCCTCGTTGACTTCGCCGGAATTGTCCAGCAAAGGATTTCGGAGGAGGGCAGCGCCGTTGAGCTGCCCTCGTCCACCGCAACGCTCTACGGCAGCGGTGTCCGCAATGGATACTCCATCACCCTCCCGAATACCGGAACACAATGGGCTGTCAGCTTCTCCCGCCCGGTGCTGGCCGTCCAGGTGGTCGGACCCAGCCCCCAGCAGGTCCGCCAGACCCTGGACCAGGTGATGACCTCGGTTGAACTGGAAGCACAGGGGCTGCAGGGGGGCAAGGGGGTACCACCGGGAGGCTACATCCAGGTCACACCATCGCCGGCGGCCCCGGTAGTTGTCGACCTTGGAAGCACCAAGCTGGGCCGCACCAAGGCAGCCCTGGTTATCGGACTGCTGGGACTGACCCTCACCGCATTTTCCGCCAGCCGGATTGACCGCTGGCTCACGGCTTACAAACCGCGCTGGAGACACCCATGAGCGGTCAACAGCACGGCCGGCGGCGCACCCCGCGCGGGCAGGGGCTTACGCTCCGGCCCCCGGCGCGGTTTGATGCAGTGGATGTGCTGACGATTGGCATGATCCTGAGCTGCGCCATTCCGTCCAACCTGACCATCTCGGCACTTGGTTCAATCGGCAGACCCGGTCTTTTGTGGTTTCTTGGAGCGCTGTTGTGGTGGGGATGGCAACAAGTACAGCGGCCCTTTCCGCTTTTTGGCGGAAGTCAGCCGGCCCGCCGTTCACTGTTTATGTTCCTGTGTGCCGTTGCGGTCACTTATGCCGTCGCTAACTTTGCCGGGTTGGCCCCCGATGAGGCGCGTGCTGCTGACACCGGGTTGCTGCGGGCACTGAGTTGGGCCGGTCTCTTCCTTCTAGCCAACGACGGAGTGATTGACCGCGGAAAACTCCTGGTCCTGCTGGACCGGGTTGTGCTGCTGGGAACGGCGATGGCCACACTGGGACTTGTCCAGTTCGTGACAGGACAGTCTTTTGTCTCCGCCATTTCCATCCCTGGCTTCAGCGAAGGAGTTGCCGCTGACAGCATCCATCTCAGGGCGGGTTTCCTGCGCGCCGCCGGTACAGCGACCCACCCGCTCGAGTACGGCGTGGTGCTGTGCATGTCCCTTCCCATCGCCGTGACTCTTGCCCTGAACGAACTTAAAGGCAGGAGCATCTTCCGCTGGATCTGTGTGGGAATAATTCTGGCGGCAGTTGCCCTTTCGGTTTCACGTTCGACGTTCATAGGCGTTGCCGTTGTTCTGATCGTGCTGCTCCCGAGTTGGTCCAGGACCTTACGCCTCCGGGCACTTCTTGTGTTCATGTTCGCCGGCGTCGCCGTGTACTTCCTGGTGCCGGGCATGGTGGGAACGGTGCGCGGCCTGTTCGAGGGGCTCTCCGGAGATTCAAGTACCCAATCCAGAACTGACAGTTATGGAGTTGTGCTGGAACTGGCCATCAGGAACGGGATTCTGGGGCGCGGTTTCGGTACGTTCCTGCCCAAGTACAGGATCCTTGATAATGAGTACCTGCTTATGCTGATTGATTCCGGCTTCCTGGGGCTGTTCACCTTCCTGCTGTTTATGCTCAGCGGCCTCTATTGCTGTTTCCGCGCCCGGGCGCTCCTGACGGACCCGCTGCTTTCCAGGCTGAGTATCGCTGTAGCCTCAGCACTCACTGCTGCCGGAGTGATGTTTGCCTTCTTTGACGCTTTGAGCTTTCCCATGGCCGGCGCATTCCTGTTCCTGATGCTTGGCATCGCCGGTGCTTTGTGGCGCATTGCGAGGAATGAGAAAGCCTCAACCGTGGTACTGCAGCTCCCACGAACAGACCCGATCCCTGAGCGGCGGCCGGTATGGCCGCTTCCGGGTGATGCACCCCTAAACCCGGATGAGGAGCGAGATCTTGATGTTGCCAAGCACTGAAGTGGGAGTACGCACACCGGTATCCATTATTTGTGTCTTCAATAGTCCGGACGTGCTCAGGGAATGCCTGACGGCGTCTGTGCACTCGGGATTGCCTGCGGCGCCGGATACCGAGTACCTGCCGGTTGACAATACGGCCGGTCAATTTCCTTCCGCCGGCGCCGCCCTCAATCACGGTGCGCGCCTGGCGGCCAACGACGTGGTGGTCTTTGTGCACCAAGACGTCTTCCTCCACTCCCTTGTTGCTCTGGAGGCCGCGGCGGGGCTCCTTATGCGTGACACCTCGACGGGCATTGCCGGCGCAACAGGAGTAACACGTGACGGCAGGCAGCTTGGACTGATCCGCGACCGCGTGGTCTTTTCCGGCGAACCCCTCTCGGGGTTGACCGATGTGGACACCCTTGACGAGGTACTTTTTATGGCCCGGCGGCAACAAATCCTCCGCCACCCGCTCGCTGAAGTCCGTGACCTTTCATGGCACGCCTATGCGGTGGAGTACTGCGTCCGCATGCGGTCCCTGGGACTGAGGGTGTCGGCGGCCCCGATTCCATTGACCCACAACAGCCTCTCCACCAACGTGGACCTGCTGGCCGAAGCGCATGACTGGATCGCCAAGGCTTACCCGGAGCAGTTGCCGGTGGTTACCACGTGCGGCACCGTCCAGGCGCGGATGAAGGCCCCCGGAGTCCTTGCACGTATGGTGGGCACCCAGAAATGGCGGTATCGATGGCTTCGGGAATCACTGGCCGCCCACCGGCTCCGCAACGGTGCGCCGGCGGATGCCCCGACTGTACTTGGCGACATCCGCTGGGACATCGATTCCATCTGTTCCGCGGCGGATCTTGCCGAGGCGTATGTCATCAGTGCAGTGCCCGCTGGGGCAGGCCTTTCCGCCATCAGCTGTGCCGTGGAGCTGCCCCGCAGGAATGTGACGTTCAGGTTCGAGACCGCGGATCAGGCGTCACTGGTCCCGCTGGTTGCATCACAACCACTGGACCGTACAGTCGTTGTGACAAATGCGGGCTTTGCCGCTGTGGGCGAGGTTGCAGGTGCGTTGGCCGGCCGGAAGGTCCTTCTCGGGTTCGACGGTGACATCGGTGCGTGGCTTCTTACCGGACCTGGCGTCGACGCAGCGGTAGCAGGCTATCGTGGACGGCGGGCAACGCCGTTTGCCATGCGGGCGGGCTGAGCCGGCGCCGGGTATCTGCGATCCCGGCACGGACCCATTCCGGCAGCAGCCGCCAGGGCCCCAACTGCTGGGACTTCCGCAATGCCAACCAGTGCCGGATCCGCCCGGCAGGCCCGCGCAGGGTGAGAACGTCGGCCGCTGCGGCTCCAACGCCCGAAAAACCTGTCCTGCTTTGGATCATGCCTACCAGCTGATCCAATGGTCCGTCCTGCCAAGGCGTCGCCCCCGTCACGACGGACGTACCGGCAGCCCGGGCTTTGGTGTAGATGGCGGATACCGTCTCCGCCCAGGCAGCTGGACTGTGGCCGGCAAGAACCGCCTCCCGGCTCGCTGTACCCCGGGCGGCCCTTAACGCGGGAGAGTCGGCCAGCGCCGCAAAGGTCTCAATGAACTCCTGCTCGGTTGCCGGGCTGAACAGCTCCTTGACCATGCCGGGCGAATCGGAGCCAAGTACCGCACACTCTTCCGGGTGGCCCCGGAAGGTCACCAGCGGCAGGCCATGCGCGCCGGCCTCCAGCAGGGAGGTCAGCGACGAAAACGGATAGGAATCAAGGTAAACGTCCGCAACGGACAGGAGGCCCTGCACCTCGGGAAGCCGGCCGAGGGCCCGGATCCGGCCACCGCTTGCCCCCGCAGCCTCCAACCATTGGCCTTCGGCGGCCGGACCGGCAACCAGGAGCCGCATTTCGGGGCGGTGCCGAATCAGGGCGGAGAAGAGCCCGATCAGGGATTCCTGGCCCACCGCACTGTATTTACTGCCTGCTGCCGCTGAAACAACCAGCAGTTCGCCGTCCGCCACGCCAAGCCGCAACCGGGCTGCCGAGCGTTGGAAGCCGTCAAGCCCCCCGGCAGGGGACAGCTCAAGCGGCCGGTTCGCCACCATGCACCGCTCAGGGGCTATTCCCCTCCGGCTGACGCTCAGGTCCCGGCCGCTTTGGCGCAGATTCATTGTCACGGTGGCGGCGGATGTACCAACCCAGAAGACGTGGTCTGCGTGGTTCACGTAAACCGCGGGCGGCGATCCCTCGAGCCCGAGGGCGAGGGCGGGCACCACATCGTACGGATGGGCGTGGACTATGACCACGTCGGCGGCACGGACGAACCGGCGCAGGGCCGCTGCCCGTCTAAGCAGGCCCCCGGGTCGACGGTCCAGCAGGAGCACATCGCTGGAATCGGGGAGATGAGCCGTGACTTTGGCCGGTATCTGCGCCATTCCCTGCCGCGTGAGCACCAGCTTGTGGCTTGACAGCGGATCTTCACGAATCCAGCGTGCGATGGACTGGGTATGGCCACCCGTGCCGTAGAGCTGGGTGGCCACGTGAACAATCACCTGCCGGCCCGGGGCCGCTGATTCCGGCCGCCCAACCGCGGCCGGAACGGAGGTTCTGATCCGGCTGATGAGGTCTTCAAGTTCCTTGCTGGCGAAAAGTCCTGCATGGTCGGTCCACGCGAAGCGGGCAGCCAGCTGCGCCTGGACTGCCGCGCGCTCCCAGGCTCCGGAATCCGCAAATGCTGCCGCGCTGCGAACGAGCTGGCAGAAGGTTTCCCTGTTCTGACTAGTCGTCGTCAAGGCCCCCGCTCCGTCCCATCGCCTTGAGCATCGAAATATCGGCACGTTTGATCCACAGCAGGCCAGCCATCATAGCGATGGCCGCAGCCGCTGAAATGAGTTGGGCGAACGGCGGTTGCAGTCCGGCCCTGTCCACAAGTATGGCGAAGCCGGACAGCAAGGCTGAACAAAGCGCCGGAAGCCAGCCTTGGCGCAGCATCCTGGCGGGTCCGATACCGGCCGTCCGCAACCGCCACAGATAGATGGGAAGCACCACGGCTGCCGCAACCAGGAACTGTGCCCTGGCAATCCCGGCAATCCCGTCAGCAGCGCCCAGGAGGAGGGCCGGCACCAGGGCCACGAGCCAGCACACCTGGATAGTGAGGATGGAACCGGTGAGACCCACCACCACCAGGTAGTCATAAATCAATTCAAAGAAAATACGCAGGCCCGCCAACATGGCGAGCCAGGTAAGGGCGGCCGCGGCTCCTGCCCAGGCGTCGCCATACACAAACTGGACAATGGGCCCGGCCTGGATTGCGAGCAGGGTAACGGCCGGGAAGGTTACGGCCGTCAGGACACCTGTCAGGGCGGTGACTGTCGCCCGCATCCTCGGCGGGTCGTGCTGGAGCCGGGCCAGGGCAGCGGGTGCAACACTTCGCAGCGGCTGTGACAGGACGGAGACCGGCCAGCTGGCCAGGTTGAAGGCGAGGACATAAAGGCCCAGCATGGTGGGGCCGAGGAGATTGCCGATCACCAGCTGATCAAAATAGCCCAGGCAAAAGACGATGATGCTGGTGCCGGCAAGCGGCAGGCCGAACCCGAGCAGGGGCTTCAGAAGCTTCCTGTCGAGGCCTGCACGCAGTGGCAGCGGTGACTTGACCACAAACATGATGCCGGAAACCACAGTTCCGGCCAGGCGTCCGATGGCCAGGCTCATGGCCCCGAATCCCGCGAGTGCGAGAACGATGGATATAACGGCGCCCAGCCAGACATTCACCTGGTCGATGGCCATTTTTGTTTTCTGGTCAAAGCTGCGCTGCAGGAGAGCGGCAGGTGTTGCGACGACGCCACTGATGGGGACGCAGCAGACCATCAGGCGAACGACGCCGGCGGCATCCGGATCGCCCATGGCAGCCGCAAACCAGGGTGCCGCCCACAGCCCTGCCAGGCAAAAGAGGCAACTGCTCAGGATTGAAATTGTGGTCACCGTAGGTGCGATATCGGCGGGATCACCCGGCCAGCGGACGATCGCCAGGCTAACGCCGAGCTCATTGAATGTCAGGACTGCAAGCAGCGCGACCATGGCGACCGCGAAAGTGCCGTAGGAATCCGGACCAAGGATCCGGGCAAGCAGGATTCCGATCCCCAGGGTTCCCAACTTGGCAACGCCGGTATTGAGCAGGCTCCACGCCAGGGCCGCAGAGGCTCCCGGTGCTTTGGCGGTAACCGGCGAAGCCGTTCCCGGCCCTTGCACCGGGGCGGTCATAGACTGCTCCGGACTGCTTTCAGGGCGTCGGCCACCCGCTCCTGCTGGTCCGGCGTGATGTGCGGGAACAGGGGGAGGGACAGGATCCGGCCGGCGGCTTCCTCGGCGACAGGAAAGGACCCCGGCCCCCGGCCATCGCCCGCGTACGCACCGCTCAAGTGAACGGGAACGGGATAGTGGATGCCGGCCTGGATCCCCCGGGCGAGCAGGCCGGCAAGCACGGTATCCCGGTCCGGGACCCGGACCACATAAAGATGCCAGACGTCGGTGTTGCCGGGCGCTTCCGCGGGCAGTTCCACACCCGGGATGTCGGCCAGCAGGCACGCGTACCGCTCGGCTGCAGCACGCCGCAGGAGGTTCCACTCCTGCAGCCGGGCCAGTTTCGCTTTCAACACCACCGCCTGGACGGTGTCCAGGCGGGAGTTGATCCCCACCACGTCGTGGCGGTACTTGACGGAGCTTCCATGAGCGCCCAGCAGCCGGACATGCGCGGCCACGTCCGGATCGTTGGTCAGGACCCCGCCTGCGTCACCCGCAGCGCCGAGGTTCTTTCCCGGATAGAAACTTGTGCCCGCGGCCAGCCCCAACGTGCCGGCGGAGCGGCCGAACCGGGTGGCGCCCTGGGCCTGGGCGGCGTCCTCAATGATCACCGCCCCGCACGACGCGGCGACGGGAAGCAGCTGTTCCACAAACGCCGTCTGCCCGAAGAGATGGACAGGGACGATGGCCTGGGTGCGTCCCGTCACGGCGGCAGCCGCGGCGGCCGGGTCCATCAGGAGGTAGCGGGCGTCCACATCCACGGGGACGGGAACCGCCCCGATCCTGCTGACAGCCTCCGCTGTGGCAATGAACGTATTGGCCGGCAGGATGACTTCGCCGCCTGGCCCCACGCCACCTGCCCGCAGGGCCAGCTCAAGGGCCTCGGTGCCGTTGGCGACGCCTACGCAGTGCCGGGCACCCGTAAATCGGGCGTAGCCGGACTCAAAGTCCGCCACGGCTGTGCCGCCCACAAACGCGGCCGTCGCAAACACCCCGGCCAGTTCGGCCATTACGACGTCGTGGACCTCCGCCTGCTGCGCGGCCAGGTCCACCAACGGAACGATTGCCGGCGCCGAGACTTCCAATCCCGCGCTCACGGTGCCCCCTTGAACAGGAAACTGTCCTTGTCGATTTCCCGGGCGGGCACACCCACCCACGTTTCGCCGTCGGGTACGTTGCTGAGGACAGCGGCGCCCATCCCCACAGTTGCGTACGCACCCACGGAAACCCGTTCCCGGACGCTGGAATTCATACCGAGGTAGGCTGCCCGGCCCACCCGGACGCCGCCGCCCAGGGACACGCCGGCGGCAAACGTGGCGAAGTCTGCCACGTCGTCGTCGTGCGTAAACGTCACAGACGGCATCACCACCACATGTGAACCCAGGGTGACAGCGGCGGTGAGGGTGACGTTGCGCAGCAAAATGCTGCCCCGGCCGATCCTGCAGTCTTCGGGATACTGCACCGACGGGTCGATGGCGGTGGCGTAGCGGGCCTCGTTGAGGCCCATGGCGGTAAGCCGGTCCACCACCGCCTCCCTGGCCCTTCCCGAACCGATGCACACCAGCACAAAGGCATGGGTGTATTTTGCTGCCTCGTCGATGGTTCCAAGGACCGGCGCGCCATCCACGGTAACGCCCGCCATTTCCCGGTCATCGTCCAGGAGCCCAACGACGTCGTACTGCCCGCTGCTGCGCACCATGGCCAGGACCTCCCGGGCCAGGCCGCTGGCAGCGATCAGAATCAGCTCGCTCATGTGGCCGCCGCCCGGATGGTGCTGATAATGCGGCCGAGTCCTTCGTCGCTGAGGTCATGGAAGACAGGCAGGATCAGTGTCCTGTCATTTAGCCGTTCCGTGTGCTGCAGGCTGGCGTTGCCTCCGTCCCGCCAGCGGTAGGCCGGCTGGCGGTGCGCGGCCATGATGCCGCGCCGTGCAGAAATCCCGGCATCAGCCAGCTTTTCCATCAGCCCCTCCCGGCTGGTGGCGAAGGAGGGCAGGACCTCGATCCAGAAGGACTGGTAATTAGTGGTGCCGTAGGGCGGATCGGAGACCAGCCGCAGTCCCCGCAGGCCCGCCAGCCCGGCCACGTAACGGGAAGCGATGTCACGGCGCCGCTGCAGGATTTCGGGCAGCCGGCCGAGTTGGACGATGCCGACGGCCGCCTGCAGGTCCGTCATCCTGTAGTTGAAGCCCACTTCAAGGTAAACCTCCGGCGGGGCCAGGACGGAGCCGTGCCGGTCGGTGGCGGACACGCTCATGGAATGCTCCCGCAGGGTCCGTGCCCTGGCCGCCCAGTCGGCCCGGTTGGTGGTCAGCATGCCACCCTCGCCGGTAGTGAGGATTTTCCGGGGATGGAACGACCACACCGCGATGTCCGCGCGGGTGCCCACGGGTTTTCCCTTGTACGTGGAACCCACCGCGCAGGCTGCGTCCTCGATGACGGTGATTTCGTGCCTGTCGCAGAGCTCCCTGATGGGGTCAAGGTCCAGTGGTACCCCACCCTGGTCCACCACAATCACCGCGCGGGTGTCCAGGGTGAGGGCGGCGTGGATGGTTTCGGCCGTGACGTTGCCTGTGGCCGGATCAACGTCACAAAAGACCGGCCGCGCTCCCACATACGTGACGGCGTTCGCGGTGGCAATGAAGGACAGTGACGGGACCAGGACATCGTCGCCCGGCCCGATCCCGGCCACGACCAGGGCCAGGTGCAGCGCCGTGGTGCAGCTGGAGGTTGCCACCGCATGGCGGACGCTTTGCCCGGCAGCGAAAAGGGTTTCGAACTCCTTGACTTTGGGTCCCTGGGCCACCCAGCCGGATGCCACCACGTCGGCCAGGGCCTTCGCTTCCTCTTCGCCCAGCAGGGGCTTCATCACGTTGATCCGCGCGAGGACTGCTTCCTGGCTCATGACAACCCTGCCTTCCTTGCTGCGGCGATTTCGTCCCGGAGCGGGGCCCACCACGCGACCAGGCCGCGAAGGCCCTCTTCCAGCTCCACTTCGGCTTTGAAGCCCAGGTCGCGTGCTGCGGCTGTCGTGTCGGCCAGCCGGCGCACCACGCCGTTGACCTGGCGTTCGGGGCCATGTTCCACGGCCAGGCCGGAGTCCATGGCCCGCAGCAGCGCCTGGGCCATTTCCAGGAGGCTCGTTTCAGTTCCGCTCGCCACGTTGTAGACGCCGGTGGTGACGCCGCTTCCGGCCGCTAGAACGTTGGCCCGGGCCACGTCCGCGGTGTGGATGAAGTCCATGGTCTGTTGGCCGTCGCCGAAAATCAGCGGCGGCCTGCCGTCCTTGATCCGCTCCATCCAACGCACCAGGACCTCCGTGTACAGGCCGTGGACGTCCATTCGGGGGCCGTAGACGTTGAAGTAGCGAAGCATCACGCAGTTCAGTCCGGTCATGGCGCTGAAGCTCCTGGCCATGCCCTCGTTGAAGGATTTGGCGGCACCGTAGAACGTGTCGTTGTTGGCGTGGTGGTGCCGTTCGGTGGTGGGGAACTCCTCCGCCATCCCGTAGACGGAAGCACTGGAGGCGGCCACGAGTTTGTCCACCTTGTGTTCCGCGGCGGCCTCCATCACGTTGAAGGAGCCGTCCACCAGGACTTCCAGGGCCAGGCGCGGCTCCTCGGCACACTGCGTGATCCGGATGGCGGCCTGATGGAACACCAGGTCCTTGCCCCGGCTCAGGTCATGCACCAGGTCCCGGTCCGAGATAGTGCCCTCCACGAGCTCCACCTGGCCGGAGGACAAGGCGCCGGAGAGGTTGGCCCGGCGGCCGCGCACCAGGTTGTCCAGAACGTCCACCCGGCCCACCCCGGCCGCCAGCAGCTGGTCCACCAGGGTTGATCCGATGGTGCCCGCGCCGCCTGTCACCAGGACATCCGCACCCTCAAGATTGGTCACCGGGCACGCTCCGCGCCGGCATCCGCCAGGGCGGACCCCTCAACCTGTGATGCCTGGCCGGACCGGCTCAGGCTCCTGGTTACCGCTTCGAGTACGGACAGGACCCGGAGCCCGGAGGCGCCGCCGGTGCGGGCCGGGCGGCCGCTGCGGATGCAGGTGGCAAGTTCCTCCACCACCTGCGAGAGGGCTTCGCGCTCCGGAAGCGCCGGGGACCAGGTGTCACCGAGCCGGTAGGATACCGCCGTGGACGTTTTTTCACCGATGGACTGCGGCTGCCGGTCAAGGCTTACGCCGCGGTCATAGACACTGAGCCGCTGCTGCGGGTTGAGGTCGTCCCAGACCAGCGTGCGCTGGGAGCCGCCAATCACCATTTGCCGGATCTTGGTGGGGCTGAGCCAATTGACGTGCACGTGGGCGGTGGCATCATTGGCGAGGCGGAAGTTCAGGTGTCCCACGCAGTCACGGCCGGTGCCCAGCGGATCGGCTCCGAACGCCGAGACTTCACTGGGGTTCAGTCCGCCCGGCAGGATGAAGTCCAGGATGGACAGGTCATGCGGCGCCAGGTCCCAGAACACGTCCACGTCCGGCTGGACCAGTCCCAGATTGATGCGCGTGGAATCCACGTACAGGATGTCCCCCAGGGAGCCGCTCTGCACCAGTTCCTGCATCTTAAGCACGGCAGGTGTGTAGCAATAGGTGTGGTCGGCCATCAGCACCAGGCCGTTCGCCTCCGCGGTCTCCACCATTTCCACCCCGTGGGCCCGGCTGTCCGCGAGGGGCTTTTCCACCAGGACGTGCTTGCCGGCCCGCAGCGCCGTCATCACGGTCCCATAGTGGGTGCGCGCCGGCGTCGCGATGGCCACGGCATCCACGTCGAATGTGTCCAGCAGCTCGTCCAGGCTTTCCACCACGGGGATCTCGCCCAGCGACGCGGCGAGTTTCCGGGCCCGCGCAAGGTCCAGGTCGCAGATGGCCACCAGGTCCCAGTCGGGGCTCGCCTGCAGGTTGCGGGCCAGGTTCGGTCCCCAGTAGCCGGCGCCAACGACGGCGATCCGGAGTTTCCTGCCCTGCTGCCGGTGGGCGGGGGCTGGTGATGGGGTAGCAGCTGCGGTCATGGCGGTTTCTTTCCCGGAGATGGATTGTTAGTAAGCGCCGGACGGCCGGATCACTGCCCGGAAAGTCCGCCAAAGAATAAGGAGGTCACCGGCGATGGACCAGTTTTCGACGTAGTACAGGTCAAGCCGGACGGCTTCATCCCAGGCGAGGTCCGAGCGTCCGTTGATCTGCCACAGGCCGGTGATGCCGGGCTTGATCAGCAGCCGGCGCCGGGTGTGGTGCTCGTAGGCCCCTACTTCCCGGTCCAGCGGCGGGCGGGGACCCACCATGCTCATGTCGCCGAGCACCACGTTCCACAGCTGCGGCAGCTCGTCCAGCGAGTACTTGCGCATCCACCGTCCGCAACGGGTCACCCGGGGATCGTCCCGCATCTTGAACAGCACACCCGCACCCTCGTTCTGCTGGCCAAGGTCAGCCAGCCGGGCCTCGGCGTCCACCACCATGGAGCGGAACTTGAACATGCCGAACACCTTGCCGTCCTTGCCGATCCGCTCCTGTCGGAACAGCACCGGCCCGGGGCTGTCCAACCGCACAATAAGTGCCAGTGCCAGCAGGATGGGGGAGAGGGCCAGGAGGGCGCCCAGCGCGGCGGCGGCGTCCATGGCCCGCTTGAGCACATGCTTGGCCCCGGAATACTGCGGGATGTCCACGTGCATCAGGGGCAGTCCCTCGACGGGCCGCCAGTGGATGCGGGGGCCCGCAACGTTGGTCAGGGTTGCCGCGAGGATCAGCTCCGCTGATGACTCCTCAAGCTTCCAACCCAGTTCACGGATGAACCGGTTGCCGCCCGGCAGGGGACCGGCGACAATCACCGAGTCCGCGTCGGACAGCCGGACCGTCCGGGCAATGTCATCGGTCGAGGAAAGGACCGGGACCGTGCTGTCCTCGACCCGGAAGATCCCGCCACGGCGGGCCCCGGGGAGGCAGACACCCAGGATGTCGTAAACGGCTCCGGACTTCCTGCGGACCTGCTGCACCACGTAGCGGACGTCCTCGGGGTCCCCCACAACGATGGCCCGGGAAAGATGCCGGCCCTTGGCCTTTTCTGCCGTGAGCCTGCGGCGGAACACCCACCGGTTCAGGGTCAGGGCGGCGAGCCCCAGCGGCAGGGAAACGGTGACGAAGGCGTCGGCCCCGTCGACGGAGAAAACCACGGCTGCGATGGCCATCAGGCCGAAGATCCGCACAGTGGCCGAGGCAACCCGCTTGTATTCGTCGGCACCGATGCCCAGGACCTTGGAGTCCCTGGTCCGGTACATTTCCAGCGCCACCAGCCAGGCCACCGCCACACCCATGGCCGTCACGGTGGCGGCCCGGTTCGCCAGGCTGTCCGGCGCCGCGCCCGTCACCACGTAGCCGAGGTAGACGGCGGCCACCACCAGGACCGTGTCGGCGCCGCGGATCAGGTTCAGGTGCGTCGAGATCCACGCTGCTGCAGCTTTCCGTCCGGTGGCCTTCGCCACGCCGAGGGCGGGACCGCTGGTTGGCGGCCGCAGAATCCGGGTTCCTGCGGTTTCCGCCGCCGCCAACCGCGGAGTTGACGTCCGCTGTGCAGCAACCGACGCAACAGGCCAGCTAAAAGCTGCACGTCCGGTTCGGGCTACTGGTATTTCTGCCATAGTGAACCTTTCCGGCGTATCCGCCTTTTGAGTTGGCCATGAGGAAAAATTAGCTGGGAAAAGCCTGGGGAAACGCGGGTTCAAGGAGGCTTTTGTGGGTCCCGGGAGGTAACGCTGTGGATACTGCGGGTACCTGCAAAACGGCCGGAAAAAGGCCTAGAGGACGGGCAGGACGTACGGCTCCGGCGCAAGGTTTTCCTTGCCGGCGGCCAGGGCTGTCAGCTGGGCGCGCGACTCCACGCCGAGCTTGCGGTAGATGGCCGTGAGGCGCACCTCCACGGTCCGGACCGACACGTACAACGTGGCCGCTATCTCCTTGTTCCGCATCCCGCGCGCCACCATTTTCGCCAGGGCGCGTTCGTGGTCCGCGAGCAGCCTCATGGCCGGGTTGCCCTGCGGTTTGGCCGGCTCCACCCGTTCGTCGAGCAGCAGCGCGTCCACATGCTGGGTCCAGGCGTCGGCCCCGGCCTCATCGAACATCACCTTGGCGCGCAGCAGGGCGTCGCGGGCATCCCGCAACCGGCCGAAAGCGCTCAGCCTTTCGGCGTAGCACATCAGGGTCCGGGCGCATTCGAGCACGGATTCAAGCGCGGCCCGGCCTTCGAGCGCCTGGGTAAAAAGATTCAGTGACTGCTCGCCGTCGGCAAGCATGGCGCGGCTGCGGGCCACAGCGATCGCCAGCCAGGGCGACCGCAGGCCCACGGAACGGCCTTCCAGGATCATCAGCGCGTGCGTGGCCTCGCGGTGGCGGCCCATGCGGATGAGGACTTCCACCAGGTCAGCCTCACACCGGAGCAATGTTGGATTCCCGAACCCCAGGCCGATTTCCGTAGCGCGGGATAACTGGGCAAAAGCCTCCGCCAGGTCGCCGCGGAGCAGGGCAAAATGGCCGCGGACCGAGGCGAGCTGAGCGGTGGTCGCAGCGTGGCTTTCCGAACCGGCGTAGCGCTGTGCCTCGGCGGCGTGGACATGGGCCAGGGCCTCGTCGCCCAGCGCGTGGGCCCGCCACTCGCGGTAGAGGTGCCGCAGGCCACGGTGGAACTTCACTTCAGGTTCGTGGCGTTCGATGTCGTCGATGAGCTTGATGGCGGCGCGGATGTTGCCGGCCCGGATTTCGTTGTCCACCGCAAGGAACGCTGCGGTTTCCCGCCAGTTGGTGTTGCTTGCCTCAACGGAACTGCGGACCATGGCGAAGGCTTCCTGCGCGTGGTCGTACCGTTCTGCGTAGCTCAGGGCGCGGCCCTGGATCAGCAGGCTTGCCATCCGGGCGCTGCCCGCCGGTTCGTGCTTCCGGCTCAGCGTCCCGGTATTGCCGCTGATGGAGTCTGCCAGCATCCTCGCCCGCTCCGAAATGGCAAGCACCCCGGCGGATGCCGAGTCCTGGAACTCGGCGCCTTGCCGGAGGAGTTCGGCGGCGTCGCGGAGTTCCCAGCGTTCGGCGTAGTACAGGGCGCCAACGGCCAGCAGGCTGGCGGCGTATCCCGGATCGTGGCGGCCGAATTCCCTCACCAGCCGCAGCACCATGCTGGAGCGCACCGCCGCGCCCTGGATGAACTGGATCTGGAAGGACAGGCCGGTGAGCCGCAGGATCAGCGCGGGATTGCGGGTGACCCGTTGGGCCCACTCGAGGTAGCGCTTGGCATAAACAAATTCGCCGCGGTTAAACAGCAGTTCGGCGACGGTGGCAAGGCGCGAGGCTGTTTCGGCCTCCCACGGGTTGATGGTGAGGGCCCGCTCGATGTATTCGACGGCGAAGGAGATCTCCCCGCCCCGGATCAGGTCCACGGCGTGGCGCAACAGGCCGAACGGGGTCTGGCGCTCCAGGGCGGTGAAGCTGAGGTGCCACCGCCGGGCGTAGGGATCGGTGGCCTCCGACGCTTCGGCCAGGGTCCGGTGGCTTGCCGTGCGGACAGCGGGGGTCATGGCTGAGAAAACGAAGCCGCGCAGCAGCTGGTCCCGGATGCGCAGGTGGTGCCCGGAACGGTTCACCAGGCCGCTGGCGAGGAGCTCATCCACCCCGGCCCAAATATCAGGGCTGACCTTTTCCAGGCTGGGGATATCGCTGCGGTAGGAGAGGGACAGCAGGTCCAGCACGTTGCGCGCGCTGCGGCTGATCCCGCCGACGACGGCGGCGAACTCCGCCTCGAAGCTGCCTTTGCAGGGCAGCGGGACCGGCAGCGCGTGCTTGCCTTCCGCCTGCCGTTCCAGCAGCCGGCGGTAAAGCTCGACGGCGGCGAGCGGGTTCCCGCCTGTAGCCGCGGCAACCGTGTGGGCGGCCGCCGTCGTGGTTTGCTTCGCCGGAATGGCCTCCAGCAACCTGACGGTGTCGCTGTAGCTGAGGGGACCCAACGGCAGGACGGCAAGACCGGTGAAGGGGCTGTCCGGCACTTCTTCACGGACGCTGACGAAGAGGGCGATGTCCGTTGCGGCCAACCGGCGGGAAAGGAACCCGATGACGGCCTGGCTGCTGGAATCCAGCTGGTCCGCGTCATCGATCACAATCACTGTCCGGGCTGAGGAACGCTGCTGCAGGCCGTTCAAGAGCATCGCGGAGACGATGGGGACGTTCATGGTGCCGGCTGTATCGCGGAGGAGTTCATCTGCGATGCGGTTCAGGACCGGGTCGTCGATGCCGTTGAGCAGCGCGGTCAGCCCGGACAGCGGCCAATCCGATTCGGCGGCGCTGGCCTGCAGGAAAACGGTCCGGTACTCGGAAAGAGTGGGAATCTCGGACAGCAAGGCAGACTTGCCCGATCCGCGCCGGCCGATCACGGCAAGGGCGGAATCCTTGGGCCCCCGGATCACAGAAAGGATCCGGTCCAACTCTTTGCTGCGGCCTATAAGCGACATACGGTCCCCACCCATCAAAGGTGAGACCGCGTCCTCTGCGTTATTGATGCCAATGTGGTTTGCCGCACACCGGCCAGCTGGCTGGCCAACAGTGCAACATGCCGGCAAACGAGGTGCTGCCGGCACGGTTCCCAGCCGTAGAAGGAATATAGCGCCGCAGATGCAAGCGTTTCCACCGATTAGTCACTGGATTGGATCAAGATTGCCCACGCGTTTCCTCAAGATTACCGCGTTGACCACAGGGAATCTGTTGATTCCTCGTGGTCCTCATGCCTGTGGGATCATCCGATTTCGCACCCGACGATCTGTGCCACTGCACATAATGCCCCCCCGGAGTCGGAGTCTAGGGTGGGAGAAACATTGTGACCCGCCGCACTCGCTGCGGCCCCTGCGTACCCCGCAGTGGCGTCCCGGAGACCCGTCCGGCGCCCCAACCCGCACTGAAAGACCCTAAGGACGGCGCTCCATGCCTGCTGACCAACAGTTAGCCAAGTCGCTCAAGCCGCGGCACCTCTCCATGATCGCGATCGCCGGTGTGATCGGCGCGGGGCTCTTTGTGGGCTCCGGCGCGGCGATCCAGCAGGCCGGCCCGGGGATCCTGGTGGCCTACATGGCCGCGGGCATCGTCGTCATCCTGGTGATGCGGATGCTGGGCGAAATGGCAGCGGCAAACCCGGAAACCGGCTCCTTCTCCACCTATGCCGATAAGGCGCTGGGCCGCTGGGCAGGATTCAGCATCGGCTGGCTGTATGCCTGGTTCTGGATCATCGTGCTGGGCATTGAAGCGACGGCCGGGGCCGCCATCATGCACCGTTGGGTCCCCGGTGTCGACCAGTGGGTCTGGGCGCTGCTCCTCATGGTGCTGCTGACCCTGACCAACCTGGGATCCGTAAAATCCTTCGGCGAATTCGAATTCTGGTTCGCCTCCATCAAGGTCACAGCCATCGCCCTGTTCCTGCTGTTCGGAGCTGCAGCCATCCTGGGCCTGGTGCCGGGCGTCCCGGCCCCCGGCCTGGACAACCTGGTCAACAACGGCGGGTTCTTCCCCAACGGACCAGGCGCCGTGCTGGCCGGCATCCTGGTGGTGGTCTTCTCGTTCTTCGGCGCGGAAATCGCCACCATCGCGGCCGGCGAATCCGAGAATCCCGTCGACGCCGTCAAGAAGGCAGTCCGGTCCACCGTGTGGCGGATCCTGGTGTTCTACATCGGCTCGATCGCCGTTGTGGTGACCCTCCTGCCGTGGAACGACGCCAGCGTCGCCAAGAGCCCATACGTGGCGGTGATTGAACTCTTCGGCATCCCCGGGGCGGGCACCATCATGGACGTTGTAGTCCTCACGTCAGTGCTTTCCTGCCTGAACTCCGGGCTTTACACCGCCAGCCGCATGCTGTTCTCGCTGTCCAAGCGGGGCGACGCACCCAAGTCATGGACCAGGATCTCCCGCCGCGGCGTCCCCGCGTCCGCTGTGCTCGCCTCCACCGTGGTGGGGTTCGTCACCGTTGGCCTGAATTACATCGCCCCGGACACCGTTTTCCTCTTCCTGGTCAACACCTCCGGTGCCATTGCCCTCTTTGTCTGGCTGGTCATCGCCTCCTCGCAGCTGATCCTGCGCAAGCGCATGGGTGCCCGGGCCAAGGACCTTGAACTGAAAATGTGGCTGTTCCCGTACCTCACCTGGTTGGCCATCGGCAGCATCGTTGCCCTGCTGATCGGCATGGTCATCCTGGATTCGACCCGCGAATCGCTGCTGCTGTCCGTTGCCCTTGCCGCTGTTGTGGTGGGTATCGGTGTGTTCCGTTACCGCAAGGGCGGACCGGCGGGCCCGGCCAATGCTGCTGCCGACACAACCGAACCTGCAGCCGCAGGCGCCCCGCCGGCGTCGTAAACCTGCCGCATCTGCTTCTCCTGCCGTCCGCCCGGCGCGCCGCCATGGCCGCCGGGCGGACGGTTTTCCACATACGGTGACCAGCCCCGATATCCGGGGTGGAACCGCCCTACGCTGGGGGAACACGGCTGCTCCAAGGCGCGAATCGCCTATCCGCACCGCATGCACTAAGATTGAAAAGTCTGTGCTGCGCCCTGCCTCCGTTCCGGAAGCTGGCGCCGCACGGCACCGCAAATGAACCTCCTGTTACGGAAATGCCGTAACCGCTTAGCCCAAAGGAGGTGGGTTCACATATGCGTCCTTACGAATTGATGGTAATCATCGACCCCGAGGTCGAAGAGCGTACCGTTGAGCCGTCGCTTCAGAAGTTCCTGAACGTCATCACCAACGATGGTGGAACCATCGAAAAGGTTGACATCTGGGGCCGTCGCCGACTGGCTTACGACATCAAGAAGAAGTCCGAAGGTATCTACGCCGTGGTGAACTTCACCGCCAAGCCGGACACCGCCAAGGAACTTGACCGCCAGTTGTCTCTTAACGAGACCATCATGCGCACCAAGATCACCCGCCCCGAAGAGCAGAAGGTCGTTGCGGAGTAATTTCCCGCACCAGCTTCATTCTTCACCCAGCAGGAAACGCACTCTTCACCCAGGATCGAACAAGGAGGCAGTAGATGGCAGGCGAGACCACCATTACGGTCATCGGTAACCTCACCAATGACCCGGAATTGCGGTTCACACCGTCAGGTTCGGCAGTAGCGAACTTCACCATCGCTTCCACCCCCCGCACCTTTGATCGCCAGTCCAACGAGTGGAAGGACGGGGAAACCCTGTTCCTCCGCGCCGCCGTCTGGCGTGAAGCAGCCGAAAACGTCGCCGAATCCCTGACCAAGGGTATGCGTGTGATCGTCAACGGCCGTCTGAAGAGCCGTTCCTACGAAACAAAAGAAGGCGAAAAGCGCACCGTCATCGAGCTTGAGGTCGACGAAATCGGCCCCAGCCTGCGTTACGCCAATGCCAAGGTCAACCGCACCCAGCGCTCCGGCGGTCAGGGTGGCCAGGGTGGCTTCGGCGGCGGAAACGCCGGCGGCGGCGGCAACTTCGGAGGTGGCAACTCCGGTGGAAACCAGGGTGGCAACTCCGGCGGAAACTGGGGCGGCGGCAACCAGCAGGCTGCACAGGAGGATCCCTGGGCAACGCCCGGTGTCTCCAACGCAGGCGGCTGGGGCAACGGCCCCGATTCCGAACCTCCCTTCTAACAACCAATAACGGCCCGACGCCGGGACCGCCAGGGGTGCCATTGCGCACCGCTGCGGATGCCGGCGCCTGGCCACCACCATCCCGTGGATCAATATCCACGGGCTCCCTAGAATAGGAGCTCCACGATGGCTAAGGCTGAACTCCGTAAGCCCAAACCAAAGTCCAACCCCTTGAAGGCCGCTGACATCACTGTCATCGACTACAAGGACGTAGCATTGCTGCGCAAGTTCATCTCCGACCGCGGAAAGATCCGCGCCCGTCGCGTCACCGGCGTTACGGTCCAGGAACAGCGCAAAATCGCCCAGGCAATCAAGAACGCCCGCGAAGTTGCACTGCTGCCTTACTCCGGCGCTGGCCGCGGCTAAGGAAAGGGACTAACTAACATGGCAAAGCTCATTCTGACCCACGAAGTAACCGGTCTCGGTGCTGCTGGCGACGTTGTCGAGGTCAAGGACGGTTACGCACGTAACTACCTGCTGCCCCGCAACTTCGCCCTGACCTGGTCCAAGGGTGGCGAGAAGCAGGTTGAGTCCATCAAGGCTGCCCGCGCCGCCCGCGAGCACGCTTCCCTGGAAGATGCTCAGAAGCAGGCCGCTGCACTGTCCTCCAAGCCGGTCAAGCTGGTCGTCAAGGCCGGCGAGACCGGACGCCTGTTCGGCACCGTCAAGCAGGCCGACGTCGCCGATGCTGTTGAGGCCGCTGGCCTTGGCAAGATCGACAAGCGCAAGGTTGAACTGCCGGCTCACATCAAGTCGGTTGGCTCCTACCAGGCCAACGTCCGCCTTCACGCTGACGTTGCAGCCGTCGTCGAACTCGACGTCGTTGCAGGCAAGTAGCAGCATCCCGGTCATCTGACTGCACTAAGACCCCCGTTGCCGGTTCCGGCGGCGGGGGTCTTTTGCGGTCAGGGTTTGTGAAGTTCCGCCATGGTGTGCCGGTACCCGGTGCTGACCAGCTCCGCCAGGACGTCCCGGTCCACGTCCGCCAGCCGATTGACATAGAGGCATCCCGCCCCGGCCCGGTGCTTGCCAAGGTCCGGCAACAGCCGGTCCGCGTCCGGACCATAGGTCAGTCCGTAAAGGACCAGGTTTGCCTTGCGGGGCGAGAACCCGACCGCCGCCGCGTCGCCTTCCCGGCCGGTTTCATACCGGTAGTGGTATGCGCCGAACCCCACGATCGTGGGTCCCCACATAACTGCCTCCTGGCCCGTGATGCCCGCCATCAGGTCGGCCAGTTCCAAGCTGTCGGCCCGGCGGCCGGGGTGCTCCACCGACGCCAGGAAGCCGGCCACCGACACCGTTGTGGGCTGGGTCTTGTTCGTTGCCATGGACGAAGTCTTGCAGACCAGCGGTGGCGCTGCCAGCGCCGGTGGTAGCCTTCTGCGGTGAACCCCGAACCCCGGAACCGCCCTTTCCACCAAGTGGATGTTTTTGCCGCCGAGCCGTACCGTGGCAATCCCCTCGCTGTTGTCCTTGACGCCGATGGCCTCAGCTCCGGCATGATGCAGCACTTCGCCAACTGGACCAACCTGTCCGAGACCACGTTCCTGCTGCCGCCCACGGATCCCCGCGCTGACTACCGGGTCCGGATCTTCACCGGAAGCGAGGAGTTCCCCTTCGCGGGACATCCAACGCTCGGGTCGGCCCACACCTGGCTTGAGGCCGGTGGCGTTCCGCACACTTTGGGGGAGCTGGTACAGGAGTGCGGGGCGGGGCTGGTAAAGATCAGGCACGACGCCGGCCGCCTGGCTTTCGCGGCGCCCCCGCTGACCCGCTTCGGGCCCGTGGACGCGGCCGTCCGGCGCACCCTCGCTGCCGGCCTTAGGCTGCCCGAATCAGCCATCCTGGATGCTTCCTGGCTGGTCAACGGCCCGTCCTGGGTGGGTGTCCTGCTGGCGTCGGCTGGGGAGGTGCTGTCCATCCAGCCGGATCCTGTGGCCATGGGGGACCTGAAGGTGGGGGTCATCGGCCCGCACACCGCAGGCGGCGATGCCGACTTCGAGGTACGGACCTTTGTTCCGGGGGACGCCATGATGGAGGATCCGGTAACGGGAAGCTTTAATGCGGGCGCCGCGAAGTGGCTGATCGACAGCGGCCGCGCTCCTGCACGCTATGTGGCCGCGCAGGGCACGGTCCTCGGCCGGGCAGGCCGGCTGCATATCAGTGCCCGGGACGACGGAATCTGGGTGGGCGGAAACAGCACCACCTGCATCCGGGGGACTGTCCTGCTGTAACCGGAAGGACCGGTCGGCCGCGGGAATACCCAGACGGGACCCGCTGTTCCCCATGTAGATGCATATGCATATATGCTGTTGGTAAGAACCAAGAGGAGAACGCCATGGAAACCCGCCGCATCACCGTCCTGTCCGCGGGCCTGGGAGTACCGTCGTCGAGCAGGCTGCTCGCCGACCAGCTCGCCGCGTCAACTAAACGCCAGCTGGAGTCGGCAGGCTACAACGTCGTGGTGGACTTTGTGGAACTTCGGGACCTTGCCGTGGACATCGCCAACAACTTTGTCACCGGCTACGCCGCGCCGAAGCTCGCTGAGGTTATCGCCGGCGTGGATGCCTCGACCGGCATCATTGCCGTGACACCGGTGTTCAGTGCTTCCTACAGCGGCCTCTTCAAGTCATTCATCGATGTCCTGGACCCGAAATCCCTTACCGGGAAGGCCGTCCTGCTGGGCGCCACGGGCGGAACTGACAGGCACCAGATGGTCCTGGATTACGCCATGCGCCCGCTGTTCAGCTACCTGCGCACCCGAACGGCTGCCACCGCCGTCTTCGCCGGACCGCAGGACTGGGGTTCGGCCGACGACGGAGCGTCGCCCCTGTCGGAGCGGACCGACAGGGCAGCCGCAGAGTTTGCAGCCCTCCTGACGGGTCCCCAGCCCGGCCAGGCTCCGGCGACGCTGGAGTCCCTTCCGTTCGAACAGCTGCTGGCGGGGATCTCCGCCAGCCACTAAGGCCCGTGCACCGGGTCAGTCGTCCAGGAGTGCAATGAACTCGCGGGCCTGGTCCAGGGAGACATCGGAGTGCCTGGTCAGCGCCGTGGCGGCGGCCTCGGTTTCCCCACTTCGGGCAAGGGTCCGGATCCGGCCGTAGATCTCATCGTTGAGCATGTTGCTGCTGACCTCACGCGTAACCTCACCCTTGCTGGCGATGGCCCGGTACCGGTAGGGGAAGCGTTCCGGCTCACCAGCCTCCTCCGGGGCGGGCGCCGGCACCTCGGCGCTCCGGTACGGCTGGGGGTGGGTGGCGAGGGCGCCCACGGCGTCGCGGGATGCCCGGAGGCCGTCCCCTGTCGATTCGTAAAACAGTTTGATGGCCGCCATGGCCTGGCCCTGCGCTATGAGGGCGTAGATCCGGCGGTGCTCATCCTCCGAGAGCCTGGCCGAGGCCGTCCGCGCCAGGTCGGCACTGCCGGCCGCCGGGAGCGGCTCCGCCCCGGGGGACTTCCGCCGGCCCATGGCCCTGACGGCCAGCAGGATGCCTGCCAGGACTGCCAGGAGGATGAGGACAGGGATCACAAGCGATTCCATCTTTCAAAAGCCGTTCTGTGACAATTCAGCCGCGAGGCCGGAGCTGCGGCTGGGCGGGGTGGTACTCCTGCTGCTGTGCATGCTGTTGCTCGTTCTGTGACGGCCGGGTTGTGGCTTCAAACCGGGCACGCGCAGCTGACGCGGCCTGGACCTGTTCGGCGTTGTGCCGGGCCGAACGGAGGGCAAGGTCCCGCTGGTACTTTTCGGCGTCAGACAGGCCGGTATCCCGTGGTTTGAATGCCGTGGCGAGCCCCCACAGGAGCGCCACCAGAATGATCGATGGCAGGAGTACCAGCAGAAGTTCGCCCATACCAAGAGCTTATGCCAGATGCACGTTATCCACAGCAATATTCGCCCCTGCGCATGGATGCGTACCCGGCCGGGCGCGGGTGCACCGGACGGGAATATATGCGGCGCGCCGCGGGTGGAATGAACTGCATCACCTGCCCGGAAGCTGTAACCGGCGGCTCCGGTGCCGCGCTGCGGCTGTGGATGAAATTCCGGCAAAGAAATATTTTCTCCACACCTCAAAAGTAGTGTTTTCGCAGGTCAGAGCCTTTAGGTAGGGAAAAGAATTTTTCTTTCCACAACCTTTCCCACAGGCTGTGCACAATCTATGCCGCTTAGTGCACAGGTTATCCACACCCACCCGGGTCCCTTGGCTTTGCGGCTGGCCCGCAGGCGGCTAGCGTAGCGGAGTACCTGTTTTTCCTGTCGCCCCGGTCTCCGGAGGTGCCGGTGGACCACAGCTTCACTGGCTCCGAAGGACCCAAGCCGGAGGTGGCTGTGGAAAACCTGTGGAAAGTGGGGATAACTGTGTTCCCCGCGCGCAGGCGGGCGCCAAGGCCTTATGTCGGACCCTCCGGGTAGACCATTACCAGGCGGCGGAGCGAAATTCCCCGCGCACCCCTGGCGGGACGCACACCTGCCGGGCATCTTATGCACCGGCACCTATGAAGGACGGCAGTTTTGTCAATCGCGCACCTGGACACCGCAGAGACCACCCGCGGATCAGACGCGAGCCGGAAACCGCCGCAGGACATTCCCGCTGAACAGTCGGTGCTGGGCGGCATGATGCTGTCCAAGGACGCCATCGCGGATGTGGTGGAAATCCTCCGCGGGCAGGACTTCTACCGCCCCGCCCACGAAACCATCTACGAAGCGATCATCGACCTGTATGGCCGTGGCGAACCCGCCGACGCCGTCACAGTCTCCGATGAGCTGACCAAGCGGGCCGAAATCAACCGGATCGGTGGCCCGGCCTACCTGCATGAGCTGATCCAGACCGTCCCCACGGCTGCCAACGCCGGGTACTACGCGGAGATCGTAGCGGAGCGGGCCGTCCTCCGGCGCCTGGTGAACGCCGGGACCAAGATCGTCCAGTTGGGCTACGGCTCGGACGGCGAGGTGGAGGACCTGGTCAACCAGGCCCAGGCGGAGGTCTACGCCGTCGCGGAGCGCCGGACGGCCGAGGACTACGTGGTGCTCAAGGACGTCATGGAATCCACCGTTGACGAAATTGAGGCCTCCGGCCACCGCGGAGAAGGCATGACGGGTGTGCCCACCGGGTTTTACGAACTCGACGAGCTCACCCACGGGCTGCACCCCGGCCAGATGATTGTCATCGCCGCCCGCCCCGCCGTGGGTAAGTCCACCTTCGCCCTGGACTTCGCCCGGTCCGCCGCCATCAAGAACAACCTGGCCACTGTGATGTTCTCGCTCGAAATGGGCCGGAATGAGATCGCCATGCGCCTCCTCTCCGCAGAGGCCACCATCGGCCTCCAGGACCTGCGCAAGGGCACCATCAAAGATGATCAGTGGTCCAAGATCGCCACCACCATGGGCCGGATGAACGATGCCCCGCTGTTCATTGACGACAGCCCCAACATGTCGCTGATGGAAATCCGTGCCAAATGCCGGCGCCTGAAGCAGCAGCACGACCTCAAACTCGTGATCCTTGACTACCTCCAGCTGATGAGCTCCGGCAAAAAAGTCGAGTCCCGCCAGCAGGAAGTGTCGGAATTCTCCAGGGCGCTCAAGCTGCTGGCCAAGGAGCTCCAGGTTCCGGTCATCGCGCTGTCCCAGTTGAACCGTGGTTCCGAGCAGCGCCAGGACAAGCGGCCCATGGTCTCGGACCTCCGTGAATCGGGTTCCATCGAGCAGGATGCCGACATGGTGATCCTGCTGCACCGCGAGGATGTCTACGACAAGGAATCGCCGCGTGCCGGTGAGGCGGACATCCTGATCGCCAAGCACCGCAACGGGCCCACCAAGGACATTGTGGTTGCGTTCCAGGGTCATTACTCCCGCTTTGCCAATATGGCAGCGGACGCTGGCGGCGGCGGCTTCTAGCCGCTGACGCTTTCCGCCGGCCGGCCCGTTGCTGAACCCGCGGGGCCGGCGGCCAGCAGATGGTTGGGCAGCCGGTTCCCCGGCGCGGTGCCCCGGATCTCCAGCAGGTCCCGGGCATGGGCGTGCAGCCGCCGGTCCTCGTCGCTCACCGGGTCCCAGGCCGGGATCGGCACCGATGTTCCTTCGGTGTCCCGGGCCACCATGACGGTGAGGCAGTAGGTGGTGAGCTCCAGGCCGCCGTCCTTGGGGTCGCCGGAGCGGACGTGGACGGCGACGTGCATGCCTTTGGTGCCGGTGTAGACCAGCCTGGCCTCCACCTCCACGAGGTGGCCGATCCGCAGCGGCCGGTAGAAGCGCACGCCGCCGGAGAAAACCGCCACGGTGTCCTTGCCGGCGTAGCGGGACGCGCAGACATATGCCGCCTCGTCGATCCACTTCATCACGGTGCCGCCATGGACCTTCCCGCCCCAGTTCACATCCGTCGGGGCCGCCATAAAGCGGAGCGTCACCCGCTCGGCGGTCCCGGCATCTGTATATTCCTGATGGTTCATGGCTTCGACGATTTGTTCGCGCACCTTGATCCGGGCCAGGGCGTGGTCCCGCTGCTCGGTTTCGGCCGCCGTTACGGGCTCGAACTGCGGTACGGGGATGGGCCGGCCGTCCGGGCCCACAGCCACAAAAATCACGATGCACTGGCTGCGCATGGTGGCTTGTCCGCCACGCGGATCCCCGGACGAGACCACCGTGCGGATGTGCATGGAAGACCTGCCGGTGTAGACGATCGTGGCCTCCACCTCCACCATGTCGCCGCTGTTGACCGGGTCGGCGAAGTGGATGTTGCCCACGTAGGCGGTGACGCAGTAGGACTTGGCCCAGCCCACCGCGGCGGCGTAAGCGGCCTTGTCCACCCACTCCAGGACGGTTCCGGCATCCACCGAGCCGCTGTGGCCCACGTCCATGGGTGCTGCCAGGAAGCGGAGGGTCACGGAGTTTTGCCTGCCGGTCTGCGTCATGCAGCGATCATACTGAGGGCCAGCGGTTACCGGCCGGTTGGGCTGACATGCGGCCGTCATGGACGGTCCCGGTGGGCCGCCTGGCCTACGACGGCGGCCCGGCACGTGGGTGCCGGGCCGCCGTGATGCGCGGGACGGGTTGGGTCAGGCGAAGGCGGCAAGCCTGGAGTTTTTCCGGCCAAACAGGGCCCTGTCCAGGGAAACGCGCCCCGGCCCGGTGAGGGCGAGGGTGAAGGCGGCCGCGGCCAGCAGCAGGACCAGCTCGTAGCCGCCGTTGGCAGCAAAAACGCCGGCTGATGCGTGCACCAGGAACAGAGCACCCAGCATGTCGATCACCAGCAATGCTGCCACCAGGCGGGTCAGGATGCCCAGAATCAGGGCGATGCCGCCCGCAAGTTCGAGGACTGCGACGGCGGGAGCGGCGATCTCAGCTGCGGGGACACCCATCTTGCCGAAGGATGCCTGCGTGCCGGCGATGGTCCATTCATTGAATTTCTGCCAGCCGTGGGCGGCGAAGATGAAGCCCAGGACAATGCGCAGGGCGGTAATGGCCGTGGTGGTGAGATGTGACTGGTTCATGCTTCGAGTCTTCCGGATCATTTGTTGAAGTGTCAATAAAATTGACCCCGATGTGGGTTTTGTCATGCTTCCGCGACATCTCTGCCTCCCCGTTAAGCTGGCACCGTGCCTCAACCTGTCCTGCCCGCAACCACCCGTCCCGAACGAAGCCGTTCCCGCCAGATCCTGCACCTGGCGGTCCCTGCCTTCGGCGCATTGGTTGCGGAGCCACTGTTCCTGCTTGCCGATTCCGCGATTGTGGGCCACCTCGGGGTGGCGCAACTGGCGGGCGTCGGCCTTGCCTCGGCAGTGCTGCACACCGCAGTCGGCCTGATGGTTTTCCTGGCCTACTCCACCACGCCCGCCGTGGCGCGCGCCATGGGCGACGGCCGGCTGGGAAAGGCCCTGGCTGCCGGACGGGATGGCGTCTGGCTCGCCCTGCTGCTGGGCCTGGTGCTGGCCGCGGCAGGTTTCCTGTTGGCGGAACCCCTGGTGGGCCTGCTGGGCGCGGAAGGTGCCGTGCGGCAGTATGCGGTGGATTATCTGCGCTGGTCCATGCCGGGGCTGGTGGCCATGCTGCTGGTCTTTGCCGGAACGGGAGTGCTGCGCGGCCTGCAGGACACAAAAACACCGCTGGTGGTGGCCACTGCAGGCTTCGCGCTGAACATCGTCCTTAACCTTTGGCTGGTGTACGGACTGGGGTGGTCCGTGGCCGGCTCAGCCGCCGGAACCAGCGTGGCCCAGTGGGCTATGGCTGCCGTCTACGTGGTGATGGTGGGACGGAATGCCCGCCGGCACGGCGTGGGCCTCCTCCCGACGTGGCAGGGTATCCGGGGCCTGGCCCGGGTGGGATCGTGGCTGATGCTGCGGACCCTGAGCCTGCGCGTTGCGATCCTGGCCACCGTGCTGGTGGTCACCGCCCAGGGGGCCGTGAACCTGGCGGCCCACCAACTGGCAATGACGATCTTCTCCTTCCTGGCCTTTGCCCTGGATGCCCTGGCCATCGCGGCGCAGGCCCTGATCGGCAAGGAGCTGGGCGCCGGCAACCCGCGGGAGGCCCGCCAGCTGACCCGGACCATGACACGGTGGGGGATTGGCTTCGGCGTGCTCACGGGAGCCCTGCTGGCCCTCGCGGCACCCTGGCTGGGGGCCCTGTTCACGCCCGACCCCGAGGTGGGCGCCGTCCTTGCAACGGCGCTGTGGGTCCTGGCGGCAGGCCAGCCCCTTGCCGGCTACGTGTTTGTGCTGGACGGTGTGCTGATCGGCGCCGGCGATGCCCGCTACCTGGCACTGGCGGGACTGGCAAACCTTGCCGTCTACGCGCCGCTGCTCGCGTGGGTTGCCGGCACCGGCCTGCAAGGCGCCGCGGGCCTCGGGTGGCTCTGGGCAGCCTTCGCCCTGGCCTACATGGCTGCCCGGGCCGTGACGCTGGGCCTGCGTTCCCGGTCCGACCGGTGGATGGTCCTCGGTTCGGCGTAGCACCGCCCGCCACTAAACTGGACCGGTGAGCCAATCCATGACCCCCGCCGGAACCGCCCCCGAAACCAGCCCCCGGCCCGATCTCTGGCGCCCGGTCCTGGTGCGCGCGGCGGCGGCCCTGGCCTTCGGCGCCATCACCATTTTCTGGCCGGCGCCGTCCATTGAAGTCATGGGCTGGACTGGCGGCCTCTACCTGCTGGCCACCGGGCTGGTGCTGCTGCGCGGCATCCCCGCCACGGGATGGGAGCGCACGTCCGGTCCGGGCAAGCTCCTGTCCGGCGCCGGATCAGTGCTGGCGGGCGCGGGCTTTGCGGTGCTCCTCCTGCACGGCGACACCCTGTTCGCTGTGATCGCAGCCCTGGGGCTGGGAGCCGCCGGTGCCCTGGAACTTGCGTGCGGGCTGCAGTACAGGGGCCGGCACGTCCTGGCCCGGGACTGGATTGCGTCCGGCGTGATCGGGCTGGGAACCGCGGCCGCCCTCCCGCTCTTCGCCGGCCTGGGCGCCCACGCCCTGCTGGGGGTTGCCGGCGGCGGCGCCATCATTTCCGGGGTGCTCTGGGTCCTGTCGGGCCTGACGCTCCGGCACGATGCCCGCAGCGGGGCCGGCAACCCGTAAACTGGTTACGCACGGTTCTACTTCCTGTAGAAATATGCCGGGCACACCATCGAAGCATTAACACCAGGCCGGCCGGCGCGCCGCCTGCAGGGAGGAATCATCGTGGCAGACCAGCATCCAGGCAAACCGCGCAAGCTGCGGACCTCGGTGAAAGGGCCGCTGATGTTTTCCGCGTTCTGGGCGGTAGTGGCCTTTGGCGCAGTGCTGATCTTCGCCTCCGGCGGCAGCGCCCGCGCGCCCCGTTTCGACCTCGCGTTCACCGCCGCGGGAATCGCCTTCATCGTCACCCTGGTCATCGCCGCCATGTTGTCCATGAGCCATAAGGACAACGCCGAACACCTGGGCAAGGGCTCGGGCGTCAACCTCAGCTCCGCGGGAAACCAGGGCCACGGATTCGGCGGCCAAAAATCCGGTGGCCAGGCCCCGGCTGCCGGTGACGGCACCGACGGCACCCCCGGCACCTGACCGCCGGCACGCCGGCCCCTAGCCGTTGGTCCGGCCGGCGGCTTTCCGGATCAACCGGTCGCTGCCTGCCGTGCCCGGTACGCCGCCACGTGCGCCCGGTTTGCGCAGTTTCCGGTATCGCAGTACCGTTTTGACCTGTTGCGGCTGAGGTCAAGCACGGCCGCATCGCAGTCCGCGGCCTCGCAGGCGCGCAGCCGGTCCATCTCCTTGCTGCGGATGACGTCAGCCAGCGCCATGGCCGCCTCCGTGCTCATCCGGTCCGCCAGCGGCGCGGCCGGCAGGGTGGCGTGCAGGTGCCAGTCCCAACCATCATGCTTCACCAGCTGCGGCAAAGCCCGGGCTTCCCGGAGCAGCCGGTTCACCGTCGTCACGGCCGCGTCTTCACCGGCCGTCCAAAGCGCCGCAAGCTCACCGCGGAGAGCGTGGACGCTGGCCAGTTC
This sequence comes from Pseudarthrobacter sp. MEB009, assembly GCF_030208875.1. Classification (NCBI taxonomy): domain Bacteria; kingdom Bacillati; phylum Actinomycetota; class Actinomycetes; order Micrococcales; family Micrococcaceae; genus Pseudarthrobacter; species Pseudarthrobacter sp. MEB009. Next base: position 546,290 of record NZ_JARVTC010000013.1, read on the forward strand.
CCGGGCGTCCCGGACCCGGGATCCGGTGAAACCCTCGGCTGCGAGAAATTTATCCAGGTCCTGCAGCGTGGCCAGGCCTTCCCTGCCATTCGCTGCGGAGTTAACAAGGTTGACCACGGTGCGCAGGGCCACCTCAGTGTCAGGGGCAAAAACCATCTTGACTCCTTACGTGGGGCAAGCGTACTGTCATGACCATCACCTCACTTTACTCCTGACAGAAGGCATTGGTGCCTGCCGTGAAACAAACCCACCGCCGCGGACCGGCCGGCGCCTTCCTGGCGCCGGGCCTCGGCATTGCCCTCTTTTCCTCCGCCGTGTTCGGCATCTCCGGCGCCTTTGCCAAGGCCCTGCTCGAAACCGGCTGGACCCCCGGCGCCGCGGTGACCGCCCGGCTGACCGGTGCCGCGCTGATCCTTGCCGTCCCGGCCATTCCGGCCCTCCGCGGCCGGTGGCACCAGCTGCGCAGCAACTGGCTCACCATCGTGCTGTTTGGCCTGGTGGGCGTGGCAGCCTGCCAGCTGTTCTACTTCAATGCCGTGGCCAGGCTGTCAGTGGGCGTCGCCCTCCTGCTCGAGTACCTGGCGCCGGTGCTGATTGTGCTCTGGCTGTGGGCGGCCAGCCGGAAAACGCCGCGCGCCCTGACCTTTGGCGGCACGCTGCTCGCCCTGGCCGGCCTGGTGCTGGTCCTGGACCTGACCGGCGCTGTCAAGGTGGACGTGGTGGGCGTGCTGTGGGGCATCGCCGCAGCGGTCTGCCTCGCCATCTATTTTGTGATCACGGCCAAGGAAAACGACACCCTGCCGCCCATCGTCCTGGCGTCCGGCGGGCTGATGGTGGGTGCTGCGGTGATGTGGCTGGCGGCCGCTACCGGCCTGCTGCCCATGGCGTTCAGCACCGCTGACACCAAGCTGGGACCCTGGCTGGCGCCGTGGTGGGTTTCGCTGGCCGGCCTGGTGCTGCTGGCCACCGTGCTGGCGTACGTCTCGGGCATCATGGCGGCCAGGGCGCTGGGCTCCAAAGTGGCATCGTTTGTGTCGCTGACCGAGGTCCTCTTCGCCGTGGCCTGGGCCTGGCTGCTGCTGGGTGAACTGCCGGGTGCCATCCAGCTCCTGGGCGGTGTCCTGATTGTGGGCGGCGTGGTCCTGGTGCGGCTTGACGAACTCCGCGCCGCAGCGAAAACCGGTGCGCCGCCGGCCGCGGATGCACCTGCGGGGGCCCGTCCGCTGGACCATGCGAACGACGTCGAACCCGTCCCGTAACCCAGGCCTGTCCGCAGGTGGAACCGGGGCGGGGTTAAACCGGACAGGGTCCGGACACCCCATGGTGTCCGGACCCTGCCGCGGCAAGCCTGCTGAACCGTCAGGGTCAGTTGGAGGCCCGGTCCTGCTCTTCGGCGTTCTTGGTAGCCTTCGTGCCGGCTTCCTTCAGCGCTTCCGCAACCTTGGTGAGAAGGGCGGAGTGCGTGCCGGACCATTCGTTGCGGAACTTCTGGGCGTCCGGACCTTCCCAGTTCGTGCTGCTCAGGACCTTGGTGAGAGTGGTCTTCTGCGTCTCGATCTCCGCTGCACCCGACTGAAGCTTGCTGCCCAGCTGACGAAGTTCCTGGACGTCTGCACCCCAAATAGCCATCAGTTTCTCCTTGTGTAGTGTGGATCCGGCTTGAACCGGTCTCCCCAGTGGCCCCCGGCTCATCCGGAAGATCCATTGGTTCAAACCTACCCCGGCCCGGAAAACAGTGTCGATGGGCACCCCTGCCCATGCTGGACTCCCCATGCGGGGACCCCGCGGAACGGGCGGCTGCCAAGGAAAAAGGGCTCGATCCCGGCTGGATCAGCGCCTAGCATGGGCGTATGTGCCGGAACATCCGAACCCTTCACAACTTCGAACCGCATGCCACCAGCGATGAGGTGCATGCCGCAGCGCTGCAGTATGTGCGGAAGATCAGCGGCAGCACCAAGCCGTCCAAGGCCAACCAGGAGGCCTTCGACGACGCCGTCCACGAGATTGCCCACATCACGGCACATCTGCTGGACGCCCTGGTCAGTGTCGCGCCCCCCAAGGACCGGGAGGTTGAAGCGGCCAAGGCAAGAGCCAGGTCCGCCGAGCGGTTTGGCGCCGCCTGACGGACCACCGGGCCCCGGTTACCTGCCGAAGCGCCGCAGCCGCAGCGAGTTTGCCACCACCAGGACCGAGCTCGCCGCCATCGCGGCGCCGGCCAACATCGGGTTGAGCAGGCCCAGGGCGGCCACCGGGATACCCACCGCGTTGTAAAAGAAGGCCCAGAACAGGTTCGTTTTGATGGTGGCGAGGGTCCTGCGGGACAACTGGATGGCCTGCACTACCTGGGCCAGGTCGTTTCCCATCACCGTCAGGTCCGCTGCCTCGATGGCCACGTCCGTGCCCGAGCCCATGGCGATGCCGAGGTCCGCCTGTGCCAGTGCCGCGGCGTCGTTCACGCCGTCGCCCGCCATGGCCACCGTGGCGCCCGAAGCCTGGAGCGTCCGGACGGCCGCCACTTTCCCTTCCGGAGTGACCCCGGAAAACACGTCGGCAGGATCAATTCCGACGGCGGCAGCCACCTTTGCAGCCGCGGCGGCGTTGTCCCCGGTCAACAGGATGGGACGCAGTCCGAGTTCCTTCAACGCGCCCACTGCGTCCGCGGAGCCTGCCTTGGGGGCATCCCGGAGGCTGATGATGCCGGCCGGTGCCCCGTCCACGGCCACCCAGACGGCGGTGGCACCCCCCGCTTCGGCAGCCGCCAACGCGGCTTTCCGGTCCGGGCCCAGGGCAAGTCCTGACTGTTCCAGCCAGCCGGTGCGGCCGGCGGCCACCAGCCTGCCTTCCACGGTTCCCAGCACTCCGCCGCCTGGCTCGGAACGGAACCCGTGGACGGGCGGCAAGGCGCCGCCGTCGTGCGTTTCCCGGCTCTTCCCGGCCGCGGCGATGGCCCTGGCCACTGGATGTTCCGACGCGGTCTCGACTGCCGCCGCCAGGCGCAGCACTTCGGCTTCCGTGAAGCCCGGCAGCGCCGTGGTGCCGTCCACAGACAGGATGCCGGTGGTGACGGTACCGGTCTTGTCCAGCAGGATGGTGTCCACCGTCCGGGTGTCCTCCAGGACCTGCGGGCCCTTGATCAGGATGCCCAGTTGGGCGCCGCGTCCCGTTCCCGCCAGCAGGCCAACCGGTGTGGCCAGCCCCAGGGCACAGGGACACGCGATGACCAGCACGGCCACCGCAGCGGTAAACGCGGAACTCAGCTCGCCGGCGGAGATGGCCGGCCCGGCAGCCAGGAGCCAGAGCCCGAACGTGGCCACGGCAATGACCAGCACCACCGGTACGAACACGGCGCTGACGCGGTCGGCGAGGCGGGCGATGGGCGCCTTGCCGGTCTGGGCCTGGGAGACCAGCCGGGCCATCTGGGCCAGCGTGGTGGCTGACCCCACGCGGGTGGCCCGGACCAGCAGCCGGCCTGAGGTATTGATGGTGGCGCCGGTTACCCGGCTGCCCGGACCCACGTCCACCGGCATGGATTCGCCGGTGACCAGGGATGCGTCAACGGCCGATGTCCCCTCGGTGACCACGCCGTCCGTGGCTATTTTTTCGCCGGGGCGGACCACCAGCAGGTCATCCACCTGCAGCCGGTCAGCGGGGATCGACAGTTCGTTTCCCTCCCGCAGGATAGTGGCAGCCTTGGCGCCGAGGTTCAGGAGGGCCTGCAAGGCATCGCCCGCCTTCTGCTTGGCGTTGGCCTCCAGGAACCTGCCCAGGAGCAGGAAAGTGGTGACAACTGCCGCCACTTCGAAATAGAGCCCGCCGGCTGCCATGCCCTCCATTCCGGGGCTTTCGGTCATGCGGGGATCCGCCAGCAGCTGCCAGGCGGAGAACAGGTAGGCGGCACCAACGCCGATGGACACCAGGGTGTCCATGGTGGAGGCCAGGTGCCTTGCGTTGATGGCTGCGGCCCGGTGGAAGGGCCACGCGGCCCAGGTCACCACGGGCAGGGCCAGGACGGCGGCGGCCCAGCCCCAGTGCGGGAAGTGGAAGGCGGTCACCATGGAGATGAGGAAAACGGGGACCGTGAGGGCTGCGGAGGCCAGGAGGCGGGGGCGCAGCGATGCGGCGGAACCACCGTGGGTCATGTGGTCCCCGCCGGCAGGGTCCATCGCGTGGCTGTGGCCGTGGTCCGCGGCGGGCCGCACGGTGGCCGTGTAGCCGGCAGCGTTGACGGTGGCCACCAGCTGGTCATCGCTGATGTGGGCAGGAACGCTCACGTGGGCGGATTCCAAGGGCAGGTTGACGGTGGCTGCCACGCCTTCGAGCTTGCCCAGCTTCCTTTCCACGCGGTTGACGCACGACGCGCAGGTCATGCCTGTGATGTCCAGGTCAACCGTGCGGTGGTCCGATGGGTGCAGGAGCCCGTGCTGGCTCATGTCCGCCTCCTTGGTCAGGGGATAAAAGGGTTCAGGCCTGGTTGGCGACGACAAGGTAACCGGCCTCGGCCACTGCTTCACCGATGTCCGACGGCGGCAAGGCGCCGCTCGAGGTAATGGTGGCCGTGGAGATGCCGCCGGCGTTGAGGTCTACGGCGACCGCTTCCACCCCGGCCAGGGACTCCAGTTCTTCGCTGACCGCCGAGACGCAGTGGCCGCAGGTCATGCCGGACACGCTGACGGTGGTGGTGATGGGTGAGGTGGTGCTCATGGCTGGCTCCTTGGGTTGTGGGTGGTGTTCGCAGGCGGGTGCTGCCTCAACGGATCAGGCGGCCGATGGCTTCCGTGGCTTCCTTGACCTTTGCATCGATGGCCCCGGCGCGCAGTTCCGGATCCGGCTCCGCGGCGGCGCCCACCACACAATGGCCGATATGTTCCTCTACCAGGCCCAGGCTCACGGCGTGCAGGGCCTTCGTGACTGCCGAGACCTGGGTGAGGATATCGATGCAGTACTTGTCCTCGTCCACCATGCGGGCGATGCCGCGGACCTGGCCCTCGATGCGCTTGAGCCGGCGGAGGTAGGCGTCCTTGTTGCCCGTGTAGCCGTGGACGGCGGGGGTGTGCTCCGGCGTGGGCTGTTCTGCAGTGTCCATAACGCCAACTTATACCCCCTTGGGGTATGGCGCAAGTACCCCTGGGGGGTATTCCCGTGGCGGGCCTCATGATCTTCGCCGGGCACAAAAAAGCTCCGGAGTGCGTTATTGGGGGATACGCACTCCGGAGCAGCATTTGGGCAGGCCCGCGGTTCACTTGGGCTTGCGAAATTAAGCTTACTGGCTGGTAGGGCGGTCCGCCAGCACCGCGAATAAGTACTTTCGCTTTATTTTCCACACCACAAAATTTTCCACACCACAAAAAGGCCGGCCAAACTGTTGTTGGAAAGAAAACCGTTGCGGCCCGCCGCCGCCGGTGGTTGCATGGAACGCATGGCAACCGCGGAGAGTTATGTCCTGGCGATCGGAACCAAAAAAGGGTTATGGCTGGCCACCAGCCCGGACCGGAGCAATTGGGCCTTTACCGGCCCGCATTTCCTGATGAGCGAGATCCCCAGCGTGGGGATCGACACGCGGGAAGGCCGGACGCGGATCATGGTGGGGGTGCGCAGCGAGCACTGGGGGCCCACCGTGGCACACTCCGACGATCTTGGCGCCACGTGGTCCGAGCCTGCGGAGGGCGCCATCACTTTTCCCGCTGACACCGGGGCGGCGGTGGAGCGGATCTGGCAGATCCATCCGGACGCCGAATCCCGGCCCGGGGTGGTGTGGGCGGGTGCCCAGCCCATCTCGGTCTGGAAATCAACGGACGGGGGAGAGCATTTCGAGCTGAACCGGGGGCTGTGGGACCACCCCCACCGCAGCGAGTGGGGGGCAGGCTACGGCGGCGCGGCGGCGCATTCAATCGTGGTGCAGCCAGGCGGTGACACCGTCCACATCGCCATGAGCACCGGCGGCGTCTACCGTTCCCTGGACGGGGGCTCCTCCTGGGAGCCGCGGAACCGCGGCATTTCTGCGGGCTTTATGCCGGACGCCGAACCGGAATTCGGCCAGTGTGTGCACAAGATTGCGGCGGACGCCGGGATCGAAGGCAGGCTGTACGCCCAGAACCACCATGGTGTGTACCGGACAGACGACAACGCCGACACCTGGACGTCCATCGCTGATGGGCTTCCCGCAGACTTCGGCTTTGTGATGCTGGCGCATCCGCGGCGGGAAGGGACCGCCTGGGTCATTCCGCTGAAGGCCGACGGCGAACGGATTCCGCCGGATGCCGAACTCGCGGTGCACCGGACGGATGACGCCGGTGCCACCTGGCTTAAATCCACCACCGGGCTGCCGGACCACGAATACAACAGCGTCCTGCGCGACGCCGCGGCAGTGGATAGCGCCGAACCGGCAGGCGTCTACTTCGGCACCCGTGGCGGCTCCGTCTACGCAAGCCCGGACGAGGGGGAAACCTTCACCGAGGTGGCTGCCCACCTGCCGGATGTCCTGTGCGTCCGGGCGGCAGTGGTGGCCGGTGCCTGACATCACTGTGGTGCTGCCCAGCGTGCTGCAGCCCCTGGCCGGCGGGCAGTCCGTTCTGACTGCGCCCGCTGACGCGGCGGTGACTGTTGGGAGCGTGCTGGATGCGGTGACGGCGGACTTTGCCATCCTGGCCCGCCGGTTGCGGGACGAAACGGGTGCCTTGCGCCGGTTCGTCAATGTTTATGTGGACGGCGACGAGGTCCGCCGCCTGCAGGGCCTGGCTACCGAGGTGGAGCCCGGCCAGGAAGTACTGGTCATCCAATCCGTGGCCGGCGGCTGAGGCGGAAGGGTCCAGCGCCGTGCGGGCAGTCCATACTGACTGCGCCCGCACTGCCGTGCCCGGTCCGGCTCAGGCCACCCGCCAGATGCTGCACTCGTCAGCGTTGATGGCCTTCCGCAGGCCGGTAAGCCGGTCGACGATCCAGATGACGCCGATGCCCGGCGCGGTCTCCTGGACACTGCCGCGGCGGATGACCACGTCGTCGTAGGAAGGGCCCACAGAGAGCCTGGCTTCAATTTCATCACCGCGGTGGAGCTGGTCCAGGGCGCGGACTCTGGTTACATTCGGCGTCGCTTTCGTCAACATGGGGGCCTCCTGGCGCTGGGACGGGCCCTTGCCCGCAGTTCCAGTGTGGCCCTGCAATGTTGCGCGCCGGTTTCACCATCGTTAGCTGCCGGTTAGTTCTGCGCGCCGGCGCTGTTTCCGCCGGCCCCTACTCCGTGCCGGCCGCCCGGTAGCCGGCCAGGAACGTGGCGATCCTGCCCACGGCCTCCTCGATGTCCAGGACGGAGGGCAGGATGACGAACCGGAAATGGTCCGGCGCAGGCCAGTTGAAGGCCGTGCCGTGGGAAACCAGGATTTTCTGGTCCCGGAGCAGGTCCAGGACAAACTGCTCGTCGCTGGCGATGGGGTAGAGGTCCGGGTCCAGGCGCGGGAAAAGGTACATGGCCCCCGCCGCCGGGACGCAGGTGACACCGGGGATGGCGGTCAGCAACTGGTAGGCGAGATCCCGCTGTTCCCGGAGCCTTCCGCCGGGCCGGACCAGCGCCTCGATGCTTTGGTAGCCGCCCAGGCAGGTCTGGATGGCGTGCTGGGCGGGAACGTTCGGGCACAGGCGCAGGGAGGCGAGGAGCTCCAGGCCTTCGCGGTAACTGGCGGTCGCGGCCAACGGGCCGGTGATGGCCACCCAGCCGGCGCGGTAGCCGGGCATCCGGTAGGCCTTGGACAGGCCGCTGAACGTCAGGCAGCAGACATCCTCCGCGACGGCCGCTGTATGGACGTGCTCGGCGCCGGCGTAGAGCACCTTTTCGTAGATTTCGTCCGAAAAGAGGACCAGGTTGTGCTTCCGGGCCAGCGACGCGAACTGCTCAAGGATGTGGCGGGGGTAGACGGCGCCCGTGGGGTTGTTGGGGTTGATGATCACAATCCCCTTGGTCCGGCTGGTGATTTTCGCCTCGACATCGGCCAGGTCCGGCCACCAGTTGTCCGCTTCCTCGCAGAGGTAGTGCACCGGCTTGCCGCCCGTCAAGGTCACGGCGGCGGTCCACAGCGGATAATCGGGCGCCGGGACCAGGATTTCGTCGCCGTTTTCCATAAACGCCTGCAGGCACATGGAGATGAGTTCACTGACGCCGTTGCCAATGAAGATGTCTTCCACGCCGATCTGCATCAGGCCGCGGGTCTGGTAGTACTGCGAGATGGCGGTACGGGCGGAGAAGATTCCCTTGGAGTCGCTGTAGCCCTGCGCGCCCCGGAGGTGGTGGATCATGTCCACCACCACGGACTCGGGGGCTTCCATGCCGAACGGGGCTGTGTCGCCCAGGTTCATCTTGAGGATCCGGTGCCCCTCCGCCTCCATGGTTTTGGCTGCCTGGAGAATGGGGCCCCGCAACTCGTACCGGACGTTCTGAAGTTTGCTGGAGTGTTGCATGGCGCGCATGGTTGATCATTTCACAGCCGCCGCCCCACCGCCCGTGATGACCCGTCGGCTGCCCCGGGGATCATGTGTTAGCGATCACAAAAAACTATTGACGACGGTTAGAATAAGCACTAGCGTAAGGGTCTGCCGGCTATCCGGGGGACACCCGCGCCAGCCCAGGCTCTTGGTACACAGTTTCCGGCAATGACCGCCGGGCCATCTGAAGGGAAAGCAATGAAGCTTCTTGAAACCACCGTCTCGCGCCGCAACGTCCTGGCCGGCCTGGGCGCCTCAGCCCTGGGCATCATCACCCTCACCGCCTGCGGCGGGTCCGGCACCGCCTCCTCATCCGGCGGCAAGGACTTCGTGATGACCGTCTGGGGCGGGGACCCGGACAAGGCCGCATACCAGGCCCGGCTGGACCTCGCCAAGGCCAAATACCCCGACTACAACATCACGCTCCAGCTGATTCCGAACAAGGACTACGCCCAGAAGGTCCAGACCATGATCTCCGGCGGCACCGGCCCGGACATCATGCAGGTCGCGGAAGACGCCAACGCCTACAGCTCAAAGAACCAGCTGCTGGCCCTGGACGATCTGATCGGCAAGTCCGCCCTGGACCTCTCCGCGACCTTCGGGCCCGTGGCGGAGAACTGGAAGTACAAGGACAAGACCTACGCCATCCCGGACCGCGCCGGAGCCATGATCATGTATTACAACACCGCCGAATTCGAGAAGAAGGGCATCCCGGCACCCACGGCGGAGTGGACCTGGGACGACCTGCTCTCGGCCGCCAAAGAGCTCACCGGCGACGGCGTCTACGGCTACGGCGGCACCGAATGGTGGCCCATCTGGATGTCCTTCGCCTACCAGAACGGCGGACAGATCATCGATCCGGGCAGCGGCCGGCCCACCGTGAACACCCCTGAAGTCATCGAGGCGCTGCAGTTCTGCCAGGACCTGGTCTTTAAGCACAAGGTGGCCCCGTCCAAGGTTGACTACGCCAACATGGGCGCCGGCGTGGGCGGCGACGCCGCCTTCGCGTCGGGCAAAGTGATGATGAACAGCACTGGCTTCTGGAACATCGGCAGCCTGGCCAAACAAAAGACCATCAGCTGGGATGTGGCGCCCGTCTGGCGCGGCCAGGAGAAGGCCATCGCAGCCTTCGGTTCCGGCCTTGCCGTGTCCCGGAGCAGCAAAAACCCCGACGACGCCTTCAAGATCATCGAATTCATGACTTCTGCCGAGGGCCAGAAACCCATCATGGACCTGGGCCAGGACGTCCCCGCCCGCCAGGACCTGCAAAGCAGCCAGGAGTTCCTCAAGCCGGCCTGGCTGGACGCCACCGTGGACATGCAGGTGTTCCCCGATTCCGCACCGTCCATCTTCAAACCCCCGTTCATCCCCGAGTGGAACGAAATGCAGAAGGCCATGACTGACGCGCTGTCCGACTTCTGGCTCGGCAAGTCCGATGCCAAGGCCAGCGCCGCTGACCTGCAGAAGCGGCTTGAGTCCATCGTCAAGGCCTAGGCGCGGCAGACGGCCATGTCAGTCCTGCAGAAGCCCACCTCCGCGCCGGGCCCCGCCCCGGCGCGGGAGGCGCCCAACCCCCGCAAGGCCCGCCCCAGCGCCATGCGCCGCAAGGAAGCCAGGTTCTTCTGGCTTTTCATCTCACCCTGGATCATCGGATTTGTGGTGTTCCTGCTCGGCCCCATGCTGGCCTCCATCTACCTGTCCTTCACGGACTGGGACTCCTTCACGGACCCCAACTGGGTGGGCGTTGCCAACTACGTCCGGCTCTTCACCGAAGACGAGATCTTCCATAAATCCCTCTGGAACACGTTCTATTTCGCGTTCTTCTCCGTGCCGCTGGGCATGGCCATCGCGCTGTTCCTGGCCGCGCTGCTGAACAAGCAGATGAAGGGGCGGAAGCTGTTCCGCACCCTGGTCTACCTGCCGCACCTGGTGCCGATCGTCGCCGTCGCCCTCATCTTCCAGATGGTGCTGGCACCCGATTCCGGCCCGCTCAACAGGTTCCTCGCCGTGTTCGGGATCGACGGTCCCGCCTGGCTCTTCGAGAGCGACTGGGTCAAGCCTGCGATCATCCTGCTGTCCCTGTGGCAGGCAGGCGGTGCCACCGTGCTGCTGCTGGCCGGTATGAAAGGCATCCCGCAGGAATTCTACGAAGCGGCAGAAATCGATGGCGCCTCCGGGATCCGCCAGTTCTGGAGCATCACCTTTCCGCAGCTGACCCCCATCATCTTCTTCAACCTGATCATGGGCATCATCGGTGCGTTCCAGGTGTTTGCGCAGGTCTACATCCTGACCCAGGGCGGGCCGGACAACGCCAGCCAGATGGTGGTCCCGCTGCTGTTCAACGAGGCCTTCCGGAACTACCGGATGGGCTACGCCTCCGCCATCTCCTGGGTGCTGTTCCTCATCGTCATGGCACTGACCGTCCTGGCCTTCGCCACCTCACGCAAGTGGGTCTTCTACGAAACCGAGGTCAAGAACTGATGGCCGCCCTCAAGGTCTACAAAAGTTCCGCCTTCACCTACGGGTGGCTCACGGTGGCATCCGCCATCTTCTTCGCACCGCTGGTGTTTGTGGTCTCCATCGCCCTCAGCAGCGACCAGACGGTGGCATCCGGCAGCTTCTCACTGATCCCCACAGAATTCCAGTGGGACAACTTCGTGCGGATTTTCCAGACCCAGCAGCCGGTGGGCAACTTTGTGCTGAACTCCGTCATCATCTCGGTGTTCGCCACCGTGGGGCAAGTGTTCTCCTCCGCGCTGGTGGGCTACGCCTTCGCCCGGCTTCGTGCCAAGGGTAAAAACATCACCTTCATGATTGTGTTGGCCACCATGATGATCCCTGCCCAGATCACCATGATCCCGCAGTTCATCCTGTTCAAGGAGCTCGGCTGGATCAACACGTTCCTGCCGCTGATCATCCCCAACTTCTTCGGCAACGCCTACAACATTTTCCTGATCCGGCAGTTTGTTTCCAGGCTGCCCCTGGAAATGGATGAGGCTGCCATGGTGGATGGGCTGGGCTACTTCGGCATCTTCCGCCGGATTGTGCTGCCCATGATGACCCCGGTCCTGATGGCCATCGCCATCTTCACCCTGACCTTCACCTGGGGCGACTTCATGGGCCCACTGATCTACATCAACGACGACACCAAGATGCCGCTGGCGCTGGGCGTCCAGCTGCTGACCAGCACCAGCCAGGAACTGCAGACACCGCCGTGGAACCTGGTCATGGTGGGCACCGTGTTCCTGTCCCTGCCCATGATCATCATTTACTACTTCGGCCAGAAATACATGTACGAAATGAACATCACCACCGGCAGCGCAGGGGTGAAATGATGCAGGATTCCGACGGCGGCAGCGTCCGCCTCGAGGACGGCCGGCTGCTGATCGACGGCGGCCCCGAGGTATTGCTGTGCTCCTCGCTGTTCTACTTCCGGCTTCCTCCGGAGCAGTGGCGCGAACGCCTCCGGCTGGTCCGCGCATCAGGGTACCGCGCCGTGGACGTCTACTTTCCCTGGAACTTCCACGAGCTCCGGCCCGGCACGTTCGACTTCACCGGCGCCAGGGACATCGCGCGGTTCCTGGACCTCGCCGCCGAGGAGGACCTGTTGGTGATGGCCCGCCCCGGCCCGTACATCTGCTCCGAGGTGGACGGCGGAGGACTGCCGGCCTGGCTGGGGCTGGATCCCGAACTCCGGGTCCGGCAGAACGAGCCGCGCTTCCTGTCCCAGGCGCTGGCCTGGTACCGGGAGGTACTGCCCCTGATCGCCGAACGCCAGCACGGCAACGGCGGCAGCGTGGTCCTGGTCCAGGTGGAGAACGAACTGGATTTCTTCGACTGCGAGGACCGGACCGGCTACGTGGAAGCCCTCGCGGACGCGGCCAGGGCTGCCGGGATCACGGTTCCCATCATTGCCTGCGCCGGCCAGGGCGACCTTGCCGGCGCCACCGGCAACGCCCGGGGTGTGGTGCCGGCCGCAAACTTCTACCCGGACGACGCCTCCCCTGACGTTGAGGCCGAGGTGCTGGCGTACCAGCAGGAACTGGCCGCCCGGGGGATCCCGCTGCTTATCACGGAAACCAACCGGCTCCACCTGACACTGCGCCGCGGACTCCTCTCGGGTGCCCGCCTGCTGGCCCCCTACCTGCAAAGCTCGGGTTGGAATTTCGACCTGAACCCGTCCGCCGGAAACTGGGGAAACCCCGGCAACTTTATGACCCACAGCTACGACTTCGGCGGCTACGTGGCAGCCGACGGCGCCACCCGGCCGGAGTACGCCGAAGGCCAGCGGCTGGCGGCGGTGATCGGTGCGTTGGGCGTCCGGCTGGCAGGCGCGGCGCCCGTCCTGGCCGCGCCGCTGGAACTGGTGCCCGACTTCGCCACGTCCAGCGTCCGGCCCGTGCTGGCGCTCGACGGCGGCGGGTTCCTGGCCGGGCTGCCCAACCTGTCCGGCACGGACGGGATGCTGCAGCTCAAGACCGATGCCGGGGCCACCGCCACGGCCCTGGTTCCCGCCGGCCACTGCCCGCTGCTCCTGGCCGGCCTGCCGCTGGCAGGCTGGGGCGTGCCGGCCGTGCTGGAACTGGCCACGGCCGAACTGACGGCCAGCGCCGCTGCCCCCGGCGTCCTGAACCTCACGTTTGCGCCCGCCCCGGGCGCGGTGCTGGTGCTCTCGACGGACCGGGACACCACAGTGCTGTCCGGCACCGCCGGCCACAGCGGCAGCTTCCTCATCGTGGACGTGGCGGCGGGTCCCGGCGAGGTGGCGTTCGACGACGGCACCCGGCTGGCGTGGGCAACGTCCGCGGCACCCACGACGGGCGCCGTGGCCAGCCCGGGTGCCGGCGTCGGGCTTTCCACCGGACGCACCCTTGCTGCCCGGCCCTTCACCGGGATTCCGGCAACCCGGCACGCCGCGGCGCCGCCGCTGGAGGAAGTCGATGTGTATGCCGGCCGGGCCCGGTACCGGGCCGCTGTTCCCGCAGGCTGCCGCCGGCTTCTTATCCACGGGGCCGCCGACATCGTGGACTTTTCCCACCACAGCACTCCGGCCGGCGGATCAGTGCCTCTGGGCACCAGGATTCCCTACGGCGCCGGCATGGATGTGGAACTGCCCGCCGCCGGCGGCGAGGTGGTGGCCGACGTCGAAATCTGGGGCCACGCAAATTTCGACGACGTCCGGCTGCCCGCGCTGGCCCTCGGCTCGCTGCGCGGGGTAGGGACCGTCCTGGCCGTCATCGCCGCCACAGACGTCTCCGGGCTGTGGCGGGTCCACGGCCCGGACCAATGGGCCGCACCCGGCGGCGCCGTCCGCAGGTTCGGCGGCTGGAGCAGCACACGGCTGGGCGCCGGCATCGAATACCGCAAAACCATTCCGGCTCCCCTGCAGGGGGAGGCGTGGCTGCACTTTGCCGGGCTGGCCGCTCCCGTGCAGGTGCGGGTGGACGGCGGTCCTTCCGTGGCCGTTCCCGCCGAAAACCCCTACCTGCCCCTGCCGGCCGGTGCGGACAGCTGGGACGTGGCGGTCAGCCTGACCCATGACCCGTCGGCCCCGTCCGTGGCCGTGACGCTGCTGTCGGGAACGCCGCTGCGGGACTGGGACGTGCAGGCACTGCCCCAACAGCACCTGGACGCCCTGGCGCTTGCCGCCGGGACCGCGGCGGTTGAATCCGCGGCGGAACCGCTGCCGGTGGGTGTCCGCCCCGGCCAGCCAGTTTGGCTGGTCCCGGACACTGCAGCGCTGCAGCCGGGACACGGGTATTTCCTGGCAGCGGCCGGGTCAGGCCTGATGGCCAGCGTGTGGCTCGACGGGCAGCGGCTGGGGCGGTTCTTCCCCGGCGGGCAAGAGTCCGGCAGTGACCTGGAGCTCCGCGGCGGCGACCCCGGCGTGATCTGGTTGCCGGCCCCTATGATAAAACCGGACGCCAGGCTGACGCTCCTGCTCGAATGCCGGGGCACCGCGGCCGGCACCCTCGACTCCCTGCTGTGCCGTCCGGCCGCCAGCTGATCCGCACCAACAACGAAAACACACCAATGCCGAAAAGAACGTCCAGGGACATCCGCAATGAAAGCCGCTTCGCGCTGCTCCGCGGCCTCTATGCCCTCCGCACCGCCACCCGCCAGGAGTTGGCCTCCGCCACGGGACTGAGCTTCGCCACCATCTCCAGCATTGTGGGCGAGCTGATCGAGGCCGGGGTGCTGGTGGAGGCCGGGCGCGAGGACTCCGGCGGCGGCCGGCCCGTGACCCGGCTGAAGATATCCCCCGAACGCGGCACCCTGGTGGGGGTGGACATCGCGGAAACGTACATCCACGTGGACATCTACGACCTCTCCCTGTGTGTAATCGGCAAGGCCGAAAGTGCCCTGGGCATCGAGGAAAACGAACCGGCGGCCCTGGTCCGCCGGGTGGCAGGGGTCATCAACCAGGCCGCCGCAGACGCCGGAATCGCCCGCAGCTCGCTGGTGCGCGTCGGCGTCAGCCTCCCGGGCCAGGTGGATCCCCAGCGGGGGGTGTCCGTCTTCGCCCCGAACTGGGACTGGCACGAGGTCAACATCCAGGCCCTGCTCAGCAACGCGATCGGGCTGCCGGTGGACGTTGACAACCCGCTGCGGGCGATCGCCCTGTCCGAGCTCTGGTTCGGCGCCGGCCGCCTGGTGGCCAACATCGCTGCCGTGAACCTGGGCACCGGTGTGGGCGCCGGCCTTGCCCTGGACGGTGAGCTGGTCCGGGGCGCCAGCAACACCGCCGGGGAATGGGGCCACACCACCCTCATGTTTGGCGGCCGGCTCTGCCGGTGCGGCCGGCACGGCTGTGTGGAGGCGTACCTGGGGGTGCCCGGCCTGCAGCAGACCATGGCGGAAATCAACGCAGGCCACCCCCTCCTCACGGCGGACCGGCAGCGGGAATTCGTCCTCGCCGTCGCCAAAGGCCTGGCCGCCGGAGACCCCGACTGCACCGAACTGCTGGACGTCACGGGCCGGTACTTCGCCGCCGCCCTGGGCAACCTCATCAACTTCATCAACCCGGACCACGTCAGCATCCTGGGCTGGACCGCGGCCAACATCGGCCCCGAACTGCTTCAGGCCACGGAGAAACACCTGGCCCGGGAGATGCTGCCCAGCGCCGGGGGCGTGGTGCGTGTGGGACTGTCCACCGTCGTCGGCAACGCCGTCACCCTGGGCATGGCAACCCTGGCGCTTGAGGGATTCCTTGAGCAGGCAGGAGTGCCCAGCCGCGGCGCCTTGCCCCGCGCCGGCGCCGCACTGCCGGCCGATCCCCGGCCGCACCAAACCCGCGGGCCGCAGCCCGCCAAAACCACTTAAGAAGGAGCACCCCGGATGGGACATTTCGAGATCGGCACCGAGGATTTCCTGCTGGACGGCGCACCGTTCCGCATCCTCTCCGGCGCCATCCACTACTTCCGGGTCCACCCCGACCAGTGGGCGGACCGGATCCACAAGGCCCGGCTGATGGGCCTGAACACCATCGAGACCTACGTGCCCTGGAACGAGCACTCGCCGGAACCCGGCACGTTCCTGACCAACGGGCGCCTGGACCTGGCCCGGTTCCTGGATCTGGTCCAGGCGGAGGGGATGCAGGCCATTGTCCGGCCGGGGCCGTACATCTGCGCCGAGTGGGACAACGGCGGCCTGCCCGCCTGGCTGTTCACGGACCCGTCCATCGGCGTCCGCAGCAGCGAACCAGGCTTCCTGGCCGCCGTGGATGGGTTCCTGGCCGGCCTGCTGCCCATCGTCGTCGAACGCCAGGTCAGCCGGGGCGGGCCGGTCATCCTGCTGCAGATCGAAAACGAGTACGGCGCCTACGGCAACGACAAGGCCTACCTGCAGCACCTCGTCGATTTCGCGCTGAATGCCGGCGTTGACGTGCCGCTGTTCACCTGCGACCAGCCCTTCGGCAGCATGATCGAGGACGGCTCGCTGCCGTTCCTGCACAAAACCGGGACGTTCGGGTCCCGGACGGCGGAGCGGCTGGCCTTCCTCCGGGAACGGCAGCCAACCGGACCGCTGATGTGCGCCGAATTCTGGAACGGCTGGTTTGATAACTGGGGCACCCACCACCACACCACCGACGCTGCCGCCTCTGCCGCCGAACTCGATGCCCTGCTCAGCGCCGGCGCCTCCGTAAACGTCTACATGTTCCACGGCGGCACAAACTTCGGCTTCACCAATGGCGCCAACGACAAGGGCATCTACGAGCCCACCATCACCTCCTACGACTACGACGCCCCGCTCAGCGAGGACGGCTACCCCACGGACAAATACTTCGCCTTCCGGGACGTGATCGCCAAACACTTCCCCGTCCCGGAGGAGATGCCCTCCCGACGGCGCCCTGCCGCCGAAACGGAGGTGGCCGTGACCTCGGCCGCCGGTTTGCTTGGCTCCCTGGACCTGCTGGGCGGGCCCCGCACCCTGGCCGGGCCGGCGCCCACCACCGAGGACGCCGGGCAATACCGCGGCTTCACCCTCTACAGCACCGAAGTGGACCGCGGCGGCGTCCTGACCGTGGCGGAGGTCCGGGACCGGGCGCAGTTTTTCCTGGCCGGCTCGCCGGTGGGTGTCCTCAGCCGCGAACTGGGGGAACGGGCCATCACCATCCCGTCCGGCGGGCTGCTCCAGGTCCTGGTGGAGGACCAGGGCCGGGTGAACTACGGCCGGCGGATCGGCGAATTCAAGGGCCTGATGGCGCCCGTGAAGCTCAACGGCGGCGAACTGCTGGACTGGGACATCCAGGCGGTGGACGTTGGAAAGCTGGGCAGCCTGCGCGCCGCCGCGACGGACCTTGCGGCGGATGCCGGTGTGCCGGGGCCGTCCGTTGCGTTTGCGGACTTCGAGGTGGACGAGCCTGCCGACCGCTACCTGCGGCTGGACGGCTGGACCAAGGGCAACGCGTTTGTCAACGGCTTCAACCTGGGCCGCTACTGGAGCCGGGGGCCGCAACGGACCCTCTACGTTCCGGGGCCGCTGCTGCAGCCGGGCCGCAACGAACTGGCCATCCTGGAACTGCATGGCAGCACCACCCGGACCGTGCAGTTCGTCGCCGCACCGGACCTGGGGCCGGACGAAAAGTAGCCGCCCGCACCCCGCGGCGGGGTTCCGCCCGCCGCGGTCCGGGGACAGAATGGGGTCCATGGAACTCCCCGTGATGCCGCCCGTCCCGCCCATGCTCGCCAAAGCCGTCAGCGGCATCCCGGAAGGGGAGCTGAGCTACGAACCCAAGTGGGACGGGTTCCGGTCCATCATCTTCCGCGACGGGGACGACCTGGAGATCGGCAGCCGGAACGAAAAACCACTGACCCGCTACTTTCCGGAACTGGTGGCCGCGTTGAAGAAGAACTTGCCGCCGCGGTGCGTGGTGGACGGCGAAATCGTCCTGGTGGGCGCCGCCGGGGACCGCCTCGACTTTGATGCCCTGCAGCAGCGCATCCACCCCGCCGCGAGCCGGGTGAACCTCCTGGCAGGGGAGACCCCGGCGTCGTTTGTGGCCTTTGACCTGCTGGCCCTCGGCGACGACGACTTCACCGGCCGGCCGTTCGCCGAACGCCGGGCGGCGCTGGAGGAGGCGCTCGCCGGCAGCCGCGCCCCGGTCCACCTCACGGCCGCCACCACCGACAAGGACACGGCCGGGAGCTGGTTCCGGCAGTTCGAGGGGGCAGGGCTGGACGGGATCGTGGCCAAACCCCTTGCCGGAACCTACCAGCCGGACAAACGCGTGATGTTCAAGATCAAGCATGAACGCACCGCGGACTGCGTGGTGGCCGGCTACCGGGTGCACAAGAGCGGCCCGGACGCCATCGGATCATTGCTGCTGGGCCTGTACAAGGACGACGGCGGGCTGGCGAGCGTCGGCGTGATCGGCGCCTTCCCGATGAAGCGGCGCCAGGAGCTGTTTGCTGAGCTGCAGCCTTTGGTCACGGACCTCGAGGAGCATCCGTGGGCATGGGCCCGGCAGGAAGAAGGGGAGCGGACGCCCCGCAAGGCGGAAGGCAGCCGGTGGAGCGGGGGCAAGGACCTCTCCTTTGTGCCGCTCCGGCCGGAACTGGTGGTGGAAGTGCGCTATGACCACATGGAGGGGGAGAGGTTCCGGCACACGGCACAGTTCTCCCGCTGGCGGCCGGACCGTGATCCCGCCTCCTGCACCTATGCCCAGCTGGAGGAACCCGTCAGCTTCGACCTGGCCGCGGTGCTGGCGACGGGGCGGCCGTAGGCGGTCAGCGCTCAGGGGCTTCGCCCCTGAGCCCGGCACGGGCGGCGTGGGTCCTGGCATCCAGCATGGTCCACAGGCCGTCGGCCCGGCAGGGAATGGACGCCCCCACCAAGGCCTGGCTGTGTGGATGCTGGGGAGCTGCGAAGAAGTCGCGGGTTTCGGCCACTTCCACCACCCGGCCCGCCAGCAGCACGGCCACCCGGTCGCACATGTAGCGCACCACATCCATGTCGTGGGAAACGACGATGAGGGACAGGTTGTGCTCCCGCTGCAAGCGGAGCAGCAGGTTCAAGATGGTCCGTTGGGTGAGGGCGTCCAGGGCGGAGGTGGCTTCGTCGCAGATCAGGACCTGCGGTTCGAGCAGGAGGGCCCGGGCGATGGTGGCCCGCTGGAGCTGCCCGCCGGAGCACTGGCCGGGACGCCGGTCCAGCAGGCCCGCGTCCAGTTCCACTTCCTTTATGGCGGTCGCAATGCGCTCATCCCGCTGGGCCGGCGTCAGTGACCGGTGCGGCCTGAGCGGGGCCGCCAGGCTGGCCCGCAGCGTCAGCCGGGGGTCGAAGGCGCTGTGCGGTTCCTGGAAGACAAGCTGCACGGCGGTGGGCAGGTGCGCGGCGGCGCCGTCCAGCCGCCGCGTGATGGTCCCGGTGCTGGGTGCCTCAAGCCCCACGATGGCTTTCGCCAGCGTACTTTTGCCGGACCCCGACTGGCCCAGGACACCCAGGATTTCGCCGCGCCGCAGGGTAAGCGAAACGTCCTCAAGCGCGGACCTGGCGCGCTTGGGCCCGAAGTGCTTGCCCACCTTATCCATAACAAGGACCTCACGCTCTGTCGAAGCCGGACGACGGCGGGAAACCGGTGCCAACTGCGCTGCGGCCAGGAGGTCGCGGGCGTAGTCCGTCGCAGGCCGGGTGAGCAGCTCGCCGGCCGGACCGGCTTCCACGATGCTGCCGGCGTTCATGACCAGGACCCGGTCCGCGTACGCGGCAACGGTGGCGAGGTTGTGGGTGATGTACAGGATGCCCAGTCCGCGCTCGCGCCGTTCCCGGTCCAGCAGTTGCAGGACCTGGCGTTCCAGGACCCTGTCCAGGGCGGAAGTCGGCTCATCGGCCAGCAGCATGTCCGGCTGCCCGGCCAGCGCGAGGGCTGTCATGGCGCGTTGGGCCATCCCGCCCGAGAGTTGGTGCGGGTGGGAACGGATGCCGCGAAGCGGATCGGCGAAGCCAACCTCCTCAAGCAGTTCCAGAGCCCGGGCCCGGGCCTTGGCGCCGCGAAGCCCGGCATGGAGGCGCAGCGGCTCCTTGAGGTGGGAGCCGATGGTCCGGTTGGGGTTGAACATCCGTTTAGGCTGTTGGAACAGCATTCCCAAGCGGCCGCCGCGGACCTTGTTGAGCTCCGCTTCGGTGGCCCGGGTCAGGTCAAGGTCTCCCAAGCGGATGGATCCGCCGGCAATTTCAAGGTTCGGCGGCAGCAGCCGCAGGCAGGACATTGCGGTCAGCGTCTTGCCGGAACCTGAACTGCCCACCAGCGCAACAAACTCGCCGGGTTCAACGGCGAGCGAGACACCGGAAAGCAGGCGCCGAGGGTTCGGGCCGCCGTCGGACGCGTGCCTCACGTCCAGGTCGGCCAGGACCAGGCGTGCGCTCATTGATGTGCCGCCTGGGGCAGGAGCAGCGGCGCCGCGGCCATGTGTGCGGCCCGCTGGCCCAGCAGCGTCACGCAGAGGGCCACGGTGAAGATGACCAGGCCAGGCGCCAGGATTCCCAGCGGTGCGCGGTCTGCGAACGGCTGGGCCGCGGCAAGCATGGAGCCCCAGTCGGACTGCGGCGGCTGGACGCCCAGACCCAGGTAGGAGAGGGCGCCGACGCTGATCAGCAGGTGCCCGAATCTTAGCGTCGCCTGGCCGAGGATGGGCGCGGCGAGGTGCGGCAGGACGTGCCGGAAGATGATGAACCACGGCGAACAGCCCACCACCCGTGCCGCGTCCACGAAGCCCCGTGCCGAAACGTCGTAGGCAAGGGTGCGGGCCAGCCTGGCGAAGGGCGTCCACCCGGTGACGGTCAGTGCCAGCAGGAGCGGCCAGAACCCGGTGCCGAGGGCGGCCACGATGAACAGCGCCACCACCATTTCCGGCAGGGCCAGCAGGACATCGTTGGTGCGCGTCAGGAATTCATCCACCCAGCCACGCCGGCGGGCGCTGATGATTCCGACGGCGACGCCCACCAGGCAGGTCAGTACCGTCGCCAGCGCGGCGACCGACATGGAGAACCGGCCGCCCTCCAGGATGCGGCTCAGCGTGTCCCGGCCCAGGTTGTCCGTGCCCAGCCAGTGATCCGCCGACGGCGGCGCCAGCCACTGCGCGAGCTGCTGTTCTGCGGGCGGGTAGGGTGAAATCCACGGCGCCAGCAGCACGGCCAGGACGATCAGGGCAAGGACAGCCGCGGCAACCGTGGTCACCGTCATCCGTTTACGCAAGGGAACCTCCCACCGTGGGGCTGATAAGGCGATGGACGAAGTCGGCCAGTGTCGTCACGCCGACGGCCAGTGCCACCACAACCACCACGCCGCCCTGCGCGAGCGGAATGTCGCTGTTGATGACGGCGTCGAAAAGCAGCCTGCCCATACCCGGCACGGCGAAGATCACCTCCACAATCACGGAACCGCCCAGCAGCCCGGCAAACCAGACGGCGAACAGCGTGGAGAGCGGAACCATCCCGTTCGGGATGACGTGCCGGATGATCGACTGGGCGTGGCTGAGGCCGCGCGCCCGGGCTGCCGGCACATGGTCTGCGGCCGCGGCGTCGATGATGCCGGCGCGGACCGCAGAGGTGAAGAAACTGATGGGTCGCAGGGCAAGAGTGAAGACGGGAAGGACTGCCGATGACAGGTCGTTCCAGCCGGCCGTGGGCAGCACTGACAGCTTGAGGGCGAAGACCAGGACCAGGACAGGCGCCACCCAGTACTCCGGCATGGCGATCAGCGCCTGGGTGACCCCCGTGATGGCTTTGTCCGGCATGCTCCCCGGGCGAAGACCGGAAATGATGCCGAGCGGCAGGGCGACGGCTGCCGCAAGCCCCAGCGACATGGCCACCAGGCTGAGGGTGACGGCCAACGCGGGCAGGACCTGCTCCACCACTGGTGTGCGGCTGACGTAGGACAGGCCCATGTCGCCACTGAAGAAGTTGCCAAGCCAGCGGAAGTACTGGGTGGCCAGGGATTCGTTTAGCCCCAGGTTCTGGGCCAGGGCCTGGACGGACGAGTCGTCGATGGCGTCCCCGGCGACCCTGGACCGGATGATTTTCCGTACCGGGTCGCCCGGGGTGACGTAGGGGATGAGGAACACCGCAAAGGAGGACACGGCAACGGCGGCCAGCAAGGTGGCCGTTCGTTTGGTGATGAACTGCAGCATTCGGTCGGTTCCGGAGGACTAGGAGGCGGACTTGGCCGTCTTCGCCGTCAGAACATAGCGGGACAGCGGGTCCTGGACGTAGGAGAGGACGTTGGTGCGGACGGCGTCGGTGGCCTGTTCGTTGACCAACCAGGCGTTCACCGCCTTGTCCTGGAGGATCCGGCCGGCTTCCGCGTACAGCTTGTACCGTTCGGTGGTGTCCACGGTTGTGGCAGCGTCCGCGATGATC
Organism: Pseudarthrobacter sp. MEB009; assembly: GCF_030208875.1. Lineage (NCBI taxonomy): Bacteria > Bacillati > Actinomycetota > Actinomycetes > Micrococcales > Micrococcaceae > Pseudarthrobacter > Pseudarthrobacter sp. MEB009. Next base: position 568,619 of record NZ_JARVTC010000013.1, read on the forward strand.
CTGTCGTACTCGGCGTCGCAGAAGCGGCTCAGGTTGTAGGTGCCCTTGCAGGTGTAGTCGGCGGTCAGGAAGCCGATGGGATCGGCGATGTCGATCAGCCGGTTCCGCTGGCTGAGCAGCATGTCGTAGTTGCCGGCCAGTACGTCCGGTTCGGCCGAGGCGTATTCCTTGGCCTGGATGGAGAGCGGGATGCCGATGTTCTTCAGGTTCTCCTGGATGACCGCGGCGACGTCGGCGAATTCTGCGCGCTCCACAATGGCGATGATCTCCAGCGGCCGGTCTGCCGTGTAGCCGGCGCCGGCCAGCAGCTTCCTGGCTGACTCGATGTCCTGTTTCTGCTGCTCCCGGCCTTCGCCTGCCCAGGGTTCGGAGGGGGCGAACGGCCCGGTGGCTGGCAATGCTGCGCCTTCGTAGACGCTGGCGGCCAAGGCGTCCAGGTCCAGGGAATCCCGGATTGCCTTGCGGACGTCCACGTTGTCCAGCGGGGCGCGCCCGTTGTTCATGTAGAGGGTGGCGGTCCGTGGCGAATCGGCGCCGAGCACGGTGACGCCCGCAGCGCCCTTCAGGGTGGCGAGGCTGGCGACCGGGATGGACAGGGAGATGTCGGCTTCGCCGGTCTGCACTTGGGCCGCCCGGGTAGCGCCATTGGTGATGAACCGGATTTCGGCGCCGGCGAGCTGGACGTCCCCGCCCCAGTAGTTCTCGTTGCGGTCCAGGGTCAGCGACTGCTTGGCCTTCTCGGAGACTGGGGTGAACGGTCCGGTGCAGTGGCCGAACGGGTCCACCTCGGTTTCCTTGTAGGCGGCCGGAGCCAGGATGCCGGTGTTGACGCTGGCCAGGCGGTACGGGACCAGCGGGTTTTCGGCTGGCGTGCTGACGCGGACTGTGCCGGCGTCAACAACGCTGACGCTGCTGATCATGGTCCGGTTGAAGGCGCGGGCGGGGACCTTGGCGTCCAGGACGTGGTTCAGTGCCGCCACAATCGACTCGGCGCTGAGCTCCGTGCCGTCCTGGAAGGAGACGCCCTCCCGGATGGTGAAGTCCCAGTCCAGCGGGGAGGTCTGCTTCCACTCGGTGGCCAGTGACGGCACCACTTTGCCTTCCGCCTGGTCGTACCTGGCCAGGGTCTCAAGGCAGCCGGACAGGGACAGGATGTAGGCGGCGTCTGATTCCAGGGCCCAGTTGGCCACCGGGGCGCGGAAGTTGTCCACAACGATCCGCTGGTCCGGGTCTGCTGTTGCCGTGCCTTGGTCCGGCCCCGGTTGCGAGCCGCTGAAGCCGCAGCCGGCCAGGGCCAGGGTGGCCAGTGCGGCCACGAGGACGCGGGGACGGGGGAAGGAGCGCACGGGGAACCGCCTTGCTGTGACGCCGGCGGGGCCCGGCAAAAAGTGGAGACTTCTTAGGTTAGCCTCACCTGTTGTCTTTTAGGGAATCCATGTCCTGGCCCGCTAACCGGCGCTGCCCGCGGATCCGCCCCATGCAAGGGTGGCTCCACGGGCAGCCGCGGCGGTTCGGTGGGACGGCTATTTCAGGCCGAGCTGCCGGGTGGGGGTCCGGAAGGACTCCTTTGCGGTGAGGGCCGAAATCGCTGCGATACCGCAGATCACGGCGGTGAAGATGCTGATCTGGACCCAGCCGCCGGGCTTGATGCCGCCCATGGCCGCCACTATCGCCGGAGCGAAGCCAGCCATCAGGAAGCCCAGCTGCGTGCCGATGGCCAGGCCGGAGAACCGGACCTTGGTGCTGAACATTTCGGCGTAGAAGGAGGGCCAGACGGCGTTGGAGGCGGCGTATCCGAAGGAGAAGAAGCCGATGGCGGCGAGGAACATCAGCGGGACGCTTCCGGATTCGAGGCTGAGCAGGAACACCGGGGTGAGGATGGCGCTGGCCACTGCACCGTAGATAAAGATGGGCTTGCGGCCGATCCGGTCCGCCAGCAGGCCGAACAGGGGCTGCGTTCCCAGGGCCACGAAGTTGGCGCCCACCACCAGCCAAAGCGTGGTGGTGCCGTCAACGCCGGCAACGGTCTTGGCGTAGCTGATGGCCAGGGTGCCGAACACGGTGGAGACGGCTGCGATGAACGCGCAGCACACCACGCGGAGCACATCGCGCCAGTGGCCCCTGAGCAGGTCGGCCACCGGGAGCTTCGAGATCTGGGCCGTCTTCTGCGCCTCGGCGAAGGCCGGCGGTTCGTGCAGGGTGCGGCGGATGAAGAAGGCCACCAGCACCACAATGGCGCTGAGCCAGAACGGGATCCGCCAGCCGATGCCGAATTTGATCTCATCCGGGAGTGCAAGGACGGGGATAAAGACGAGTGCCGCCAGGATCTGGCCGCCCTGGGTGCCGGTGAGGGTCCAGGACGTGAAGAAGGACCTGCGGTTGTCCGGGGCGTGTTCCAGGGTCATGGACGAGGCTCCGGCCTGCTCGCCGGCGGCCGACAGGCCCTGGCAGAGGCGGGCCAGCACCAGCAGTGCCGGCGCCCACCAGCCCACGGTATTGAAGTCCGGCAGGCAGCCGATCACAAACGTCGAGGCCCCCATCAGGACCAGGGTGAACATCAGGACCTTCTGCCGTCCCACCCGGTCCCCGAAGTGGCCCAGGATGACGGCGCCCACGGGCCGGGCCACGTAGGCAAAGCCGAAGGTGGCAAACGACATAATGGCGGCGTTGGCGTCCGCGCTCGGGAAAAAGACGGTGGGGAAGATCAGGGCGGCGGCCGAGCCGAAGATGAAGAAGTCATAATATTCGACGGCGCTGCCCAGGAAGCTGGCGAGGGCCGCCTTCTTGGGCGTCCCCTGCGCGGTGGCAGTGTCCTCTCCGGCGGACGGGCGTGTCTGGCTCATGGCGTTCCTTTGTGTGACGACAGTGTCGGGGAAAAGTGAAAAGCATTTTGCCGCTGCCTTGGTGCGGGCGCGTCGAGGTGCTGGCCGGAATCCGAAAATCCCGGAGGTGGTAGCCGCATGGTGGGAGCTACTGGTGCGATACAGCAATGATGGCTGTGAGCTGCGTTACCTGTCAAGAAAAATAATCACACTCTGGAAATAGCTCTCACATTGTGGCAACATCGACCTATGAGTGTGAACCAAACCACAACTGCCCAGCCGCTGGCCGGCGATGACACTGATGGCCAGCCCCCCGGGGCCGCCGGCGCCCGGGTTCCGGGCGGCACGGACATGGTGGGCAAGGCCCTGGGGCTCCTGGTCCTGCTGGGCGATGAGCCCCGCGGGGCCAGTGCTGCGGACATCTCGCGCCGGGCCGGACTTCCCTTCAGCACCACCTACCGGCTCCTGGGGTCACTGACCCGCGATGGCTTTGTGGATTATGAGCCGGATGGCCGCCGCTACCACTTGGGCCTGCGGGTCTTCCAGCTGGGGCAGCGGGTATCCAACCACCACGGCTTTGCCGGGACCGCCCTGCCCATCCTGCGCCGGGTGACGGGCCGGACGGCTGAAGCCACCATCCTCAGCGTCCGCGACGGCATTCACCACCTCACTGTCAACAAAGTGGATGGCCCGCAGACGTTCCGGGTCACCAGTGACCCCGGCCACCTGGGCTCCCTGTCCGCGACCGCCGTCGGCAAGGTGCTGGTGGCATTTGCCGAGGATGCTGAACGGGAGCACCTGCTGGCAGAGCTTCCCCTGGAGCGGCTGACGGACCGGACCATCGTGGACCGGGACGCGTTCCGGGCGGAGATCGAGGCGGTCCGGCGCCGGGGCTACGCCGTGATGGACGAGGAAAACGAGGCCGGCATGCGGGCACTGGCCGTGCCAGTGCTGAACGCCCAGGGATACGCCTTCGCATCCCTTGCCACCGCAGCTCCCGTTTTCAGGCTCACCGTCGAAGGGCTCGAGGCGCACCTGCCGGTGCTGCTGGAAGCCGCGGCGGAGCTCGCGGACCGGCTTCCGCAACGCTGACCCCCGGCCTAGAAGTTCGCATCTCGAACAGTAGTGCGACCAATGAACAAATGCTGTACTGTCATCCCTACACCCCCTGTCCCGGCCGCTGAGCGGCCCGCGCACCGGGTGTCGTTACCAAAGGAGCTGCACGGATGAGTTCTCGAACCGAGTCCTACCTGGTGGGACTGGTCGGCGATGGCGTTACGCCATCCCTCACCCCGCCCATGCACGAACACGAGGCCGATCTGCTGGGCCTCCGCTACCTCTACCGGCCCATCGACCTCCTGGAACTCGGCCTGGCCGGCGAAGCAGTGGGCAGCCTGCTCCGGAGCGCCCGCAGCCTCGGCTTCAACGGCCTGAACATCACCCACCCCTGCAAGCAGCTGGTCCTGGCGCACCTGGACGAGATCTCACCCGATGCCCGTCGCCTGGGCGCTGTCAACACCGTAGTCATCCGTGACGGCCGGTTCGTGGGACACAACACCGACTGGTCCGGCTTCGCCGCCGCCCTGGCCGCGGGCCTCCCCGGCGCTGCCCTGGAACACGTGGTCCAGCTGGGCGCCGGCGGTGCCGGTTCCGCCGTCGCATACGCCCTGCTCAGCGCCGGCGTCCGCACCCTGGACCTCGTGGACGTCGACCCGGAACGCGCGGCCCAGCGCGCCGCGGAACTGGCCGGCTTTTTCCCGGACAGCACCATCACGGGCCGGATGACGGCGGAGCTGCCGCAGCTGATGCCTGCCGCCGACGGGCTGGTGCACTGCACGCCCGTGGGCATGGCGGCCCACCCCGGCGCACCGCTGGACCTGGAATTGGTGGAATCCCGGCACTGGGTGGCGGATATCGTCTACCGGCCCATCGACACCGAGCTGGTCCGGGACGCCCGCGCCAAGGGCTGCACCGTGCTGGACGGCGGCCGGATGGCTGTGGGCCAGGCGGCTGACGCCTTCCGCATCTTCACGGGCCTGGAACCGGACGCGGACCGGATGCGCAGCCATTTCCTGCAGCTCGTCGCCGCCGAGGAGGTGGCTGCCTGATGCGCACCGGAATTGCCACTGTGTGCCTCTCCGGCACCCTGAAGGAAAAGATGCAGGCCTGCGCCATCGCGGGCTTCGACGGCATCGAAATCTTCGAGCAGGACCTGGTCACCTCGCCGCTGCCGCCGGAGGACATCCGGAAAATGGCCGCAGACCTGGGCCTGACCCTTGACCTGTATCAGCCGTTCCGCGACTTCGACAGTGTCCCCGGGGACCTGCTGGCCGCCAACCTGCGCCGGGCGGGCGCTAAATTCAGGCTGATGTCCCGGCTTGGCATGGACACCATCCTGGTCTGCTCCAACGTGGCCACGGCGAGCATCGACAGCGACGACCTGCGGGTGGAGCAGCTGGGCCAACTGGCCGCGCTCGCCGGCGACCACGGCGTCAAAGTGGCGTATGAGGCGCTGGCCTGGGGAAAGTTCGTCAGCGACTACGAACACGCGCACCGGCTGGTCACGGCAGTGGACCACCCCAACCTGGGCACCTGCCTGGACTCCTTCCATATCCTGTCCCGCAACTGGGACACGGCCCCGATCGAGGCGCTGGACCCTGCCAAAATCTTCTTTGTCCAGGTGGCCGACGCCCCGAAGCTGGCCATGGACGTGCTGTCCTGGAGCCGGCACTACCGGGTCTTCCCGGGCGAAGGCCAGTTCGAACTGGCCAAGTTCATGGGCCACGTGGTCCGTGCCGGGTACACCGGCCCGGTATCGCTGGAGATCTTCAACGACGTCTTCCGCCAGTCGGATGTGGAACGCACCGCCGTTGACGGCATGCGCTCGCTCATCTGGCTCGAGGAGCAGGGCGCCAAGTGGCTCGATGCCAATGCCGGCACCCCGGCTGTGCCCCGGCGTCGTTATCCCATGGAACTGGCAACCCTTCCGCAGGTGGCCGAACCCGCCGGCTGGAACTTTGCCGAGGTCCGCGCCGCTGACACCACAGGACTGGAGACGGTCCTGGGCCAGTTGGGCTTCGGCTTCGACGGCCGGCACCGGACCAAGGACGTGCAGCTCTGGAGCATGGGTGCTGCGCGGGTTGTCATCAACGAGGCAGCCCCGGACCTGGCCGCAGGCAGTGCACCGGCCATTGCTGCCCTGGGGTTCGACGTCGATTCCCCCGTCATTGCCGCCGCCCGCGCCCAGCAGCTTAAGGCCCCCGCGGTCCCCCGCAAGAGCCAGGCCAACGAGGAGGTCTTCCAGGGCTTCGCCGCGCCGGATTCCACCGAGGTGTTCCTTTGCCAGGGCAGTGCGGACCGCACAGCGGCCTGGACCAGCGAATTCGGCGAAGGCCTGGACGTTCCGGCCGGCGGCAGCATGGCCGTGATCGACCACATCAACCTCGCCCAGCCCTGGCAGCACTTCGATGAAGCTGTCCTCTTCTATACCAGCGCCCTGGCCCTGCAGCCGCAGCCCTTCGCCGAGGTGCCCAGCCCCACCGGACTGGTCCGCTCGCAGGTCATGCTCAGCGCCGACCGGTCAGTGCGCCTGGTCCTGAACCTGGCCCCCCTCATCCAGCAGGAAGGCGGCGGGGCCCGGACCACGTACCAGGAACACATCGCCTTCGCGGTGGACGACCTGGTGGGCACCGCCCGTGCCGCCCGCGGCAGGGGGCTGGAATTCCTGCAGATCCCGGCCAACTATTACGAGGACCTCGACGCCCGGTTCGGCCTGGACCCGGACTTCCTGGCCACCCTCCAGGACCTGAACCTGCTCTACGACCGGGACGCCGACGGCGAATTCCTGCACTTCTACACGGCCACCGTTGGCAGCGTCTTCTTCGAAATGGTGGAACGGCGCGGCGGCTACGACGGTTACGGGGCGCCCAACGCCCCGGTCCGGCATGCCGTCCAGTACGACCACCTGCACCGCAGCTGACCGTCCCCACCCATCCCGTACCACCCCATCCGCAACCCAGAAAGGAGCCAGCCGTGCCGCACACCACCACCGAAACGGACGAACTTGTCCCGGCTGCCGAACCCAAGGCAGGACACACCATGGCGGACCGCGCCGTGGAGACCCAGCAGGATCTCAGCGCCGAGATCAACGGCCTGGCCGGCGCCTACGCGCAGGCGCTCAAGGACGGGGCCCCCGCAGAGACGCAGCCCCGGCTGGATTACCCGCCGTACCGCAGCAGCATCCTGCGCCACCCCACTAAGAGCCTGCACCACGCGGACCCGGAAACCATCGAGCTGTACTCCCCGGCCTTCGGCCACCAGGACGTGCACGCGCTGGAAGCCGACCTGACCATCCAGCACAACGGCGAGCCCCAGGGCGAGCGGATCATTGTTGCCGGCAAGGTCCTGGACGGCGACGGCCGGCCCGTGGCCGGCCAGCTGGTGGAAATCTGGCAGGCCAACGCCTCCGGCCGCTACATCCACAAGCGCGACCAGCACCCGGCCCCGCTGGACCCCAACTTCACGGGCATCGGCCGCTGCATCACCGGCCCGGACGGCTCCTACCGCTTCACCACCATCAAACCCGGCGCCTACCCGTGGAAAAACCACCTGAACGCCTGGCGGCCGGCGCACATCCACTTCTCCATGTTCGGCACGGAGTTCACCCAGCGCATCATCACCCAGATGTACTTCCCCGGCGACCAGCTCTTCCCACTGGACCCCATCTACCAGACCATCGTGGACCAGGACGCCCGGGACCGGCTGGTGGCCAGCTACGACCACAGCCTCACCGAGCCCGAATGGGCGCTGGGTTACAACTGGGACATCGTGCTGACCGGACCCAAGCGGACCTGGACCGAAAACGAGGCGCTGGGCGCAGAAGGCGACGAGGAATAACACTCATGAGCAACCACACCACCCCGCTGGTCCCCACCCCGGGCCAGACCGTGGGCCCGTTCTACGGCTACGCCCTGCCCTTCGAGAAGGACAACGAACTCCTCGCCCCCGGCTCCGCCGGTTCCATCCGGCTCCAGGGCACCGTGTACGACGGCGCCGGCGAGACCGTACCTGACGCCATCCTGGAAATCTGGCAGCCGGATGCCGAAGGCCGGATCGTGCAGAAGACCGGTTCGCTGGTGCGTGACGGCTACACCTTCACCGGCTGGGGCCGCGGCTCCGTGGGCTACTCGGGCGTCTTCACCTTCACCACCGTGAACCCGGGCCCCACCGAACCCGGTGCCGCGCCCTTCATCTCCGTGGCCATCTTCGCCCGCGGCCTGACCAACCGGCTGTTCACCAGGATCTACCTTCCGGAGGACACCGCCGCGCTGGCCAACGATCCGCTGCTGGCCTCGCTTGACCCGGAACGCCGCGACACCCTGATCGCCCGCCGCGACCCGGACGGCGGTCTCACCTGGGACATCCACTTCCAGGGCGCCAACGAGACAGTCTTCCTGGACTTCCAGTGAGCCTGGATGCCGACGCAGGCCTGCTCAGCCCCGTCTCCGCCGCGCCGTCCGTGGCGGCGCTGACGGGGGACCGGGCGGTGCTCGCTGCGATCCTCGACGTCGAAGCCGGCTGGGCTGCGGTCCTGGAAGAGGCGGGACTGGCACCCGCCGGTTCATCCGCCGTTGTGGCTGCCGCAGCGGAACCCGGACGCTACGACGTGGCGGACATCGCGGTGCGCGCCCAGGGCGGCGCCAACCCCGTCATCCCCCTGCTGGCGGACCTCCGCCGCCAGGTCACAGCGCTGGACACCCATGGCGTCGGCGCTGCGGCAGCCGTGCACGCCTCGCTCACCAGCCAGGACGTGTTGGATACCGCCCTGATGCTGGTGGCGCGCAACGCCGTCGGCGCCGTGCTGGCTGACCTGGGCCGGGCCACAGCGGCCCTCGCGGACCTGTCGGCAGCGCATTCGACCACCCTCTGCGTGGGCCGGAGCCTGACGCAGCACTCCCTGCCCTATACCTTCGGGCTGCGGGCCGCACAGTGGTTCCACGGTCTCGCCGCCGCGGGACGGCAGCTCGCGGGCCTTGGCTTCCCCGTCCAGTTCGGCGGTGCCGCGGGTACCCTCGCGGCCGGTTCCGCGTTGACCGCCAACTCCGCTGCCACCCCCTTCAACCTGGCGGACAGTCTCGCCGCGCACCTGGGCCTGGCCCCGGCTGCCGCGCCCTGGCCCACCAACCGCCTGCCGGTCACCTCCCTGGGCAACGCCCTGGCCGCGGTGCTTGATGCCGCAGGCAAGACCGCCGCGGACGTCCTGTTCCTCAGCCGGCCCGAGGTGGCGGAGGTGGCCGAACCCCGCGCCGCCGGCCGCGGCGTTTCCTCGGCCATGCCGCAGAAGCAGAATCCCGTCCTGTCCGTGCTGGTGCGCAGCGCCGCCCTTCAGGCCCCGCAGCCGGCGGCCCAGCTCCATCTCGCCGCTGCCAATTTCAACGACGAACGCCCCGACGGCGCGTGGCACGCGGAATGGCCTGCGCTCCGGCAGCTGCTGGCGCTGGCCCTCGGCGCCGTTGGCCAGCTGCAGGAACTCGCCGGAGGACTCCAGGTCTTCCCTGCCGCCATGCGCCGCAACCTCGACCTCGCCGGGCCCCTGCTCCTGGCCGAAGGTGTGGCTGCTGCCGTGGCGCCGCTGCTGGCGGACCGGGACGGCCTGGGCGGCAAACAGCAGCTCCAGGCGGTGGTGGACAGGACCCTCCAGGTTCCCGCGGCGGACCAGGCTGCCGCCTACCGCCGGTACCTGCGCGAAACCGTCCCCGAGGACGTCCTCCCGGACTCCCGGCTGGCCGAGCTCCTGGATCCGGCCGGCTACCTGGGCGAGTCCGCCGGGATCGCCCACCGTATCCTGGCGGCCTACCCGGATTTCGCCGGCACAGACCGTCCCCACCCCGACGCGATTGGAGCCCCCCGTGGCTGAACCAACCCTGAAAGCCGTGCTGCTCTCTCCGCAGCGCCCCCTCGGTGAGCACCCGCTGCTGGTGGTGGGCTCCTCCCTGGGAACGTCCTCTGTCCTGTGGACGGACGCCGCCGCCCTGCTGGGACCCACCGTGGATGTGGTGGCCTGGGACCTCCCTGGGCACGGGGTCTCGCCCGCCGCCGCCGAACCATTTAGCGTGGCGGAGCTGGCGGACGCCGTGGTGGGCCTGGTCGATTCCATCGCCCCCGGCCAGGATTTCCACTACGCCGGCGTCTCGCTGGGCGGAGCAACGGGCCTGCAGCTCGGCATCAAGCACGCCAGCCGGCTCAAAAGCCTTTCCGTCCAGTGCAGCGGCGCCAAACTCGGCACGCCGGAAGGCTGGCTGGAACGCGCCGCCACGGTCCGCAGCCAGGGCACACCCGTGATGATCCAAGGCTCCGCGGAGCGGTGGTTCGCCCCGGGCTTTATGGACCGCCAGCCTGAGCTCAGCAGCAGGCTCCTGCACGCCCTGCGCGACGCCGACCGCTTCAGTTACGCCTTCTGCTGCGAAGCCCTCGCCGCGTTTGACGTCCGCGCCGACCTGGGCAGCATCACGGTTCCCACGCAGGCGGTTGCGGGTGCCGAGGATACTGTTGCGCCGCCGTCGTTCGCTGAAGACGTGGCGGCCGGCATCACGGCCGGCGGTGGAACGGCCAGTGCGCTGACGCTGGGCGGCGTGGGCCATCTGGCACCCGCCGAGGCGCCGGGGCACGTCGCCGAGCTGCTGCGGAACCTCATCACCTGGTCCGAATCCCGCGGCGGCGCCCAGTGAGCGGCGCAGCGGGCCCGGAGCACTCCGGCGTGGTGCAGCCGGACGCCACCAGCCAGGAAATTTACGACGGCGGCATGGCCGTGCGGCGCGAGGTGCTGGGCGCGGCCCATGTGGACCGCGCCAACGCCGCCAAGGACGGTTTCACCGAAGATTTCCAGGACATGATCACGCGGATCGCGTGGGGTGGGATCTGGACCCGGCCGGGGCTGTCCCGGCAGATGCGCTCCGCCGTCACCATCACGGCGATGGTGGCACACGGGCATTGGGAGGAGCTGGCCATGCACATCCGCGCGGCCCTCACCAACGGCCTGAGCAGGGACGAGATCAAGGAAATCCTGCTTCAAACCGCCATTTACTGCGGCGTCCCCGCCGCAAACACCGCCTTCAAGACGGCGCAGCAGGTGTTCCGCGACATGGACAAAACGGCCACGGACCCCTCTGCGCCCACCCCACCCAACTAACCCCCTTCCCAACTAACTCGCAGTTGTTGTCGTTTTGAGCCCTCATAACGACAACAACTGCGAGCCAGTTGGGAAACCACCCGCAGAATCTTTCGAGGAGCATCGTGAAGCAGGCATTTGTGTACGACGCCGTACGCACCCCTTTCGGCAAGTTCGGCTCAGGTTTGGCGTCTGTGCGTCCTGATGACCTGGCTGCGCACGTGATCCGGGAGTCCGTGCAGCGGGCCCCCGGACTTGATCCGGAGCGGATCGATGAGGTGGTGTTTGGCAACGCCAACGGCGCCGGTGAGGAGAACCGCAACATTGCCCGGATGGGCTCCCTGCTGGCGGGGTTGCCGGTCTCGATTCCGGGGACTTCGGTCAACCGGTTGTGCGGGTCCTCGCTGGACGCGGCGATCATCGCCTCGCGCCAGATCAATGCCGGGGACGCGGAGTTGATGCTGGTGGGCGGTGCCGAGTCGATGTCCCGCGCGCCGTGGGTGCTGCCCAAGACGGAAAAGCCGTACCCGGCCGGGGACATGACGCTGGCCTCCACCACCCTTGGCTGGCGCCTGGTGAACAAGGCCATGCCGAAGGAGTGGACCATCTCGCTGGGCGAGGCCACCGAACGGCTCCGCGAGAAGTACGGCGTGACCCGGGAACAGCAGGACGAATTCGCCGCGGACTCGCACAACCTGGCGGCCACCGCCTGGGACGAGGGGTTCTACGACAACCTCGTCACCCCGGTGCCGGGCACGGACCTGGTCCGGGATGAAGGCATCCGGGCCGGTTCTTCGGCGGCGAAGCTTGCGGGCCTGAAGACGGTGTTCCGGTCTGAGAACGGGACGGTGACGGCGGGGAACGCCTCCCCGTTGTCCGACGGTGCGTCCGCGGCCTGGATCGGCTCCGACGCTGCCGCCGGGCTGCTGGGGTTGGAGCCGCTGGCCCGGATCGCGGGCCGTGGCGCGCACGGGAACGATCCCCAGTTCTTCGGTTACGCCCCGGTGGAGGCGGCGAACAAGGCCCTCGCGAAGGCGGGCATCGGCTGGGACCAGGTGGGCGCCGTCGAACTTAACGAAGCCTTTGCCGCGCAGTCCCTGGCCTGCATCAACGCCTGGGACATCGACCCGTCGATTGTGAACCGGCACGGCGGCGCGATCGCGATGGGCCACCCGCTGGGTGCCTCCGGCACCCGGATCCTGGGCACCCTGGCCCGGTCGCTGCAGGCCTCGGGCGAACGGTGGGGCGTGGCGGCGATCTGCATCGGTGTGGGCCAGGGCCTGGCCGTTGTCCTGGAAAACGTTACCGCTGGAAAGGCGTAAGCAATGCTGAACTTCGTAAACACCGTCCAGGATGCCGTGGCCGGCATCAAGGACGGGTCCACCGTGATGATCGGCGGGTTCGGCAACGCCGGGCAGCCGTTCGAACTCATCGACGCCCTGATGGACTGCGGCGCCACGGACCTGACGGTGGTGAACAACAACGCGGGCCAGGGCGATCAGGGCCTGGCCCTGCTGATCCGGGAAAGCCGGGTGCGGAAAATGATCTGCTCCTTCCCGCGGCAGTCCGACTCCTGGCACTTCGATGCCAAGTACAAGGCCGGCGAAATCGAGCTGGAACTGGTCCCGCAAGGCAATCTGGCCGAACGGATCCGGGCTGCCGGTGCCGGGATCGGCGGGTTCTTCACTCCCACCGGGTACGGCACCATGCTGGCCGAGGGCAAGGAAACCCGGATCATCGACGGCCGCGGGCAGGTCTTCGAAACCCCGCTGCACGCGGACGTGGCCCTGATCAAGGCCCTCACCGCGGACGGCCGGGGGAACCTGGTCTACCGCAAAACCGCCCGGAACTTCGGGCCCATCATGGCCGCCGCGGCCAGACACACCATCGTCCAGGTCTCCGATATTGTTCCCACCGGCGGGCTGGACCCGGAAAACATCGTCACCCCCGGCATCTACGTCAACAGCATCGTGAAGGTGGCCTGAACATGAGCAGCGAAACCAACCAGCCGGCGGCCCTGCAGTCAGCTCCGGAACCGCTGGGCCGGGACGACCTCGCCCGGCTGGTGGCCCGGGACATCGCGCCGGGTTCCTTTGTGAACCTCGGCATTGGCCAGCCCACGCTGGTCTCGAACTACCTCACGGCTGAGCAGAACATCACCCTCCACACGGAGAACGGGATGCTGGGCATGGGCCCGGCAGCGGAAGGGGACGCGATCGACGGCGACCTCATCAACGCCGGAAAAATCCCCGTCACCGAACTCCCGGGGGCGTCCTACTTCCATCACGCCGATTCGTTCGCGATCATGCGCGGCGGGCACCTGGACATCTGCGTCCTCGGGGCGTTCCAGGTCTCGGCCACCGGCGACCTCGCCAACTGGCACACCGGGGCGCCCGGCGCCATCCCCGCCGTGGGCGGCGCGATGGACCTCGCCACCGGCGCCAAGGACGTCTTTGTGATGATGACCCTGCTGACCCGCGAAGGTGCCTCAAAAATCGTGGAAGCCTGCACCTACCCGCTCACAGGTGTGGGCTGCGTGACCCGGGTGTACACCGACAAAGCCGTGTTCCTCACCGGACCCAACGGCGTCACCGTCCGCGAAACCTTCGGCTGCACCCTCGCCGAACTCCAGGAACTCGTCCCCGTACCCCTCACCGCCGCCGTGCCTTGAACCGGAAAACCACGCCGGCGGCACGCATAGGATTGGACACCATGACCGACGCAGCAGCACCTCCTCCGCAGGCCGGCGACCAATACGTGCAGTCGCTGGCGCGGGGGCTGGCGGTGATCCGGGCGTTCGGCCCCGACCACCCGCTGATGACCCTCACCGAGGTGGCGGCGCGGACCGACCTGACCCGTGCCACCGCGCGCCGGTTCCTGCACACCCTGGTGGAACTGGGGTACATCCGGACCGACGGCAAAACCTTTGCGCTCACGGCCAAGGTCCTGCAGCTGGGCTTCGCGTACCTGTCCGGCCTGTCCCTGCCGCAGCTGGCCCAGCCGCACCTGGAGGAACTGTCCCTGAAGCTGGGGGAGTCCACCTCGGCGGCCGTGCTGGACGGGACGGACATCGCCTACGTGGCCCGGGTGTCCACGCGGCGCATCATGACCATCGGCATCACGGTGGGGACCCGATTCCCGGCCTACGCCACGTCCATGGGCCGGGTGCTGCTGGCCCACCTGCCGGCGGACCAGCTCAAGGCATACTTCGCTGCAGCCGACATCAGCCCGTTGACCCCCCGCGCCCTGGGAACGGTCCCGGAGCTGCTGGCTGTCCTGGCGGACGTCCGGGACAAGGGCTGGTGCGTTCTGGACCAGGAACTGGAGCTCGGGCTGATGTCCGTGGCCGCGCCGGTCCTTGACGGGCCCAAAGTGGTGGCAGCCGTCAACGTCTCGCTGCAGGCCCAGTCTGTCGCTGCCAGGCCGGATCCGGACGCCTACCTGGCCATGGTGGCGGAGGAAATCACCGCCACCGCGCGGCGGGTTTCAGCGGACCTCACCGCCCGAGGGTAGCCCGGGGGGCCCTTGCGCGGCGGACGCTCCCGCAGGCAGACTCGGTCAATGGTGACCGAAGACCACGTCAGGAAGGCCGCACTGGCCTTGCCCGGCATTACCGAACGGCTGAGCTGGGGCCAGCCCGCTTGGTTCGCGAAGACCCTGATGGCACGGCTCTGGGAACCCGGAGTATTAACCGTCAAGACGGCGGAGCGGGAAGCGCTGGCGGGCACCGACCCGGACACGTTCTTCTGGACGCCGCACCACGACCGGTCCCCGCAGCTGGTCCTGGTGCGGCTGGAACGGCTGGACGGCACCCTGCTGGCAGAGCTGCTGCAGGACTCCTTCCGGCTGGCCGGCGGCCGGCTGCAGCCGGAAGCAGGCGAAAAGCAGCCCCGCCGGAAGTAGCCCCGCAAAAGTAACCGCAGGCCACAGGGGCGGCACGCCTCCCGCAGCGGCTTTCTTGGCCCTAGACTCAAGCCAACTACGTGCAGCAGTGACGCCGCCGCGGATCCCGGCCTTCCAGGCGGGTCCTGGCCAGACCCGCCGCAGCACCACTGAGCGAGGGAGGCTGCGGTGCAACTGGGCATACCGCGCGAACGCCGGGACGGCGAACGCCGCGTCGCCGGAACGCCGGACACCGCCAGGCAGCTGACCGGACTGGGGTTCGAAGTCCTGGTGGAAGCCGGCGCCGGGGAGGCCGCGGGGCACCCGGACCGGGACTACGAACAGGCCGGCGCCAGGATTGTGCCGGACCTCGACCTGGCGGACCTGGACCTCCTGGCCCACGTCAGGCCCCTGGAGCCCGGCACCGCCCGGCTCCTGAAGCCGGGGGCCATCACCGTGGGCTTTGCCTCGCCGTCTTCGGAACTGGCCACCGTCCGGGCGCTCGCGGACGCTGGCGTGACCAGCTTCGCACTGGAACTGGTGCCCCGCATCTCCCGGGCCCAGTCCATGGACGCGCTGAGCTCCCAGGCGTTGGTGGCCGGCTACCGCTGCGTCCTGGAAGCCGCGATCCGGCTGCCCCGGTTTTTTCCCCTGTATATGACAGCCGCTGGAACGGTCCCGCCCGCTCGGGTCCTGGTGCTGGGCGCAGGAGTGGCCGGGCTGCAGGCCATCGGCACCGCTAAACGCCTGGGCGCCCGCGTTTTCGCCAACGACATCCGGCCTGCCTCAGCGGACGAGGTGGCATCGCTGGGTGGCACGTTCATCAGGCTGGACCTCGAAACGGCGGAAGCCGCCGGCGGGTACGCCCGCCAGCTCAGTTCCGACGCCGGCACCCGGCAGCGGCAGCTGCTGGCACCCCACGTGGCGGATGCGGATGTCCTGATCACGACGGCGGCCGTCCCCGGCAGGCGCGCACCGCTGCTGGTGACCCTGGACATGGTCCAGGGCATGCGGCCGGGTTCCGTGGTGGTGGACCTGGCTGCCGAATCCGGCGGAAACGTCGAAGGGGTGGTGGCGGGGCAGGACACCGCAGTCGCCACCGCTGACGGGTCCGGCCACGTGCAGCTGGTGGGCCTCAAGGACCCGGCGTCGGCCATGGCGGCAGACTCTTCCCGCCTCTATGCCAAAAACGTCGCCAACCTGGTGGCCCTGCTGGTCCGGGACGGTGCCTTGGCCCCTGATTTCGGCGACGAGGTGGTGGCGGGGGCGTGCCTGACCTCGGGCGGCGCCGTGCGGCACCAGCCCACGGCGGACCTGCTGGGTACGGCCCGGCAGGAAACCGGCAACGGACAGGAAGGGGAGCGGTGATGGACGGAATGAGCCTGCTGACTGTTACGGTCCTTGCCGTGTTTGTCGGCTTTGAGGTGGTCTCCAAGGTCTCCAGCACCCTGCACACGCCCCTGATGTCCGGCGCCAACGCCATCCACGGGATCATCCTGGTTGGCGCCATCATCGTGGCAGGCCAGGCCGCCGAGCCCTGGCTCCTGGCACTGGCCCTGCTGGCCGTGGTCCTGGCCACCGCCAACCTGGTGGGCGGTTTTGTGGTCACCGACCGGATGCTGCACATGTTCGGCCGGAAAGGTCCTGCCCGGGCCGGCCGGAAGGGGGAGCAGCCGTGATCCTCCTGTCTCCGGCGTGGACCTCCCTGCTGTACCTCGCCGCCTCGGTGTGCTTCATCCTTGCCCTCCGCGGCCTGAGTTCGCCCAGGTCGGCCCGTCGCGGCAACCTGATCGGTGCGCTGGGTGCCGTGATCGCCGTCGTGACCGTTTTCCTGTCCGTCCGGCTGGCCAACATCCCCTGGATCCTGGCCGCCATCGCGGTGGGTTCCCTCGTGGCGGCGCCCGTGGCCCGGCGGGTGAAGATGACCCAGATGCCGCAGCTGGTGGCGCTGTTCAACGGGGTGGGCGGCGGTGCTGCCGCGCTGGTGGCCTTCCTGGAGCTGGACCACGCCCCGGACCCCTGGCTGCGGCTGGCCATCGTGTTTACGCTCCTGGTGGGAGCGGTGTCCTTCGCCGGGTCCGCCGTCACGTTCGCCAAGCTGCAGGAACTGATCACCACCCGGCCCATCCTGTTCCCGGGCCTGCCCGTGCTGATGGCGGCGGTGCTGGTGGCCGCCGTGGCTGCTGCCGCCGTCGTGATGGCCACCGGATCAACGGCCTTGGCGGTAGCGCTGCTGGTCCTCGGGCTGGCTGCGGGCACCCTGCTGGTGCTGCCCGTGGGCGGCGCGGACGTGCCCATTGTCATCTCCCTGCTGAACGCGTTCACCGGCCTCGCCGTCGCCGCGTCCGGTGTGGTGCTCGGCAATGTGCTCCTGGTGGTGGCTGGCACGCTGGTGGGCGCGTCGGGCACCATCCTGACCCGTGCCATGGCCGCGGCGATGGGCCGCAGCGTGGCGGGCATCCTGTTCGGCGCCTTCCGGGGAGGCTCGACGGCGGGATCCACCGTTGTGAGCGAACGTCCGGTCAGGTCCTCCAGCCCAGAGGACGTGGCGGTGCTGCTGGGGTACGCACAGCACGTGATCATCGTGCCGGGGTACGGCCTCGCCGTGGCGCAGGGCCAGCACACCGCCGCGGAACTGGCGCAGGCGCTGGAGGCCAGGGGCATCACCGTGGAATTCGCGATCCACCCCGTGGCCGGCCGGATGCCCGGGCATATGAACGTCCTGCTGGCCGAGGCCAATGTCCCCTATGAATCGCTCAAGGAGATGGGCGAAATCAACGGAGAGTTCAAAACCGCCGACGTCGCCCTGGTGGTGGGTGCCAACGATGTGGTGAACCCGGCAGCCAGGACCTCCCCTGGGTCGCCGATCTACGGCATGCCCATCCTGGAGGTGGCGGCGGCCCGGCAGGTGGTGTTCCTCAAGCGCTCCATGCGGCCGGGCTTCGCAGGGATCGAAAACGAGCTGCTCTACGAGCCGCAAACCTCGCTGCTGTTCGGCGACGCCAAGGAATCCCTGGCCAAGGTGCTGGGGGCGGTAAAGGCGCTGTAGCCGGCCGGCCGCGCTACTGTTCTTTCAGCAGCACCCTTCCCTTCGCTCCCAGAGGACACCATGACTGAATCCAGCACCACCTCCCCCAGGCGCGCCGCCATCATCGTCAACCCCTCAAAGCCGGTGGACTTCGACGTGAAAGGCCTGGTAGCCAGGCACTCCGTGGAAAACGGCTGGGGTGAGCCCATCTGGCTGGAGACCACCAAGGAGGATCCCGGCGTGGGCCAGGCCAAGGAAGCGCTCGCCAAGGGCGCGGACATTGTCATCGCCGCCGGCGGCGACGGGACCGTGCGGTGCGTCGCCGAGGTCCTGGCCGGCGGGGAGACCCCCATGGGTCTGCTGCCGCTGGGCACGGGAAACCTGCTGGCCCGGAACCTGGGCATGGACGTGACCGATTTCGACGGCGCCATGGCAGGTGCGCTGGCCGGCACCGAACGGAAAATCGACGTGGTCCGGGCCCGGCGGGACAACAAGGAACAGGTCTTCCTGGTCATGGCCGGAGTGGGCTACGACGCCACGATCATGGCGGACACCAATTCCGACCTCAAGGACAAGGTGGGCTGGCTGGCCTATGTGGACGCCGGCATCCGCAACCTCCCCGGCAAGCCGGTCAAGGCCAGCGTGGTTATCGACGGCAAGACCGTGTCCCAGCGCGGGGTCCGCAGCGTCATGGTGGGCAACTGCGGCAAGGTCCAGGGCAACCTGGAGATCTTCCCGGACGCCAAGGTGGACGACGGGCTGCTGGACATTGCGGTCCTGGCGCCCCACCACGGCAAGCTCGGCTGGCTCTCCGTCCTGGCCGGCATCATCGGCAAGGGAAAAACCAAGGACACCGCAGTGGAGTACTTCCAGGGCAAATCGGTGGAAATTTTGCTGGAAAGCGACGAGGACTACCAGCTGGACGGCGACCACGAGGGCGAGGGCAAGCACGTCCTGATGACAGTGGACCCGGGTGCCCTGACCATTCGGATGTAGGCTCACGCGCCCCAACCAGGTAGCAGAAGATGTCGTTTTGGGGCGTCATAACGACACTTGCTGCTACCTAGTTGGGCGTGGGAACGCAGGCGGTGTTCCGGTGCGCCACCGTCTCGGCAAGTTCAGCCAGGCGGTGCGCCCGGGCCGATTCGGCGGGCGTGAAGGGTTCGCCGGGCCGGGCGAACGTAATGGGGCCGTGCCAGGCGGTGGGAATCTTCAGATGCGTCCCGGCGTCGGGTGTTCCCTGGTGCGCTTCCGCAGGGGTGAGGATCCGCGCCCGGAGCAGCTCCGCCACCGCCAGTGGCAGCTCTTCCGGGGCGCCGGCGATCCGGGCCGCGAGGCTCAGCGCGCGGGTCTGCCCGTCCGCCATCGCCAGGGACGTGGTGGGCCAGGCCTGGGAACTGATTCCGCCGGCCTCCTGCAGCGCCGCCACCAGCTGGCGCTCGCCGATGTCCCCGGGGGCAGACAGGACAAACTCGTCCAGGACCCCGGACGGCACCGGATGGACGTGGATGCTGAGGATGTTCGCATCCAGTCCTGCCAATGCCGCGGTGACCCGCTGCAGGGCCCCAGGCTCATCCCGGAGCATGGTCCGCGCCCGCCACAGGGCTGGTGCCGCGGCCAGCCGCCGCCGGTGCCGAAGTGCGGGTGCGTGCAGCCAGCTGCGCAGGACCCGGGATGCGGAGGGTTCCGCCACCCAGATCACCAGGACTGTGGCGGTGACGGTCAGGACCAGCACCTTGGCCAGGTACGGCAGGTGGGTGCCCACCACCAGGGCATGGACCAGCAGTTCAATGGGAAGCATCATGGCCACGTTGGCGAGGGTGAGGCGGGCCTTGGGCGGCTCGGGCATCAGGCCGCAGACTTCGCAGCTGAGCGCAGCTGCAGGGGAAAGACGAGCGTGGATGTCCATGGTCCAAGGATTGCCGGGGGCTGTTTCGGCGGTGTTGCCCGGCGGTTCCGATCATGCGAAGCCTGCACCGCATGCTGGCGGCAGGTTAGCCTTGCCGGGCGCCGGCCGGGGGTGCGGGCGTAGGATGCTGAGGGAACGTCAGCGCGGCCGCCCCCCATAAAAACCACCCCCGGCCCCACAGGAAAGGCGCTGTTCCCCGTGAAGATGCTCGCTGAAATGTTCAGCCTCGCGCCCGGCAACAAGGACCACCACCCGGCCATCCGGTGCGCGGTAGGCGTCTTCGTTCCGCTCTTCACTTTGGTCCTCCTGGGCAGGCTGGACCTGGCCATTTTCGCTTCGTTCGGCGCCTTCACCGGCATCTACGGCCGCGGCGAACCCCACGGAACCCGTTTCTTCCTCCAGCTCCGGGCCGGCGGGCTGATGCTGGTGGTCATCCTCCTGGCCTCCCTCGCGGCGCGGATGGGCGCGGCCTGGAACCTCGATGCGGCCACCACCACCTGGCTCCTGGTCCTGGCCACCACCCTGGTTGCCGGAGCCTGCTCGGTGGCCATCTCCTGGCAGCGGCTGCGTCCGGCCGGGTCGCTGTTCCACATCTTCGCCTTCGCGGCCATCGCCTCCATCCCCAACCAGCCCCCGCTGTGGCAGGGGCTGCTGGTAGCCGTCCTCACCACCGCCTTTTGCCTGCTGATCGGGTTCTCGGCCCGCGCGCTGCCCGGCCACCGCGCGCAGTGGGTCCGCCCCAGGCCCCTTCGCCGCACCGCCGAGGAGAAACGGGCTGCCTGGCTTGAAGGGCTGGGGTACCTGGTGGCTGCCGGCCTGGCCGGGACACTGGCCACCTGGGTGGGGGCGCAGCTGGGCTTCGGCCACAATTACTGGGCCATGGTGGCCGCCGTGGTCCCGTTGGTGGGGCACACCACCCGGCACCGCGTCAGCCGTGGTGTGCAGCGTATTGTCGGCACCGGGCTGGGGCTGGTGCTCCTGGCCGGGATTGTACTGCTGGACCTGCAACCATGGCAGACGATCCTGGTCATGGCGCTGTGCCAGTTCGGGGCGGAGATGTTCATCCTCCGCCAGTACCTCCTGGCCCAGCTGTTCGTGACTCCGCTGGCGCTGATCTCCACCCTGCTGGTGGTCCCGGCCTCACCGGCCACCCTGCTCCGGGACCGCATCGTGGAAACCATCATCGGTGCGGCCGTGGGCATTGCGGTGGTGCTGGCACCCACGCTGTGGCGGCGCCTGCGCCGGGCCTAGGACTGCCGGGACTTGTGCCCCGGCGGATGCGCCCGGTTACGGCTGGTTTGGGGACTGCCCGACGACGGTTTCCCGGCCGGGTGCCGGTGCGATGGCGTGCGGAACGGTCACCAGCGCCACCACCGCGATGACGGCGGCAGCCGCGAAGACATAGAAGCCCCACGGATACGCGATCCCCGCCGCAACCAGTGTTCCGGTGACGGCCGGGCCCATGATGGCGCCGAACCGGCCCACGCCCGCCGCGAAGCCCAGGGCAGTTGCGCGCAGCCGGGCGGGGAAGAGCTGGCTGACCCAGGCGTAGACAAGCACCTGCGAGCTGAACACAAAGACACCCGTGACGAACACTGCGGCGTTGAGCAGCAGCTCGCTCTGGATCTTGACGCTGAGGATGGCCAGCAGCACGGCGGACAACCCGAACCACAGCAGGACGATCTTTTTGGTGCCGTGCTTGTCGGCGAGGATGCCCGCCACCACCAGGCCGACCACGGCCCCCACGTTCAGGACCAGGAGCAGCACCAGGCCGGTGCTGACGGTGTAGCCTGCGGCGGCCATCAGCTGCGGCAGCCAGGTGTTCAGGCCGTACACCAGCAGGAGTCCCATAAAGGACGCGACAGCGATGGCCAGGGCCACCAGCGGGTAGGGCTTGCGGGCCAGGTCCCGGAAGCTGGCGCGCGCTGCGGGTGTGGTGGGTGCCGGTTCCTCCACGGCTTTCCCGGTGGTACCGGCAGCGCCGGAGCCGGCTCCGACGTCGACGGTGACTGCAGGCAATGTCTCCGGAAGCTTGAACCAGAGGAAAGGCACCAGAGCGAAACCGGCGAGGCCACCCACCACAAACATGATCCGCCAGTCCGGCACCACCAGGATGGCCAGGAACGCTGTGGCCACGGCACCCACGTGGTAGCCGGTCATGGTGCGGGTGGTGGACTTGCCGGCCGTGCCAGCCGGTGCATAGTCATTCATATACGCCAGGGCCGCGGGCAGGCAGGCACCCAGGCCCAGGCCGGCCAGCAGGCGGAAAATGCCGAAGACGGCCACGTTCGGGGCGAACACCACAGCAATGGTGAAAATGGAGAACCACAGCACGCAGGCCACCAGGAGCCGCCGCCGGCCAAACCGGTCAGAGAGCGGTGCGATAAAGAGCGCCCCGATGCCCACGCCCACCAGCGAGATCGTCGCGGCATAGGTGGCGCCAACGGCGTCGAACCCCAGGTCCTGGGTCTTGATCAGCGTTGGGATGACGGTGCCCAGGACCACCAAGTCAAAGCCGTCCAGGACCATCGCCAGCCAGCACAGCCAGACGGGCCACTTCGATCGGTGTTGCGCTGGCGTCATTGGCATTACAAACCTCGGTACATCGTGAATGGAGGGTGGCGGCGCACGGCCGAGGGCGCGGCAGTGCAAACCCTTAGTGAGATTTGTATCACCGGGGAGTGTAATCTGGAACAAGTTCTACCATTCAATGGAAGCGATGGGCCATGGCCAATTCAGTCTCGGGGGATTCGGTGGTGGACCGGGTGGTGCGGGTGATCGCCGCCTTCCCCGAGGGTGCCAGCAGCCTCCAGCTCTCCGACCTGGCCGTCCGCGCCGGGCTTCCGCTCACCACCGCCCACCGGCTGGTCCGGCAGCTGGCGGCCCACGGACTGCTTGAAACCGGCGCCGGCGGCACGGTCCGGCTGGGACTGCGCCTGTGGGAGCTGGTGAACCGGAATTCGCCCACCCTGGCGCTCCGGCAGGCCGCCATGCCGTTGATGGAGGACATCCAGCAGGTCCTGAACCAGAACGTCAACCTCGCGGTCCTGGACGGCTGGGAAGCGCTCTTTGTGGAACGGCTGTCCCGCCGCGGATCAGTGGCCAACCGGGCCAAGGTGGCCGGCAGGATGCCAGTGCACGTCTCGTCAGCCGGGCTTGCCCTGATGGCGCACCAGGACATGGCACTGCAGGCCGACTACCTGGCCCAATTCGCGGACCCCGCTGGGAAAACAACCGTCGACGCCATGCGTGGGCTGCTCAGCGAAACAGCACACCAGGGCTATGCGCAGCTCGCCGGTGTGGTTGATCCGGACACGTGGGGCATCGCCGTGCCCGTGATTGACGGCAAAAAACGCGCAGTGGCCGCGCTTGGCATCGTGGTTCCGCTGCAGGAAATGCGGCTGCAGGCGCTGGTTCCCGCGCTGCAGACGGCCGCGAGGGGGATCGCCCGGCGGCTGGCAAGGGATGAACCCTGGTTCCGTTGAACGGAATAGGTGTTACCGCAGTCACGCCTCCGGCGGCACACTGATAGCCAGACGCCCCCCATCCGGCCCCGGCAAAGGGCCCCGCAGCGAAGCGAGACAGCCATGGCAGCACGCACGATCATCACCACCCAGGTGGCCATCATGGGGGCCGGCCCCGCCGGACTGATGCTTTCGCACCTGCTGGCGAAGACCGGTATTGAGTCCACCGTCATCGAAGTCCGCAGCCACCGGGACATCTCCGAGACCGTCCGGGCCGGAATCCTGGAACACGGGACGGTGAACCTGTTGGTGGACAGCGGGGTTTCGGACCGCGTGCTGCGCGAGGGCGACCGGCACGATGGCATTGAGCTGCGTTTCAACGGCGAAAGCCACCGCGTCGATTTTAAGGACCTCGTGGGGGAGGCCGTGTGGCTGTACCCGCAGACCGACGTCTTCCTTGACCTGGCCGCACGGCGGAAAGCCGACGGCGGCGACGTCCGCTACAGCGTCACGGACACCTCCGTCCACAACCCCGAGGGCAAGCCGGTGGTCCACTTCACCGATGCGGAAGGCGTGGAGTACGAACTCCGGGCCGACTTTGTGGTGGGCGCGGACGGCTCGCGGAGCCAATGCCGATCCCTGGTGCCGGAATCCGCCAGGACCCGCTACTTCCACGAGTACCCCTTCGCCTGGTTCGGCATCCTGGCCGAAGCGCCGCGCAGCTCCGACGAACTGATCTATGCCAATTCCGCCAACGGCTTCGCCCTGATCAGCCAGCGCACCGAAACCGTGCAGCGGATGTACTTCCAATGCGATCCCAGGGAGAACGTCCAGGACTGGGACGACGACAGGATCTGGGCCGAGTTCCGCAGCCGGGTCAACGGCAACGGCTTCGAGCTGAACGAAGGGCCGGTCATCGACAAAATGGTCCTGCCCTTCCGCAGTTTCGTCCAGGCTCCGATGCGCCACGGGAACCTGTTCCTGGTGGGCGACGCCGCCCATACGGTCCCGCCCACCGGCGCCAAGGGCCTGAACCTTGCCATCCATGACGTCAAGGTCCTATTCGAAGGCCTGGACAGCCACTACAACTCCCGCTCGGAGCTGCTCCTGGATTCCTATGGTGACCGGGCCCTGGAGCGGGTGTGGAAGGCGCAGCAGTTCTCCTACTGGATGACCACCATGCTGCACACTTCGGCGGATGCCGACGACTTCTCCCGGGCCCGCCAGCTTGGCGAGCTGAACTCCGTGGTGTCATCCCGGCACGGCTTGGCCTACCTGGCCGAGGCCTACACCGGCTGGCCGTCGGCCACATAGCAAACCGGGGTTGGCGGCGGAGGTCAGGAACCCAGCCGGCCGCCGGACACGTCGAGGTAGCAGGCGCCGCAGAGCGACTCGTACCAGACGTCCTTGCCGTCGATGGCTACCTGGTCGCCGTCGAACACCACCGCGTTGCCCACGCGCCGGGTGTTGAAAATAGCCTTCCGCCCACAGCGGCAGATGGTTTTGAGCTCCTCCAGCGTGTGGGCCACTTCAAGGAGCCGCCGCGACCCGGGAAACGCGTGGGTAAGGAAATCCGTCCGGATGCCGTAGGCCAGCACGGGAACACTGTCCAGGATGGCAATCCGGAACAGGTCATCCACCTGTTCCGGGCTCAGGAACTGCGCTTCGTCCACCAGCAGGCACGCGACAGGCTTCTGGTCGACGTGTTCGAGCAGGGCATCGGGATCGTCGCCGGCAGCGTGGGCTGTGAAGAGTGCGCGGACGTCCGCCCCCGGGGTGATCAGGAAGTCCACGGACCGGGTCATCCCCAGCCGGGACACGATGTCCGTGTCACCCTTGGTATCGACGTCCGGCTTGGCCAGGAGGACACGCTGGCCGCGTTCCTCATAGTTGAACGCCGCCTGGAGCAGCCCGGTGGACTTTCCGGAGTTCATGGCGCCATAGCGGAAGTAAAGCTTGGACAAAGAGGATCCTTTCAGCAGGTACGGCTGGGGCTGCGGCTGCCGGCCCCCGGCGCCCAACAGTGCCCCCGGCGCCCCCACCATGGCAGGCGGCAGGCCGCCGTCGTCAGTCCTGGCTGAGCGTGTCCGTAAGGTGGTGGTTGGGGATCCTGTCCCGGTCATACTTGATTTCAGTGTAGCCGTGCGGCTCGGGCCGGCCGGCGGGGCTGAGGTTCACAAAAACGATTTCCTCGATGGTGAGGATGCTGTGCCGCGTGATCATGTTCCGGACCTCCGCGCGCATGGTCAGTGACGTGCGGCCGAAGCGCGTGGCCGTCAGGCCCATTTCGATCAGGTCGCCCTGGACCGCAGAGCTGACGAAGTTGATCTCGGAAATGTACTTGGTGACCGCCCGGCCGTTGCCCAGTTGCAGGATGGCGTAAATGGCCGCCTCCTCGTCAATCCATTTGAGCAGGCTCCCACCGAACAGGGTGCCGTTGGCGTTGAGGTCTTCGGGCCGGACCCACTTGCGGGTCCGGAAGGTGATGTCTGCGGGGTCCATACGGCGAGGGTAGCTGACGGCGCCGCGCGGCCCCCATTATGACGTTGGCCGCCGCCTCAGGCCATGGCGGTGTGCGCCGCGCTCCGGGCGTTGATGGACTTGGCGTAGCAGTAGGAGTGCTCCACGCCGGCGTAGGCGCCGAAATTCGGGACCGGTTCGAAGCCGCTGTTCTCGTAGAAGTTCCGCCCGTCCGGCTGGGCCGATCCGGCTTCCGCCTTGATCCGCGTGATGCCCTGCCTGAACGCCTCCGCCTCCAGGGCGGCGAGGATTGAGCTGGCCACTCCGGAGCCCCGCGTGTACGGCAGGACGTACAGCCGCTTGATTTCGGCCGTCAGCGTGTCCAGTATCCGCAGCCCGCCGCAGCCCACGGGCTGCCCGGAACCCTTGTCGTAGGCCACCAGGAAAACTGCACAGTCAGCGCCCGACGGCGGCTGGCCGGGTTCGTGATCCGGTGTCCCGAAGCGGGCATCAAGTTCCGCCTGCTGGGCCCGGCGCAGATCGGCACCCACGGGGTTGGACCAGGGCACCTGCCTGATGTTCAGCCGCGGGTTGGTCTGCATGTCTGCCTCGATTCGCCAAAGGGTTATGCAAACCAAGGCTACGAGTGCGCGGTTACGCCGGTGTTTCACGGGGGTAAGCGGACGGATAACGCGAAGTCCCTGTTGTTCGATTGCCTAGTTAGCAGGTGGACTAAGATGTTCGCATGGCTTCTGCGGGTAATGAGGGCTCCGGCTACTGGTACGGACCCGACGGGCAACTGGACAGCAGCGCTGCCGTGCTGAAGTCACTGCGGGACTATCGCACAGCCGAAACGGGTGTCCGCAAATCCACCCGCGACTCCATGGGAATGGGCGAGACGGACATCCTGGCCCTGCGGTACCTCCTCCGGTCCCAGGCGGCGGGAAAATCCTCAGTACCCAAAGACCTGAGCCTGTTCCTGGGCATCACCAGCGCGTCCACCACAACGCTGATCGACCGCCTGGTGGCCAGCGGGCACGTCCGCAGGGAGGCGCACCCCTCGGACCGACGCTCCATCATTGTCATTCCCACGGGTGAATCCGATCAGGAGGTGCGGCATACGCTCGGCGCCATGCACCGCAGGATGATGTCGGTGGCGGAAACCCTCACCGCAGACCAGGCCCGGATCGTGGTGGACTTCCTGCAGCGGATGACCGAAGCCCTGGAGGGCCCCGAAGCGACTAGCTAGTTTGGCTAGTAATATGTATGCTTACGATCAAGATGCTGGATCCCTCCCGATGGAGTTGTGAAAACCTTGGTCGCCTTTCCGGAAGTTATGCAGCACAACGGCCGTCCTGCGCCCCGTCACATCACCGGGTCCTGGAGCCCCCGCGGGGTGACGGGCAGCGAAGCGGTCCATTGCGGTACGGCCATGGTCCTGTTTACGCCCCGCTCCACAGCGGCGGACTACACCTTTGGACCTGCAGGCGGCGGCCCGGTCCACCTTCCCCCGGTGTGGCGCTGCAGCTGCGGGTTCCAGCTGGATGCCCGGCTGCCTGGTGGAGACGCCGCCACTCCGGAAACGTTGTCTGCGGGCCCGTCCCGCCGGCGCACCACCGCCCTGTCCGCGTGAGCACCACCGTGCCGGCTGCCCGCCGGCGCGCCTCCGCCCTGCCTGCCTACGCCCTGGCTGCCCGGCCTGGCAGGACCCTGCCCCGTGTCCCGCTGCAGCCGGCAGAGCCCCGCAGCTCCGGCAGCCGATCAACTGGCCTGCCCGCCACCCTGGGCCTCCGCGAGCGGCTTGGCCGCGGTGCGGCAGCTGAGGTGTACCGGGCCGTTGACTCCGCGGGCGGTCCGGATGTGGCCGTGAAGGTCGGGTTCCACCGCCCCGAAGGGCAACCGGACCGCCTGCTGCACGAGGCTGCCGTCCTGGCCTCGCTGCAGCACCCGGCCATCATCAGCTTTATTACAGCAGGCACCATCAGCGGCGGCCCCCACCATGGGCGGCCTTTCCTGGTGCAGGAGCTGGCCCATGGAAGCAGCCTGGCCGCGGCGGCGCAGGCCGGCGGCCACCACCCGGCCGAGGTGGCCCGTTGGTCGGCGGACCTGTTCGGCGCCCTGGCCCACCTGCACGCGGGCGGCCTGGTCCACCGGGACATCAAGCCTGCCAACCTGATGCTGAGTGGCCTGCGCCGGAGCCCGGTCCGGATCATCGACTTCGGCATCGCAGCGGCGGCGGGCTCCGCTGCGGAGCTCGGCATCTCGTCCGGGACGGTCCACTACATGAGTCCTGAACAGGCCGCCGGGGCCAACACCCGGCCGTCCTGGGATGTCTATTCCATGGGGCTGGTCCTGCTCGAAGTCCTCACCGGCACCAAGGCCTTCCCCGGTACGGCCATCGAATCGCTCGTTGCCAGGACCCTCCGGGACCCGGAGGTCCCTGCCGTCCTGGGCCCGGAATGGGGCGCATTCCTCAGGTCTTTGACCGCCATGGACAGCGCCGCACGGCCCACGGCTGCGGAAGCCGCGGACGCTGCGGCGCGGCTTGGCCGCGCTGTTCCCTAGCCGCCGGCCAGGGTGGTGCCCGTAGGATCCTCCGCAGTGGGATCCGCCAGGGCCAGGCCGCCCACCGGGCTGCCATCCCAATGGACCAGCGTCCAGCCGTCCGCTGGTCCGCCCTCCACCGCCACAATCCCGGTGTTTTCCAGGACGTGCCGGTTGGCGAAGTCGGGGCCGGCGCCCGACACCCGGCGGCCCGCCCAGGTGCGGATGGCCGCGCCGTGGCTGACGATCGCCACCGTGCCGTGGCCCGCCTGCTCCGCCAGGTCGACCACATGCGCCACTGCGGCATCAAAGCGCCCAAAAAACGCGTGGCCGTCAGGGCCTGCAGGCATCCGGCGGTCCAGGTCCCCGGCGATCCAGGAAATCACGGTCCCGATGTAGCGGAGGTGGGACTCGTGGTCGGTCAGCTTCTCCAGGGCACCGGCCTCGATCTCGTGCAGGCCATCAAGCACCGTCACATCCAGGCCCTGGCGGTGGCCCAGGGGTGCTGCCGTCAGCTGTGTCCGCACCAGGGTGGACGCATACAGGGCCCCGATGGGCTCGTTGGCCAGGGACCGGGCCATGGCTTCGGCCTGGCGCTGGCCCAGTTCGGTAAGGCCGGGGCCGGGGTGGGCGGTGTCCAGCTGGCCCAAGACGTTTCCGGGCGTCTGGCCATGACGGATCAGCAGCAGCTTCATGGTTCCAGTCTGGCACTGGGACGCAAAACGGGACCGGACCTTCGAAAGGTCCGGTCCCGCCGTCGGGCAACTGCCCCGGCGCTGGAGCCTACTTGAGGTGGTCTACCAGCTGGTCGGCGATACCCGTGTACTTGCCCGGCGTAAGGGCCAGCAGGCGGGCTTCGGCGTCAGCGGACAGGCCAAGGCCCTGGACGAACTCCTGCATGCGGGCGCCGTCCACACGCTGTCCGCGGGTGAGGTCCTTCAGCCGCTCGTAGGGGTTCTCCATGCCCTCGACGCCGGCGATCGCCTCTGCGCGCATCACCATCTGGATGGCCTCGCCCAGCACTTCCCAGTTGGTGTCGAGATCGCCGGCAAGGACGTCCTCGGCCACGTCAAGGCGCTCCAGGCCTTTGGCCACGTTGGAGATGGCAAGCAGCGAGTGGCCGAAGGCCACACCGATGTTGCGCTGGCTGGAGGAGTCGGTCAGGTCGCGCTGCCAGCGGGACGTGACCAGGGTGGAGCCCAGGACGTCCAGCAGCCCGGAGGAAATTTCCAGGTTGGCCTCGGCGTTTTCGAAGCGGATGGGGTTGACCTTGTGCGGCATTGTGGAGGACCCGGTGGCGCCTGCCACGGGAACCTGCGCGAAGTAGCCGATGGAAATGTAGCTCCAGATGTCCGTGCAGACGTTGTGCAGGATGCGGTTGAAGCGTGCGACGTCGGCGTACAGTTCAGCCTGCCAGTCGTGGCTTTCGATCTGGGTGGTGAGCGGGTTCCAGGCCAGGCCCAGGCCTTCCACGAAGGACCTGGCCACCTGCTGCCAGTCGGCGCCCGGAACGGAAGCGACGTGGGCCGCGTAGGTGCCGGTGGCACCGTTGATCTTGCCCAGGTACTCAGTGCTGGAAATGCGGTCCAGCTGGCGGGTGAGGCGGTGCGCAATGACGGCCAGTTCCTTGCCCAGCGTGGTGGGGGTGGCGGGCTGGCCGTGGGTGCGGGACAGCATGGGGACCGCCCGGTTTTCCTCGGCCATCCGGCTGATCTGCGCCACGAGCGTGCGCGCGGCCGGGAGCCACACGTCCTCCACCGCGCCCTTGACACCCAGGGCGTACGAAAGGTTGTTGATGTCCTCGGACGTGCAGCCGAAGTGGACCATGGCGGTCAGGTTGGTGATGCCGATCCCGTCCAGCCGGCGGCCGATGTAGTACTCCACGGCCTTGACGTCGTGCACCGTGACAGCCTCGATTTCAGCGAGTTCAACCACTGACGCGGCATTGAACTCCGTCACGATGGCGCGGAGCTTTGCCTGCTGGTCCGCCGTCAGCGGACCCGCGCCGGGAAGAACGTTGTTGCTGGTCAGGTGGATGAGCCATTCAACTTCAACGGCTACACGGTCACGGTTCAGGGCCGCCTCGGACAGGTAGTCCACGAGGGGCGCGACGGCGGACTGGTAGCGGCCGTCCAGCGGGCCCAGGGCGATCTGCTCCGGGGACGCGGCGAGGGCGAGTCGTCCGGAGGGCGTACGGGTGTCAGCTGTGGCGGCAGTTTCAGGCATGTGCTGATTCTTTCACGAACCTGGTGCGGCGCTTAAGCCGGCCTTCCTTGTTACCCGTGCAGGGGCGGTTGCCCGGTCAGGGGTGGCTGCTGGCTTCGCACCTTGTCCACATAGGCCGCAACGGTTCTTGGCCGGCGCGCCGGCCGTTCGTAGCGTGGTGCCTGTCGGCAAAGAGAGTGCGGCGGCGGCACAAGGCAGGGGTCAAAAAGCAGGCAGTACGAGGCCGCACAAGGCAGGTGGGGTACGGAGCAGGGAGGGACAAAATGGTCACGGATGCGGTGACGGACCCATGGTCCGGAGCTGGCGCGCAGGAGGCGGTGGGGCACCTGGTGTCCCGGCTGGCGGGCTGTTCGGTGCGTGTTGAGCAGGTCCTTGCCGGGTGCCGGGATATCCAGCTGCTTGAGTGGCAGTCCCCGGCGGGACAGGCGTACCGGGAGGCGGTGTCGATCCAGGCGGCCGCCCTGGCGCAGTCCCTGGAACGGTTGGCGGAGGCCCGCGCGGCAGTGTCACGCTTCGTTCCGGAAGTCCCGTTGTCCGGAAGCTCCACTTTGGCCGGCGGAAGCCTCCCCGGCCAGGCGTTCCCGGGCTGGCCGTGATGTCCGCGCGCAGGCTTGCCGCCGGCAATGTGTCCGGCTACCCGCAGGCGGAGGGCGGCGGGATCGGCCTGTCCGGCCCTGCCCGGGACGGGTACCTGACCATCCGTGGCGGCGCCGGCGGGATAGCCGTTCAGCTCGAGGAGCTGACGGGTGGTGCGGAGAAGCTGGATTCCCTCGCAGCTGACCTCCTGGCAGCGGAAACGGAGGTGGGCAGGATCGGTGAGCAACTGGGCGTGATCGCTGGTGCGGCGCCGTGGTCGGCGGCGCCGCATGTCGCTGCGGTGCGGAACAGCCAGTGGAGCCTCCGCCTTGTCCGGCAGGAGATGCAGCAGCTCAGTACCCGCATCCGCGACTGCCGGCGCGAGTATGAACTGGCGGAATGGCGGGCGGACGCCGTCCGGTTCCTGGGGTTCGCAGGCGTTGCGGACATCCGGGGTTCGATGGCCACCATGGCCGGCACCGGAGTACCGGACCGGAGCTCCGTGGAAGGGCTGGTGTCCACCCTGGGGCTGGAATCCGCGGACACCCGACGCCGGATCGCCCGGGCACCGCAGCTCCGGGACCTGCTGATGGGTTTCCTTCGGCCCAGGCCGCTGCAGCTCCGGCAGGAGGAAACGCTGTCCGTGGCCCTGGACAGCTCACCGGCCGGGCTGCTGGAACGTGTCCGGCTCATCGACGCCCGCGGCGCCGGGTTCATTGAGATCCTGGCCGTGGGCGCCGGTCCGGCCAAGACGTACGTGGTGGTGGTTCCGGGCACCCAGGCCGCCGGCAGCCGGATGGGAGGGGAGAACCCGTTCGACGAGGCCGGCATAGCCGAAGGAATGTTCTACGGCTCGGCGGAAATCGACGCCGCCATCCTGTCGGCGCTCCGGGCGGCGGGCGCTGAACCGGGCGCGTCGGTGGTGGCCGTAGGCTACAGCCAGGGCGGCATCCACGCCATGAACCTCGTGGCGGACCCGCGGATCCGCCACGAGTACAACGTCGGCTACGTGCTGACGGCAGGGTCTCCGGTGGCGGGAATCAACGCTCCGCCGGGTGTTGGGTCCCTGCATCTGGAACACCGGGCAGACTGGGTGCCGGGCGCGGACGGCACCCCCAACCCGGACACACGGGACCGTGTCACCGTAACCCTTGGCAGCCCGCCCGTTGCCGGCCCGGGGGAGGGCGGGCTGGGTGCCGGCCACAGCCTCAGCGGCTACGAAAACGGCGCGCGGCTGGTCGCCGCCAGCTCCGACCCTTCCCTGGTGTCCACCACTGCGGCGCTGGGTGTTCTGCTGGGAGCTGGCGGCAGTGCCACCGCTACGAGGTTCCAGCTCACCCGGTCCCGGGAGCTGCCGCGGCGGGCGCCGGCCACGGAACCGCGGAGCAGGGAGCGTGGCCTGGGTGGGAGGTGAGGAAAGGACCCGGCCGGATCTTACCGCCGGTTGAGGCCCGGCAGGATGCCCGCCACAAGGGAGACCAGCGAGATGATGATGGCTGCCAGGACTGCCGTCCAGAAAAACGAGTCAATGGTGAAATGCACCGGGGTGTAACTGCTGATCCAGGCTGTCAGGAAAAGCATGCCGGCGTTGATCACCACGGTGAACAGGCCAAGGGTCAGGATGGTGATTGGGAGCGCCAGGACGCGGACCAAGGGCCGGACAAAGGCGTTGACCACCCCGAAGATGGCGCCGATGAACAGATAGGCAAGGACAATGCCGATGGTGTCGGTGTTTTCAGTGACGCCGGTTTTTGCCACGACGTCCGATGCCGCGCCGCTGGAGATCTCCAGGCCGGGAAGGACCCAGCCGGCCACCCAGATTGCCGCAGCGTTGACGATGACCCGCAGGAGAAAGGAACCCATGCCCTCCATGGTTCCACACCGCACGGAAACGGGCTGGACCGGGCAGCAATTGCCCCAGGCCGGGGCGGTGGGAGAAGTAGGCTGGAGGGCATGACCTCAGCAGAGTCCCTGGGCGGCGCTATCCCGCCGCGTCCGGTGGTGGCCGGGTTGCCCCGCTACGCCGCCGGCAAACCGCCGGCCGTTGTCGAAGGACTGGACAGCTACAAACTCTCGTCGAACGAGAACCCGTTGCCGCCGTTGCCCGCCGTCCTGGCGGCCATCGCGGAGCAATCGGACGTCAACCGTTACCCTGATCCGCTGAGCAGCCGGCTGCGCTCGGAGCTCGCGGATTTCCTGGACGTCCCATCGGACGACATCGTGACCGGGGCAGGCAGCCTCGGAGCGCTGAACCAGATCCTGGCCGCCTTTGCCGGCCGGAACGAAGACGGCAAGCCGGATGAAGTGATCTACGCCTGGCGTTCCTTCGAGGCCTATCCCATCAGTGTTGGTTTGGCCGGTGCTGAAAGCGTCCGCATCCCTGTCACCCCGGACGGCCGGCACGACCTCGCGGCCATGGCGGCCGCCGTTTCTGCCCGGACCCGCGTCATTCTGCTCTGCACGCCCAACAACCCCACAGGACCGGCGCTCCAGGCAGCCGAAACCGAGTCATTCATCCGTGCCGTGCCTGCGGACGTGGTGGTGGTCATCGATGAGGCCTACCAGGAGTTCGTGCGGTCGGACGGGGCCGTGGACGGCATCGACCTCTACCGCGGCTATCCCAATGTAGTGGTGCTGCGGACCTTCTCGAAGGCCCATGGACTGGCCGGACTCAGGGTGGGCTACAGCGTCAGTAATCCCGGCATCACGCAGTACCTCCGGGCGGCTGCCACGCCGTTTGCCGTGTCGCAGATCGCCGAAAAGGCAGCCGTCGTTTCACTGCAGAATTTCCCCGAAGTTGTAGGAAGGGTACAAACCCTGGTGGACGAACGCGACCGTGTGGTTGCGGGGCTGCGGCACCTGGACTGGGCTGTCCCGGAAGCCCAGGGCAACTTCGTCTGGCTGGCCTTGGGATCCGACAGTGCCGGTTTCGCCGCGGAAGCGGCGGCAAGGGCACTGTCGGTCCGGTTGTTTCCGGATGAGGGTGTCCGGGTGAGCATCGGTGAAGCCGAGGCCAACACCCGCTTCCTGCAGCTCTGTGCGGACTATACAAAGGCGCCCCGGGGTTCCTAGCGCTTAACAAGTGGCCGCGGCGCTACCTACTGAAGATAAAGTTAGGATCAGTAAGCCAATGTATATGCCGTACCGGGAATGTATTCCTGTGAAGGCATATATCCCAGCGACATTGCATCCAACCTGGATGCGGCAAGCAAGGAGACGGTATGGGCACACATCTGCCTTCCACCGAGTTCGACGGAACAGCTGTTGACGATCAGCGCGAAGCTGATGCGGAAGCCGTGCTGGGTGCACCCCCCGCGCACATGGTCCAGCTGCTGGGCCCCGACGGAACGCTCGGGTCGGACCCGGTGTTCAGCAAGTACGCGGCAAAACTGACGCCGGACGTGCTCCGCGGCCTGTACGCCGACATGGCGGCCATTCGGCGCTTTGATGTCGAGGCCACCGCCCTGCAGCGGCAGGGCCAGCTGGCCCTGTGGGTGCCACTCACCGGCCAGGAAGCTGCGCAGATCGGCTCGGGCCGGGCCAGCCAGCCCCAGGATTACATCTTCCCCACCTACCGTGAACACGGTGTGGCACTGACCCGTAACGTTGATCTGGCTGAGCTCCTGCGCCAGTTCCGCGGCGTCTCCAATGGCGGCTGGAACCCCAAGGACACCAACTTCCACCTCTACACCCTGGTCCTGGCGGCGCAGACCCCGCACGCCGTGGGGTACGCCATGGGCATCCAGCGGGACCAGAAGCTTGCGGCAGCCGCCGGGAACGCGGCTGCGCTGCCCAAGGCGGCTGTGATGGCCTACTTCGGGGACGGCGCCAGCTCCGAGGGCGATGTGCACGAATCGATGGTCTTCGCCTCCTCGTACAACGCCCCCGTGGTGTTCTTCTGCCAGAACAACCACTGGGCCATCTCCGTGCCCAGCAACGTCCAGACCCGGGTGCCGCTCTCAAACCGCGCCAAGGGCTACGGATTCCCGGGCATCCGGGTGGACGGGAACGATGTCATCGCCGTGCACGCCGTGACGGAATGGGCGCTCGAACACGCCCGCCAGGGCCACGGACCCGTCCTGATCGAAGCGTTCACCTACCGTGTTGGCGCCCACACCACCGCCGATGACCCCACAAAGTACCGGCCGTCGTCGGAGGAGGACGCCTGGCGCGCCAAGGATCCCCTGGCCCGCCTGGAAATCCACCTGCGCGCCGAGGGCATGGCGGACGACGACTTCTTCGCCAAGGTCAAGGCCGACGGCGACGACCTCGCCGCCTACGTCCGGCGCACCACCCACGACCTGGAAACGCCGGACATCCGAACCGCCTTCGCCAACACTTATGTCGAGGCGCACCCGCTGGTGGCCGAGGAGCTGGCCTGGTTCGAGGAATACAGTGCAGGGTTCGCGGGCCCGGACGAATCCGGCAGCCCGGCAGCAGCAAAGGCAGGCCACTGATGACCACCATGACCATCGCCAAGGCCATCAACGAAGGCCTCCGCGCCACTTTGGGTGCGAACCCCAAATCTCTGCTGATGGGCGAGGATATCGGGCCCCTGGGCGGTGTCTACCGGGTCACTGACGGCCTGATCGGCGAGTTCGGCCCGGACCGGGTCGTCGACACACCCCTGGCGGAATCCGGCATCATCGGCACCGCCATCGGGCTGGCCTTGAGCGGGTACCGGCCCGTCTGCGAAATCCAGTTTGACGGCTTTGTGTTCCCCGGCTTCAACCAGATCACCACGCAGCTGGCCAAGATGCACTCGCGCAGCAACGGGAACCTAACGGTCCCCGTGGTGATCCGCATCCCCTACGGCGGTGGCATCGGCTCCATCGAGCACCATTCAGAGTCGCCGGAAGCGTTGTTTGCCCACACGGCCGGCCTGCGGATCATCACCCCGTCCAACCCGCACGACGCCTACTGGATGATCCAGCAGGCAGTGGACTGCCAGGACCCGGTGATTGTCTTCGAACCGAAGCGCCGCTACTGGCTCAAGGGTGAGGTGGACACCACGTCTCCCGGCGCCTCCGCTGATCCGTTCAAGGCGCACGTGCTCCGCGAGGGTACGGACGCCACGGTGGTGGTGTATGGCCCGCTGGTCCCGGTGGCACTCGCAGCGGCCAACGCGGCGGCAGAGGACGGCCACAGCGTCGAAGTGATCGACCTCCGCTCCATCTCCCCGATCGACTTCGACACTGTCACCGCATCGGTCAAAAAGACCGGCCGGCTCATTGTGGCCCACGAGGCACCTACCTTCGGCGGGATCGGCGGCGAAATCGCGGCCCGCATCAGTGAACGGGCCTTCCATTCGCTGGAAGCCCCGGTCATCAGGGTGGGCGGCTTCCACATGCCTTACCCGGTGGCCAAGGTGGAGGAAGACTACCTGCCGGACATCGACCGCATCCTGGAGGCGCTGGACCGCGCCCTCTCCTACTGAGGACATCATGACTTTAAACAAGTTCAACCTGCCCGACGTCGGCGAGGGGCTCACGGAGGCGGAAATCGTCGCCTGGAAGGTCAAGCCCGGCGACACCGTGGCCGTCAACGACGTCATCTGCGAGATCGAAACCGCCAAGTCGATCGTGGAGCTGCCGTCCCCGTTCGCCGGGACCGTCAGGGAACTGCTGGTGCCCGAAGGCGTCACCATCGATGTTGGCACCGCCATCATCAGTGTGAGCGATGACGTTGCAGGCGACCCCACCCCCGCCGATGTCCGTGCGCCCGAGGCTCCTGCCCAATTGATGTACGGCACCTTGCCCGCGGACGCCGGCGATGACGCGGCAGCAGCGGACGACGCCGGAACACCGGGAGCGCGGCCGGCCGGCGGTCCGCTGGTGGGTTCGGGCCCCAAGGCCGACGCCGTGAAGCGCCGCCCCCGCAAGACAGCGGCGGCGCCTGCGCAGGCCGCACGCCCCGCTGCCCCGCCCGCGCCCGCCACTGCGCCGGCGCCGGCCAGCGTGCCCGCGGCCGGCCCGGTGGCGGTGCCTGCCGCCCCCGCTGGAGCCGAGGACACCAGGCCCACCCTTGGTGGCACCATCACCGGCCTGGTCAACCGTGTCCTCGCCAAGCCCCCGGTTCGCAAGATCGCCCGCGACCTCGGTATTGACCTCGCGGACGTTGTGGCCACCGGGCTGCGTGGTGAGGTCACCAGGGAGGACCTGGTGAGCTACCAGTCGCAGCGCGATGCCGAGCTGGACAAGGCAGACGGCTTCTGGGGCAAGGCCGGCAAGCCGCAGGACCAGCGTGTGGAAACCATCCCCGTCAAGGGTGTCCGCAAGGCCACGGCCCGGGCCATGGTGGAGTCGGCGTTCTCGGCCCCGCACGTGAGTATCTTCGTGGATGTGGACGCCAGCCGGACCATGGAGTTCGTCAAGCGGCTCAAGGCATCCAGGGACTTCGAGGGCGTCAGGGTTTCTCCGCTCCTGATCCTTGCCAAGGCTGTCATCTGGGCCGCCGCCAGGAACCCCAGCGTCAACGCCACCTGGGTGGACAACGGCGCGGCAGACACCGCCGAAATCCAGATCAAGCACTACATGAACCTGGGAATCGCCGCCGCCACCCCGCGCGGGCTGATGGTGCCCAACATCAAAAACGCCCAGGACCTTTCCCTGAAGGAACTGGCGCTGGCGTTGAACAACCTTGCCACCACCGCCCGGGCCGGCAAGACCCAACCCGCAGAAATGCAGGGCGGCACCCTGACAGTGACCAACATCGGCGCCCTCGGCATCGACACGGGGACTCCCATCATCAACCCGGGCGAAGTGGCGATCGTAGCCTTCGGCACCATCAAGCAGAAGCCCTGGGTCCTGGACGGCGAGGTCATCCCCCGGTGGATCACCACGCTGGGTGGTTCCTTCGACCACCGCGTTGTGGACGGCGACCTGTCCGCCCGGTTCATGGCGGACGTAGCCGCCATTCTGGAGGAGCCGGCGCTGCTCCTTGACTGAAGCTGCGGTGCCGGCCGCCGGAATCATCAGGGCAAAAAACAGGGCTGCCCGCTGGATCACCGAAATCCTCCAGCCGCCGGTGGTGGTCAGTGCACAGCTTCTGCTGAGCCCGCTGACCACCCCGGGCTTGCCTGGAACACTGGGCTACGGGGCGCTGGCGGCCGTGTTTGTCTGCCTGCTTCCGCTGGGCCTGCTGCTCATCCTGGTCCGGCTGGGACGTGTCAGCGACCACCACATCAGCAACCGCAAGCAACGCGCCCCCGTGCTGGTCCTGACCCTGGTCTCCATTGGGGTGGGGCTGTTGGTGCTGGCCGCAACCAGGGCTCCGCCCAGTGTCACCGCCATGGTCCTGGCCGTGGTGGGCGGCGTGGTGGTCCTGGCGGCAGTGAGCCCCTTCTGGAAAATCAGCGGCCACGCGGCGGCAATTTCCTCGTCCACGGTCATCGCCGTGCTGATGCTGGGACCGGCATGGCTGCCGCTCGTGCTGCTGGTCCCGGCCGTGGGGTGGTCCCGGGTGGTCCTGCGGGCACATACCCTGGCGCAGGTAGTGGCGGGCACCTTGTTCGGCGGTGTGGTGATGGCCGGGATCTGGTGGCTCCTGCAGGGCTGGTTGGTGGGCTAGCCAGCCCCGGCCGGGATCAGTACGCCGGGTAAGCGGCCAGCATCTCCAGCGTCGAAGGATCCAGCGTGGCGCCGATAGCCACCGCCGCCATGGTCATTACCGTTCCCAGGACGGCAGTTGCCGCACCCCAGGCCGCCAGGAACTTCCAGTCGTCCCGCAGGGTGCTGCCCACCGTTTCGGGGAGCCGCAAGCCGGGCGAGATGGTGTTGGGGGCAGTGTCCACGCTGCCGTCGTCGAGCAGCGCCACCACGGTGCCGTTGCTCCGGTCCACCCGCATGGAGCAGATGTGGTTGCCGTGGCGGGCCAGGAGGATGTCGTGGCCTACAAGCTGGCGGCGCTGGAGAGTGATCAAGGATGCCCCTTCGGGTGCTGGTGGTCTGGTCCGCACCATTGGGGCTGCTTCAATTTTATCGTTCGCTCCGGGCGGAAACCCCGATCCGGGCGTGAGAACGGACACCCCCCGCCGCGACAATGGCCACAGCGGGGAGCGTCCGCGGATGCTGCTAGTCGGCGTCGTAGGTGTTCGCGATGTACACATCGCACGGCGCGTTGTGGGCCACGCTGTTGGCCACACTGCCCAGCACCCGGCCGATCCCCTGCATCCGCCGGTTTCCCACCACGATGATGCGTGCTTCCCGCCGCACAGCTTCCTTAATAAGGGCATCTGCCGGCCTGCCCCGGGCTGCGGAGTAGGTCACGGCGACACTGCTGCCCAGGGAGTCCGCAACGGTCCGCGCCACGTGTTCGGCGGCGTCCGCGTCGGAAACGATCCACTGGTCGCTGCCGCTGCCGAAAACCTCTGTCCGGTCGCTGTCGAAAGCCGACACCACGTGCAGCGAGGCTCCCAGGGCGGCTGCCAGGTCCCGTGCGGACTCTGCGGCCCGCTTGGCCGTGTCGCTGCCGTCGACCCCTACAACGATGATTCCGCTCATGCGCCTTGCTCCTTCGCTTGGTGTGTCAGGTTTGTGCTGCCTACGCTACAGCGCCGCGATGGCTTCCTGAAGGACCGGCGCCAGCCGGCGTACTCCTTCGGCAATGGCATCGGGGGGAACGGCGCTGAATGCGAGGCGAAGTTTGTTGGACGGTTCATCCGAGGGCGTGAACGCGGCCCCCGGAATAAACACCACACCGGCCTCAATGGCTTTGTAAAGCAGCGGGTAGGTGTCTATGCCCGCCGGCAGGGTGACCCACACGAAGAAGCCCCCGTCGGGCGAGGTCCAGGTGGCACCTGCAGGCAAGTGCTCCTCGAGGGCTTCGATCATGGCGCGGCAGCGTTCGGCATAAAGCCCCCGGTAGGTCTCGATCTGGCCTTTCCAGTCGTAGTCGCGCAGGTAGGCGGACACGAGCATCTGGTTCAAGGCCGGCGGGCACAGGGTCACCGACTCCGCCGCGAGGTAGTACCGGCGCTGCAGGTGGGCGGGCACCAGGGCCCAGCCGATCCGGAGGCCGGGGGCGAAGATCTTCGAAAAGGAGCCCATGTAGATGACGTCGTCCGGGTTAGCGGCCCGCAACGGGGCCAGTGGCCGGCCGTCAAACCGCAGCAGCCCGTAGGGGTTGTCCTCCAGGACCAGAATATTCGCTTTACGGCATATATCGACGATCTGCTGGCGGCGTTCCGCCGCGAGGGTGATGCCCGACGGGTTGTTGAAGTTGGGGATGGTGTACAGGAACTTGATGGTCCTGCCTGCCAGCTGAAGGGCTGCGATGCGCGCCTCCAGGAGATCGGGCACCAGGCCATGCTCATCCATTGGCACGGTTTCCACCTGGACCTGGTAGGCCTCGAAGGTGTTCAGGGCGCCCACGTAGGTGGGGTCCTCAACCAGGACCACGTCCCCCGGGTCACAAAACACCTTGGTGGCCACGTCCTGCGCCGACTGGGAGCCGGCGGTGACCACCACGTTTTCGGGGCGGGCGTCGGTGATGCCTTCGGCGGCCATGACTTCGCAGATCTGGGCCCGGAGTTCGGCAGTGCCCTGGCCTGCACCATACTGCAGCGCGGTGAGGCCCTCTTCGGCGATGATCCGTGCCGCTGTGGCGGCCAGCCGGTCCAGCGGCAGTGACTGCAGGTAGGGGCTGCCCCCCGCCAGCGAGACCAGGCCCTCGCGGAGCGAGATATCAAAAACGTCCCGGACTGCTGACTGCCGGATGTGGGCGGCCCGCTCAGAGAACAGCTCCTGGTGGCGGTGGGCTGATGTCGCGGCCCGTTCGATGGCATCAATGGCTTCGGCCGGCAGCGCACCCGCGGCGGTATCAAGTGTTTCGTGGCTCACATCCTCAGGATACAACCGGGTGTTGCCTGAAAAGTAACAGCTGTTGAATCATGATTCACCCGGTGGCGGCGTTCCGGCGGTTCCGTCCCCTTGGTCCAGGCGGAGCGCCTGCCCCAAGGGCACGCCATTGATGTAGATCTCGGCCCGGACGGCACCCACGGCGGCCACGGCTGTCTGGGTCAGCTGCATTTCCAGCCTGGGCAGGTCGCAGACGCCACCGGGGTTGAGCCCGCCCGCCAGGTACACCGTGACGGTGGTTCCGTCGAAGCGGCCGGACAGGAGCGTCAGGGTGGCACCTGCCAGGGCGTTGTAGGTGCCCGCAGGCAACGCTGCCCCAACATCAGTGGATTCCGCTGGTCCGAGGAGGGGGCCCAGTGCAGCACGCAGCGGCGCCGCGGCAGTGGCGGCCGGCAGCTGCCGGGAAAGGCCCACCAGGCTGTCATTGCAGCCGAAGCGGACGCCGTTCCGGCCGCCGTCGTCCAGCAGCACGTAGTACGTGGTGACGGTACGCAGTCCGGAAGGCGCACTGGTGCCGGAGGCCGGTATGGGACCGGGGACGGGTGCAGCGACGGGGGCCGAAGGGGGCGCCGAGGAGGGGGTGGCGGCGGCACCAGGGGTGGCCGCCGGTGGGGGACTGGACCCGCCAGTGCCGGGCGCAGGAGCCGGGCTGACCGGAGGCGCG
Organism: Pseudarthrobacter sp. MEB009; assembly: GCF_030208875.1. NCBI lineage: Bacteria > Bacillati > Actinomycetota > Actinomycetes > Micrococcales > Micrococcaceae > Pseudarthrobacter > Pseudarthrobacter sp. MEB009. The sequence goes on from NZ_JARVTC010000013.1 coordinate 610,218, forward strand.
GCAGGAGGAGCGCCGGGCGTCGCCGAAGCTGCGGACGGAACAGCCGCCGCCGTGGATGTGGTTGGGGCCTGCGGCCAGGGCGGAGCCTGCGGCCCGGGCGCCGGCGGGCCGGCCGGAACATCAGGGTTGGTGGGGGCAGGCACAACCCCCGGCGCCGGGGCGCAAGCGCCCAGCCAGCAGCAGAGCGCCAGGGCCGCGACGGCCGACTGCCGCGTTCCCCTCCCCTGACCGGCACCCCCGGTTCCTGGCATCCTGCACCGCTTTTCCGTTCCGGCCCGTCCAGCGCGGCGGCTCCGGTTGATTAACGTTACGGCCGGCGGCGGGACCGGGGATCTCCGGGTGGTACCGGTTGGGACAAGAGTTGGTTACAGCAGGGCTGCCGCCTCGAGGTACTAGGCGGCAGGTGCTGCGACTGCGGCGTCAAGGGCATCGAAGACGCCCTTGATCTGCTCCACGACCTCTGCGTCGTCCTTGGGGTGCAGTTCGGCGAACCGGACCAGCGAGCCGGGAACAGCCAGCTTGGCGTCCGCCAGGACGTTTGCGCCCGCGATGCCGGCAGCCTTGCGGGCCTCATCCTGGGCCCAAACCCCGCCGAACTGGCCAAAAGCGGTTCCGACGACGGCGGTGGGTTTGCCGGTCAGGGCGCCGGCGCCGAACGGGCGGGACAGCCAGTCGATGGCGTTCTTGAGCGGGGCCGGGATGGTGCCGTTGTACTCGGGGGTCACCAGCAGCACGGCGCCGGCTTCTGCGGCAGCGGCACGCAGCGCGGCGGCGGCGGCTGGAACGGAACCTTCTACATCGATGTCCTCGTTGTAGAACGGGATGTTGCCCAGGCTGTCGTGGATAACAACAGCGACGTGCTCCGGGGCGTTGAGTTGGATTGCTTCGGCCAGCATCTGGTTGGTGGACTCGGCGCGGAGGCTGCCGACGAGCGTCAGGACGGTGTTCTTGGACATGGGGACTCCTTGGGTTCGGGCCGCGGGGGTTGCGGCGCAGCACAGCTGGGGCGTCGGAACGCCTTCATCCAGAGTAAACGGACCACAGTCCGTTTAATATTCCCGGGGACTAGACTGAACCTGTGAGTTCCATCCCAATGCGGCCGGGAGTGGCCCCGGTCACCGCTGCCGAGCGCAGTGACGCCGCCCGGAACCGGGAGCGCCTCCTAAGGGCTGCCCGCGAACTCATTGAGGAGGGCGGGGTGGCCGGCCTAACCATGGACCGGCTGGCGGAGCACGCCGGCGTGGGCAAGGGCACCGTGTTCCGGCGGTTCGGCAGCCGTGCCGGGCTGATGGTGACGCTGCTCAACGACTCAGAAACCGACTTTCAGTCGCGGTTTATGTTCGGGCCGCCGCCCCTGGGTCCGGGCGCGCCCGGCCTTGAGCGGCTGATCGCCTGCGGCATCGGGCGGATCCAGTATGTACTGGATTTCGGGGACCTGGTTCTCGCTGCGGAAATGGCGTCGCGGGGCCGTTTTGAAGTTCCCGCCGCAGCCCTGTGGAACCGGCATATTGAGATGCTGCTGCGGCAGGAAGGCTATGCCCCCGAGCCTGGCCTGATGGCCGGCTCCCTTGCTGCCACCCTGGATCCTGAGCGGCTCCTGAACCTGGTCCGGGTCCACGGCGTTGCGCCGGAACGGCTGATGGCTTCCTGGCAGGACCTTGTCACACGCGTCGTACGCGGGGCGTAGGCTACGTCAGCTCCGGACCCTCGGTCCAGTCACATGAGCTTTACAGGAATGTTCATAACAATCTGATACGGGCCAGTAGCTTTCGGGCCGTCCCGGCGCAATCCGGGCCGCGGGCTGTGATAGTTTCCTCTGGAATGTGACCCGCAACATAGTCCACCAGGACCGGCCCCAAAGGCTGCGGGACGCCAGCCACCCGCTGGCACAGAACCCGGTGAGGCGGAGCAAACCCCCGCTCATCCGGGGATGACGGAAGGATCCAGCACGTGATTGTTGTTTTGCCCCGTATCCCGGCACTCCAGCTGCCACCCGCGCAGTGTCCTTCCGTCCAACGGCCGGCGGCGAAACAGAAGTAGCGCCCCATGCTCCGCTACCTTGCCAAACGCGGCTTCACTTACCTGGTCATGATCTTCCTGACCACCTCCGCCGGATATTTCCTGGCCGTCAGCTCCCTCAAACCGGCGCTGCTGGAACAGGAACGCATCCCCCGCCCCACCCCGGAGCAGGTCGCCAACTCCATGCGCCTCAAGGGCCTGGACCCGGACCTCAACCCGTGGGAGCGGTACGTTGACTGGCTCACCGGCATCGTGACCCGCTGGGACTGGGGCCGCAGCCCGAATGGCGCTTTCATCAACGCCGAATTTGGGGACCGCGTGTGGATCTCCACCCGGCTTTTCCTCGCCTCGATTGTGCTGACCCTGATCATCGGCGTCGCGCTGGGTGTGTACTCCGCCGCCCGCCAGTACAAGTTCCAGGACCGGGTCATCACGTCATACAGCTACCTGGCCTACATCGTGCCGGCCCCCATCGCCTACTTCCTGGTGCAGTTGGGCGCCATCAACATCAACGAAACAGTTGGCAACCGCATCTTCTTCGTCACCGGCATCTCAACCCCCGGCATGGAGCCCGGGTGGGCGCAGTTTGTGGACATGGTGGGCCACTACGCAGTACCAACGGTGGCCATCACCCTGGTGGGCTGGGGCTCCTACCAGATCGCCCAGCGCCAGTACCTTCTGGACAACGTCAACGCCGACTTTGTCCGAACGGCGCGCGCCAAGGGGCTGACCCGCAACCAGGCCATCAGCCGGCACGCCCTGCGCGTGTCCTTTATCCCCGTGGCCCAAAGCATCGCCTTCACCATCCCGGCCATCTTCGCCGGCGGCTTCTTCGCCGAAAAGATCTTCGCCTGGCCGGGCGTCGGATCCTGGAGCATTGACGCCATCTCGCTGCAGGACGTCAACGCGGCCACCGCCACCCTTGCGTACGGCTCCGTGATCTTCGCCCTGGGCGCCATCCTGGCGGACTTCGCCACCACGCTTGTAGACCCGAGAGTGCGGGTGCAGTAGCCATGACCAACCTTAACGCCGTAGACCCCGCAGCAGTTGCCGAGGAAGCACACCTGGAAAACGCCGATGTTGTCATCGGCAAATCCACCATCATCTTCCGCCGCTTTATGCGCAACAAAACGGCCGTGGCCGGGCTGGTGATCTTCCTGGCCTTGGTGGTGTTCTCCTTTGTGGGCAACTTCTTCACCACCTGGGACAAGGAGACCATCGACCCCTTCAACATCGGCATGCCGCCTTCTGCGGAGCATTACCTCGGCACTTCGCAGGCCGGCATCGACCTTTACGCCATGACCGTGGAGGGGACCCGGATCTCCATCCTGATCGGCTTGATCGTTGGCCTGGTCTCGGTGCTGATCGCCGCCGTGTACGGCTGCACCATGGCCTACTTTGGCGGCAAGGTGGACAAGGTGATGCTCTTTGTCCTGGAGGCGCTCATCATGATGCCCGCGCTGCTGGTGGTGGCCGTGGCCACCAGCGGCGGCGGTGCCAACTTCAAGCAGAACCTGCCGTCGTGGCTGCTGCTGATCATCGTCCTGCTGATCTTCAGCTGGATGGGAACGGCCCGGCTCATCCGGTCCCTGTCCATGTCCCTGATGCAGCGCGATTTCGTCAAGGCCGCCCAGTACATGGGAGTCCCGCCAGGGCGGATCGTGTGGCGGCACCTGGTGCCGAACATCGGCTCGCTGCTGGTCCTCGACGTCACCCGCGGCGTCACCGGCGCCATCCTCGCCGAGGTGGCCTTCTCCTTCATCGGCATCGGCATCAAGGTCCCGGACGTCAGCCTCGGTGTGCTGATCGGCGCGGCCACCTCACAGGTCCAGACCTTCCCCTGGATGTTCTGGGTGCCCCTGGCAGTGATGTTCCTCCTCACCGGGTCGCTGGCCATGATGAACGACGGGCTGCGGGACGCGTTTGATCCCAGCTCCAGTTCCGTGGGCAAGGCCCGGAAGACCACTGCCAGGAAGAACCGCGCGGAGATGAAGACCCCATGAGCAGCGAAACCACCACCGGAGCCTTCGAGCCCACCCCGTCCGCTGTGGAGCGCCTGCATGTGGCCGGCCTCCACGCCCCCACCGACGCTGTCCTGTCCGTCCGGGACCTGAATGTCCGGTTCAACTCCGAGAACGGTGTGGTCCATGCGGTCCGCGGCGTGGACTTCGACCTGCTGCCGGGCAAGACCCTGGGCATTGTGGGCGAGTCCGGTTCGGGTAAATCGGTCACGTCCCTGGCCATCATGGGCCTCCTGCCGCCCACCGCCGAGGTGTCGGGTTCCGTCCGGCTCCACGGCAGCGAACTGCTGGGACTCAGCGACAAGGCCATGTGCGCATACCGCGGCAACGACCTCGCCATGGTGTTCCAGGACCCGCTCTCCTCCCTGACCCCCGTATACACGGTGGGCGCCCAGATCATCGAGGCGCTGACCATCCACAACCCCGCCATGAGCAAGCAGGCCAAGGAGGCCCGCGCCGTCGAGCTCCTGGCCATGGTGGGCATCCCCAGCCCCAGGGACCGGCTGCGGGCCTTCCCGCACGAGTTCTCCGGCGGCATGCGCCAGCGCGTCATGATCGCGATCGCGATCGCGAACAACCCGCGCGTGCTGATCGCCGACGAACCCACTACCGCCCTGGACGTCACCATCCAGGCCCAGGTCCTCGAAGTGCTCCACAAAGCCCAGGAGGAAACGGGCGCGGCGGTGGTGATGATCACCCACGACCTCGGGGTGGTGGCCGGCATGGCGGACGACATCATGGTGATGTACGCCGGCAAGCCGGTGGAGACCGGCGTGGTGGACGAGATCTACTACAACCCGCGGATGCCCTACACCCTGGGCCTGCTGGGGGCCGTGCCCCGCGTGGACGTCTCGGAGAAATCATCCCTGATCCCCATCGAGGGCATCCCGCCGAACCTCATCCACGCCCCCACCGGCTGCTCCTTCGCGCCCCGCTGCCCGCTGGCCACCGACGCCTGCCTCGAGGGCGAACCGGCGCTGCTGCCCGTGGCCGGCAGCGGCCCGCACAGCGCCGCCTGCATCAAGTCGGACTCCCTTGGCCAGGACGTGGACGGGCACGAAGTGTTCTCCGCCCCGCCCGTTCCCGTTTCCCGTTTCGACGCGATTCCCCGCAACGAACGCGCCACGGTGCTCCAGCTCAACGATGTCCGCAAGTACTTCCCGCTGACCAAGGGCGCACTGCTGAAGAAGCGGATCGGCACCGTCAAAGCGGTTGACGGCCTGAGCTTCGACATCCGCGAGGGCGAATGCTTCTCCATCGTGGGGGAGTCCGGCTCCGGCAAAACCACCACGCTCCTGGAAATCATGGAGTTCCATAAGGACCAGGACGGCGAGGTGGTGATCGGCGGCATCAGCAACAAAAAAGCCACTGATGCCCGGACCAAGAGCGCCATGCGCCGGGAACTGCAGATGGTGTTCCAGGACCCCACCGGCGCCCTTGACCCCCGGTTCACCGTCTACGAGGTCCTCGCCGAACCCCTCCAGAACGCGGGAATGGACAAGCCCGCCATCCGGAAGCGGATCATGGAGCTGATGAAGCTCGTGGGCCTGCAGCCGGACCACGTGAACCGCTTCCCCAACCAGTTCTCCGGGGGCCAGCGCCAGCGCATCGGCATCGCCCGGGCCCTGGCAGTCAACCCCAAACTGGTGGTCCTGGACGAACCGGTCTCCGCCCTGGACGTCTCCGTCCAGGCCGGCGTCATCAACCTGCTGGACAAGCTTCGGGCCGAACTGGGGCTGAGCTACCTGCTGGTAGCCCACGACCTCTCGGTGGTCCGGCACATCTCCAACCGGGTTGCCGTGATGTACCTGGGCAAGATCGTGGAAGTGGGCGAGGTGGACCGCGTGTTCGATAACCCCCGCCACCCCTACACCAGGGCCCTCCTGTCCGCCATCCCGGTACCGGACCCGCACCTGGAGCGCACCAGGGAACGCATCATCCTCAAGGGCGACCTTCCCTCTCCCCTGGATGCCCCCAAGGGCTGCAACTTCGCCACCCGCTGCCCGGTTTTTGCCGCGTTGCCGGCGGCGAAGCAGGAAAAGTGCCTCACGCTGGAGCCGCCCCTGGAAGCCGCCGGGCCGTCGTCGGCCGTCCAGGTCCTGGAAGCCGGCTCCGCGGAACCCCTCGACCAGCGCTTCGCCTGCTTCTTCCCCGACGGGGAACTGGACGAGGAAATGCTTGTGGTCCACGATTCGGCGGAACACAATGCACCCTAGATTTTTCCGACCCATCACCAGCATCACCACCCGCACCAACGAAGGGAACACCATGAGGAATCTGACGAAGATCGGCGGAGCAGCAGCCATCGCTGCGGCTCTTACGCTGACGGCATGCGGCAACGGCGGCGGGTCCACCGGCCCCGAAACCGCCAAGGGGCAGGAGTCGGGCAGCGACCTCTCAAAGCTCATCAGCGTCAACGAGAAGCCGGCAGCAGACCTTGAGCAGGGCGGCAAGGTCACCCTTCCGCTGGGCAACATCGGCCCGGACTTCAACGGTTTCTCCAACAACGGCAACAGCGCGGACAACTCCGCCCTGCAGATCCCGATGAACCCGGTGGCCATGAACAGCGGCGGCATCGGCGGCTGCTGGAAGGTCGACTTCCTGGGCAAGGTCACGCCCAACACCGACTTCTGCGAGACCGTGGACAGCGAGGTGAAGGACGGCAAGCAGACCATCACCATCAAGGTCAACGACAAGGCCACCTACAACGACGGCACCCCCATCGACGTCAAGGCGTTCCAGAACACCTGGAACATCCTCAAGAGCCCCGACGCCGGCTACGACATCGTCAGCTCCGGCGCGTACGAGTTCGTCGAGTCCGTCGAGGCCGGCAGCAGCGACAAGGAAGTCATCGTCAAGACGACCCAGCCTGTCTACCCCGTGGATTCGCTCTTCTTCGGCCTGATCCACCCGGCCGTGAATACCCCGGAAATCTTCAACGAAGGCTTCAACGGCGACATGCACGCCGAGTGGATGGCCGGCCCGTTCAAGCTGGACCAGTACGACACCGCGGCCAAGACCGTGACCCTGCTCCCCAACGAGAAATGGTGGGGCGCCAAGCCGGTCCTGGCCAACGTCACCTTCCGCCAGCTGGAAAGCAGCGCAGCCATTGCCGCTTTCAAGAACGGCGAAATCGACGCCGTCTCCGCCAACACCATCACGCCGTACAAGCAGCTTGAGGGCACCAAGGACGCGGACATCCGCCGCGGCCAGCGCCTCTTCGCCGGCGGCATGAACATGAACGCCCAGCGGATCACCGACGTTGCCGTCCGCAAGGCCGTCTTCGCCGCCGTCGACCGCGAAGCACTGCGCAAGGTCCGCTTCAACGGCCTGAACTGGGAGGAGCCCAGCTCCGGTTCCATGATGGTGCTGCCGTTCTCCGAGTACTACCAGGACAACTACCCCGTCAAGGAAACCGGCGCCGACGCAGCCAAGAAGGTGCTCACCGACGCAGGCTACGCCCCCAACGCCAACGGCATCATGGAGAAGGACGGCAAGCCCGCCGCCTTCAAGATCAGCAACTTCGGCGACGATCCCACCACGCTTGCCTTCACCCAGACCCTGCAGAAGCAGCTCCAGGCCGGTGGCATGGACGTTGGCATCGACCAGCGCGCCTCCGCCGACTTTGGCAAGGTCATTGGCGGCCGCGAGTTCGACATGAGCGTCTCCGGCTACACCGTGGGTCCTGACGCAACGGACGCCGTCAAGCAGTACTACGACTCCAAGACCAACGAAAACGAACTGGGCGACGCCGAGCTGGACAAGAAGATCGCCGATCTCGCATCCATCGAGGACAACGCCGAGCGCAACAAGGCGGCAATGGAAGTTGAGAAGGAGCACATGGCGAAGTACTTCTCCATGGGCGTGGTCATGAACGGCCCGCAGATCTCCTTCGTCCGCACGGGCCTGGCCAACTACGGCCCGTCCCTGTTCCAGAGCCTCTCGCAGGTTCCGGACTGGACCACCCTGGGCTGGGAAAAGAAGTAATCCCCACCTGATCCGGGTTTTTCCGCGACGCTCCCCCACCTCGCAGCCTTTACGGGCTGGAAGTGGGGGAGCGTCTGCGTTTAAGCCCGGAACGTGGGGGAGTAGCGTGGAGGCCATGACCGGCATCCCCGAAGACCGCCCCATCCGCACTGCCATTGTGGGCTACGGCCTCTCCGGGAGCGTTTTCCACGCCCCGCTGATCGCCGCAGACCCCAGGTACGCCCTGGCCGTGGTGGCCACGTCCGATCCGGAGCGGCAGGCTGCGGCGCGGCAGCTCCAGGCCGCGGAGGTGGTGGCCGACGGCGGCGCGGTCCTTGAGCGTGCGGCCCACCTGGACCTGGTGGTCCTGGCCACCCCGCCGGCCACCCATTTCCCGCTCGCGAAGGCCGCGCTGGAGGCCGGGCTCGACGTGGTGGTGGATAAGCCTTTCGCGGTCACCAGCGCGGAAGGCCGGGAGCTGGTGGACCTGGCACGCAGCCTGGGCCGGGTCCTTACGGTCTTCCAGAACCGGCGCTGGGACGGTGACTTCCTGACCGTCCGGAAGCTCCTGGCAGCCGAGGCGCTGGGTCCCGTGACCCGCTTCGAATCCCGTTTCGAACGGTGGCAGCCCGTCATTTCGAAGGCCTGGAAGGCCACTGCCACGGCGGTGGATGGCGGCGGCACGCTCTTTGACCTTGGCAGCCACCTGATCGACCAGGCGCTGGTACTCTTCGGCCCGGCCAGGGTGGTCCACGCCGAGCTGCTGGCGCGCCGTTCGGACGAGCGCGTCGACGACGACGCTTTCCTGGTACTCCGGCACCGCTCGGGAGTGACCAGCCACCTCAGCATGAACATGCTCTGCGCCCAGCAGGGCCCGCGGTTCCGGATCCTGGGCTCGGTGGGTGGCTTCACCAAACACGGCGTGGACCCGCAGGAACCATATATCGCCGCAGGCGGCAGCCCACTGGACGCCGGATACGGCGTGGAAGCCCCGGAGTGGGCCGGGCTGCTGGGCCGGGACGGACACCTGGCCGCGCTGCCCACCGAACGGGGTGCGTACCCCGAGTTCTACCGGCTCCTCGCGGACCGGCTGGCCGGCGGTGGCACAGCTTCGACGGCGCCTTTGCCGGTGGACCCGGAAGACGCCGTCGAAACCTTGAAAATTATTGAAGCGGCCAGGGAGCTGGCCGGTTCGGCAGGCTAGGCGGAAACCAGTTCGTGCCAATCAGCCGTAAGCGGCAGGCCGTGGGCCTCGGACACGGAGTGGTGTGCCACGTGGCCTGCAGCGATGTTCAGGCCTGCAGCGAGGGCGGGGTCACGGTCAAACGCGGCCTTGACGCCCAGGTTGGCCAGCGACACGGCGTACCGGAGCGTGACGTTGGTCAGGGCGTAGGTGGACGTGTTGGGGACCGCGCCGGGCATGTTGGCCACGCAGTAGAAGATGGTGTTGTGGACCCGGTACGTGGGTTCCTGGTGCGTGGTGGGGCGGGTATCTTCGAAGCAGCCGCCCTGGTCCACCGCGATGTCCACCAGGACGGAGCCCGGCTTCATGCGGGCCACGAGGTCGTTGGTGACAAGCTTGGGTGCCTTGGCGCCGGGGATCAGCACGGAGCCGATCACCAGGTCCGCGTCGATGACGGACTTCTCGATTTCGTACTTGTTCGACGCCACGGTCTTGAGCCGGCCCTGGTACTGGGCGTCCAGTTCGCGCAGGCGGTTGATGTTGATGTCCATGATGGTGACGTCTGCACCCAGGCCCAGGGCCATGGCGGCGGCGTTGGTGCCCGCGACGCCGGCGCCGAGGACCACAACCTTGGCGGGGCGGACGCCCGGGACGCCGCCCAGGAGGACGCCCTTGCCGCCGGCGGGTGCCATCAGGGACGCGGCGCCCACCTGGACGGAGAGCCGGCCTGCGACCTCGGACATCGGGGCCAGCAGCGGCAGGGCCCGGCCGTCCTGGACGGTTTCGTACGCGATGGCGGTGACGCCGGCATTGATCAGTTCGCGGGTCAGTTCCGGCTCCGCGGCGAGGTGCAGATAGGTGAAAAGCACCAGGCCCTTACGGAACCGGTGGTACTCCGCGGCGATGGGTTCCTTGACCTTCATGACCATGTCCGCACGGCCCCACACATCATCCGCGTCGGTGACGATCTCGGCGCCCGCAATGGCGTATTCCTCGTCGGTGATCCCGGAACCGAGGCCCGCGCCGCGCTCCACCAGGACGGTGTGGCCGTGGCTTTGGAATTCGTGGACACCGGCGGCCGTAATGGCTACGCGGAACTCGTTGTTCTTGATTTCTTTGGGGACGCCGATGATCACGGGAAGCTCCAGGTTCTCGGCGGGATTCGCCGGAAAGTACTGATATTTGATGTACTTCCACGATAAATCCGGTTGTGAGCCAGCCGACATTGACCATCAGTGCCCGATGCCATGGTTCCCCGCCATTCCGGGACTTTCGATGGCCTGTGCTCGACACATGTCGAGGTCCGGGGCGGCAAGTGTCGCCTCATGTCCGTTCGTTGCGGCGGCCCGGCAGGCAGTACTGTGGGCCCATGCAGCAGCAGGGTGTGGAACAGCTCGTGGAACAGGTGGCGCAGAAACTGGGCCGCGGCCTCTCCCTGGAGGACCTCGACGGTTTGCTGCTCGCCTACAGCTCCAACCAGTCCCACGCCGACCGTGTCCGGGTCAACTTCCTGCTCAGCAAAAAAGTGCCGGCGGACGTCAGCGCCTGGCAGCTCTCCCACGGCATCGCCACCGCGGTGCGTCCGGTGGTGGTCCCTGCCAACCGCGCGCTGGGCATGCTGGGCCGCATCTGCGTCCCGCTGATGGTCCGCGGCTTCCGGGTGGGGTACCTCTGGGTCCAGCAGGACTCAGTGGAGGAAAGCCCGACGGCGATCCTCACCCAGTTGCCGGCCGTCAACCATGAGCTGGAGTCGCTGTCCGGGCTGCTGCTCGAATCCAACACCGCCGAATCGGAATTCCGCCGCGGCCGGGAACGCGAATTCCTGGCTGCCTGCGCGGGGGAGCCCAACGCCGTCGCTGCCGTGGCGGGCTGGAAGGAAGTCCAGGGCCGCGGACCCTGGCAGGTGGTGACCGTCCTGGACGCTGACGGCTGGGCCGGCGGTCCGGATTCTTTGGCCTCCACCCTGATCCACCGCTCCACAGCACTGCAGGCAACAGTGGGGGTGGACGCCGCGCTGTTCAGCGCCGGCACCGAGACGCATTCGGTGCTGCTGTTCCGCGAGTCAACGGGCCGGGCCAACCATGCGCAGGTGCTGGTGCACTACCAGCTGGAGCTGGCCAAGCGTTCGGGCCGGCCGGTCCACCGCATCATCTTAGGCATCAGCGAGGGCTTCGGCAGGACCCGGGGGCTGGCCGAGGCCTACCGCCAGTCGCGGCTGGCGGCGCAGGCCGCTGCGGTTGATCCGCAGCTGGGGGAACTGGTGGACTGCCGCTCCACCGGGGTGTACCAGCTCCTGGCCTCCGCCGGCGGTGGTGTGGGCGCCTGGGCGGACTCCGGTTCCGTGTACTTCCGGATGCTTGAGGACCACGACCGTAACGGCGAATTGATCCCGGTGCTGGAGCTGCTTTATGACAACGACGGCTCCGTGCAGGACGTGGCGGCCAGGCTGCACCTGCACCGCAGCAGCATCTACAACCGGCTGGGCCGGATCCGCCGGCTGCTGGGTGTTGATCCGCTCAAGGGGATGCCCCGGCTGGAACTCTCGGCGGCGCTGAAGATGCGGCGCTGGGCGGGCCGGCCCCGGATCTAGGCGGCCGGGCCCGCGGCGGCATCCCGCTTCTGCTGGTCCACCCAGGCCAGGATCGCCGCCAGCGGGATCCTGCGGTGGGTGCCGCGGTACTCCACCGGAATCTCGCCGCGGTCCGTCATGTTCCGCAGGTACGTGTGTGAGATGCCGGCAAGTTCGGCCGCCTTGGAGGTAGTGAGCATCTCCTCGACGCTGCTGACAGTCACCGCCTCGCTCCTGCCAAAACGCCGGAGCAGGTCCACTACCGCGTCGGCCGCCACTGGCGGAAGCCGATGGACTGTGCCGTCCACAAAGACGGTGATGTCCTCGCTTCCCTCCAGCGCGCGGGCCAGGCGCTCGGCATCGTCACGGGGCAGGGCGCCGGTCATCCTGGGAGCTATCAGTGCCATGGGATCAGCCTACCGGCGTCCTTCCGGGCCCGGCGGTATGCTCGGCCGATGACGTTAAGTGGCGGCCGGGCCGTGGAATCCGGCGGACTGCACGGCACCCTGTACGCAACGGCCGGCCCGCAGGCCGGCGGTGGGCAAAGGCCTGCCTACGTGTTGCTGCACGGTATTGGGGTTTCGCACCGGTATCTGTCCCGGCTGCACCGCGAACTGGCCCGGGACGCGGACGTCTACTCGTTCGACCTGCCGGGCTTCGGCGGGACTCCACGGCCGCCGCGGCAGCTGCAGGCGGCGGACTACGCCGCTTTTGTGCTCGGAGCCATGGCCGCCGAAAGGCCCGGCACCTTTGTGGTGGTGGGCCATTCCATGGGCAGCCAGTTCGCCGTTGAGGTGGCGCTGCAGGCACCCGACCGCGTTACGGCGGTGGTGCTGATGGGGCCGGTGGTGGACGCGGCCCGGCGGAGTGTGCCCCGGCAGGCCGCCGCGCTGACCAGGGACGCCATGTTCAGTGAATCCCCCGGCGCCAACAGCATCGTGTTCACCGATTACTTCCGGGCCGGGCCACGCTGGTACCTCACCGAGCTGCCGGTCATGATGGCCTATGCGATGGAGGACCGGCTGGCCGGCGTGGCCCAGCCGGTCCTGGTGCTCCGCGGCGCCAGGGATCCGGTGGCCCGGCTGCCGTGGTGCCGGCGGCTGGCTGCGGCGGCACGGAACGGCGCCGTGGCCGAAGTCGCCGGGCAGGGGCACGTCTTCCAGCACACGGCGGCCGGCGTGGCCGCGGCAGCCATCAGCAGCTGGGTGCGGGCCCCGGACGGCTTCGGCGTTACCGCCTGACCCGCAGCACCCGGTGGCTTAGAGGCCCAGCTCAGCCAGGACCGGCAGCTTCTCCCGGACCCAGTTCCGCGCCTCGGTGGCGCTCGGCGCCGACAGAGCCAGCTTGGCAAGTTCCTGCGCTTCGGCCAGGGTCACGGTCTTGAGCACTGCCGCAACAGCGGCCAGCGAACGGGCCGTCATGGACAGGGTGGTCACGCCGAGTCCGGTGAGGACGACGGCGAGGGCCGGGTCGGCAGCGGCCTCGCCGCAGACGCCAACAGGCTTGGCGTTTCCCTCGGCCCGGGAGCCTTCAACCGTGAGTCCCACCAGCCGCAGGACGGCGGGCTGCCAGGGGGTGTTGAGGTTGGCCAGCGGCCCGAGCTGCCGGTCCGCTGCCATGGCGTACTGGGTGAGGTCGTTGGTGCCCAGGCTGGCGAAGCCCACCTCGCGCAGGATCGCCTCAGCGGTCAGGGCGGCGGAGGGGACCTCCACCATGACGCCGGGCGTTTTGATGCCTGCGTCGGAGCACATGGAAGCGAACCGGGCCGCTTCCTCCGCCGTCGAAATCATCGGGGCCATAACCCACACGTCCGCCTCGGACTGCTTTTCGGCCAGGGCAATGGCTTCGAGCTGCCGGTCCAGGACCCCGGGTGTGGTGAAGTCGGTGCGGTACCCGCGGACGCCCAGGGCCGGGTTGGGCTCGGTGGAGTCGGTCAGGAACGGCAGCGGCTTGTCGGCGCCGGCATCCAGCGTCCGCAGGACCACCTTTTTGCCCGGGAAAGCGTCGAAAACGCTCTTGTAGGCCGCGGCCTGCTCCTCAACGGACGGCTCGGAGTCCCGTTCCAGGAAGCAGAACTCGGTGCGGAACAGGCCAACACCCTGCGCGCCCAGCTTGGCCGCCGCCTCAGCGTCCTTGCCGCCGCCAACATTCGCCAGCAGGGGCACCAGGTGCCCGTCCGCGGTGATGCCCGTGCCGCTGAATTCAGCCAGCAGGGACGCCGTGGCCGCCCAGGCCGTGGCAGCCTCGCGCAGCGAATCATCGGGAGCGGCCGTGATGGTACCGGCGGCGCCATCCACGTAGACCTCGGTGCCATCCTGGAGTTCATCCACGCCCACGGCGGCCACAACGGCCGGCAGGCCAAGGGAGCGCGCAATGATGGCCGTGTGGGACTGCGGACCGCCGCCGGCAGTCACCAGGGCCAGGACCTTGTTGGGGTCCAGGGTTGCGGTGTCAGCGGGCGCCAGGTCCTCGGCCACCAGCACAAACGGCGTGGCGGACGTGGGGATGCCGGGTGCCGGGACGCCGCGGAGCTCGGCCACAATCCGGGCCCGGACATCCAGGACGTCCGTGGCGCGCTCCGCCATGTAGCCGCCCAGGTTGTGGAGCATCTCCGAGACCGAGGAGCCGGATTCCCAGATGGCCCGCTCGCTGGAGATGCCCCTGGCCACCAACTTGGCTGCACCCTTGATCAACATGGTGTCCTTGGCCATCAGTGCCGTGGCTTCCAGGACGGCCTTGCCGTCCCCGATGGCGTGGGCTGCCCGGGCCTTAAGCTCGTCGTGGACCGACTGCGAGGCTGCTTTCAGCGCTGCAGTGGCTTCCTCCGCCGTGGTTCCTTCGGCCAGCTGTTCCCCCGCGGGCGGTTCGCTGATCGGTTTGGGCATCTGGCGGATGGTGCCGATGATGCGGCCGGGGCTGACGCCTACTCCTGGGAAGTTCTGCACTGAAGGTCCTATTCTCTGCCGGTAGCCAGGCCCGTCAAGATCTCCGGCGCCCTGCCGGTGCCGCCTGCGGACTGCTACGTCCGGAGGTGGAAAACGTGCCTGAAAAAATTGTATGTGATTCAGTTCATATAGCGATGCTATAGGTGCTAGGGTAGCGGTTATGAGTTTGGATGGCCAGCTTCCCCCGAAAATGCGGCTGCTCCGTGCTGCCGCGGAGCTGTTGGCCAAGTCTGCCGGCGCGCCCGTTTCCACCCGCCAGATCACGCAGCTGGCAGGGGTCACGGCGCCCACGCTTTACCACCACTTCGGTGACAAGGAAGGTCTGTTCGACGCCGTTGTCGCCGCAGGGTTTGAAGAGTACGTCGCGGGTGAAAGGGATTTTGCCCCCTCCGGAAAGCCTCTTGAGGACATCCGGAGAATGTGGGACAACCATGTCCAGTTTGGCCTTAACCAGCCGGAACTGTACCTGGTGATGTTCGGCAACATCCGCCCGGAAAACCGCCCCGCCATCGTCGCCGATGCCGAGGCGCTGATGGAGGAGATGCTGAACAAGGCAGCGGCGGCGGGCCAGCTGAACGTCCAGCCCCGGGAGGCGGCCAGGTCCATCCTGGCGGCCAACGTGGGTGTGACGCTCATGCTGATTGCGGAGCCCGCCACCGAACGCAACCTCGAACTGTCCACCATGACCCGGGATGCCATGATCTTTGCGGTGTCCGCCGAGCCTGCCAGCGGCTCGGCAGCGGGGGATTCCGGGAGATCCTCGGTGGTGGTGGCAGCGATAGCCCTGAATGCCGCGCTTCAGGCCTCGCACTCGGACCAGCTTTCCAGCTCGGAACTCAAGCTGTTCCTCGAATGGCTTCACCGCATCTCAGCCAGCCCGGCCTAGCCGCGGCACGGCAGGCGCACCCGTTCCATCAGCAGCACGTCGTCGGAAATCATCGGACCATCCTGCGGAGCAGCAGGAATGACGGTTAGGAAATCACATGGCAACAGAGACAGTTGCAAAACCACGCACCAGCGCGCGGGTCCACGTCCAAAAGTTCGGGACCTTCCTGTCCGGCATGATCATGCCCAACATCGGCGCGTTCATCGCCTGGGGCCTCATCACGGCCCTGTTCATTGAAAAGGGCTACATCCCGATCCCCGAACTGGGCGGTTTCGGAACCAACGCCGACGGCGATCCCAACGTGGGCATCGTCGGGCCCATGATCACCTACCTGCTGCCCCTCCTGATCGGCTACACCGGCGGCCGCATGGTCCACGATGTCCGCGGCGGCGTGGTGGGGGCCATCGGCACCATGGGCGTCATTGTGGGCGCCGGCATCCCCATGTTCATCGGCGCCATGATCATGGGGCCCCTGGGCGGCTGGACCATGAAAAAGCTCGATGCGTTGTGGGATGGCAAGATCCGGCCCGGCTTCGAGATGCTGGTCAACAACTTCTCCGCCGGCATCTGGGGCGCCATCCTGGCCCTGATCGGGTTCTTCGCCATCTCCCCCCTGGTTGCGGCCTTCACGGACGCGGCCGGCAAGGTGGTGGAGTTCCTGGTGAACAACGGCCTGCTGCCGCTGACGAGCATCTTCATTGAACCTGCCAAGGTCCTCTTCCTGAACAACGCCATCAACCATGGCGTGCTGACACCCCTGGGCATCCAACAGGCGCAGGTGGACGGCAAATCGATCCTGTTCCTCCTCGAAGCCAACCCCGGCCCGGGCCTGGGCATCCTGCTGGCCTTTATGCTGTTCGGCCGTGGCGCCGCCAAGGCCTCCGCCCCCGGCGCAGCAATCATCCACTTCTTCGGCGGCATCCACGAGATCTACTTCCCGTACGTCCTGATGAAGCCGGCCCTGATCCTCGCCGCCATCGCCGGCGGCATGACCGGCATCGCCACCCTGTCCCTGACCGGCGCTGGTTTCCGGGCCCCGGTGGCCCCGGGCTCCATCATCGCCGTCTACGCGCAGGCCGCCAGTGACAGCTACATTGGCGTCACCCTCGCTGTTGTGCTGGCCACCGCGGCATCCTTCCTGGTGGCAGCGGTCATCCTCCGGGCGTCCAAGGACAAGGGCGAGGGCGACCTCAGCGCCGCCACCTCCAGGATGGAGGGCATGAAGGGCAAAAAGAGCTCTGTCTCCAGTCACCTGGGCGGCGGTTCCGGCAACGTTGCAGTGCTCGCCGGTCCGGTCCGCTCCGTGGTTTTCGCGTGCGACGCCGGTATGGGCTCCAGCGCCATGGGCGCCTCGGTGCTTCGGAACAAGATCAAGGCGGCAGGCTTCCCTGACGTCAAGGTCACCAATTCGGCCATCGCCAACCTGAGCGACACCTACGACATCGTGGTGACGCACCAGGACCTGACCGAACGGGCCATGCCGGCCACCGCCAGCGCCACCCATTACTCGGTGGACAACTTCATGAACAGCCCCAAGTACGACGAGATCGTTGAGCTGGTCCGGCAAAGCAACTCCGACGCCGGTACGGCAGCACACGCCTCCGAGGCCGCAGCGCCCGCCCCGGCGGCTGCGGCGGAACCCGCCGCAACCGCCCCCGGCGCAGACATCCTGGCCCGCGAAAGCGTGGTGCTGACCGGATCGGCCACCACCCGTGACGCGGCCATCGACGAAGCCGGCCGGCTGCTCCTGGCCCGCGGCGCCGTGGACCAGGGCTACGTTGACGCCATGCACGAACGCGAGGAATCGGTGTCCACCTACATGGGCAGCTTCCTGGCCATCCCGCACGGCACCAACGCCGCCAAGGACCACATCATCAAGTCCGCCGTCTCGGTGATTCGCTACCCGCAGGGCATCGACTGGAACGGCAAGCAGGTCAAGTTTGTGGTGGGCGTGGCCGGCGTCAACAACGAACACCTGCACATCCTGTCCTCCATCGCCAAGGTCTTCACGGACAAGGCCCAGGTGGCCCGCCTCGAGGAAGCCACCACCGTGGAGGAAGTCCTGGAGCTCTTCGGAAAGGTCAACTCATAGTGAAGTCAGTACATTTCGGCGCCGGCAATATCGGCCGCGGCTTCGTGGGGCTGCTGCTCCACGAGGCCGGCTACGAGGTGGTGTTTGCAGACGTTGCGGAAGGTTTGATCGACCAGCTGTCAGCGGCTTCCAGCTACCGGGTCCACGCGGTGGGGGAGGAGCCCACGGTGCATTCCGTGGACAACTTCCGGGCGCTGAACTCCGGCAGCCAGGAAGCCGACCTGGTCGCGGAGATCGCCACGGCAGACGTGGTGACCACCGCCGTCGGACCCCACATCTTGAAGTTCGTGGCACCCGTGATCGCCAAGGGCCTCGCGGCGAGGTCCGCGGACCTCGCGCCACTGCAGGTGATGGCCTGCGAAAACGCCATCAACGCCACGGACATCCTGGCCGCCGAAGTGGGTGCCAGTCCGGAAGCCGGCCAGGGTGCGCTGGCCGGCCGCGCGGTGTTCGCCAACACCGCCGTGGACCGGATCGTCCCCAACCAGGAACCCGGCCAGGGCCTGGACGTCACGGTGGAGACGTTTTACGAGTGGGTCATCGACCGGACACCGTTCGCCGGGAACGCCCCGGAAATCCCCGGCGCCACATTTGTGGACGACCTCGCGCCGTACATTGAACGGAAGCTCTTCACCGTCAACACGGGGCACGCCTCGGCCGCCTATTTCGGGTTTGAAGCCGGGCTGGAGAAGATCTCGGACGCCATGGCGGACCAGGACGTGGCCGAGGACGTACGCGCCGTGCTGGCGGAGACCAAGCAGCTGCTGGTCTCCAAGCACGGCTTCAACGCCGATGAGCAGGAAGCCTACGTCCAGAAGATCCTGGTCCGGTTCTCCAACCCGCACCTCCCGGACACCGTGAACCGGGTGGGCCGGGCGCCCCTGCGCAAACTCAGCCGGAACGAACGGTTTGTGGGTCCCGCCGCGCAGCTGGCGGAACAGGGCATCGTCCCGGAGGCGCTCCTGGGGGCCATGGCGGCGGCCCTGCGCTTCAACGACCCCGCCGATGCCGAAGCCACTGAACTGGCGCAGATCCTGGCGTCCGCCAGCGCCGCGGATGCCACGGCCAGGATCACCGGGCTGGAGCCGGGCCACCCACTGTTCCAGGCGGTGGCAACCCTGGTGGAAGAGCGCCAGGCCGAGGTGGCCGGTACTCCCGCCTGAGCCGCAGCCCGGCCCGCCGGGTGCTTGACCACTGCCCGCGACGCCGGCACCCACCTGGGTGCCGGCGTCGTTGTGTGTGATCCGCCGCACAATATGCACCGCATGACGTTTTCCGTTTTGAAGTTAGCCTTTCCTTACTTATAGGCTTCCCGGTATTAGGCAACAGAGTTGTGACGTATTACCGGAAACTGGAGAATGACGTGAAGAAGAGACTGTCGAGCTACCTGGGGGCGCTTGCGACGGGGGCGGCCCTCCTGGCCGTGACCGCATGCGGCGGGAGCGCAACAGCAACGTCCGTTGAAGGGGAAGCCAGGACGATCACCGTGGAGCACGCCCAGGGCAGCACCGCAGGAGTTCCGGTCAACCCGGAGAAGGTCTTCACGTTTGACCTTGGCATCCTCGACACCATGGATGCCCTCGGCGTGGACCCGGCCGGTGTCCCCGAAGCCAGCTACCCCGCATCCCTGGAAAAGTACGCCGACGCCAAGTACACCAAGATCGGCTCCCTGAAGGAACCCGATTTTGAAGCCGTCAGCGCCGGCGACCCGGACCTCATCATCATCACCGGCCGCACCGCCGGCGCGTACGCCGAGTTGAGCAAGATCGCCCCCACGATCGACCTGTCCATCGACGCCAAAGACCCGATGGCCAGCTTCAAGTCCCAGAGCGAAAAGCTGGGGGCCATCTTCGACAAGTCGGCAGCAGTTGAAGAGCAGCTCGCGGCCGTGGACGCCACCGTGACTGAAACCAAGGCCAAGGCCAAGGCCGCCGGCGCCGGCAAGGGCCTGATCGTGCTGACCTCCGGCGGCGAAGTCACGGCCTACGGCGCAGGCTCGCGCTTCGGCATCATCCACGACGTCCTGGGCGTGCCCACCGCCGCGGAGGTCAAGAGCGAGGGCAGCCACGGCGAAGCCGTCTCCTTCGAGTACATCAAGGCGACCAACCCGGACATCCTCTACGTCATCAACCGCGATACCGCGATCGGCACCGAAGGTTCCACCGCCAACCCCATCCTGGACAACGAGCTGGTCAGGTCCACCAACGCCGCCAAAAACGGCAGGATCGTCAACCTGGACCCCGCCGGCTGGTACATCGTGGGCTACGGCCTGAACAACGTCAAGGCCATGGTTGATGCCGTGGCCGGCTCCGTAGCCTGAGCCCAGCCCGGTTTGCCGCAGCCATGACCGTCACCGCCGTGCGCCCGGCCGCGCCGGCAACTCCCAGCCAGGCCCGCAGGACTGCGGGCCTGGCTGCGGCCGTTGCCGGCGTGCTGGCACTGGCCGTGGCCAGCATGTTCATCGGCGTCAGCGACGTCTCCCTCCCCGCCCTGCTGTCCGGCGACCAGGCAACAGCCGAGGTTTTCTGGATTTCCCGGGTGCCGCGGACCCTGGCCGTGGTCCTCGCCGGCATGGCCGTGGCCGTAGCCGGGCTCATCATGCAGCTCATGGCCCGGAACCGGTTTGTGGAACCCTCCACCGTGGGCACCGTTGAAGCCGCCACCCTGGGCATCCTGGTGGTCACCGTCTTCGCCCCCGCCGCCCCCATGCTGGTCAAGATGCTGGTGGCCAGCGGGTTCGCCCTGCTGGGAACGGCGCTTTTCCTGGCCATCCTCCGCCGCCTGCCCGTCCGCAACACGCTCCTCATTCCGCTGGTGGGCATCATGCTGGGCGGCGTCATCGCCGCCATCACCACCTTCTTCGCCTACCGCTTCGACCTCCTGCAGACGCTCAGCAACTGGATGATCGGCGACTTCTCCGGCGTGCTGCGGGGCCGCTACGAACTGCTCTGGATCGTAGCGGTCCTGATGCTGGTGGGCCTCCTGGCGGCGGACCGTTTCACCGTAGCCGGCATGGGACAGGACTTCACCACCAACCTGGGCCTCAACTACGCCCGCACCATGCGGCTGGGACTGGTGATTGTCTCGCTGATCTCCGCCGTGGTGGTCACCACCGTGGGCGCGGTCCCATTCCTGGGGCTGGTGGTGCCCAACATCGTCTCCCTGGTCTTCGGTGACAACCTCCGCCGGTCCGTCCCCTGGACCGCCCTGATGGGGGCCGCGTTTGTGCTGGCCTGCGACATCATCGGCCGCACCATCCGCTACCCCTACGAGGTCCCGGTGGGCATGGTGATGTCCGTGGTGGGCGCCATCGTGTTCCTCATCCTGATCCTGAAGAAGCGCAATGCCTGAAACAGCCCCTGCCCCTGCCCGCCCCGGTGTGCCCGCTGGCCCCCGGGTGCCGCATGGTCCGGCCCGGACCGGAGCCGGCCGCCGCCTCAAAGCCGCCATCCGCAACGCCCAACCGCACCTGGTGGCGGCCGTGCTGCTGGTCCTGGCGGCCGCCGTCGTCTGTTTGTTCCTGTTCTTCGACCTCAAGGGGAACGTGGGCTACATCCTGCCCCGCCGCGCCATCAAGGTGGCCGCCATGCTGCTGGTAGCGGTGGCTGTGGGCGTGTCCACCCTGCTGTTCCAGACCGTCACCGCCAACCGCATCCTGACGCCCTCCATTATGGGCTTCGACTCGCTGTACATCCTGATCCAGACGGCCCTGACGTTCACGCTGGGCGCCGCCACCGTCGTGGCCGCACCGCCCACCCTGCAGTTCGGCCTCGAGGTGCTGCTGATGGTGGCCTTCAGTGCGCTGCTGTACCGCTGGATGTTCACCGGCGCCGCCCGGTCCCTGCACCTGCTCCTGCTGGTGGGCGTGATCCTGGGCAGCCTGTTCCGGGGCTTCTCCTCCCTGCTGCAGCGGCTGATGGAACCCAGCGAATTCATCATCCTGCAGGACCTCTTTTTCGCCTCCTTCAACAACGTGGATCCCGCCCTGCTGGGAGTCTCCGCGCTGATCATCCTGGCCGTCTGCGCCGCCGTGTGGCGTTCCCGGCACACCCTGGATGTCCTGGCGCTGGGCCGCGAAGTGGCCATCAACGTGGGGGTGGACCACCGGCGGGTGGCCATGCTGGTGCTGCTGGGTTGCTCGCTGCTGGTGGCCGTCTCCACGGCGCTGGTAGGACCCGTGACCTTCTTCGGCCTGCTGGTGGTCAGCCTGGGCTACCAGCTGTGCCGCGGGTTCAGCCACGCCTGGCTGCTGCCCATCGTCGTGCTGATCGGCGCCGTGGCCCTGGTGGGCGGCCAGCTGGTCCTGGAAAAGGTCTTCGGCTTCGGCACCGCCCTGAGCGTTGTCATCGAATTCACCGGCGGCATCCTGTTCCTCTACCTGCTCCTGAAAGGCTCGCTCAAATGATCCGCCCCACCCCCCGCTCCGGCTTCGGGGCCCGGCCATGATCGAAGTCCGCAACGTCTCCAAGAGCTACGGCGGCGTGGCCGTCCTGGACGACGTCACCTGCACCATCCCCCAGGGCGGCATCACCTCCATCATCGGGCCCAACGGCGCCGGGAAATCCACCCTGCTGGCCCTGATCAGCAGGCTGCAGCCGCTGGAATCCGGCGCCGTCTCGGTGGCGGGGCTGGACGTCGCCGGCACCGACAGCCGCGAGCTGGCACGGACCATGGCCATCCTGCGGCAGGAAAACCACCTCACCATGCGGCTCACCGTGCGCGACCTGGTGGCTTTTGGCCGGTTCCCGCACTCCGGCGGCCGCCCCACGGTGGCGGACAAGGCCAAGATCGAGGAAGCCATTGGCCACCTCGACCTGACGCCCATGGCGGACAAGTTCGTTGATGAGCTCTCCGGCGGCCAGCGCCAACGCGCCTTTATCGCCATGGTGCTGGCCCAGGACACCTCCTACCTCCTGCTGGACGAGCCGCTCAACAACCTGGACATGAAGCACTCCGTGGAGATGATGCGGCTGCTCCGCCGCCTGGCCGACGACCTCGGCAAAACGGTGGTGCTGGTGGTCCACGACATCAACTTCGCGTCCTGCTACTCGGACACCATCCTGGCCATGAAGGACGGCCGGCTGGTCCACCAGGGCAGCCCCCGGCAGATCATGCAGCAGGCCATGCTGCGCGACGTCTACGACATCGACATCCGGATCGAGGAAATCGGCGGGAACCGGATCGGGGTCTACTTCTCCTGAACTCGCCCGACGCCGGGGCGCACGGGTAGCGTGGGGCGCATGACGACGCCCCCCGCAGCGCTCCTGTCCACCGATGTTGCCGGCGGCACGTTCCTCCTGCGTGAGGCCACCAGCGCGGATCTTCCGGACATCCTGCGGCTCCTCGCCGATGACCGGCTGGGCGCCGGCCGCGAGGACCAGGCAGACCTCGCACCGTACCTGGCAGCGTTCACCGCGATCGACGCCGACCCCGCCCACCATCTGGTGGTGGGCCGGTTCCTTGGCCAGGACGGCAGCGACACCATGGCTGCAACCTGCCAGCTGAGCATGCTCCCCGGCCTTTCCCGGCAGGGGTCGTGGCGCGCGCAGATCGAAGCTGTCCGCGTGGCGGCGGAGCTGCGGAGCCACGGCCTGGGCGGGATCATGATCCGGTGGGCCATTGCGGAGTCCCGGCGCCGGGGCTGCACCATGGTGCAGCTGACCACCGACAAGTCCCGGACCGACGCGCAGCGCTTCTACTCCCGGCTGGGGTTCACGGGCAGCCACCTGGGCATGAAGCTGGTCTTCTGATGCAAGGCCACTTGACCATTAGGCACCCTAACTATTAGGATACCTAAGTATGAGTATCCCTCTGATCACCGACCCCCAGTTGCTGGCCCTGGCCCAGGATTTCCGCGAAAACCTGCGCCTGAGCGTCTACCTGGCCCGGCGGCTCGATTCGGAAGGGGAGCTCAGCTCGGTCCAGATCAGCACACTCAAGATGCTGTTCGACGGCGGCGTCCGGGTGGGGGACATTGCCCGCAACCTCGGCGTCAAGGTTCCCAGCGCCACGGAACAGATCATCAAGCTCGAGAAAGCCGGCCTGGCCAGCCGGGGCCCGGATCCGCACGACTCCCGCGCCGTCCTGGTGGACATCACGCCGGCGGGGCGCAGCGCCGTCGACGCCGCCAACCGCAAACGTAACGCGGCCGTGGCCGCCATCCTCGAATCCCTCGATGACAACGACCGGGCCGCCCTGGCGGCGGCGCTGCCCGTCATCGCGAAGATCAACGCCGCAGGCTGACCACCCCGCCGGGATGCCCGGCCACCACGCGCCGCCCGCACGTCCGGCGCGCACACCGCCGTCGACCCCAAAAGTCGACGCAAACCCGTGAATCAGGAGATTTTTCCCATGAAGGGCACGCTCGCAGGAGCACAGCCGGCAGCAGCACTGCCGGACGCAGAAGACACCCTCAAGGCCGAAAAGGCATCGTTCCTCAAACAGCCCAAGGCTGTGTGGGCCACCGCGATCGCCGCCGTGTTTGCGTTTATGGGCATCGGGTTGGTTGACCCCATCCTCCCCGCCATCGCCAAGAACCTGGACGCCAGCCCCAGTGAAGTATCACTGCTGTTCACCAGCTACTTCCTGGTCACCGCCATCGCCATGCTGGTGACCGGCTGGGTGTCGTCACGGATCGGCGGCAAGCGGACCCTCCTGATCGGCCTGGGCATCATCGTGGTGTTTGCCTCGCTCAGCGGCACCGCCACCAGCGTCAACGAACTGGTCGGCTTCCGCGCCGGCTGGGGCCTGGGCAACGCCCTCTTTGTAGCCACCGCGCTGGCGGTCATCGTCGGCGTGGCCAGCGGCGGCGCCGGAACAGCCATCATCCTCTATGAGGCAGCCCTCGGCCTGGGCATCTCGCTCGGCCCCCTCCTGGGTGCCCTGCTGGGCGGCTGGCAGTGGCGGGCTCCGTTCTTCGGCACCGGTGTGCTGATGGCCATCGCCTTCATCGCCCTCCTGGCGCTGCTGCCCAAAACCCCCAAGCCCCAGGCCAAGGTCCGGCTCCGCGACCCGCTCCTGGCCCTGGGCCACAAGGGCCTGCGCACCACCGCCGCCAGCGGCCTCTTCTACAACTACGGCTTCTTCACCATCCTGGCCTTCACCCCCTTCATCCTGGGCATGGACGCCTACGGCATCGGTGGCGTGTTCTTTGGCTGGGGCGTGGCAGTTGCAGTGTTCAGCGTGTTTGTGGCCCCCGTCCTGCAGAACAGGTTCGGCGCCGTCAAGGTCCTCACCGGCACCCTCACGCTGCTGCTGCTGGACCTGGTGGGCATCGGCCTGGCCGCCGGAAACTCGGTGCCCGCAGTAGTGGTCCTGGTCATCGTGGCCGGCGCGCTGCTGGGCGTCAACAACACCGTGTACACGGAACTGGCCATGGGCGTCTCCGACTCACCCCGGCCCGTCGCGTCCGCCGGCTACAACTTCGTCCGCTGGATGGGCGGCGCCCTGGCACCCTTCCTGGCGGCCCAGCTGGGTGAGCATTTCGGCCCGCAGGTGCCGTTCTTCGCCGGAGCCGTGGCCATGGCCGTGGCCATCCTGGTGGCGTACAGCGGCCGCAAGTACCTGACGGCGCACGAACCGCACCTGGTCTGAGCTACCGCCCGGCGCCGGGCCGCGCGGGACCGGACAGCAGGACGAGCAGCACCGCCGCCCCGCTCACCACCGCCTGGGCCGCCAGCAGTGCCGGGAAGGCCTGGCCCAGGTACAGGGCCAGGCCCGTGGGCAGCAGGCACAGGATGGTGGCATCCAGTCCGCGCAGCAAGGAAGCCAGTTGGGTCCGGGGAACCGGGCCCATCGGCGTATCCACCGGCGGCAGGGTCCAGTCGGCCGCGGGCCGGGTGGCGCCCCGGACCGTCCCGGCGCCCATTCCCAGGCCGGCCAGCGCGCCCATCAGCACCAGCAACGGCCCGCCGGCCCCCAGCAGCACCAGCGTTCCCGTCAGCACCGTCATCCACAGGGCAAGGGCGGCGGCCGGCATCAGCATCCTGCTGGCGCGGACCTGGGCAGGGGACAGCGGCAGGAGGGCGTCCAGTTCGGGCAGCAGGGCCGTCCGACGGGCCACCGTCCCCATTCCGCTGGCCACGGCGCACCCGGCCACAGCCACAAAGGCCAGCTGCATCGGCGCCGGAAGGCCGGCGTCGGAAATCATCAGCGCCAGGCAGGCGGCCAGCCACAGCCCGGGAGCGGTAAACCCTGGCTGCAAGCGGAGGAATGCGGCAATGTCCGCCCTGACCAGTCCGGCCAACGGACCCCGCGTGGGCCGCCGGTACAGCTCAGCGGCGCGTCCGGCCGCCGCGGGCCGGGGTTCGCCGGCAAGGGAGCGGAGCAGCTCGTTTGCATCCAGGAAAAACACCGACGCCCCGGCGTGGCCGGACACGGCGCCGCCCCGGATCAGTTCGGTGCTGCCGACGGTTCCCGCGCGCCGGAGGGCAACCGTCAAAACGACGACGGCGGCAGCCACCGCCACCGCCAGCGCCACCGCTCCCAGCCCCGGCATCCCCGGCGGCCAGCCGGTGCCCGCGACCCGCGGCAGGAGGGCCAGCAGGGCAAGGACCAGCGCAATGACGGCAGCCCCGGCCCGGCGGCCGGTACGCGCACCCTGCGGCCCGAGCTGCAGGATGGCGGCGGCGCCCAGGACGGTCAGGGCGGCTGCGCCGAAGGTTGCCGCGGCCGCGGCATGCGCGCCAACCGACAGGTCCAGGCCAGTCAACAGGCTGAACGGCAGGTAGCCCACGGCGCTGCCCAGCCCCACCCACATGATCCGGCGCCGGAAGGTGGGCAGCACCATCGGGCCCCTGTCCACAGGCAACGGCAGCCACCAGGCGCCCTGCGCGCCGGTGACAGCCACCGGACCAAGGCGGCGGGCCACGGTGAGGATGCCCGCGAGGGCCGCGTACGTCATGAGGAACCACAGGACGGCGGCCGGCAGCTGCAGCGGACTTCCCGTAACCAGGCCGCTTCGCCCGGGATCGTTGCCTTCGATCCCGTCCCGGAGGGCAAACACGAAGGAGACCGCCATCGCGGCCGCGCAGCCGAACGCCAGGACGGACGTGTAGATGTCTGCAAAGGCATCTCCCAGGCTTGTCAGGGAGCGGTTGTAGGTTCGCGACTGCGCCCTGGTGAAGGCCACTGCTTCCCGGGCCAGCCGGCGTTCCGGCCCGGGCGTGACCAGACCGGGAGCCTTAGAGGCCTGCAATGAATGCCGCCCCTTCGTCAGCCGGGACCGTGGCCACCTCCGCCTTGATCACCAGGCAGGAAGTGGCTGTCCGGACCAGGAGCGTGGGATCGTGCGTCACCAGCAGGACAGCCCCGCCGGCGGCAGCGTGCTCCCGGATCCGGCCGGCCAGGGCGTCACGCATCACGGGGTCCAGCCGCTGTTCCGGTTCATCGAGGATCAGCAGCGAGGCCGGCCGGATAAACCCCGCGGCCAGCAGCAGCCGCCGCCGCTGCCCTGATGAGAGGGTGTCCGGAACCGCTGTGGCCCGGTCAGTGAGGCCAAAAAAGTCCAGTTCGGCGGCCACGCATTCCTCCGCGTTGGCCAGCGAATGGCCACGGGCCACCAGGAGCAGGTGCTCGGCCACGCTGAGGGACGGAAAGAAGAGGTCGTCGTCGAACACTGCTGCGACCTGCCGGCGGAAGTTCACCGCGTCCCGGTCCGCCAGCAGGCCGTGGATCCGGACGTCGCCGGAGAGCGCCGGCTGGCGCCCGGCAAGGGTCTGCGCCACGGTGGACTTGCCGGCCCCGTTGACTCCCACCACGCCCAGGATCTCGCCGGCCCTTACCGCCAGGGTGACTTCGCCGCACACCGGCACGCCGCCGTACCCCACCAGCAGCTGCCCGGCCTCAAGTACCGCCCCCGATTCCGTCATCCTCCAAACCTATCGGGACGGTTCAACCGGGGACGCCGCCGGAAGGATGACGCCGGGAGGATGAGGGCCGGGGGATCAGCCCTTTTTGGAGCCCTTGGCCACAAACAGGGTTTCCGCCTGCTCCAGCGACATGCCGTTGGTCTCCGGGACCTTGAACATCACAAAGAAGAAGGACGCCGCCGCGAACAGTGCGTACATGGCGTAGGTCAGCGGCAGCGAGCCGGCTGCCATGACCGGGAAGCTGAGGGTGATGGCGAAGTTTGCCACCCACTGCGCTGCTGCCGCCACACCCAAGGCGCGGGCCCGGATCCGGGACGGGAAGATCTCGCCCAGCAGCACCCACACCAGCGGTCCCCAGGAGGCGCCGAAGCTGACCACAAAGATGTTGGCGGCCACCAGTGCCACCGGCCCCCAGGCGCCGGGCAGGGTGATGTCTTCACCAGAACCGGTGGCCGAGGAGAACGCTAGGGCCATGGTGCCCAGGGAGACCGCCATGCCGATGGAACCGGTCAGCAGAATGGGGCGGCGGCCGATCCGGTCCACCAGGGCAATGGCAACCAGGGTCACCAGGATGTTGGTGACAGCCGTAGCCACGGAGATGGTGAGGGAGTCCTCCTCGCGGAAGCCCACCGCCTTCCAGAGCGTGGTGGAGTAGTAGAAGATCACGTTGATGCCCACGAACTGCTGCAGCACGGACAGGGTAATACCCACCCAGACCACTGCCTGCAGGCCGAAGGTCTTTCCGCGCAGCGAGCCCTTCTGGCCGGCCAGCTTGTCCTCTTCGATGGCATCCCGGATTTCCCGGATCTGCCGGTCGGTATCCTCGGCGGGGGCAATGGTGCCGAACACCTTGCGGGCCTCGTCCTCCTTGCCCAGGAACACCAGGAAGCGCGGTGACTCGGGAAGCGTGAAGGCCACCCAGCCGTACACAACGGCCGGAACGGCTGCGGCCAGGAACATCCACCGCCAGGCTTCGATTCCCAGCCAGAAGGGCTGGTCGGCGCCGCCGGCGGTGTTGGCGAAGAGTGCGTCGGAAAGCAGTGCGGCAAAAATGCCGGTGGTGATGGCCAGCTGCTGCAGCGAGGCCAGCCGGCCGCGGACCTTGCGGGGGGAGATCTCGGAGATATACGCCGGCGCGATCACTGACGCCAGGCCGATGCCCAGGCCGCCCACCAGGCGCCAGAAGACCAGGTCCCAGACACTGAAGGCGAACCCGGTGCCGATGGCGCTGACCAGGAAGAGCAGTGCGCCCAGCTTCATGGCGGGGATGCGGCCGTAGCGGTCCGCCACCTTACCGGCAAGGTAGGCGCCCACGGCGCAGCCCAGGAGGGCGATGGCCACGGCGAACCCGGTGACGGCCTCGGACAGCGCGAATTCATCCTTCATTGCGTCCACGGCACCGTTGACCACGGACGAGTCGAAGCCGAACAGGAATCCGCCCACTGCGCCTGCGAGCGCCAGCCAGATCACCCGCCGCGGGATTTTGGCGTTTGACTGCTCCTGGTCAGTGGGCATGGTGCTCCCTGGGTTGTTGGGATGGAGGTGTGTGGCGCGGACGTCGTCGGCTGCGGGTGCGGCGGTCAGGGCCGGAGCACAGGGAACAGTGTTCCACGCCCCGGCCCCCTGTTCCACTCCGGACCCGTTTGCCGGGGTCCGCGGGCACCCTGCTCCCCGCCCCGGCCCGGCTGCTGCGCTAGTGCGCTGCTGCCGATTCGCGGGCCGCCTTGGGATCCGTCAGTTTCTTGTTGGGCAGGGCGAAGCTGATGAGGAACGCAATGCCGGTCAGGACGGCCGCGGTCAGCATCACGGCGTCGATCGCGTAGGCGAAACCTTCGGTGATGGGGCGGGTGAGGACGCTGTTGGCGGTGTGCAGCCAGCTGGTGTCGTTCAGGGAGTCGTTGGAGGCGCCGTTCTGGAAGAACTCGTAGAGTTTGGCGTTGGCGGGGTCCGCGGCCACCGCCGGGTCCTTCAGGACTGCCTGGTAGTCGGCGCTGCCCATGGCGGACTTCATGCCGTCCGCGATCCGGCCGGCCGCCACGCTGAACAGCATGGAGATGAACACTGCAGTGCCCACTGCGCCGCCCATGGACCGGAAGAACGCAGCGGAAGACGTTCCCACGCCCATGTCCCTGGCCGGGACGGAAACCTGCATGGCAAGAGTCAGCGGCTGCATGCAGAAGCCCAGGCCCATGCCGAAGAACACAGCGATCAGGCCGGGCACCCAGAGGCCGGTGTCCACGCCCAGGACCGTTCCCATCACCAGGGCGGACGCCGTGAGGATGGCCGTGCCCAGGATGGGGAAGATCCGGTATGTGCCCGACGCCGAGATGGTCCGTCCGGCGGTGATGGAACCGGTGAGGATGCCCACGGTGAACGTGATCATCATCAGGCCGGCTTCGGTGGGGGTGAGGCCCTTGACCAGCTGCAGGTACATGGGGAGCATGGCGATGGCGCCGAACATGCCGATGCCGATGATGAAGTTCAGCAGCGAGGAGAGGCCGAATGTGGCGTTCCGGAACAGCCGCAGCGGGATCAGTGCGTAGTCGCCGGCCCGCTTTTCGGCCAGGATGAACCACACGATCCCGGCAACCCCCAGCCCGTAGCAAAGGAACGAATTGGCGGACGCCCAGCCCCAGCTGCGGCCCTGCTCGGCCACCAACAGGAGCGGGACGATGGCCAGCGTGATGGCGGCTGCGCCCCAGTAGTCGATCTTCTGCTTGACGTGCTTGGCGGGCAGGTGGAGGAACAGGAACACCACGGTGAGCGCGGCCAGGCCGATGGGCAGGTTGATGAAGAACACCCAGCGCCAGCCGTCAAAGCCCAGGATGTTGGCCGAGCCGGCAAACGCGCCACCCACCACGGGACCCAGCACCGAGGAGATGCCGAAGACGGACATAAAGTAGCCCTGGTACTTGGCCCGGTCCTTGAGGGAAACGATGTCGCCGATGATGGTCAGCGCCAGTGCCAGCAGGCCGCCGGCGCCCAGTCCCTGGACGCCGCGGGCGATCGCCAGTTCGGTCATCGAGTGCACCGAACCCGCGTAGAGGGAGCCCACCAGGAAGATCACGATCGCTGCCAGGTACAGCGGCCGGCGGCCGAAAATGTCGCTCAGCTTGCCGTAGAGGGGGGTGGTGACGGTGGAGGTGATCAGGTACGCGGTGGTGGCCCACGCCTGGAGGGAGAGCCCGTCCAGGTCGTTGGCGATGGTGTAAATGGACGTGGACACGATGGTCTGGTCCAGGGATGCCAGGAACATGCCCAGCATCAATCCCACCATCACGGTGACAATCTGGCGCTGGGTCAGCGCTTCGCCGGCAGGGCGCGCCGTGGTGGCTTTGGACATGGGGTCTCCAGGAAGTAAAAGGGGGATGCAGCATTGATAGTTGCTTTCAGTAACTATCTTACTCCCGCATTTCTTCCCGTGACGGAAAAAAACTTTCCGGACCTCCGCGTCAGGGGGCGACGAGGATGCCGTCCGGATCGCACCATACAGTGGCACCCGGCCGGAACGTCACGCCGTCGATGACCACTTCAACATCCACTTCACCCGCGCCGGCCTTGGCACTTTTTTTCGGGTTGCTGCCCAGTGCCTTGACGCCCAGGTCCAGTTCCGAGATTGCCGCGCGGTCACGGATCGCCCCGTTGATCACGACGCCGGCCCAACCGTTCGCAACAGCGCTTTCGGCAATCATGTCCCCCATCAGCGCCGTGCCCAGCGAGCCGCCGCCGTCCACTACCAGCACCGCGCCGTTGCCCGGAGTGGCCAGGGTGGACTTGACCAGGGCGTTGTCCTGGAAACACCGGACAGTCCGCACGGGACCGCTGAAGTGGGTGCGGCCGCCCAGGGACTGGAACTGCAGCGCCACGGACGCCAGTTCGTCGCCGCGCTCGTCATAAAGATCCGCGGTGTTGACGCCGGTACCCGCCCCTGGCGTGGCTGCTTCGCTCATGGTGTTCTCCTCGATGCCTGGCTTGACGCTGAAATTCCAGGCCGTATGACAAACGGCCCGCTACCGCCCACGATAGTCTGATTTTCCGACCCGCCGCCCCTGTCAGGAGAGCACCATCATGAGCCCGTCCGACCCTTCCGCGCCGCCGGATCCTGCCGCGGCTGATGCTACGGCGCTGCCTTCTGCAGCGGCAGCGCTGTCGGAACCCACGCAGAAGGTCACTGCCCGGTGGGTGACGGGCCTGGTCCTGGTGAATGTGGGCATCAATGCCGCGTTCTTTGGCCCCATCAACATCTTCATCGGCCAGCAGGCCATCGCCATTGACGCGCCCAGCAAGGAAGCCATCCTTTCACTGGTCACTGGCTGCGGCGCAGCCGTGTCCCTGGTGGCCAACCCGCTGTTCGGCGCCTTCTCGGACCGCACCACGTCCCGCTTTGGCCGCCGCGCCCCGTGGGTGCTGGCCGGTGCCATCCTGGCCACCGCGGCGTTGCTGGCCATGTCAGGTGCCGTCACCGTGGCCATGATGGTGCTTTTCTGGTGCCTGGTCCAGCTTGGCGCCAATGCCGCGTACGCGGCCATCACCGCCGCCGTCCCGGACAGGGTGCCGCTCAAGCAGCGCGGTGGTGTGGGCGGGCTTGCCGCCATGGGCCAGACCCTGGGAATCCTGACCGGCGCTGTCTTCGGAGCTGTGGTCACCGGAAACTACATGGTGGGGTACTGGCTGTGCGCGGCCGCCTTGCTGCTCTCGGTGCTGCCCTACATCTTCCACCGGAACGATCCACCCCTGCCCGCGGCAGGGCTCCGGGCCTTCCGGCCGCGCACCTTCATCAAGGGCTTCTATATCAGCCCTTTTGTGTACCCCGACTTTGCCTGGGCCTGGCTCACCCGCTTCCTGGTCAATGTGGGCAACCAGTTGACCATCGTGTACCTCCTGTTTTTCCTCCGCGACGTCATTGGCCACCAGGATCCCGCCACCGGCGTCCTGGTCCTGACGGGCATTTACGCGGTGATGGTCATGATCACCGCAGTCATCGCCGGACCCTGGAGCGACCGGGTGGGCAGGCGGAAGCCGTTCGTCATCGGATCATCCATCATCATCGCGATGGCGGGCGCCATCATGGCGTTTTTCCCGGTCTGGCCCGGCGCGCTCGCCGGTGCCGCCGTCCTGGGGATCGGGTTCGGGGCCTATTTGGCCGTGGACTTTGCCCTGTTGACCCAGGTCCTGCCCTTCGCCGTGGACCGGGGCAAGGACATGGGCGTTATTAATATTGCCAACTCGCTGCCCCAGATGGTGGCGCCGCTCGTTGCCTATCTTTCGGTGCGTCAATTCGGCGGCTACGTCACGCTGTTCAGCACGGCGGCTGTGATCGGCCTGCTGGGTGCCGTGTTTGTCCTCAAAATCAAAAACGTGGACTGAGCCGCATCAACACCGTGGACTGAACCCGGAAAGTTACCCTGCCGTATAGTTGAAGCGGATCGCAGGCGGCACGTGATGGGGACGCTCCGTGCTGCTGCACCGCCACACACAACCCCGGAATATTGATGCCTGAGACCACTCCAGACCATCCGCCCATGGCTGAAATGCCTTCTGCCCCGCGGCAACGCCTGCGGTACCTGCGCATCCTCGATGCTGCTGCCGGCCCCGCGCGCAAAGGCCTGGACGCCGTGGACCTTCCTGAGGTGGCGGAAAGGTCGGACGTTCCGCTGGGCACCGTGTGCCGCTATTTTCCCACCCCCACCCACCTGATGCTCGCCCTTTACCGGCACCAGCTGGGGGAGCTGCGGGCCGCCGCGCCCAAGCCATCGGCACGCCGGGGCGGCCGGATGCTGACCGGTGCGGTGATGGAAGTCTTCCACCTGCGCGTGATGCAGCCCGCCGTGGAGCAGTGCCTGGTCCGTGGCGTCTACCTTCCGGAGCTGGACACCACCGCCCTGCTGCAGGACACGGACTCGCTCGCAGGGAAACTCATTATTGATGCCGGCGGGGATGCCACCACCGCCCGGCTGCTGCTCCCCGCCATCACCGGTCTGGTCCAGTCCGTGCGGAACCGCCGGCTGTCCCTCTTCGAGGCGGAGGAAGACCTGAAGAAGGCCTGCGCGCGCCTGGCTCCGGCCGTCGACACCGGCCTCACCCTGCCTCGGACGGCGTAACCGGTCTAGACCAATCCGGAAATAAATCATCCATAATGCCGTGATAACCGTCACTTAAGTCCCAAATGTGGCCCCCGAGGTGTGTTTGGCAGCGCGGAAGACCATTCAGCGTCCTCCCGTTGCCTAGCATGGAGTAACGGAGCGGCCGGGAGGATCCATCCCTTGCCGTTCCGGGTTCTGCAGACTTCCGGACCCGCACCCCAGGGCCCGCCGCACCCATCACCTGCGCCCCGCCCGCCCGGGCCGGAGCCCCCATGCCGTGCGCCCACGGCAGACCAGGAGACAACGACGTGTCCATTGACGCAGCCACAGCCATCGACAATTCCGCAGCCACAGACCTGACCGAGGCCGAGATCTTCGACGCCCACCGGGGTGGCAAGCTCTCTATCACCAGCACGGTGCCGCTGACCAACAAGCGGGACCTGTCCATCGCCTACACCCCCGGCGTGGCCGAGGTCAGCCGGGCCATCCACAGGAATCCGGAACTGGCCCGCACCCTCACCTGGGCCGAGCGGCTGGTGGTTGTGGTCAGCGACGGGACCGCCGTCCTGGGCCTGGGCAACATCGGCCCCAGCGCCTCGCTCCCCGTGATGGAGGGCAAATCCGCCCTGTTCAAGACCTTCGGCGACCTCGACTCCATCCCGCTGGTGCTGAACACCACCGATGTTGACGAGATCGTGGAGACCCTGGTCCGGCTACGCCCCAGCTTTGGTGCCGTGAACCTCGAGGACGTCGCGGCGCCCCGGTGCTTCGAGCTTGAGGAGAAGCTCATCGAAGCCCTGGACTGCCCTGTGATGCATGATGACCAGCACGGCACAGCAGTGGTGGCCCTGGCCGCACTGACCAATGCCGCCAAAGTCACCGGCCGCGAACTTGGTCAACTGCGCGTTGTGGTGTCCGGCGCCGGGGCGGCCGGCATCGCCGTCGCCGAAATCCTGCTCTCCGCGGCCGTCACCGATGTGGTCCTGCTGGACTCCCGCGGCGTTGTCAACAGCGCTCGGCCGGACCTTGCCGGAGCCGCGGGCAAGAAGGCGGAGATCGCCGGCCGCAGCAACCCCCGCGGGGTGGAAGGCGGCCCGGCCGAAGCCCTCGCCGGCGCGGATGTCTTCATCGGCGTTTCCTCCTCCAAGCTGGACGAAACCCACCTGGCCCTGATGAACCGGGACTCCATCGTGTTTGCCCTTTCCAACCCGGACCCGGAAGTCCTCCCCGAAGTCGCCGTGAAGTACGCAGCCGTGGTGGCCACCGGGCGCAGTGACTTCCCCAACCAGATCAACAACGTCCTGGCGTTCCCGGGGATCTTCCGCGGTGCGCTGGATGCCGGCGCCCGCCGGATCACGCCGGCCATGAAGCTGGCCGCGGCCCGGGCCATCGCAGACCTGGCCGCGGCGGACCTGGCCGTCGACTACATCGTTCCGAGCCCGCTGGATCCCCGGGTTGCCCCGGCCGTGACAGCCGCCGTCGCCGCCGCGGTGGAAGCCGGCTAGTTTCCCGGCCATAAACTGGGGGCATGAGCCCGGAAACCCTCGTGACCATCCTGTGCGGCCTGGCCATTGCGGTAGGCGTTGCAGGCACCATCATCCCGGTCCTGCCGGGCAGCATCCTGATTGGCGCCAGCCTCCTGGCCTGGGCCGTCTGGGGCGGCGCCGGCACGGCCGGGTGGGTGGTTTTTGCGGTAGGCATGCTGTTTGTGGTGGCCGGCATGGCGGCCAGCGCCGTCCTGACCGGGCGCAAGCTCAGGCAGCACGCCATTCCCGGCCGCAGCATCATGGCCGGCCTGGCGGCAGCGGTGGTGGGCATGTTCGTCATTCCGGTGGTGGGCCTGTTTGTTGGTTTCGCCGCCGGGCTGCTGGTCAGCGAACTGTTCAGGACCCGGCACTTCCGGACCGCCGCGGCCGGCAGCTGGGCTGCCCTGAAAGCCACCGGCCTGGGCATGCTGGTGGAGTTCGGCCTGGCCGCGCTCGCAGCCAGCACCTGGGTGATCGGCGTATGGGTGGCCGCAGTCAACGGCTAGGCACTTGCCGGGCCGCGGCGCCCGGCGTAGAACGGATGGATGACGGAAAGCACGATGGCCGCCGGACACATCGCGGCGTGGATGGAGCGTTACCAATCGGCGTGGGCCAGCAACCGGCCTGAAGACATCGGCGGCCTTTTCACCGGGGACGCGGTCTACGAGACGCGCCCCCACGATCCGGACCCGTGGCGGGGGCGGCAGGAGATCACCGACAGGTGGCTCGCCGCCAGGGACGAGCCCGGGGCCTGGTCCTTCACCTGGGAGCTGCTGGGTACGGACGGCGCCACTGCCTTCGTCCAAGGGGTCACCGTTTACGTGGAGGGTCCCAGTTACGAGAACCTCTGGGTGGTACGGATGGACGGATCCGGCCGTGCAGCGGCGTTCACCGAGTGGTTCATGGAACGGTCCAAGGGCCCCGCCCCGGGCACCCAGCTCCTTGGATAGCATGGAACCATGACCGTTGGGGATGCCAAACCGATCTATCAGGACACCCGCGACCTCACGCCGTTCGGCACAGCCCAGTTATGGACGCCCGTCCGCGGACTGACGGACAGCGTGGGCGGACTGCTCTCGGGCATGCTGGGCGTCCGCGACTCCGCCCCCCTGGCCGTCGAAGGGGACATCCCGCGGTTGGGCCGGCGCGAATCCCGGACCGCTAAAACCTTCCACCAGGCCGTCTACGCCTCAGGGCGGCCGGACCGGCTCCTTGCCCTGGCCCGGGACCATCCCGGCTGGGCCGGCCTGAGCCATTTGATGGCGGGCCTCCAGTCCTACCGGAATGCCGGCTACCGGCGCGCCTCGGAACTGCTGCGCCGCGGATTCGACCTTCGGAACGACGACGACGCCAACCACTACGCCGTTACGTACCTTTCGCGGGTGGTCACCCGCGTCGAGGTGGCGGAAAAAGTCGAGGTGCCGGTCCTGTTCAGCGAGGAATCGGTGCTGCTGGCCCTCTCGCATGCGCTGCGGGAGACCGGGCGCCTGGAGGATGCGCTGCATGCTGTCAGCTGGCTTCCGCCGTCGCTTCCCTCGGCACTGGCCCGCAGTTCCCTGGCCCTGACGCTGGGCCGGACCGGCGCGGTCATCGCCTGGACGGAAGGCCTGCTGAACGAGGACGACCTGTCTGCTGCCCTGCTGCTGGTGCGGGCCCGGGCCCTGCGCCGGGAGGGCTGGCTGGACGAGGCCCAGGACGCCATCTCCGAAGTCCTGCGGCGGCGGGGCACGGCCATGGTCCTTCGCAACGATGCCATGGCGGACCGCGCAGCGCTGGTCATCGAAATCAGCCGCCGCGGGATGTCCCCCAGGGAATGGTTGCGGAAACCCTCCGAAACGCCAGGCCGGCGGGACATCGACGAGCAGGAACGGATCCGGCGCGACCAGGATTCCCGCCGGATCTGGAAGCAGGAATGGGAACGGCTGGGCGGCGATACGGGGGACTAAAGTCCTGCGGCCAGCGGCAGGACCTGTTCGGCCACGAGTACCGAACCCAGCACCAGCATGATGATCCCGCTGGTCAGGGTCACCACCCTGGCGGCCCCGGGCCTGCTGTGCAGCAGCGTTCGCGAGAGCAGCGCCACCGCCGTGTACACCAGTCCGGCCAGGAGGACAAAGGTCATGCCCAGCACCCCGGACTGCACCGGGACGGGCAAGGCGGCGTCTGCGCTGACAAACTGCGGCACCAGTGCCACGTAGAAGAGCAGTCCCTTGGGGTTGATGCCGCTGGTGCCCATGCCCTGCAGGAATGTCCGCAGCCTGGTACCGCCGCCGGCGTCCGCCGCTGCGAAGCTCGCACCGCGCCAGGACCTGATGGTGCCGGCGCCCAGCCAGATCAGGTAGCCGGCGCCGGCCAGGGTCAGCCAGGCCAGCACACCGGGCATGCCGGTCAGCACCACCGCGAGGCCGGCCACCAGCAGGACGGTGTGCAGGACATATCCGCTGCACAGCCCGGCCACCGCGGGGACAAAGCTGCGCTGCCGCAGGCCGGCCGTGATGGAGTAGGCCCAGTCCACGCCGGGGGTGCAGGCCAGGGCGGCAGCCACCAGCACAAACGCAAGAAACAGTTGGGGGTTCACAGGAGAAACTTTAGGAAAGATCGCGCCATAAGTGCTGTCCGGTTTTAGCCCTGATGGACGCCGCGACAGTACGCTTATTGCGTGATTGACCATATTGACAGGAATATTTTGCGCCACCTGCAGGAGGATGGCCGGATGACGGCCACGGCGCTGGCCGCGAAGGTGGGCCTGACCGTGGCGCCGTGCCACCGCCGGCTCCGTGACCTGGAGCGCTCAGGTGTGATCCGCGGTTACAAGGCGGACGTGGACCCGGCCGCTGTGGGCCTGGGGTTCGAAGCGATTGTGTTTGTCACCCTCCGCCAAGTGGACCGGGCCACCATGGAGATCTTCGAGAGCCGGGTGGCAGCAAACCCCAACGTGGTGGAGGCCCAGCGGCTCTTTGGTTCGCCGGACTACCTGTTGAAGGTCATCGCGGCCGACCTGCCGGCATACCAGCGGTTCTACGATGCTGAACTGACGTCCCTGCCGGGCGTGGAGCGGCTGACTTCCACGCTGGTGATGAAGAACCTCAAATCCAACGCCGGGCCGCCGGTCTAGGCAGCTGCCGGGACGGGCTCAGCCTGCCGGCAGGACGTGGACGATGATCACCCTGGTGCCTGCGCCGCCGTCGTACCTGAGGTCGTAGGTGATTTCCAGCCCCGTGGCGTTTCCGGATGTCAGGGAGAAGTCGCTTTTGGCATCCGGGGCAGCCTCGGCGCTGCTGATCCACCGCTCCGCCGAGCCGCTGTCGATGCCGTAGCGCCGGACCCCATCGCGGACCAGGCTGAAGTAGTCGGCTGCCGAGTCCGCCGTGAGGAAGTAGGTGACCTCGCTGAAGTCGGGGCGGCTGCCGGTGGTGTTGAAGCGGATCCGGTCCGTTTCGCCGGAGACCTCCCCGTTGGGCGCCGTGATGGACAGGCTGATTTTCCCGGCGTCGCGGGTGTTGATCTCCGGGCCGTAACTGTCGTCCGTGACGTTGACGGCCGATTTTTCCAGCCGGCCGGAGCTCATGTCCAGCCGCGCGGCCTTCGACTCGCGGATGGTGGCCACGCCGGCGGCGTCGAGGGTGGAGAATTCTGAGGTTGTCACGGTGCTCCCCTGTGAGGTCGGGTCGGTGGAGGTGGGTGGAGCGGCCTGGCAGCCGCCCAGCGTCAGGCCAAGTGCCAGTACGGGCAGGAGCAGGCGGACGACGGCGGTGCCTCGCCGGTGCGGCCGGGCTCCGGTTGTGCGGGTGGCCGTCATTGGTGGACCTCCGCCCCGAAGCCGTCCACAAACCGGTCCATGATGCCTGGGATGTTGTTGATGGGCCGGTACTGCTCCACCCGGTCATCGAAGTCCGAGCCGATGATCTGCGCGGCCCGGTCCGGATCCGTGGCCAGCAGGTCCTGGTAGGCGGGGAGGGTGTCATGGCGGATCAGCTCCCAGCGCTGGTCGGCGTTGGCAATGTTGCCGTCCGGGAAGCCCGTGGTGAAGTCGGTGCGGAACTGGGTGGGGTTGTCCCAGTTGGTGAAGGGGATTTTCTGCGTTCCAGGGCTCTCCACGCTGAAGGTGTACGGGAAGACCTCGGGATAGCTCCGGGCGCCGGGGATGGACGGTTCGCCGGCCAGGGTCACCAGGTAGGTCACGGCTTCCCCACCGGGATGGTTGCTCATGGCGTCGTAGTCATCGGCGATGATCTCGTTTTGCTCGCGGTAGAGCAGGGAGGTGTTTCCTTCCTGGACGCGGCCTGGATCACCGGAATCGATGTCTGCCCAGGCCGCGGCGGTGCCTGGATCGATGGCGCCGGAATCGCGGAGCCGGTTGATCTCGGCCAGTCCGCCGTCCAGGTAGGCCTGGTGCTGCCGGGCCTGGTCCAGGAAGATTTCCTTGTTCATGTCCAGCATGCTGGTTTCATAAAAGCGGATCTCCTCGTCGGTCATCCCCGCGAGGTCCTCGATCTGATCCAGGATGGGCAGCGGGATGTCCGAGACCGGGTTGTCCGCGATCTGTTGGGCCAGGTCGCGCAGCATCGCCATGTCCCGGAATCCGCCGGCGAAGGAAGGGCCGATCATGTTGGCCATTCCCGCCCATTGCAGGTCCGGGTTGGCCAGGTAGGCCTGCCCGTAGAAGTCGTAGACGCTCCTGATGGTTTCCCAGTTCGGTTCGGTGCCCAGGGCGGTGTCCCAGCTGGCAGGGTCGATGCCCATGTCCAGCATTGCCTGGTGGTTCCAGTAGTCGCTGAGGAACGCGGCGTACTCCGGCGAGTTTTTGGAGATCAGGCCCGAATCGGCGGCAGCATCCATGGCAGCTTTCGCTGCAGCGGGGTTGGCCAAGGCCCAGTCCCGGAATTCCTGGCTCTGCAGGTAGGCCTGCCGTTCGGCGGGCGTCATGGCCGCCAGGGTGTTGGTCAGCTCCTGCGCCTTGGCGTCGGCTGGGCCGGTTCCCTGCGGGCCGCCGGATCCGCCGTTCCCGCCGGTGCTGGCCTTCTCCTGCTCATCGGCGTTGGCCAGGACGGCCTTGGCCGCTGCTTCCAGTCCGGCCGTGGCGGAGCGCAGCAGCTTTACATGCGTTCCCGTCCAGTCGCTGCGGAAGCGGTCGCCGTCGCGGCCTTTCCAGGCGCCGGTGCCCACAGTGGTGCTGAGCTGCCGGCACAGGGCCTCGAGCCGGGTCGCTCCACCCGCGAGGTCCCTGGCGAGTCGCCGGAGCTGCGCCACGTCGCCGCCGTAGAAAGTGCCCGTCATGCCTACCCCCGATTGGATGTTCCGTGCAAGCTTAACCGGGATGGGGGCAGGCGGCGATGGGGAGATGTCCCCGTCCCCGCGCTCAGTCCGCCAGCAGCCCGGTGGTGCGGTAGGGAATGACTTCGCGCAGGAACATGCTGGTGGAGGTGCGCACAATGCCCGGGCACAGTCGGATTTCCTCCGATACCCGGTAGAGATCGTCAGGGCTGGTGGCCACCACACGGATCAGCAGGTCTGTGTCCCCGGCGGGCGCGTGGCATTCCAGGACCTCCGGGATCCTGCGCAGGGCGTCGATGGCTTCGTT
The DNA here is from genome assembly GCF_030208875.1 of Pseudarthrobacter sp. MEB009. Taxonomy (NCBI): domain Bacteria; kingdom Bacillati; phylum Actinomycetota; class Actinomycetes; order Micrococcales; family Micrococcaceae; genus Pseudarthrobacter; species Pseudarthrobacter sp. MEB009. The sequence goes on from NZ_JARVTC010000013.1 coordinate 650,958, forward strand.
CAGGTGGCTCTGGTCCAGCTCTGCGCTCACGGCGGCCGCCACCCCGCGCCCCAGCGCCCCCGGAAGGACGCGGCTGCTGTTGGGCCGCAGCGCGCCGGAAGCGCCCATGCGCTCCAGCCGGGACTGCACCGTGCCGCGCGCCAGGCCCAGTTTCTGTGCCAGCACCATGATGGGAACCCGCGGGTCAGCATCCAGGGCCCGGAGGATCCGCCGGTCCGTTGCATCAAGTTCCTGCAATCTGTTCAACTCCTGCCGGTCGACTGTGTGCTTATTGGTCAATCTGATCAAGGATAAGCCAGCCTCTTGCACCAACTGTAGGTCTCTTGCTGAAATAGTGGCAACAGGGCAGCGGCTACCGCCAAACCCGCAGGCTGACGGCCTTCCGGCACACACCACCCGGACGCGCTGGATCCGCTTCCCGCAAGGAGGCCGCCCGCTGATTGACTCTTGTTCACGCATCGTCTCTCCGCGCCGCCCACGGCAAGGGCCCCTGAGCCACCGACGTCCGGTCACCGGAGCATCGGTAGCTGAGGGGCCCTTGTGCTGTGCGGTCGAGGTGCGGCTGTGCGGTCGAGATGGGGCTATGCAGCGGGAACGCGGCTGCGCAGCCTGTGCGGACCGGCGATGCCCTTCCGCATAGGCTTGAACCATGGATTCCGCCGGCCGCTTTGCTCCCAGCCCTTCGGGTGACCTGCATGTGGGCAACCTGCGCACGGCAGTCCTGGCCTGGCTTTTCGCCAGGTCCACGGGCCGGAAGTTCCTGCTGCGCGTGGAGGACCTGGACCGGGCCCGGGCGGGGTCCGAAGCGGCGCAGTTGAGGGATCTGGCTGCCGTGGGACTGACCTGGGACGGCGCTGCAGTCCGGCAAACGGACCGCGGAGCGCTTTATGCTGCTGCCCTGGATGGACTTGAGGCGGCTGGACTGACGTATGAGTGTTTTTGCACCCGGCGGGAAATCCAGGAGGCGCCGTCTGCGCCGCACGCGCCGCAGGGCGCCTATCCGGGCACCTGTCGGAACCTTATGGGCCCTGAGCGGGCCGAAAAGCGCGCCATGCGCCCGGCTGCCATCAGGTTGCGCGCCGGAGTTTCGGCCATCATGGTCCACGACCGGCTGCACGGGGACTTTACCGGCGTCGTGGACGACTTTGTCCTGCGCCGCAATGACGGCGTCACCGCCTATAACCTGGCAGTGGTTGTGGACGATGCCGAGCAGGGGATCGACCAAGTGGTCCGCGGCGACGACCTGCTCCCATCAACTCCGCGCCAGGCCTACCTCGCGTCCCTCTTGAATATTCCCGTTCCGGAATATGTCCATGTCCCCTTGGTGCTCAATGGCCAGGGAGTGCGGCTGGCCAAGCGCGACGGTGCTGTGACCCTGACGGACCTGGCGGCCGGCGGCGTCCCCGCGGATTCCGTGCGGGACTCCATCCTGTCCTCCCTGGAGCTGCCACCGGGGCCGCTGGGCAACGCCCTGGGGGCCTTTGATCCGGACCGCCTGTCCCGGCAGCCGTGGATCTGGCGGCCACAGGGTCCGCCCTCCGTCAACCTTGGTTGACGATGCCGCGTCCGTCAACTAATGTTGACGGTATGGAGGTGGACCGGATGAAGACATTGGTCGGATCAATGGACGGGATGGGGCCGGCGGCGGCGTTGAACGCCGTGGCCGAGTTGCGGAAGGAAGTCAACAGGACGGAGTCATCGCTGGTCCGGAACGCTCGGCAGGCGGGCCTGTCCTGGGAGGCGATTGCCGTGTGCCTGGGTGTGAGCAAGCAGGCTGTGCACCGCAAGTACGGCAAGCAGTAGCCCCGTCCCATAGGCTGGTTCCATGCAAGACCAACAGCCCGAAGAGTCCATGCCCCGCTTTACCGTCGACACCGCCAGGGTTCTGGCGGAGGTGGCGCACAACCGGCAGAAGGACAAGCTCAAGCGGCCCTACCGGGAGCACGTCCTGGCGGTGGGGGACGCCTTGGCGGATTTCGACGACGACATCCGGATCGCGGGGTACCTGCACGACATTGCCGAGGACACCCCCGTCACCCGTCAGGCGCTGCTGGAAATGGGGGTACCGGAACGGGCCGTCAACATCGTCGAACGCGTCACCACGCGGCTGCACGACGACCCGGACGACTACGCAGCGGTGATCCGCGACATCGCCGGGGACCCCGACGCGGCCCTGGTCAAGATCGCCGACAACGCCCACAACTCGTTGCCGGAACGGGTCAAGGCGCTTGCTGACAAATGGCCGGACAAGCCCCCGGTCACCAAGTACCTGGATGCCCGGCCCGTCCTGTACGCCGCGGTGCCAACAGAAGACATCCGCCTGATCCTGGCCCGGGTCAACCCGTGGCTGCTTGAAGAGCTGGACGACCGCCTGGATGAGGAAGACGCCACGGACTACGAAAACCTGTCCTACGACCAGGCGGGCCCGCACCTGGACGCGGACGGAAATCCTATCGCGGACGGGGAGCGGTAGCCTCCGCCTCCAGCTTTTCCAGGGCGGCGTGGATGCGGCCTGAAGCCCGCAACTCATCAACTGCCACGGAACCGGCGAGGGCCAGGACAATCAGCAGCAGGCACAGGGTGACCGGTACTCCCGCTGCAGCCATGCCAATGCTGGCGGCGAGCAACACCAGCACGCCCGCGGTCACGGCCAGGATGGTTTTGTCGGCGCTTTTCATCATGACGCTGTAGAGCCACGTCAGGGCAGTCTTGAACACGGCAACCGGGATGGCAATGCTGGCAATGACCACCGCGGCATCAACGTGTGCCTCGTGGTTGATGTAGTAGGCAGCCACGTGGAGGCCTGCGCCGGCCGCGGCGATGGCGGCGAAGATGGGGATGTGGCCGTAGCCGAAGAGGTAGGAGCGGTGCCTGCGGACGTGCAGGGCGCGGCCGGCCGGAAGCATAAAGTAGACCCACCACATTCCGAAGGCCAGTGCTGTGCTGCCGAAGCCCACCAGGGCGGCGTCCATGCTCCAGCCGTTGGTTGCCACAATGGCCCGGAGCGTTTCGATGGCGCCGATCAGGCATTCGCCCAGCGCAATGATGGCCAGCAGGCCGTAGCGTTCAGCGATGTGGTGGGCGTGCCAGGGTGTCCGGCTTTTCCGTTCCGCCGCGTACGGGGTGGCCATTTCCAGCACAACCAGCGGGATGGTCAGCATAAAGGTGGTGGCCACGTCCGTCTCCACCAGCAATAGGGCGATCCACCCCACCTGAACTATTGCCAGGTACTTCGCGTAGCGCAGGCACGTTTCCCGGCGGGCAGGGTCCTGCCGGGCGGCCCGGAGCCACTGGGCCACCAGCGCCAGCCGCATCAGCACGTATCCGGCCACCATCACGCGGTTCTCCACATGCTCGCCTTCCACCAGCGAGTGGAACATCGGCTCGATGCCCATGGTCAGGATGAGGACACCCACGATCTGCACCATGGTCACCACCCGGAAGATCCAGTCGTCGGTGTCGTAGGCGCTGGCGAACCAGGTGAAGTTGATCCACGCCCAGATCACCGCAAACATGGCGAAGGAAAACCCCAGCAGGCCGGGTACGAATTTGCCCTCCGCCACCTCATGGGCCAGCTGGCTTCCGGCCACGCCAAAGGCAATGACGAAGGTCAGGTCAAAGAAAAGTTCCAGAGGTGTGGCGGCCCGGTGCTGCTCGTGCGGATCACGGCCACCCATGCGGGAAAGGGCGTGCCGGAGGGGGTTTGAAGACATGGTTCAAAGATAGCCGGGTCAGACCCGTCCCAAAGCGTTGATGTCGACCAGAAAGTCCTCGTGTACCTCGGCGCTGACGGTGGTGCGGGTGTCCCCGATGGCGTCCAGGTAATCCTGGGTGGCTGGACCACGGCGTACTGCCGCCCGGGCGGCCGCGCCGCCACCGGTTGCCAGCCCGCCGTCGTCGTACACTGCTTTTTCCAGTGCCCGCTGGGAGGCGCTGCGGGCAGCGTATTCGATGTCCGCCGGTGAGAAGCCCTCCGTGCGTTCCACCAGCAGCTCCACGTCCACGGTGTCCACCACTGCGGCCGGGATGAAGCGCTGCCACATGGCAGTGCGCGCCTGCCGGTCGGGCAGCCCGATGGGGATGACGTAGTCGAACCGCCCATGCCGCAGGAACGCCGTGTCCAGGGCCCGGATGAAGTTGGTGGCGCACACCAGCAGCCGGCCGGGCTGTTCGCGGAAGGCCGGGATGATCTTCAGGAGCTCGTTGGTGACGCCCTGCAGGGGCGAGGGGGGCTCGCCGGAACGCTGCGAGGCGATCTCCTCCACCTCGTCGATGAACACCACGGCGTGTTCCAGCTCCGCGATTTCGAGGAAAGTCTCCCGCAGGGCGCCAGCCAGGCCCTGGGGATCGGCGGCCAGCCGGGACGGGAAGACCTCCACAAACGGCCACTCCAGCCGGGACGCGATGGCCTTGGCAAACGTGGTTTTGCCCGTGCCGGGCGGGCCGAAGAGGACCACTGCGCGCGGCGGCACCACACCGAACTCGTCCGCCAGGTCAGCCTCGGCCAACGGCAGCACCAGCCTGCGTTCGAGTAGTTCCTTTTCCTTGCGCATGCCGGCGACGTTCTCCCAGAGGTCCCGGGCCAGGATGCGGCCGCCCAGCTGGCCCAGGGCGCCAAGTTCCTGCCGCTGCACCGGAATGGTCCGCTCGAAATAGCGCAGGTTCTTCTTTAATGCGAAGCCGCGGCTCAGGAATGCTTCCACGCGGGTTTCGGATTCGGGCATCAACGCCGACAGCTTGTTGAGCCCGTGGGGCGCCATCCGGTTCTCGACGGCGGCAAGCAGGGAGGTGCCGATGCCCCGCCCGCGGTATTCGGGCAGGGTGGCCAGGAAAACGATCCAGCCCTGGTCGTGCGCAGCGCGGCCCACCGCGGCACCCACCACCTGTTCGCCCTGTACCGCCACCACGGCATGGTCCTTTTCGCAGGAGGCCAGGACCTCGGACAGGGCGTACACCGGCTCCACGTTGTGGGCCTTGAGGGTCTCCCACAGGTGCAGGATGCCGTCCAGGTCAGCAGAGTGGAAATCCCTGATCCGCCAGTTGGTCATGCTGTTCCTCCGGGAGGTTCGTCGTTGAACTGAACGTGGCGCGGGAGTAAGGTGTGGCGCACCTCACCCACCCCGTTAGGAGCAACCATGCCACATCCGGGACGCCGGGCCGCAGCCATTACGGCTGTGCTGGCAATGAGCGTAACCACAGGTGCCATCATGACGCCGGCCGCTGCCGATCCCCGGCAAACGGACCGGAGCGCCACCGCCACCGGATCCGGCGGTGCCGTCAGCACCGTAGATCCCGAAGCGTCCGCGGCGGCCATCGAGGTCCTCCGCAAAGGGGGCAACGCGGCCGACGCGGCGGTTGCGGCAGCAGCGACGCTGGGCGTCACGGAGCCGTACAGCGCCGGTGTTGGCGGCGGCGGCTACTTTGTGTTTTATGACGCGGCCACCGGGAAGGTGGGCACCATCGACGGCCGGGAGACTGCGCCCGCGGGGATCCGCAGTGACGCGTTCATCAATCCGGCCACCGGCGGGCCCTACACCTTCAGCCCGGACCTGGTGACCAGCGGCGTTTCGGTGGGTGTGCCCGGAACGCCCGCCACCTGGGAACGTGCGCTGGAGCGCTGGGGCACCGTCAGCCTGGCCGAGGCCCTGAAGCCCGCCATCAAGGTGGCCACCCGGGGCTTCGTCGTCGACGGCACCTTCCGCAAGCAGACCGAGGACAACCAGGCCCGCTTTGAAGCGTTCCCTGCCACTGCAGAGCTGTTCCTTCCGGGCGGACAGCTTCCGGTGGTGGGGTCGGTGTTCAGGAACAAGGACCTCGCGGAGACGTACCGGCTGCTGTCCCGGCAGGGAACCGGCGCCTTCTACACCGGCCCGCTCGCCGGGGAGATTGCGGCCACGGTCCAGGCCCCACCCAAAGCTGCCGACACGGAGCTGCCGGTTCCGCCAGGCTCCATGACGGTGGCGGACCTGGCCAACTACCGGGCAATTGACCAGGCAGCCACCAAGGTGAGCTACCGCGGCTATGACGTCCACGGCATGGCACCCTCCAGCAGCGGCGGCACCACGGTGGGTGAGGCGCTGAACATCCTGTCCGGCTTCGATTTGCCGGCCACTGCACAAGCCCGGCCGTCAGTCCTGCACCATTACCTGGAGGCAAGCGCGCTCGCGTTTGCGGACCGCGCCGAGTATGTGGGCGATCCCGCCTTTGTGCCGGTTCCCACCGCAGCGCTCCTCAACCCGGTCTTCGGCAAGGAACGCGCCTGCCAGCTCAATCCGCTCCAGGCCGCCGTCAAACCCGTGCAACCGGGCAATGTTTTGTCCTACGACGGCGCCTGCACCACACCGCCGGTCCCGTTGGCCAATGACACTGATACGGAGAACATCTCCACCACCAACCTCACGGTGTCCGACAAGTGGGGCAACGTGGTGGAGTACACCCTGACCATTGAGCAGACCGGCGGGTCCGGGATTGTGGTTCCGGGCCGGGGCTTCCTGTTGAACAACGAACTCACCGACTTCTCCACCGTCTTTGATGAGGAAGATCCCAACCGGATCCAGCCGAGCAAGCGTCCGCGGTCGTCCATGTCGCCCACCATCGTGCTCAGGGATGGCAAGCCGTTCCTGGCCCTTGGCTCACCGGGCGGTTCCACCATCATCACCACTGTCCTGCAGACCCTGATCAACAGGATCGATCTCAAGATGGGCCTCCTCGACGCCGTGGCCGCACCCCGTGCCGCCCAGCGGAACACGGCGTCGGTGAGCGCGGAACAGGGCTTTATCGACAGGTACGGCCCGGGCCTGGCCCCGTTCGGCCATAAGTTCACGGCTGCCGGCCCGCCAGGCAGTTCGGCGGCGGAGATCGGCGCCGCCACCGCCATTGAGTTCCTGCCATCAGGCGGTGTGCTGGCCGTGGCCGAGCCTGCCAGGCGGGGCGGCGGCTCGGCGATGGTGGTGAAGCCAGCCAAGTGAGCCGCGGCAGGCGTTAAACCACGACGGCGGCACCTGGGTTCGGATCATTCCGGAACCCGGGTGCCGCCGTCGTACGCCCTGCCGGCTATCTCTTGAAGGTGTCTGCCGCCGGGTTGGCGATGACGGGGGCGGTGCCGGTGTAGCCCTTGCGGGTTTCGGCGATTTCGCGGATGCGTTTGCGGCAGGCGAACCAGCCGGCCACCATGAGTGCTGAGGCGATGCCGGTGACGAGCATGGTCAGGGGGGAGTCGATGAACACCATCACCAGCACGCCGACGAGGAAGAGCAGGGAGAGGTAGCCGGTGTAGGGGGCGCCGAACATGCGGAAGCTGGGCCGTTCCAGCCAGCCTTTGTCGGCCCAGCGTTTGAGTTGGATCTGGCAGAGGACGATGGTGGCCCAGGTCATGATGATGCCTACGGAGGCGACGTTGAGGACGATTTCGAAGGCGTCGGCCGGGACGAGGTAGTTCAGCGGGACCCCGAGCAGGGACACGGCGGCGGTGATCGCGATGCCGCCGTAGGGGACGCCGGCTTTGTTCATGCGGGAGGCGAACTTGGGGGCGGAGCCGTTCACGGACATGGAGCGCAGGATCCGGCCGGTGGAGTAGAGCCCGGCGTTCAGTGAGGACAGGGCTGCGGTGAGGACCACGAGGTTCATGATGACGTCCACGCCTTCGATGCCGATGGAGCCGAAGAACGTCACGAACGGGCTGACCCCTGCCTGGTAGGAGGTGTAGGGCAGGAGCAGGGCCAGCAGGATGACGGAGCCGA